>NZ_JAFJYC010000003.1 GCF_018777395.1 Candidatus Sodalis endolongispinus
GAAGATTATGTTAAATTAGGTTAACCCTTTAGCAAGTATCAGTTAAGAAAATCAAATTTCTGTCCACGCCGCCCAGATGCTGGCGGCTGGTAAGAGGCCGTTTTATTTTCGAGTCAGGGTCCCGGCCTGACGTTTACTTTGGTAATGTGCCATCTGTCAAATTGAAATCTACGCTATCATCGTCTTCGTCGGAAGAAGGCTCTGATAGCTCTACTACCACCCTACGCTGTAATATTTTACCAATGTCCGACGTACCATTATTTTTTTCCTCAGCTTTTACTTTTTCTGTTATTCTTGCACTCTCTTCTTTCTCTGCTTCAGTCACCGTTAAAGGCATCCAACGTTCCACCCCGTTGTTACTCTCTACTTGTGCTAATTTTCTTAATTTTCTGCTCCCATCTTTTAGCGAACTAGCGTCTACGCGGGGGGGATTTGTACCCATTTCTTGCGGTGGCGGAGCCCCGTTAACCGTAATGTCAGACGCTCTATGAGTAGATGAGTTCAGATCCATCGATGGTATTGAATTTGTTGAAAAGCTGCTTTGCGGCTCGTGGTTTGAGGAATGCCCGCCGTTGGATTGGTGTTGGTCTTGAGCGTGCTCATCTGTTTGCGGAGGTCCGTTCTCATTTTCCCTTTGATGTGTCGTGTCGGTTTGCGCGTGGATATTGTTTGCAGGCCCAGGCATAGATTTGGCGCCGCTATTGTTGTGAGGGGACTGACCTTCGTTAGTGTCCTCCTTGCCCGGATGCGTTGGTGTGTTTGTGCGGTTGTTGTCTGCCTGCTGCTTTTGGTGGGAGGAATCGCTACTGCTGGACTGAGGTTGGTCATGAGAAGACTGGCCACTATTGTTTTGCTGCCTTTGAGAAACCTCGTCATCGCCTTTAAGCTGGGTAACCTGCTGTAATGGCAACACAGACACGGTTATCTCACTGCGGTTTGAGGTATTGCCGTGATCATCATTAGCTACGGCCAAGATCATCATCTGATTAATCCCTGCAGGCTGATGATGGGGAAAATGGATGGCGTATGCCTGTGCGCCTAATTGTCTTATATTCCCTCCACTGGCGCGTAGCGCGTGGTCATCCCATTTAATTGATTTCATTTTAAAAGTACCATGGAAGCTGTATTTGAGCAGTTTCGTTTCTCCAGGATACCTCTCAATCGTCGGTGGAAGTACAAACTCAGGCTGCTGGCTTGTCTGCCGGTAATCCAAAACAATTTTATTATTGCGTTCCACCAAACGATAACGGCTATCGGCCACTTTGCCTTTGGTTGCTACATTTCCAGGGTCCAATTGTTGGGCTAATGGAACGCCGAGTTGGTAATTTAGCGACAGCCCGAAAGTGGTGTTACTTCCGCAGTGACGATAAAAGATGTTATCAAGACCGAAGGTGATTAATGGCACCGGCGTTTAGCCTATACCCAGTGTCAAGGCATAAGGATTGCGGCCGTGAGAAGCATGCTTGCCGAAAGCGACGCCCTCTCCAAAATAGTTTTCAAATTTGAGTTTTCCGCTAAGTTGCGGCATTGAGGGGAGCCAGCATTGCGCACGAATGTCGTAGCCATGGATACGCGCTCATCGCGTCCCGACATGGCGTCTGCAGCACGCCAGCCGGTAAGGCCGTAATAACCATTAACGGCGAGATGGAGAGAGTCGCGACGATACTCGACACCCAATCCGAGGCGTTGATGCGGGCTATCCGAGAGTTGCGCGTCGTAAAAAGCGTTGTAACCCGCAAGCCAGCCTGCGCCGTAATGCCGCTGTCCGAGACCAAGATTAAGGATATTGCGATTCTCGCTGCGACGTAAGCCGAGCTGATTAAACACTATGCGTCTATCGTCTTCATACAGAGGATAAAGTAAATCTAATGAGCCGCTCGAGATTTGACTTTCCGATAAGGGTAAGTGTACCCGCGTTTCACCTGCCGCCTGCTTATCGCTGGCGTTATTCTCCTCAAATAACATTGGCATCTCCGATGAGTGCATTTGTTGGTTCAGCGAGGGGGATCGCGCGTTTTTGCGACGACCTGATTCAGTCGATGCGGTGTGGTGTGGTTGATTAAGGTTGGGGGCAGCTTCTGCCTCCTTATTCCTCGACCACTTATTGTAGCTAACTAATGAGGTGACTAAACTTAAGGCAGAGATATATCCCATCACTTTGCGCATAGAAATTGACTTATGTGAAATGAATAATGTTAACTGAATTGATCAGCATGAGATTTAAGTTGAACAGGTAAAGTGGACCTGTCCGAAACTTCTCACACGGTCAAAAATAAATTTTTGCGGGCTGAAACTAAACGAAGAGTTTAATATAGATACATTCTGCCTCCCGGTGGATTAAAATAAGGCGTTTTTAAGCTGTCTTTCTGACGATAATGTTATGATCAAAGAAAAACGCACAAGAAAGACCTCACGGCGTTCTTAGACGGAAACGTCTTTCGGCAGCCGCTCTGTATTAACAGGGCGCTTTACAATTAATCGTATGTTTACAGAAAAGACTTTGTTGATTTTTTCCTGTTTCGTTACTGAATTTGCATCCTTTCGCGGCGACAGGGTGAACAATACTTTTTTTATCGCTAGCAAAAAATACAAGAAACTATTGCAATCTAATTGCAAAAAACACTTATTTCATTGTGTCCAATGCGGTGGGATGCCGTTAAGCTTGCTGGGTCACAGGCGCTTTTGATGTTCCGGCAGAATGAAGCAATATCTGTACTTATTAGCGATGGCATTGCTTCAAGACGCATGCAGGTGTCCCCGTTGTGTTAGATCAATAAACTCCCGGTAGTCTCATGTACCCAACACGGCAATTTAATAAAATCTAGTTCATTATCGCTACTTGAGATTTTCTGCACAGCGGGCTGGGAATGTGAGCGGATATGGGCAATTACGCGCTATATAGCAGCACGGTTGAATCAATCCCAATGCCACAGCATGGGTTGCTGCTCAAGTGTAATGGCGCGTAGGCAAGGTAAAACAAAAAAATACGTTGGCGTCCAGCCAGGAGGATGGCACACAGACACGGGTGATATTGGCTAGAGCAGCACTGAATACGAAAAGCGCGGCTGCCTATTTTAGTGAATACCTCCTCACATGTATAGCAGCCTCCGAAATAGACATGTCGGAGACTGGCATTTTATTCGCTAATAATCACGATATTATCGGGTCATTTCCATCGTTTAAATTAACTAACATTTTTACGTTTCACACAGGAGAAGTGATCGGGGAGCAGAGGATATGTTGTCGCTGCGGGTAATTCAAAATGCCACCACTCGATCGGCATTCCAACGAACCCGCCGCCCAGCATAATGGCATTTAGCATTAGACGATTTCGCTGCGCTGGCTGCGCGACATCAAGGTGAAAAGGATGCGATTGGCTCTCCATGGCATCAAACGCCGTCCCTATATCCAGTTCCCTGCCATCTTCATCCAATAGCATTAGGTCTATGGCAACGCCGCGGCGGTGATTCGATCCCTGTGCCGGTGGAACATCATAATTTGCATCTGGGCAAACATCCCACAAGTGCCATTGCGCTTGTTGCTGGCGATAGGCATCCAGTATCAGTAAGCGCAAACCCGCCAGCTGGGCAATATCTATACTTCTCTGTAAAGCGCTAGTGGCGACTGGGTGCAGCAAGGCCCGCGCCTCGCTGTATATGGCATAACCGGCGTGACATACCGCAAATCAAACGTTAATGAGGGAAATTTTGACGCTAAATCAACGAGTTTTAGAAACTGCTACATGCTTCACCTTGATATTCAGTTGTTTGGCAGCGAAAAAAGCTGGCGCGGTAACGTTGTCAGCCGCTAGCGCCATCCATTTCCAGCCCCGGCGGCTGGGCGCGACATGGCGCCTCATCCAACTCGCGCAGCACCATCCAGACTTGCGAGGTGCGCACAGCGTAGCGCTGGACCAGCTCTATATCACCTGATAATTTAGTTACAACATCATTTTGAATGATTATAAATACAATATAAAACCCTCACGTCGGCAACATTTATCTCAGAAAAGCTGAACCGGGTTCATTATCAGTATCGTGCTTATCAACACCGTTGTCGGGTTGGTTCGTTAAGATAGCACTCGCGATAATGTGATAAAGGTTCTCGGCCCGCGGAGTGAATGAGGGCTGGCCAACCATCCAACCCATCGCCGATATCAGGGCGAATAAATCAACCCCATCCATATCAGGACGCGCGGTCCCCTCGGTTTGAGCACGGCGCAGTAGTCGCCCCCCTACTGTCCTCAGCGCTATACTTGACGCATGAAGCGCTGAATTTGGGTCCGCATGGGCGCTGGCCATCAAGTCGCAGACACCGTTATAACTATGCGTGAAAATTACCCCTTCGCGAAACCAGGCCAACAGCGCGTCGTCTGCGGGCAACGACTTTTCGAGATCGTGCGCCTTTTGTATCAGATCCTCCGCTCTGGTACACAACAATGCCTCAAACAGAGCCTCTCGCGTCGGGAAATGACGCAGCAGCGTGGCCATTCCAAGGTTGGCCCTGCGGGCGATATCGCGCAGGGATGCATGAATGCCGTTTTCCGTGACAACGTCACGTGCAACTTCAATGATACGCTGGTAATTTTTTTCGGCATCGGCTCGCATAGACTCACTCTTGACAATTGGATCAGTGATCCCTATATTCGGATCGGTGATCCATAAGATGTGCCGCACTATACCATTGAAGAAGCACGCGTACCACTCCAACAACGACGAGGCTGCACATGAGCACTATCAGCGTTATCGGATCAGGCGGCCTCGCCACTAAAGCGGGACATAGCGTTGAAATCATCAGCCGCGACCCGGCCAAAGCGCAGGCGCTGGCCGGCCGACTCTCAACGACAGCAATAACAGGCGCGTACGGCGCCAAGCCGGCGGGCGAGATTGTCATCCTCGCCGTGCCATATGCCAGCGCTGCGGCGGTGGTAAGCGAGTACGGGGACGCGCTCGGCGGCAAAGTGATTATCGACATCTCCAACCCGCTCGCGCCCGGCCTCACGAGCCTTGTCACCACCGCCGGCAGTTCTGGGGCCCAAGAGATCGCCAAGGGAGTCCCCGCCGGGGCACATGTCGTAAAGTCCTTTAATACCATCTTCGGCCATGTTCTGGCACGGGGTGAACGCCTCGACGCGTTCATTGCAGACGACGATGCGGAGGTCAAAGCGCGCGTTTCAACCTTCATCGCGAGCCTCGGACTGCGCCCGCTTGATGTCGGCGGCTTGTCGATGGCCCATTCGCTTGAAGCGCTGGGCATGCTGCTTATCGGCCTGGCACGCAACGGCGCCGGCACCTTCGATATTGCCATTAACGTCAATATCGGCTAGCTCATGTCATCCATAGAAGGCAGCGGATGAGCAGGGTCTGCAGAAGAACATGATGGGGGCAAATTCACTGCCCACAGGATTGCATAATGCCTGATAATGAAGAGATTATCAGAGAACTCTACGCCGCCTCGGCGGGGGACGGGAGAGACATTAGGTTGTTCTTCATAATGCATGAAATAGCCTCAGGGCTTGTAGGATGATTCGACGTCACCATCTTCATCAGCACGCTTAATACCAGGACGGTTTATCACCGTCGGTGCCGGGCTTATTTACGCCAAGAGAGTCGTACACATGCCGCTTGGGATCTCGCGCCAATTTTACCACCAGATCGGCGACGCTCTTACGGGAAACCTCGGTGCCCTTGAAGGGTTCACCCTTTTGTGTAAGCTCGTAATCCACCTCGCCCTTATCCGTGAGCCAAGCCGGCCGCAGAATTGTGGTGTCAAGCTTCGAGGACGCGATAACGCTGGCCGCTGCGCTGTACGGTTCAAGATAGCCTCCGTCCAACATTTCGTGATTCCACTTGCCGAAGGCACCGGGCACCTCATCGTAAATACCCAAAGTAGAAATCCAGATGAGACGCCGGACACCGACAGCCTCAAGCGCTGTAACGGTAGACAACGATTGTTCCTTGATATTGTCCCCCGCCAGATTGGCATAAACGACATCTTGCCCTTGTGCCACTTGTTGCAAATGTCGCGTGTCCATGACGTCGCCATCGATCACCCGGACATGTTTACCTGCCTGAGCTTGTAAAAGTCGCGCATTACGTAAATACAGCGTCAGATCGTCCTGTTTCTGCGCGATAAACTGCGCAATGGCGTGTTGCGCGATCTTCGCGGCGGCACCCAGAATAAGAATCTTGCTCATAACCCACACCTTATTTCGTCTATCTCCCTCCAGGGGAGAATGAGGATGAAGTTTGACCGATCCCAGCCTTTAAAACAGACTCTATCTATCGTAGTTGATGAACGTTCATACCTTCAATGTGTTTGCCCCGCATTAGAAGGGTGAATTGAGGCCTACCCGCGTCAACTGTGCCACTACGGCCTGACTTAGGATGATATATTTCACGCTTGGAACCCAAGGCGCGCTTAGGAGGATGACAAGACTACCCTTCCCTTTCATCTTCACGTGCAGAGCTTGCGGGCATCTTGGGTGGGCTTTAAAGTGACGGCTCAAACAACGTGTTGACGTTTATCCTTTCCGAATGCCTTACAAGCTGCGCCACGAACTGCTTCGGCATCTGCGGCATGCGTGGCGAGTTAATCCCATTATCTCTTTCTTGAACTATCTTATTAATGGTATGCAGCGCCGTGCCAACATCCGATTGAGCCTGCACTCTACTCTTTTGCAACTCAGATGGCCGACACCCGCCATCGCGCAATGTCACTTATTGCCAACTTTTGGGTTAATCGAGGCAAATGCATGAATTCCATATTTTTCCCTAAAAGTTGGGGGGCCGAATACGTGGACGATAGCCAGGTTCGTTTTCGCCTCTGGGCGAGCGGCCAGAACAGTGTCACGCTCAGGCTGAATGGCGAAGAGCACGAGATGGACCAGGGCGGCGACGGTTGGTTTGAAGCGTTGTTAAGCGATGTCGCGCCCGGTGCGGAATATCAATACATGCTTGCCGAGGGTTCAGTCGTGCCGGACCCTGCCTCGCGCGCCCAGAAAGGCAATGTCAACGGTCCCTCTCTCGTCATCGATCCCACTCGCTATGCGTGGCAGCATCTTTACTGGCGCGGCGCCGCCCGTGGGAAGAAACGGTCGTTTAAGAAATGCATGTCGGTACTTTCACGCCGGAAGGGACGTTTCAGGCCGCCAGCAAGAAATTGCCCTATCTCGCCCAACCTGGTATCACCATGATCGAACTGATGCCGGTCTCGCAGTTCGGCGGTAGCCGCGGATGGGGCTATGATGGCGTACTTCTCTACGCCCCGCACAGCGCTTATGGTACGCCTGAAGAGATGAAAGCATTCGTCGATGCCGCGCACGGCCATGGCCTGTCTGTGGTACTTGATATCGTGCTCAATCATTTCGGTCCTGAAGGTAATTATCTACCGCTGCTGGCGCCTGATTTTTTTCATCCAGAGCGTATAACACCGTGGGGGGCGGGAATCGCTTACGATATTGATGCGGTACGACGTTATATCGTAGAGGCGCCGCTTTATTGGCTGCAGGAATATCATCTTGACGGGCTGCGTTTCGACGCTGTCGACCAGATCGAGGACAAAGCCGGCAAACATGTGCTGATAGAAATAGCCGAACGCATTCGCGCTGAAGTGACCCATCGGCCGATTCATCTGACGACCGAAGACAGTCGCAACATCATTAGCTTGCACCTGCGTGACAAAGATGGCTCCGTACCGCTTTTTACCGGGGAATGGAATGATGATTTCCATAATGCCATTCATGTTTTTGCCACCGGCGAGACGCACGGCTATTATCAGGATTTCGCCATTGCGCCGGAAAAACTTGTTGCCCGGGCGTGGGCTGAGGGCTTCGCCTTTCAAGGCGAAATTTCAAAGCAGACGGGCAAAAAACGCGGTGTAAAAAGCGCCGCTCAGCCACCGGTTGCCTTTGTGGATTTCATCCAAAACCACGATCAGACAGGCAATCGCGCGCAGGGGGAAAGGCTGCTCACGCTGATCGGCGCCGAGCGTACCAGGATCCTGCTCATTGCCCTGCTCTTCTCCCCGCATATCACGCTCCTTTTTATGGGTGAGGAATATGGTGAAACGCATCCGTTCTTGTTCTTCACCGATTTTCATGGCGATCTCGCCAAGGCGGTGAGCGAAGGGCGGGCCAAAGAATTTGCAGGCCATGACGGTCATGAGGGTGAAGATGTGCCCGATCCTAATGCCAAAATGACCTTCTAGCGCTCCAAACTCGATTGGCAAAAGCCGCACAGCGACGATGGCAAAGAGTGGCTAACGCTAACCCGAGACGTCTTGGCGTTGCGCCAGAAATATGTGGTACCTCTGCTGGCCTCGTCCGGCGGCGATGTCGGTAGAGTCGTACAGATGGCGGAAGGCTTCCTTGCCGTCAGCTGGGCCTTGCCAGCAGGCACGTTGTCGATAGCACTGAATATCGGCGTAACTCCGCAGCCGATACCCCGCTTTCCTGGCAAGACACTCTTCGCTTGGCCGCAGGAGGAAAAGGAACTGCCGCAGAATGCCATTATCGTCCGCCTTGCCTCGGGAGATGCACAGTGAACACGCCAACCGCCACCTACCGTATTCAATTTCGCAACGGTATGGCCTTTGATCGCGCCGCAAGCCTGGTACCCTACTTGAAACGACTCTGCATCAGCCACCTTTATGCGTCGCCGATTTTCACCGCGACGTCAGGATCTACCCACGGCTATGACGTGACCAACCCTAACGAGAGCGCGCCTTCCCTGGGCGGACGCGACGGTTTTGACCGTATGGTAACGGCGCTAGCGCGGGCTGGTCTTGGACTGATTCTCGACATTGTTCCTAACCATATGGCCGCCTCGCTGGAAATGCGTGGTGGCGCGACGTCATCGAAAAGGGTGATAGCAGCCGTTACGCCCGGCATTTCGATATCGACTGGTCGCGCCCTCTGACCTTGCCCTTTCTGGGTGATACGTTTAACAACGCGCTGGAAAACAACGATATTGCCGTAAAACCCGACCCAATCACAGGTCGGCCGGCCCTGGTGTACTATGACAGTGCCTATCCGCTCGCCCCTGAAACCTATGAAGGCCGAGAGACAGAAATTCTCGGTCTTTCTGATAAGGCGGCGATTGCCCGACTGCACGCACAGCAACCCTACCGCCTAATGACGTGTCGTGATCTTTCTTACCGCCGTTTTTTCGAGATAACCGGCCTCGCAGGCGTCCGCGTTGAGGACGCTGACGTTTTTAACGATACCCACCGTCTGATCCTAGCACTGGTCCATTCCGGCGCGGTCGACGGACTGCGCGTGGATCATGTGGATGGTCTTGCCGACCCGAAAGCCTATCTTGAACGGTTACGTCAGGAAGCCGGGCCGGACTGTTATATTACGGTCGAAAAGATCCTGGCCGCGGGGGAGCATCTTCCAGATGACTGGCCTGTTTCCGGCACCACCGGCTACGAATTCATGGCAGCGCTCTCGGATGCACTGGTCGATGGCGGGAGAATCGATCTGCTACGCTGGGCCTATGACAACGTTCTTGGCAAACAGGTCGATTGGCCGGCCGAACTTCGGGCGACCAAGGTGTTGATGGCGGACAAGCACTTTGCTGGTGAATTCACTACCCTGGTGAAACTTGCCATAACCATCGCCGAATCAGAGGGAGTGGCGCTTGACGAGACATCCGCCCGGTCAGCCCTACGAGAGCTGCTGGTTGCTTCCCCTGTTTACCGCACCTACGGCACGGCTGCATGGCTTACGCCGGCAGACCAGGCACTGTTGCATAAGGTAGTCGAAAAGGTGAGCTCCGGCGCAAACGCACCCTCTCACGAGGCGCTTGATTACCTGATGCGGCTGATGACCGGCGAAGTTACGGCAAACGTCGCTGATAAAACCGCCGCTTTTCGCGTACGACTACAGCAATTAACCAGGCCGCTGATGGCGAAATCGGTGGAAGACACACTTTTCTTTCGCCAGCACCTGGCGCTTAACGAAGTCGGTGCCGAACCGATGCCGCGCACTTTCTCACTCAAACACTTTCATGCGCAGATGAAGACGCGGCTTGAACGCCAGCCTGATACGCTCTCAGCCACATCGACGCATGATACCAAACGCGGCGAAGACGCCCGCGCCCACATTTACACGCTAACGGAGGCACCGGACCGCTGGGCCGCAGGCGTCGCCCGCTGGCGCAACATTAATCATGCCTACGTCAGGCGACTTGACGTAGGCCCGGCACCGGATCCGGCCGTCGAATGGATGCTCTATCAGGCGCTGGCCGGCGTCTGGCCGGCAACGCTCCAGTTGCAAGACGAAGACGGTGTAAAAGCGCTTGAAGAACGGTTTTTTGCCTATGTGGAGAAAGCGCTGCGGGAGGCGAAGCTGCGTACCCATTGGAGCGACAATAATGTCATTTATGAAAAGGCCGTCCTCGACTATGCCCGACGCCTGTTGTCAACGGACAATCACGCCTTCCTGACTGATTTTACCATCACGATGCAACCTTTTATTCGCGCCGGGTCGGTGAACAGCCTGGTTCAGACCATCATCAAACTGACGGCGCCGGGCGTACCTGACATCTACCAAGGCAGCGAGGCGCAGGATTTTAGCCTCGCCGATCCCGACAATCGGTGCGAGCCGTATTTTGCCATGCTGCAACGACAACTGTCCGAACACCAAATACCGGTTGTAAACTCAGAACAAGGCTGGCTTAATGGCAGGCTGAAACAGCATGTCATTGCCAGACTTCTGCACATGCGCCAACAAACCCCGGCACCGTTTCGCCATGGCGATTACCTGCCGCTTACCGCTACGGGGAAACGGGCGGATAACGTGATAGCCTATGCGCGGGTTCACGCTACCGCGGCGCTGCTTGTTGTTGTTCCCCGCTTGCTTTTCAGTGCGCTGGAGGGTTCCTCTACTGGCCGTCCTACGATACACGAGTCGCAAACGGAAATAGTATTGCCCGCGTCGCTTGCACACCGACGCTACCGCGATATAGTCAACCAGCAAGAAATGGTCTTAACCGACCGAATCGACTTGGGATCATTCGATGAAAGTCAGTTATTTCTGGTTTTGATGGGGTAATTACCCAGTGATACCTCTGAGACGCGTGCAGATATGCCGGTAGAAGCAAATGGCGCAACGGATGTTCGTCCACCGTTGCGCCACTTTGTTCAGCTTAGGGAAGTTTTGCAACGGTCATATCTGAAATCCGCCCGCCACATTTAGAACGCCGCCGGTGATGTAAGCAGCGTTGGGGCCCGCAAGGAAACTGACGGTAGCCGCCACTTCTTCCACCGTGGCGATCCGGCGAATGGCATGAAGATCCATTACTGATTTCGGCAAGTTATGAGCTGCGGCTTTCACCATGTCCGTTGGCATAATGCCGGGCTGCACAACATTGACGGTGATATTGCGCGGACCGAGATCACGGCCCACGCCTTTGGCATAACCGACGATAGCCGCCTTGGTCGCTGCGTAGTCCGCCGCCGCAGGGAAGGAAACACGCTCGCCCAGTGCAGAGCCGATGAAAATGATACGTCCCCCATCGGTGAGCTTTCCCGCCGCCGCTCGCGTAGTGGCTACCGCCCCCAATACATTGATGCGCCATTGTCGGTCCAATTCTTCGACGTTAAGATCAGGATCATCCACCCGCTGTCCTTGGATGGCGATAGCGGCATTGTTAACGAGGATATCAAGTTTGCCAAAATGGGACACCACAGCATCGATGAGATCTGCCGCAGAGGAAGGATCGCCTTGGTCGCTTTGTATAGCGATCGCCCGGACGCCCTGCTTTTTCAATTCATCAACGACCGCTGTCGCTTTTTCTGCTGATGCGACATAGCTAATTACGACGTCAGCCCCCTCCGCTGCCAGCGCCAAAGCGGTGGCAGCGCCAAGACCGCGTGACCAGCCGGTTATCAGAGCAATCTTACCTTGCAATACTTTCGACGTATTCGACATATAATCCCCTGCGGTACATAATCATCCTGTCGCTGGTGCAAGCGACGGTATAGCATTATCGTAACGATCATTACGGTAACGGTTGACATGAAATCTAGAAGACTTTGACAGGTGCTGTCAAGCGATTTAGTAACAACCATTATGAAAAATACTGATGACACTCATGGGGCGACATCGCGAATTTGACGTGGACAAGGTGCTCGACGCCGCATTGTGCGTCTTCTGGCGCAAGGGGTATGAAGGGGCGAGCTACGCTGACCTGACTGAAGCTGCCGGCGTAGAGAGGCCTGCTCTGTACTCAGCTTTTGGCAACAAGGAAGCCCTGTTCCGCCAGGCCTTAAACCGTTATTACGAACGATATATGGTCTTCATTCCTGAGGCACTTCAGCGTCCGACAGCGCGGGAAGTTGCTGCGCATATACTGTTTAGCTCGGCAGAACTCAATACCCGTTTTTCCGATCGGGCAGGGTGTCTTGGCATCAATGGCGCCCTGGCCGGTTCGGATGAAGCAGAACCCGTTCGTCAAACGCTGATCGACTTTCGCGCGGCTGGCGAAACCCTGCTTCGTGAACGATTCGAGCAAGCGAAGACCGAAGGTGATTTACCCCTGTCGGCCGAACCCGCTATCCTGGCGGCATTTGTGATGACGGTTATTCACGGCATGGCAGTGCAGGCAAAAGCCGGCTTCGGCCGAGACACTCTAGAGGCTGTGGCGGAACAGGCGCTTTCTACGTGGCCTGGCGATTCCTCCCCCCGCAAAAAGACGTCTTGAGATCGGCATATTTTTGGCGCCGGTCTGTCGTATATGCCCAAACACGGGCGTTTCCTCCTTATGAAAGAGGCGCCAGACTTGGCCGTGAAACCATTATTTTGCACGGGAAATATTTTCTGCATACCCTCTTGACATACCAAGATTACATAACATCGCTATTGCAAACTGAAAAAAGCTGAAATCTAAAAGTTCGATGTGCTTTCCAAGTTAACAACGTAGAACGGGAAGACTATACAATAGAGCAAGGATAGGATACTCATCAGTTATACAGGATAAGATTCCAGATTCTATAATGATTGTGAAATAAATGCATTCAATTCTCAAATGGAGGAAAAGAATGAATTCAGAATTTAATGAAAATACTGATAATAATAGACACGTCATGACGAAAAGATGTTATACGCATAAGATAAAAGTAGCTGAAAATACATTAGAAGGAGCCTATAATGCGGTAAATATTATCAGTCATTTAAAATCATCAATCAAGAAAGGTGATTTATCCCCCTGAAACACCAGACAGTAGCTGTATCTCCAGATAAGAGATAGGCTTGAATATATGTCTAACACTAACGCCAATTTTGATATGACCGGGATCCTGTTAGGTCAAGAAGTCCGTAAACGTAAAACTCCTCAGGAAAAAATGGCCATTATTCAGCAGAGGATGGAGCCCGGCATGAATGTCTCCCATCTCGCACGACTGCACGGTATCCAGCCCAGCCTGCTGTTTAAGTGGAAAAAGCAATATCAGGAAGGCAGCCTCACCGCCGTGGCTGCCGGGGAGGACGTTGTTCCTGCCTCTGAGCTTGCAGCTGCATTGAAGCAGGTCCGGGAGCTCCAGCGCCTTCTGGGTAAGAAGACGATGGAGGTTGAGATCCTAAAAGAAGCCGTGGAGTACGGCCAGTCACGAAAATGGATAGCGCACGCGCCCTTGTTGCCAAAGGCCGGGGAATAGCACAGGTCAGCCGCGCCATGAGCGTGTCGCGTGCGCCGCTGTCACTGCGGATTAAGCGTTCTGCCGACTGGCAGGACAGGCGCTGTAACCGGCGTAATGACGAAGCAGACGCTGAAATACTGTCGGACATCCTCGACATCATCAGCGATATGCCCAGCTACGGCTATCGGCGGGTGTGGGGCATCCTGTGTAAACAACGTCGCGCAGAGGGACTGCCGCCGGTAAATGCGAAACGACTTTACAGGATCATGTGTGAGCATAACCTGCTGTTATTACATTGAAAACCAGAGCGGCCGAGGCGTGAGCATAAGGGCAGGATCGCGGTGGCAGAAAGCGATATGCGCTGGTGTTCAGATGGCTTCGAGTTCGGCTGCGACAACGGTGAAAAACTGCGGGTCACCTTCGCACTGGACTGCTGCGACAGAGAGGCCATAGACTGGGCTGCGAGCACTGGAGGCTACGACAGTTCGACCGTGCAGGATGTGATGCTGATGTCGGTAGAAAAGCGCTTCGGCGACAGGTTACCCGATACAGCGGTGCAGTGGTTGACGGACAACGGTTCAGCGTATACCGCGCATGAAACGCAGAGGTTCGCCAGAGAACTGGATCTGGAGCCCTGCACAACAGCGGTGAGCAGCCCGCAGAGAATGGCCGAACGGTTCGTGAAGACGATGAAGGAAGACTATATCGAGTTCATGCCAAAACCGGATGCGAGAACAGCCCTGCGAAACCTTGCAGCAGCGTTCACGCATTACAATGAAAACCATCCGCACAGCGCGCTGGGATATCACTCTCCGAGAGAATACCGGCGGCAGCGTGCTTCGTTAACTTAAGATACAAAAGCTGTACGGAGATGGCGGGGCAAGATCACATCAATCAAGAAAGGATTAGAGGAGTATATATACGCAGGTATAATCGAAGTGGTCAAAGACACGGCGCAAACGACTTCAGAATTCGAGACGGCGCTTAAAATAAACTATAATGAAATCATGAAGTCGGAATCACCTATTACTCAAGATTTAACTGATAAATTCAATGAAAATTTTAACAATATAATGCGTTTTTCAGCCTGTGCTAATTTTCTGACCAGTATCGTGAGAGACGCCATAACTTCAGTACAAAACGTCTTTCTTGGGGGAGATGACTTTGGAAACAGTATACAGAATTGTATAAAAGTTAAGCTTACAGAAATGCACCGAAAATTCGGCAGCGCATCTGCGGACATGGATTATGATTCAGAAATTGAGGACTTAGCACATATTGCCAAGGTGGCCGCTGAGCGAGAAAGAAAAAGGGGTGAGAAGGATAATGCGGGTCAAGGAAGTGACTCTTTCAGCATCGCCTCACTCAGCCAGGAAACCGCATTAGCAACCGGTGTTATTCTCGGGGCCGGAGCAATTGCATTAGGTGCGATGATCGCCGGTAAAGGTGCCAGTGATAAAATATCGTCTACAGTTGTGGATGGAACGCTAAGTTTGACTGAGGGTGCTATTAGGGCCTCTGTTACTACACCAAGCAATAGCGCTGACACACTACCGGGTATACCATCCCTGGA
Source organism: Candidatus Sodalis endolongispinus (assembly GCF_018777395.1). Classification (GTDB taxonomy): domain Bacteria; phylum Pseudomonadota; class Gammaproteobacteria; order Enterobacterales; family Enterobacteriaceae; genus Sodalis_B; species Sodalis_B endolongispinus. The sequence continues at coordinate 15,215 of NZ_JAFJYC010000003.1, forward strand.
AAGTTCACAGGGTGACGATATTTCTGCTATAGCAGAACAACATGAAGACAGTGTCGGAAATGTCACTACAGATTACGGTTCGACAGGAACGGGAGATCTCCCCTCAGAAAGTGATCCTTTGCATGAGATGGCACAATCTTCAGGGACTTCTACGGCATTGACTTCAAGGGTTGAGGTGTTAACAGAAATGATTGAAAAATTAAATTCCTTGCGGAAGAATATCGCGGCAGTGAAAGAAAACATAAGCAAAAGTGCTCAAGAAGCAGATCATGCTTACATTGAACTGAAAGAAATAACAGGTAAAAGGATGGTCTATGGAGATACCATCTACAATACGACGCTCAATAAACAAGCGTATATAAAATATACGTCGAGGAATGAAAAACATAGAAAGTTATCCCTTGAATATAATGCTTTAAAGGACCTTGAAAAAGAATCCATTTCATTAATTGAAAAATTAAAACAGTGAATTTCTGATGGAGATAGGGTGTCCTCGGAAGCATTGTAAAATAGCGATCTTACCTCACCTGATGTTATAAGTTTAGTTACGGCCAGGTATGAGAGGACGGCATGATGAAAAGCGCCTATCAAGGTATTAACAGCTCCATGTGCCTAGGCCAATCGGCGCCGTTTATGCCAAAACGTAGTGACTTGCCGGGTTGTTTTTTATCAGTCATGGCTGTTAAGTGAAACAGCCATTGGTCGGGGTGGTTATCCCGACCTAGAAAAAACAGATTGTTCACTATGTACGCGGCGAGACGCAATAAGAACGCTTACTGGCTGATCAGCTCATCAAGTTCTTCATCAGTTAAATCGGTCAAAAGTTTCACCATCGCACGCTCGACGCCGTTAGCAAGACATCGCCGAGCCGTTTCAATTTTTGCTTCATGGCGGCCCTTCTCCCGGCCTTGTTTCTCACCCAGCTGAATGCCTTTTTGCATCCATGCCTGAATACCTTTCTGCATACCTTTCTCTTCAAGCTGTTGTGCAATGGTCATAATTTCCTCCTGATAGTCACCCGTTTTCTCGGCCATGGCCTGCAAAAACTCCTCCGCAGCCGCCGATTCTCCCTGCATGACAATATACCAGACCAGACTGCGAAATTGCGCCGCCGACGGCGGCCAGCGTTTAGCTAGCCTGGCGATGTCATTTACCATCTCCAGCACATCCCGCGTGCGGATATGCTTTTGTACCAGCTCCAGCAGCGCCACACGCCGTTGGGTCAGGATTTCATCATCCGCCATCGCCGTGATGTCCACCAGCGTGAACGCCTGCATGTACACCGATTCTGCCAGCTGCGGGTCGGCAAAGCAATCCAGCCAGCGGGTGGTGTACGGATAAGGCGACGTGCGCCCGTGGTAAAACAGTAACGGTATCATCACCGGCAACCGGTCATGTCCCTGCTCAAGATGCTGCTGTATCGCTGCGATACTGTAGCGCAGCAAACGCTGGGGCATCAGCTTTTCCGGGCGCGATTGATGCTCTATCAAGCAATAGATGTACCCTTCCCCGCCAGCGTTCTGCACCGAATAGAGCATATCGGAAATCTGACTGCGTAAATCATCCTCGACAAAGCTGGCGGTGGCCATTGCCAGCGTCCCCAGGTCGCAACGGCGGCGGATGGCCGGTGGATAGCCAGAAAATCCCGCGCCACCGTAATATCGCCGAGAAATCGTTTAAACAGCGCATCGTGCTGACAAATAACCTGTAACATCGTGCCTCCCTGGCAAAAATCCGACGCATCATAGCGTCAGTGCCGAGGTAAAACTATACCTGGTCAGGTCAGGTCAGGTCAGGTCAGGTCAGGTTACGTTATGTTCTTTAAACACAATAAGGAACAGCCTGGATGCTCGACTTTATTGACTGGGCGGCTATGGAATTATTTTTCTGATGGTTCATTTAAATTTATGGATGATAATAAGGGTCAATGAAAAGCAAAAGTATGTTGTAACTAAAAAGTGTGCTGTTTAATATAGTCACTTACCGGCACCATTATTAGCGAAATACCATTGCATTTGGCCGTGTCAACGGCCAAAGCGCTGTGGCATAACGTGCATCGCTCCAAACGGCCAGAAAGCGTGACGTCTATAGGCTACTGTCTGTTCAGCGCTGGTGATGGCATTAACCCGGCCTGACGAGCATGCGTCCGACTGTCATTCCGTGCCGATGACGATTTCGATGAGCCCGGGTTCTTGTGGCACTACGGCGGCCCTGACCGCGTCAGCAATTTCTGAACCCAATGTTACCCGCTGCGCTTTTACACCCATTGCAGTAGCCAGTGCCGTGGAGTCGATCGCAGGCTCGTCGATTTCTATGACTGGGATGGAGCCAGCGGCATAGCATTGAGCAACCGAATAGCGCTTCAGAATAGCGTATTCTGCGTTGTTCATAATGATAAATGTCACCGGTAATTTCTGTTTTGCCGCCGTCCAAAGTCCCTGTGGACTGTAATAGAAGATCCGTCGCCAAGCAGGGCCACGACGGGAGCTCTGTTCAAACCCGGTGAAACACCCACTGCCGCCGGCAGCCCCCAGCCTAATATGGCGCTGCGCATAAAGAAATAACGTCGTATTGCGTTACGCTCCAGGCAGGCACGGACGTGATACATCGTGACCGGGGATTCATCCACACTAGCGACATTATCGCCCACGTTAGCCAACACTTCTGCAGCCGCGATGAACGGGGTGATGGGGTAATGATCTTTTTCAGCGATACATCGTTCTGCCAGTGCGGCCAAACGCTGTGGGCGGCTAGCCGCGACCTTCAGTTTCTGTAGCAATCGCTTTCATTACTTAAGTCACTCCCTACGTTTGGTTGATAAGACGTGATATTGTCTTCGGCACGGTAAACTTTTCAGGTCATTTTACTCGAGTTAAGCGAACAGCAGGTTGCGATCTCTTGCTTATTAACCGCATTATTAGCATTCAATGCTACCAATACTGTTTATACGAAGTGAGAAATGCCAGACAATCTGGATAAGATTGATCGTGCTCTTTTTTACGCCCTTCAGGCCGATCGCCGGCTACAGAACCAGGAACTTGCCGCATGCGTCGGGCTCTCGCCCTCGCCCTGCTTACGCCGGGAAAAACGTCTCGAAGACTAGGGTATCATCAGGCGATATGTGGCATTGCTTGACGCGAGTAAGGTAGGTATTGGCCTTAACGTTATCGTCCGCATATCCCTGATAGCCCAGGATGCTGAAACGGTTGGCACTTTTGTCCAGGCCATGAAAGCGCTTTCGCACGTGGTTGAATGCCACATCATGGCAGGAGAGTTCGATGCCCTGCTTAGGGTGGTCGCTGAAAATATGGAGGGTTACCGCACCTTTCAGATGGCTCATCTTACTCGCCGTAACGGTGTGCAAAATGTTAAAATCGACATCCCGATGCAGACCGTTAAAATATCGACCGAATTAACGCTGTAATGGAGTAATAGCAAAAGTAAAAGCACAGCCAGCATCTGGGTGCATTACCCTTATACTCACAAATGGCGCTTCATTCGGCGCTGTAGGTGGCGGTTACAGCGCGAGATTCAGGCGGCAGTTCGTACCGGCGAGCGGTGACATTTTGCTCCTCGTTTAGAGCTAGAATAACGCTGGTTTATGACAACAATAGCGTGCAAAGATGCGGTAGGTTGCCCCAACCACTCACGCCTGCGGGTATTGGCCAACGTCTTCCGGCCACGCTTGTTCGCGGACGGGCTTTTTTGCTGTGTTAATGGTGCCGATGTGTTTGCACTGGTTAGCGCCCTGGCATGGCTCAACGATCAACCCTCTCTGGCAACACGCGTCGATCATCTCTTTGCAATAATCGCTGACGCGGTGTTATTACAGCGGCATTGAGTCCGTCAGACGCTTAGAACACCTGAGAAGCAGCAGCAGCTTTTGTACGCCAGCTCGCCGTTCTTTGAATGACGATAAGGGAAGCAGAGGTTATCGCTTGTCATGCTTCCCCTTCCCCATGATAAACACCAGGTGCTTAGTGCGGGGGGATGGCTGACAGCACGTCAACGCCCCATACCGCATTGCACGCAGCAAGCAAACATCACATCAGCCATTGACATTAGCGAAGTCTTCGGCGTCTCATCGTTTCTTAGACCATTCTCGACGCAATTCACTAAGGCGTAGTGGTGTTTGCCGGCGTCGCGCTGGTTTGTGTGGTCGTGGTATCTGCCGGCGTGGTGGTGGCACCCTGCGGCGCCACCGTGGGTGTTTTGGGCTTTTCTTGGGTCTGCGGTAGCGGCTCGTCAGGCAACTCTGTGAATGCTGGTTTGGTCGCTTTAACCGTATAGGCGACGTGCTTCATGTTATTCGTGGTGGTGGTGATTTGCACCGGCGGGACCGTGACGTGCCCGACCAGCGATCGGGCATAACCGCCAACTTGATGCTTGCCTGCGGGGACGTGCAGCATGATGCTCTCCCCTTTAGCCAGCTCACCAGCATCATTGCCATCGACGGTGACATAGATAGAGGATCCATCGGCAGATAGGGCTTCAAGATGGGACACATTGACAACCGTAGCACCAGTGGAGAAATCGGTCGCAGGCTTGTCAGCAGCATGTTTGACACAGCCCGTCAGGGCAAAAGTAGCCGCAAAAGCGACGAGAGTGAAACGATTAATCATCTGGCGTAAACGTCCTTAGTGCTGTAAAAGTTTTATCGTGTAATATAACAGATGTAGGGATCAAGATGAATGTGCCAAATTCCTAAAGGGGTTAAATCCCAAAGCCCGCCGTTAATCCCCGCAGTCCTTTCTAGTATTAGGCACAGAAAATTAAAGAGGGCCGAACGAGGATAAGCAAATCCCGTATTCCCTGTTAAACATAAGGTTAACGACAAAACCCAACTGGTTTCTCCAATCCTTATTTTTATTTTGTTAACTAATTCAAGATGTAACCTCATGTAAATCATGTGCTTTAAATGCTATTACGTACGCTGCTGCCAGAGTGAATTGGCAAGGGATAATCTTTTTTGTACTGCGCGAGGACATGTTCTGCAAAATACAAAGTCAATTGAAGTCTGGTGTTAAAACAATCGAAGAAATCATACTTGGATTAGGCTGTTTCCTCACGAAATATTTAAATCAAATACAATAGAATCGCTAGAATGGAAGAGATTGCGTCAATCTTAGTAAAATGTGTTCGGGACATTAAACCGAAGCCACTTCGTGGCACTTCCATGTTTTGCGAACTCGAGAATTGACGCTCAATAAAACCAGTTTCACATTAAGCGATAGCGTTCTACTTCAAGGTTTATTGCAAAGATCGCAGATGACCTTGCTCCACAGAATCGATCAGCACGCTTAAGAGTAGCTTCGCATTCTCATCCGCCGGTGGCCGTGCGCGGGATTAGGCGCAGTATCGCCCACCACATGTTCCCCCTGTGTTTTCAGACATTACAGAGCCGCCTGTCGGCAAAGGTTTGCCATAGCACGCAGGAGAATGATGACCCTGCGGGCTGGGTGCAAAGGTCTGGCTAAATCGTCAACTATCACCCTCATGGAGCACAATGTGCCTGGTTGACCGGCTACTGGCACGGTGAGCCTTTGGCGTAGCCACCCTGGGTTACGTTTATACCCGTGCCTGATAGACTGCGTTGTCGTCAATATATTGCCGCACTTCCCGTTGCGAGGAAGCCTGTAACAAAGCTCTAAGAGCCCGTTCATCGCTAATCAATGCATTCAACAATTCCAGTAAGGTAATATGCGACAGATCCTGGGTGGGTACTAAAATGACTATAAGCCGTGGCGTCAGTGATACCTTTGGCAATTCAAAACGTAAAGGGTGGCGAAGTTTCAACAGCTAAAGCGCTCCCATCGTTAGGCCGGGCGGTGGCGCATGGTGATCTTGCCCCGCCATCTCCGTACAGCTTTTGTATCTTAAGTTAACGAAGCCCGCTGCCGCCGGTATTCTCTCGGAGAGTGATATCCCAGCGCGCTGTGCGGATGGTTTTCATTGTAATGCGTGAACGCTGCTGCAAGGTTTCGCAGGGCTGTTCTCGCATCCGGTTTTGGCATGAACTCGATATAGTCTTCCTTCATCGTCTTCACGAACCGTTCGGCCATTCTCTGCGGGCTGCTCACCGCTGTTGTGCAGGGCTCCAGATCCAGTTCTCTGGCGAACCTCTGCGTTTCATGCGCGGTATACGCTGAACCGTTGTCCGTCAACCACTGCACCGCTGTATCGGGTAACCTGTCGCCGAAGCGCTTTTCTACCGACATCAGCATCACATCCTGCACGGTCGAACTGTCGTAGCCTCCAGTGCTCGCAGCCCAGTCTATGGCCTCTCTGTCGCAGCAGTCCAGTGCGAAGGTGACCCGCAGTTTTTCACCGTTGTCGCAGCCGAACTCGAAGCCATCTGAACACCAGCGCATATCGCTTTCTGCCACCGCGATCCTGCCCTTATGCTCACGCCTCGGCCGCTCTGGTTTTCAATGTAATAACAGCAGGTTATGCTCACACATGATCCTGTAAAGTCGTTTCGCATTTACCGGCGGCAGTCCCTCTGCGCGACGTTGTTTACGCAGGATGCCCCACACCCGCCGATAGCCGTAGCTGGGCATATCGCTGATGATGTCGAGGATGTCCGACAGTATTTCAGCGTCTGCTTCGTCATTACGCCGGTTACAGCGCCTGTCCTTGACGCTGTCCTTACTCGCCATCCCCCCAGGGCATCGTCTGCGTTTTTCCACGCTCATGCATGGGATAGAAGGCATCACGCTGCGCAATCTCGAGCGGTACGGGCTGTTAACCCGGCATTACTTTCCCGAGGTGCCGCCGCGCGTTGAATATGAATTAACCGAGATGGGCGCGGACATATTGCCTGCGTTGGAAGGGTTTACCGGCTGGATACGCGGCCATTGGCCGCGGATTGAAGCCGCGCGCCTTCGCTACAACGAGACTCACGGTAACCAACGCTAACGTCCGTCCAGGAAGGGCTGCATGCAACAACTTAGGGTGTTGCCAGAGAGGTAATGTTACCCAGCCCGGCACCGTTTTCATGGGTTGCCCGGCTTGATCCGGGGTTTTTTGCTCGCGCTGTTTGCGACGGCGACCTTGTATGGCAACCGTTTAAGTTAGCATCGTTATAACATTTCGCCTATAAGGCAAACCGCTATTTTGCGCTTACCGACCATCATTTTATTGGGGTTTCCCAAAGCTATCGTCTGATATTCGACTGGAGTCGCCGTGTTATATATTACTCATTTTTCCCTTTTTCTGGTGTCTGTTTTTTCTTTGCATCACTCCAGGCCAGGATCTGGCCTATGTCGTAGGGCAAAGCGTAGCGAATGGCCGCCGTTCCGGCATTATCTCGGCAACCGGTGTCGCATTAGGGAGTTGCACGCATGCCTTGGCCAGCGCGGTAGGTCTCACGGCACTAATTACGGCTTCTCCGCTCCTGCTTACTCTTATCAAATATCTGTGAGCGGCCTACCTGATTTATCTGGGAAGCAAAATGCTCCTGACCACCTTTAATATTGCTAAAACCCGCGCAAACGCAGAACGCAATAACCATAGCGTTAGCACCCATAACCTGCTTACGCGGGGATGTGTCACCACCATCACCAACCCGAAAGTCCTGCTCTTTTTTATCTCTTTTTTTCCACAGTTTGTCGCGGTAGAAGGGCAACATCATGCCGCCTCGTTTTTTATTTTAGGGATCGCCTATGCCATGGTAGGTTTCATGACCGACGTCACTTTTGCCATCGTAGCGGGCGGCGCGGTAAGCAAGGTGACCAAAAGTGTTACGCTACAGAAGCTTCTCTACCGACTTGTCGGTACGACATTTATCGGACTCGGCATCAGGCTGGCGCTGAGCCGTCGTTAAGCGCGGCAGTGATAGGCCGCAGATAACCGCGGGCATGATGACAGTGAAGGACATGACGTTGTTCAGGCGCCATATCAGGCACCGGTCCCAGCTGTCACTCCCATGATACGCTGTGCAGTAAAATGTAGTTGACAAGGTATAACGACCATTCTACGTTCAGTAGCATGAACAAGACCGCATACGATACACGGGAAAAGATCCTCTCTACCGCTGAGCAACTGATTTATCAGCATGGCATTCAGGCCACCAGTATGGACCTGCTGGTGAAGACCTCCGGCGTGGCGAGAAAGAGCATTTATCGCCATTTTGCGACCAAAGACGACGTCGCGGCCGCTGCCCTGCATGCGCTGGCTGGCCTGGTTTCGCAGCGCGACCGAAACCGCGGGCAGTCCGGAATTGTTCATCCTTGCGATGTTTGATGCACTATCCTGCTGGTTCCAGTCGGACGAGTTTCGTGGCTGTGTCTTTATCAATACCGCGGGGGAGGTTGGTGATCCGCAAGCGCCTGTCCGCGTCATCAGCAGACAGCATAGACAAAAATTACTCGCTTATATCGAACATCTTTGCCAGCGGACAAGCTGCCCACAGCCGACGCCTTTGCCCAGGCAACTGCTGCTCTTGATCGAAGGGGCTATTACGCTTGCCCGGGTTATGGGCGAGCTTGATGCTGCCGATACCGCTAAAGACATGGACCGCACGCTGCTTAAGCAAGCAGCGACATTGCCGGCTGAATAATTCAGCGCTTGATTCCACCCAAAACTGATCCCCGAGAGGCCCCATGTCGCATAATACGCAATCACGTCCGCCACTACCGCCATTTACGCCATCATCCGCGATTGAGAAAGTCAGCTTGGCGGAAGATGGGTGGAATAGCCGCGACCCGGAGAAGGTGTCGCTTGCCTACAGTCTTGACACGCAATGGCGTAACCGTGCCGAATTCATCCATAGTCGTGAGGAAGCCAGGGCTTTTCTCAGCCGTAAATGGCAAAAGGAACTCGATTATCGGTTAATTAAGGAACTATGGGCTTTCAGTGACTATCGTATTGCCGTACGTTACGCTTATGAATGGCATGACGACGCCGGAAACTGGTTTCGCTCATACGGTAATTAAAATTGGCAATTTGCCGCCGACGGCCTGATGACACGGCGATTTGCCTGCATAAATGACCTGGTGATACAAGAATATGAGCGTAAATACCATTGGCCGCTGGGGCGCCGCCCGGACAACCATCCTGGCTTGAGCGAATTGGGGCTCTAAGCGGTCGTCATCTTTCTCGACTGCCGGCCGGAACAGGTATGACATGTGTGGACGTGGTTACTTTGCCGGTAGTCGAACACGTTTGCCGAGACGGTGCTAAAGAGGTGTTGTGCCTGGCTTGACATGTGAGAGGTGCGTACAGCTGCATTGGCGTTGCCGTCAGCAGAAAAGGGTGGCATCTCGTAATGTCAATGTAACCCACACCAGCTGTCATTAACCTGACTTGCAGTCCGCTTTGTCACTGAAGTGGCTTGGCAGGCCCACTTCGTAACGAATATGTTTATCCGTCCCACCGCCGAAGAGCAGGCAGAATTCCAACCCGATTTCCTGGTATTGAACAGCTCGAAATGTACTAATCCGGCATGGTGATTTATCCCCCTGAAACACCAGACAGTAGCTGTATCTCCAGATAAGAGATAGGCTTGAATATATGTCTAACACTAACGCCAATTTTGATATGACCGGGATCCCGTTAGGTCAAGAAGTCCGTAAACGTAAAACTCCTCAGGAAAAAATGGCCATTATTCAGCAGAGGATGGAGCCCGGCATGAATGTCTCCCATCTCGCACGACTGCACGGTATCCAGCCCAGCCTGCTGTTTAAGTGGAAAAAGCAATATCAGGAAGGCAGCCTCACCGCCGTGGCTGCCGGGGAGGACGTTGTTCCTGCCTCTGAGCTTGCAGCTGCATTGAAGCAGGTCCGGGAGCTCCAGCGCCTTCTGGGTAAGAAGACGATGGAGGTTGAGATCCTAAAAGAAGCCGTGGAGTACGGCCAGTCACGAAAATGGATAGCGCACGCGCCCTTGTTGCCAAAGGCCGGGGAATAGCACAGGTCAGCCGCGCCATGAGCGTGTCGCGTGCGCCGCTGTCACTGCGGATTAAGCGTTCTGCCGACTGGCAGGACAGGCGCTGTAACCGGCGTAATGACGAAGCAGACGCTGAAATACTGTCGGACATCCTCGACATCATCAGCGATATGCCCAGCTACGGCTATCGGCGGGTGTGGGGCATCCTGTGTAAACAACGTCGCGCAGAGGGACTGCCGCCGGTAAATGCGAAACGACTTTACAGGATCATGTGTGAGCATAACCTGCTGTTATTACATTGAAAACCAGAGCGGCCGAGGCGTGAGCATAAGGGCAGGATCGCGGTGGCAGAAAGCGATATGCGCTGGTGTTCAGATGGCTTCGAGTTCGGCTGCGACAACGGTGAAAAACTGCGGGTCACCTTCGCACTGGACTGCTGCGACAGAGAGGCCATAGACTGGGCTGCGAGCACTGGAGGCTACGACAGTTCGACCGTGCAGGATGTGATGCTGATGTCGGTAGAAAAGCGCTTCGGCGACAGGTTACCCGATACAGCGGTGCAGTGGTTGACGGACAACGGTTCAGCGTATACCGCGCATGAAACGCAGAGGTTCGCCAGAGAACTGGATCTGGAGCCCTGCACAACAGCGGTGAGCAGCCCGCAGAGCAATGGCATGGCCGAACGGTTCGTGAAGACGATGAAGGAAGACTATATCGAGTTCATGCCAAAACCGGATGCGAGAACAGCCCTGCGAAACCTTGCAGCAGCGTTCACGCATTACAATGAAAACCATCCGCACAGCGCGCTGGGATATCACTCTCCGAGAGAATACCGGCGGCAGCGGGCTTCGTTAACTTAAGATACAAAAGCTGTACGGAGATGGCGGGGCAAGATCACTCCGATCAGGAAGGTACACCACAGCAAATTCGCAAAGTGGTGGACACGGTCAAAAAATACCGTATCCCGGCCGTATTCAGCGAGAGCACCGTTTCCAATAAACCGGCGCGTGAAGTGGCACGTGAGACCGGCGCACATTATGGTGGCGTTTTGTATGTGGATTCCTTAAGCGAGCCCACAGGCCCGACGCCCACCTATCTCGATCTGCTGCGCGTCACGGCGGATACCGTGGCAGAAGGCATGACCGACGGGGTAAAGCATGATTGAGCGCGGAAAATATACCCTTACTGTTGCGCCGGGGGGCGCAACAGCACTTGATGTCAGCCGGGCGACGGTGATTTACCGCAACGGCCATCTGGCGTTAAAACAGGCGACATTTACTATCCAGCGTGGGGTGATTGCGAGTCTGGTCGGTGTCAACGATTCCGGCAAGTCGACGCTATTCAAATCGATTATGGGGTTTATTACCCTGGCCAGCGGCGAAATCAGCGTCATGGGACACCCGCCGGCGAAGGCGTTGAAACGGCATCTTGTCTCCTACGTTCCCCAGTCGGAAGAAGTGGACTGGAACTTTCCCGTGCTGGCGGAGGATGTGGTCATGATGGAGCGCTATGGCCATATGGGTACGATGCGTATCGCGCGTCAGGCAGACAGGGATGCCGTGGCATGCTCTTTGGAGCGTGTTGGCATGGGCGGGCTGCGAAAACGTCAGATTGGCGAGCTCTCCGGCGGCCAGCGTAAACGGGTTTTTCTGGCGCGGGCCATTTTGCCCAGGATGGCCAACTGATACTGTTGGATGAACCCTTTACGAGTGTCGATCTGAAAACCGAAAAACAAATAGTCACCCTGCTGCGCGGTCTGCGCGATGAAGGCAGGACCATCCTGGTATCCACCAATAATCTCGGTTCGGTGCCGACATTTTGCGACACGAACGTATTGGTAAAAGGGACCGTGATGGCTTGTGGACCGACCCGGGAAATCTTTACCCGCAGCAATATCGAGCGCGCCTTTGATGGCGCGCTGCATCAGCTTGCCTGGGACGATAATCTGTTGACGCCGGAAGCCCGCTGAGGAATGTATGCTTGACGTATTACTTGAGCCCTTTACCTACGACTATATGCGCAATGCCATGTGGGTTTCCGCTTTGGTCGGCGGCGTCTGCGTCTTTCTTTCCTGTTATCTGATGCTTAAAGGATGGTCCCTCATGGGGGATGCGCTGTCGCATTCCATTGTCCACGGTGTTGCCGGCGCCCGGATGTTAGGCATGACGTTATCGGCCGGCGCGTTTCTCGCCGGCGGTCTGGCTGCTTCCGCCATGCTGTTTATCAATCAACGCACCAAGTTGAAAGAAGATGTCATCATCGGTTTGACGTTTTCGTCTTTCTTTGCGTTCGGGCTTTTTATACTGTCGCTGCGCCCTGCCGCCATGAATATTGAGACGATTATGCTGGGCAATCTGTTGGTCATTGCGCCGTCCGATATTGTGCAATTGGCGCTGATTGGCTTCATCTCGCTGGCCATTTTGCTGCTTAAGTGGAAAGACCTGATGGTGGTGTTCTTTGATGAAAACCACTCCCGCTCCGTCGGTATCAATCCGGTAAGACTGAAATGTTTGTTCTTCACCCTGTTGGCCGCCGCTACGGTTGCCGCACTGCAAACGGTCGGCGCCTTTCTGGTCATTTGCATGATTGTCACCCCCGGTGCTACCGCCTGGTTGCTGACCGACCGGTTCCCGCGTTTACTGATGGTGTCGGTGCCGATGGGCGCGCTCACCAGCTTCGTCGGCCTACAGCATTTACTATCTGGACGGCGCCACTGGCTGGTTGATCGTTTCGCTGCAAACACCCCTCTTTTTGCTGGCATTCGTTCTGGCGCCGCGGCACGGTTTATTGGCTTCCCGTAAACGTGCGCGCACCGAGTTAAGGAAATAGAGATGAGCCTAACAGACACTTTGTTGATGCCCTTTCACTTTGTTTTTATGAATAATGCGTTCTTGATTGTGCTGCTGATTGCCGTTCCCGCCTCGCTGCTGTCGTGTCTGATGGTCTTGAAGGGGTGGGCGCTGATGGGCGACGCCATGAGCCATGCGGTATTTCCGGGCGTCATCGTCGCCTATATGGTAGGCCTGCCACTGGCGGTCGGTGCCTTCGTGGCGGGTCTGGTGTGTGCCATGACGACCGGATTTTTGAAAAACAACAGTCGAATCAAGCACGATACCCTGATTGGCATCGTATTTTCCGGTATGTTTGGTATGGGGCTGGTGATGTATGTCAAAGTGCAATCCACGCTTCATCTTCAACATATTTTATTTGGCGATATGCTGGGCTGGGGATAGGCGCGGATGATCTCATCGAGGCAGCGCTTATCTCCGCCGCTACGGTGCTGTTTATCGCCGTTAAATGGAAAGATCTGGTACTGCAGACCTTTGACGCAGTACAGGCCAAAGCCTCCGGTCTCAATGTGCGCCTGTTACATTACGGCCTGCTGTGCTTCCTGGCGCTGACAATTGTGGCGGCGCTGAAAGCGGTGTGGATCATTTTGTCGGTCTCGTTATTGATTGCCACCGGGGCGATAGCCTTCCTCATCACCCGCAAATTCTGGTCGATGATGCTGGCCTCCGTCGCCATTGCCATCACCGGCGGCTTTTTGGGCGTGTACGTGTCCTTCTTCCTCGACAGTTCGCCGGGGGCGACGATCGTATTGTTCTTCACCCTAATGTTTGCCGCAGTCTTTTTCATTAACGGGTTGCGCAACTACCGTCTGCGCTGTGCGGCGTAACCCACCGGCCCTGCCCCGCCGCCATGGGCGGGGCAAGTCTTTTTTAGCCGCCATCGTGCAACGGCGCCCAGCGGCGTTGCAGATAGTTCACCGCCGCAGCGGTCTGAGGCTGGCTGAGATAGGACTCACTGAACAAAATGGTGCCGTTAATCTCAGGTAGAGCCTCGTTAATATCCAACTGTCTTCTCAACTCCGCAACCCCCTCGGCCGCGCCCCAATCCGGTTCCGCTTTGGTCGGACTGCCTACTTTATATAGTGCTACGCCAATATACAGCCGGGTGTGGGTAGGGCGAACCACCTCCGCCCACCATTTGGCTAGCACATCATAGCGCACGATCTGGCGCCCAACCGGCCAGTACAGCTGCGGGGCAATATAGTCCAGCAGACCTCTTTCAACCCACAGCCGGGTGTCGGAGTAAGCGGTATCATACGCCGGCCCCCCGCCCTGGGTAGCCGAGCCGCGCGGGTCATCCGCCACGTTGCGCCAAACGCCGGCGGGGCTGATGCCAAAAGCAACCTGTGCGTTGAGAGATTTTATCGCCTGGGACACTTGCTGGACCATCAGTAAGGTATTGTTGCGCCGCCAATCAGCTTTGTCGGAAAACCTCTGACCGTAAAGGTGGTAAGTGGCATCGTCATCCAGCCGGGAATCCGCGGTTTCATAATAGAAATAATCGTCAAACTGAATGCAATCGACCGGGTAATTTTTAACCAGTTCGATCACCACGCTGACAATCCATTGGCGCACATCGGGCAAGCCGGGATCAAGGACGTAACGGCCGCTGGCAATGCGGATCCAGTCGGGGTGTAGCGCATAAACGCTGGCCGGTGATGATCGCAGCGTGGCCCTCAACGCAGCGGCGGTTTCGGGTCGGGTGTTCAGCGTGACCCGATAGGGGTTGAGCCAGGCGTGGACCTTTAAGCCTCTTTTGTGGGCTTCGGCCAGCATAAACGCCAGCGGATCATAGCCCGGATCCCGACCGACCGTCCCCGTAAGGACCTCCGACCACGGTAACAGGGCTGAACGATAAAGAGCGGTGCCGTCGGGTTTGACCTGAAAGAACACCGTATTAATGCCGATCCTTACCATATTGTCCAGCTTCGCGACGAGCGCGCTTTGCTGCTGTTGAGTCCGTAGCGCGTCGCTTTGTGCCTCAAGCGTCGAAGGTGCGGGCCAGTCGAGTCCGTAGACGGTGCTCAACCAAACGCCGCGCATCTCGGGCGCCTGGGATGGACGGGGCGGCGGCGGCGGGAGCTCCGCCACCCGTTTTTGCCCACAGCCGGCAAGTCCCGTCAGCCAAAAGAAGAACACCAGCCAAAAAACCATTCCTTTGTAACGCCGCACTTTTGTCTCCCCGAAATAAAGCCTGAAATACCTGAATCACCAGTGGCAAAGGCCGGACGCCGCTAAGTCCGCCGGCGAACAGCTCTACCGGCTTGCCTGTGCTAGTATCAGCACCGATTGGCAAACTGGCCTGCACCTTAGGCGCTCACTTCTCTTGGTTACCAGCTGAGCCCAAACCCGCGGGGGTAAGCGACAGTACCGGAATTGGTCTTCTCATCGTAATGATGCCAGGTGTTAACCGGCAGTTTGCCCCGCGGCGAACGTTGACCCGTTAATACCTCGGCCAGCGAGATCATGGCATGACTGCCACAAACGCCGTTGTCATAACCATAATAGGAATAGGCGGCGACAGCGGCGTCAACGTCTGCGGCATAATTGACAATGTCGTAAGGCGCTCGCAAAGATAAGTGAATACGCGTTTTCCCTTGTGCCGCCGCATAACGCAACTAAGCAAGGTAGCGATCGCTGGTTTCGTCGGTTTGCGGTTTGTACGGCAGCGTCGCATTATCCACCGGCGAAAAGGCGGTTGAGAGCGTACCGAGCATAAAAACGTCGCAGTGGACGATTTTCGCTTTGACCTCTGCATCCGTCAAATCCGATTCCTTTGCCGCCTCTACCGTAAGATACCCCTGTTGCGCCATTACCGCCGCAACGCCCTGCGCCTGCTCCCCACACGGCGTTAACACAAAATAGCGCTGAGTTTTGTCCGTTAATGGCAACGTCGCGCCCTGATTGATAACGACGGTAATCGACCGATCGGTAATGCGCTTTTCCAGCGCCTGCCCTTCGGCCACGGGTTGCGGCGCTGTTTCACAGGCGTTGCCCAGCAGGTGATAACGCTGCTTTAGCGCCAGAATGCGCGCAACTGAGGCATCGATATCCGCTTCTTGGATGAGACCTTGTTTGACCTTCTGCGCTATCAACGTAATCATCTGCGGCAAGCGTGGCGCCTGGGCGGGCGCCGCAATGCTTACCCGGCATCAAGGCGATATCAACGCCGGCGGTGAAGACCAGTAGGAGCGCCTCACCTTGGCTGAAATGGTCAGTGATAGCGCCCATATACAACGCATCCGACAGCGTCACGCCAGTAAAGCCCAACTGGTGGCGCAGAATGTCGGTTTGTATTTGCCGCGACATGGTAGCGGGGACGGTAATATCAACGCCGTGGCGGTTGCGTACCCGCGTATCGTCCAACGCCGGGTATTGAATATGGGCCGTCATAATCATCTCTGGCGGGGTATGACTAGCAATGGCTTGCTGGTAGGGCGCAATATCAATGGCAAACGCGTCCTGACGATTTCGGTCAACCCGCGGCAAAGCGGTATGTGAATCGGTGGCGGTGGCGCCATGACCGGGAAAATGTTTGTATACGCTTATCATGTGTTGCTGATGCATCCCCGCGAGCGTTTTCTCCGCCAGCGTGATAACCGTCGCGAAGTCGTCGCTGAAACTGCGCACATTGATTACCGGATTGAACGGATTGGTATTAACGTCAACCACCGGTGCGAAGTCGACATTGAAAGCTAAAGCCAGCATATCGCTGGCCAATTGTTGCGCCTGTTCACGGGCAAGGTCGCTGTCAGCGCCCCCTTCGCACGCCGCCGCCAGCGCCATATTGCCGGGGAAAGAGACATATTCGCCACGCGGTAGACGAAATACGTTTTCACCATCATTATCTGTACCAATAAATAGTCGAATATTACCACTGACCTTTAATCTCGCATACCAGCTCTTCAATGCCCGTATTTGTGTTTTATTCTGTAAATTGTTGCCAAACAGGATCACGCCGCCGATATGATTATCGCCAATTATCTTTTCAATGGTGTCATCGGGGGCCACCATATCCCGATTATTAATGCCGTTAGCGTCCCAATAACGGAAATCAAGCATGATTTTCTGGCCGATCTTCTCCTCCAGGCTCATTGCGTCGATTAGCTGCCTCATGTCCATTTCTGAGCTCCTCGTTGGTTGCACTGCGCGATAATCAGGCAAATCATGTCATTTAAAAAGACATCAGCGCAAGATAATTGTGTCAGTTTATGGCTTTAGATAAAATATGGTTATAAATATATTAAACAGCTAATAAACAATTGACAAAAATATGACTACATATGGAAATAGATTACTTCTTTCTTATTACCATTTCCTAAAAACATGGCGCTTTAGCACGGCCGTGCTGCAAGTTTCGTCACAACTAAGGGTTTTTGTGGCGCCGGCTGGACAGACTGCTGACTGCGGTACCAAGGCCACGTTAAGTTTGTCGGTAAAGGCGATAGTCTCGCGCGCCACGGGCAACCGTTCGCTTTCATAGGTGGCAAGCAGACCTGCCGGCGCGCCGTGCCGTAACACCGCCCCCAGTTTCCAGGCCAGTTTGGCGGCACCCTGTAACCCGGTATTCATTCCCTGCCCCCCTGCTGGGGAGTGAATATGGGCGGCATCTCCCGCCATGAAAATGCACTCGTCACGATACCTGTCCACGCAGCGATGGTGGGTGCGAAATTTCGTCAGCCATTGTGCATCGTCAAGTGTCACGAACACCTTCGCCGCAGAGGAAAAGGCGCGCTGCAGTTCATCCAGCTGAAGCGGCGCCGCGGCGGCTTCCCCCGACCCGCGCCGCGGGTCGCTGCCGGCGTCAGTGCTGCGCGCGTTGCCAATATTGGCACCGATGTCGGTTGTCATCACGCGTGAAAGACCGCTACCCACCAGCGGCAGGAACAGTCCTATGCGCTCACCGTGCATGAAGATGCGAAAGTGATCATGGCCGTTTTCCCACGTGACCCGAACATCTCCCAACAGAAAGTTTTGCGTATACGGCGCGCCGTCAACGCACCCAGAGACGAATAACGATGCCGCAAAATCGGCAGGATCATGAGATATATTCAGATCCCTAAGATTAAAAGAGACTTTCTGATATAACGAACAGGACAGTGATGGTATGCTGGCGATGAAGCACCGGAAATATGCGATGAAAACGGCAGGCGTCAACAATATGCTTTAATCATGCAGGAAGGGGCAACATCATGAAGTCAGCATTTTATGCTCTTTTATTATTAGCCTTTAGCTCTGTTGTGTGGTCGAATAATGAGGAACAGGCATTGCCGCTGGTTAAATTAGCGATCAATGCCATGGATGCAGGGTATTTTTCTGAACCGGGTAATCTAAAAATTACGCAATGGGCCTCGGGTGAGAATCCCACCTCTGCAACGGTTGAAATCGAAAAGGATCTGGTGGATGACTCTATTGCAATCGAAAAGATCGTTTTCAAAATGCAGCGTCAAAATGACATCTGGGTGATAGACAGCCACTCAACCACTTTTAAATGTAAATGCCGGAAAGGACGGGGACATCAAACGTTATCCCCGGCATGCTGCCATTAACGGTTCGTGGTCTTAACTCGTCCTTTTCCTGCGGTCACTCCACCGTCGGCAAAGGGCGGTTAAGGGTGGACCAGACAAATTCACTGGCCAGCGCACTGTGAAACGCGGCTTGTTTCTTATCCGCCGCGGCGCTGTGTCCCCCCTCGGTGTTCTCATAGAAATACACCTGTTCATGGCCCATCTGTCGCATGCGCGCCGCCATTTTACGCGCATTGGCCGGATTAACCCTGTCGTCACTGGTGGCGGTGTAAAACAGTACCGGTGGATAAACTGTCTCCGCCTGGATATTGTGGTACGTCGAGAAGGTTTTTATATACTCCAATTGCGTCGGATCTTCATGGTCGCCATATTCAGCAATCCAGGAAGCGCCGGCGGAAAGCTGGGTATAACGTTGCATGTCCAGCAATGGCACTTCGCAGACAATGCAGCCAAACAGCGCTGGATAGAGCGTCAGCATATTGCC
The DNA here is from genome assembly GCF_018777395.1 of Candidatus Sodalis endolongispinus. Taxonomy (GTDB): domain Bacteria; phylum Pseudomonadota; class Gammaproteobacteria; order Enterobacterales; family Enterobacteriaceae; genus Sodalis_B; species Sodalis_B endolongispinus. The sequence goes on from NZ_JAFJYC010000003.1 coordinate 33,964, forward strand.
GACCAATAAGCCGCCGTTACTACCGCCGCGCGCGCCAAGAAAGGGGGAAGACGTCACTTTACGGGCGATCAAATCCTCCGCTACCGCGGCGAAATCCTCATAAGCACGGTGGCGATGTTGCTTAAGCGCCGCTCGATGCCAAGTGGGACTATACTCGCCTCCGCCGCGGATATTGGCCACCACATACACCCCGCCCCTCGCAAGCCAGGTTAACGCTTCGCTCCCCATATAATGCAGCAGCAGCGACACCTCAAAACCGCCGTAACCGTTGAGAAGCGTGGGATTAGCGCCACGCAGCTGCATGTCCTTGGCCGCAATATGGAAATAAGGCACACGGGTGCCTTCCTTGGAGTGAGCAAAATGCTGGCTGACCTGATAGCGGTCAGGGTCGAAATCGTTCGGCCCCTGCTTCATCCGTTCCGCTTCACCACCGTCGAGGTTACCGAGATAAAGCGATGTCGGCCGTAAAAACCCCTCAACGGTCATGAAATAATCATTACTTTCTTCATCAACACCGCCGGCAGACAGGGAGTTGAGCGTTTGCTGATCGCCGAGCGGCCGACGCTGCCAACACTCCCCCCGCGGCGTCAAGACCTCGAGGCGACTCGTCACATTCTCCATGATACTGAGAATAAGATGGTTGCGGGTGCTGCTTAAGTCGCTTAATGCTTTCTGCGCATCAGGCGTAAAGAGTATATGCAACTGCCGCTTTCCCGCCAGGTAAGCGTCAAACTTCGCCGCCAGCAATGCACCGTAGGGATAGCGACGCCCCTCCACCGCCCACTCTCTGCTCAACTTTATCAGCAACCATTCACGGTGGGTGCTGAACTCAGCATCCTGCGGGATAGCGATGTGGATTTGCTGGTTGAGCGCCGTCAGCCAATATGTATCGCGACGATAAAAATCCAGGCTGCGGCCGACATAATCGCGCTCGAAACTCGGCGTGTGATCGTGATAAGCGAATACCGCCAGATCTTCCGGCTGCGCTTCATATACCGTTTCGGCCGCGCTTAGCGGCGTACCCCGCCGCCAGCGTTTGGCAATGCGCGGATAACCTGACCGGGTCATGGAGCCGGGACCAAAATCAGTGGCGATAAACAGCGTTTCCTGGTCGATCCATGATACGTCGCTTTTCGCCAGCGGCAGGTAAAATCCTTCAGCCACGAAGCGCTTGGCGATCAGGTCGAATTCGCGGATTTCGACGGCGTCCCCACCGTCCGGCGACAGCGCGATCAGGCTATAACGGTATTACGGCGCCAGCGGCTGCGAACCATGATAGACCCAGTCCCTGCCTTCTGTTTTACCCAGCGCATCGATATCCAGCACCGTTTCCCAGACCGGTTCGGCTTTACGGTACTCCCACAGCGTGGTGCGTCGCAGTACCCCGCGCGGATTGGCCTGATCCTGCCAAAAATTATAATAGCCTTCCCCCAGCTTACTGACCCACGGGATCCGGCTGTCCTTATTGAGAATATCCAATACCTGCCGCTCAAGTTTGGGGAAATGTATTCCTTGGGCGTACTGCGCCAGAGTGCGCTGGTTTTCTTGGGTTACCCATTGCAGCGCAGCCTCGCCATGAAGATCTTCAAGCCACAGGAAATCATCGCCGGCATCAGCGCGCTGTGCAGCTATTGTTATGCGGTTACGGTTGGAAAATGACGTCATTGCGAATACGGATCCTACGGTTTATGCATTGCGATTACCCCATCAGCGTGGCGGAATAATCGGTAAATCCCCGGGCTCGTCATAGTAGCCGTCGTCACGGGATAAAATTCGGTGTGACCTCCCGATAAGTCATATCGGTTTCGGCGGGTGATACCCGGAGGAAATCATCAAAGAAGAGGGACCATTCGACTTCGGCTAATTCTGCCCGAACTGCGATGCCGCCAGGCATCACCAGAGGCACTTCGGGAGACGACTATTCTCTGCCCGAAAACCCGTTCTGCGGTGAGTAAGCCGGATATGCACCCTATAACAGCGCCGCCGTGGGCTTCCTCTCGATCGGCATTTGCCTCATATTGCCAGTATGCGTGATGCTTCTCCCTGCTGGCAATCTTTGTCGGTCGGTATTCTGGTTCTCGGCACCATGCGGCCAATGGTTTTTATTTCAGGGTGATAGCACTGGTGATTATCCCAGGCTACCGCTTGATGAATATTGCCTGCTCTTGCCTTGATATCAGGTCGACGTCCCGTTGATGCCATTGGCGAGTGCGCCGCAACCTGGCTCTGGTCAGGACAATCGCCCCGCCAGGGCGCGCGTCAGCGGCGCCTGTCAGCCCATTATCACTCCGACGCGTTTCTTGTGTACGGATTGTTGTTCAACCGAAAACACGCATTTATCACCCTGACAGATGACCCGCTATGGATCTGAAATGGTTTGGATATTTTCTGAAAGTCCCACGTTGCTAGTGCTTTACCCGCACTGCCGAACAACACATTATACAATCCGCCCTGAGTCGCCCCATTTGTCAACTGGAGGGATGGCTGGGGGTGCGGTTATTTAAACCCGATAACGTTAACGCGGGAAGGACAGACTTTCCTTGCTATCGCCAGCGAAAACGATTTCAAGCCGCAGCGCAACTTACAACAGGATGCTCCAGCCAAGCTTACACGTATCAGTAATGAGTCCCGGCGCGCTGAAGAGGATCTGCTGGACGACGGTCTTACTCTCATCGTGGCCCTGCAAAAGAGGGATGGGAGCCAGCTTATGGCGCAACGGCGGAGTGCCAAGGGCGGACTTGGGAAACGTTTCACCGATGCGGACCGGCGGCAAAAATTTACCGACTGCTGTCAGGCGCTTTCGGACGCCACTTCCCTCTAAGTGCGATCAGCGTCGCTCGACGGTCAGTCAGTTCAGTGCTTTTGCGCCCATTGCGGGTGGCCTGATCCCATTTATCCCGCATGCCGTAGGGCTGACTGTGATAACGATAGCGGCCAGTTAAAATAGATAAATTAACTGAACCTGTTTAATTACCGACTGAATTGTCCCGCAGTAACACCCGCGATAATCATCCTTAAAATATTTCTTTCGTTTGAAAAACGTCTACAGCACATATTGGTAAATAACTTTCTCGATTTTATCTGCGTTGCCACGGAAACCGCGATCGGTAATAACCGCTTTTGGGAAAGGAACTTTTATGGCAAGCATGGTGATGTTACGTTTTCTCGCGTTGCCACTGGCATGACATAATCATGTAGAATAGATAATCAATGCCATCAGTTTTAACAACAACAGTTATTTGTTACATCGGAATTTTTATGCATGAATTCATATAAGGTTACTATTAAAGCGCCATTATGCTTGACTGCCGATGATCAGGAAACTTAACTTGCTAAGGAAAATAACCCATGTAAACAATCCAGGTGAAAAACATGAACCCAGATGTCATCGTTATTGGTGGAAGTTTTGCAGGGCTTTCTGCAGCAATGCAACTTGGCAGCGTTCGACGTAATACGCTTATTGTTGACGCGTCACAACCCCGCAATCACTTTGCCACAGTATCACACGGTTTTCCCGGTCAAGATGGCCGTTCTCCTGCTGAAATTAAACGTCTCGCTGAGGCGGAAGTATTGGCTTATCCCAGTGTGGCATTAAAAAAGACTGGGCCGAAGCGGTTAATCCCGTCAAAGATGGCTTTGAAGTGCGATTTACCTCTGGGGAAACTATTTTTACGCGCAAGGTCCTCCTTGCCATGGGTGTAAAGGATGAATTGCCTGCAATTCCCGGGCTCATTGAGCGTTGGGGCAAGTCGGTAGTGAACTGCCCTTATTGTCACGGCTATGAGTATAGGGATGGTCGCCTTGGCATGCTGGCAACGGTGCCGCGTTCCGCCATGGTCGCATTATTGTTGTCGGATCTCGGACCGACAACCTATTTTTGCCAGGAATCTGCCTTTGAGCCCGATGCAACTATGCTGGCGTTATTTGAAAAGCGAGGGGTCACCGTTGAACATTCCCCTATCGTAGAAGCCATCGGGCAAGCTGAAAAACTTGAGACGGTGCGTTTGGCAAACGGTAGAGTTCTCCCGCTTGATATCCTTTTCATTGGCGCCCGTACTTCGCTAGCCGGTGATTTACACCTGCAATTGGGCTGTGAGCTTGAGGAGGGCATATTGGGTCCGTATCTACGGGTCGATCATTTTCAACAAACCACCGTGCCAGGTATTTTTGCTGCAGGCGATGCAGCAAGTCTGCACTATAACGGGACCTTAGCTGCCGCGTCCGGAGTTATGGCCGGCGGGTGTCTTCACCAAATGTTGGTCGCCGATGAACTGGGTATAAAACCGTGATCGCAAGGACGCGATAGCGGCATAGTAATGACACCCTCTTTCAAATAGGGTGTCCCTATTTGCGCCGCGCCGACTTATGAACAGCCTGCGGGTAATAGCTTCATCATTTCATGCTGAGAATTATGTGTGTCACTGCACCGTCATCACGTGCATGGGCTGCCGTCGTTGTTACCCTCTTGCTCTTTAATCGCGCTGTGATGGGTCGGGTAGATTTACATCTCTGCCTGATTTTTTCCTGCTAGCAAGGGGGATATCTGCACGATAGAAGACTACAGCTCATCAGCAACGGGCATGTCCGCCGTTTGTAATGCCGTGAACTGTAACCGTGGGATGAATCCGCAGCCAGAAGACTAAAATGCTATCGGCTATTCGCTATTCATTCAGTGCGCGTCTGAAGATGGCCTCCGCCGCAAGGGTAATCGTCAATTTTCCGATGACCATTTGACAGGTGGCTGGGTTAAACTGCAAAAGCGGTAATGTTCGTTGCATAACATTTTGATTTGGTGTCCCAAAATAAACGGCTGATTGGTTTTACCGTGGCCGAATTCGGGATAATAATAGACAGGATAAGCCACCCTGCTGGCGAATTCCTGCAGCACAAAGCGGTAAAGATCTCTTTCAGTTTTATCCGCCTTAATGCTATAAAACTGCCCAAAGATAACCGCTTTAGGTTGAAAGTTTTTCATGTATTCGAGCTGATGAAGCGTTCTGTCAAGTTGCTTATAAGTGGCGCCGGTGTCCTCCATAAGCATTACCTTATCGGCATAGCTTTTCTCAAAGCGTGTTGAAAATAACAATTGAATCAGTGTCAGATTGCCACCGCTTAAGGTGCCTTGGCCGCCTGCCCGAGCAGACACATTGAGTGGTTCAACGCCCGTGTAGGTCATCCCGTTCGCAATGGTACGAAAAATCTGCTGTATACTGCTATACATGCTTATAGGTTCACTTTTATCAACTTCATACATTTCACGATTAAACGATGCGAGAATCCAGTGAATACTGGGCCATTTAATAACATTATTGATAAAATGATGGAGTGCGGTGACATCGCTAAACCCGATAAGAAGTTTAGGGGAAGCGGCAGCAATTCTTTCCCGATTACGATATAGATAAGGATAGAGATTCAGGGCGCCCGATCCTCCTCTGACAAACCAAAGATACTTTACATTGTCATCCGTTAGCGCGTTGATTAGCGTTGCCGCCCGCCTATCGTCGGTGTTGACGTAACCTAACGGCGTGGGTTGTTGATTAAGATAGCGGCTATCTACAGAATAGCCTTGTTGCTGAAAGACCCTTTCAATTTCGCCTATAGTATTTTCGTTGTATTGCGATGAACTGGATATCAGATAGATTGTCGGTTTTACCGCTGTTTCACTTGCGGTCAATGCCTGTTTATTGCCAATCAGATGAGGCACATTGGCCGCGGCAGCCCCCACCGTCGGTGATGACATGCCTGTCACTATCAGTAAGATAGCGATAAAGGGATACTTCATATATTCCTCCGCGATGGCCGGTCACGATGACCTGCCTATTTAATTAACACGCGGAAGCGTTCAAAACGCCTAAAACTAGAATGACGTTTATTTTAGATTTAAACTTTACCGTATAACCGTGTCGTTTACAGCAAGAGAATACGGATAAGAAATAGCGAATCATTCTTTCTAGCCACGGCATTTATCAAAACAGTAACGCCTCGACATCGCCCGTCACGCCACGGATCATGCAGAGATGTTACAAATCGAAGACAGCATGCCATAAAAAAACCCGTCGAGGCGCGATCGTCCAGATTGAAGTGCATGATGTCAGCGCATTTAATTGCCGTTTGGAGGCAAACAAAGTGATTCTTATTGTCAATTCCACGATAACGGCGACAGCATTGGGCAGGGATGCCTGCTAAGGAATTTTTGCTACAGGAAGCTAACGGCTACCTGATCTACTTTTTACAGGGCATCAAAAAGTCGGTTCACGCCACCAAACAATGGTTTTTAAAGCCACTGCGACCAGAACCTTGCAGTATTGAGGTCCTGATCCCTGATGTAGTCTCGCTTTGACTGAGGAACGAGAGCTCGAAGAGATTTTATACCCTTGGCAATATCACTTGAGCATCTCAGTAATCATTATTATCTCTAATCAGCAATAACTCTATTACGTGGGTATTTCATTTATTATCTGAACAATTATTCACCCATTGCCGCGGGCTTTAAGGCTGATACCGTTTTGCCGAACCTCACATCAAGGCCGCGAAAAATAGACTCGCAGATAAGGTATACCGCGTAACAGAAAGGCAACCGTTTTGGCTTGATCTTGCCCCGCCATCTCCGTACAGCTTTTGTATCTTAAGTTAACGAAGCACGCTGCCGCCGGTATTCTCTCGGAGAGTGATATCCCAGCGCGCTGTGCGGATGGTTTTCATTGTAATGCGTGAACGCTGCTGCAAGGTTTCGCAGGGCTGTTCTCGCATCCGGTTTTGGCATGAACTCGATATAGTCTTCCTTCATCGTCTTCACGAACCGTTCGGCCATTCTCTGCGGGCTGCTCACCGCTGTTGTGCAGGGCTCCAGATCCAGTTCTCTGGCGAACCTCTGCGTTTCATGCGCGGTATACGCTGAACCGTTGTCCGTCAACCACTGCACCGCTGTATCGGGTAACCTGTCGCCGAAGCGCTTTTCTACCGACATCAGCATCACATCCTGCACGGTCGAACTGTCGTAGCCTCCAGTGCTCGCAGCCCAGTCTATGGCCTCTCTGTCGCAGCAGTCCAGTGCGAAGGTGACCCGCAGTTTTTCACCGTTGTCGCAGCCGAACTCGAAGCCATCTGAACACCAGCGCATATCGCTTTCTGCCACCGCGATCCTGCCCTTATGCTCACGCCTCGGCCGCTCTGGTTTTCAATGTAATAACAGCAGGTTATGCTCACACATGATCCTGTAAAGTCGTTTCGCATTTACCGGCGGCAGTCCCTCTGCGCGACGTTGTTTACACAGGATGCCCCACACCCGCCGATAGCCGTAGCTGGGCATATCGCTGATGATGTCGAGGATGTCCGACAGTATTTCAGCGTCTGCTTCGTCATTACGCCGGTTACAGCGCCTGTCCTGCCAGTCGGCAGAACGCTTAATCCGCAGTGACAGCGGCGCACGCGACACGCTCATGGCGCGGCTGACCTGTGCTATTCCCCGGCCTTTGGCAACAAGGGCGCGTGCGCTATCCATTTTCGTGACTGGCCGTACTCCACGGCTTCTTTTAGGATCTCAACCTCCATCGTCTTCTTACCCAGAAGGCGCTGGAGCTCCCGGACCTGCTTCAATGCAGCTGCAAGCTCAGAGGCAGGAACAACGTCCTCCCCGGCAGCCACGGCGGTGAGGCTGCCTTCCTGATATTGCTTTTTCCACTTAAACAGCAGGCTGGGCTGGATACCGTGCAGTCGTGCGAGATGGGAGACATTCATGCCGGGCTCCATCCTCTGCTGAATAATGGCCATTTTTTCCTGAGGAGTTTTACGTTTACGGACTTCTTGACCTAACAGGATCCCGGTCATATCAAAATTGGCGTTAGTGTTAGACATATATTCAAGCCTATCTCTTATCTGGAGATACAGCTACTGTCTGGTGTTTCAGGGGGATAAATCACTCAAGCAACACTTTGTTTGAAGCAGAACAGGTTAATTATGCTCTGATGGATGTCGGTTCGGGACGTGGCGGCTATCTTATAAAGCCTTCCCGCCGTTCGGAACACTTAACGTTTTAATCATCAGGAGCATTCATTTCATCATCGGCGTCTTCTTCTTCCAGCACTGGCTCGAGCCCAGCCTGATCGTCCTCTTCAGGGTCAAGTTCTGCATCTAAACCTAATCGCATACAGCAATGAGCAATTTCGTCCCTAAAATCTTCTGGCAAGTCCTCGAACCTTAAAGGATGAGGAATGTCATTCATCCCAAAACATCCTGGATCGCCAGCTATCTGGTTTAATAAAAATTGAATGCGGTTAGTATAGTCCATAATGATCAATTTATTGTGATGCGCTACTATCAGTCTTTTGAATTCCTCAATCGCATTGGGAGCGCTGCTTCGTTTCATCATTTTATTGTCCTTCATTTTTACATGCCATTAGCAGATTCTTGCACCATCACCAATATAGACAGTGCGAGTTCACCGATGGGTAAACGCTGGTAGTGCTTTTGCGGCCCAAATCATATTTATGTTCTCCCCTCATCCTGGTGTTATCATGCATATCACCCGCAAACAGCGACGACTTGTTTCCATTTACGTTTGCTGCCATACTTTCGACAGAAAGAAAATATTGTCATTTTAAAATAATGTAGTCACTCATTTTCATTTTATTAGGTTGATTCCCCCGGCCGACAACGCGCTGCCAGCCCCCTTCCATTATCCCATCGAACTGCGCCGGAGACCGCAGCCAGTGAAATCATTTTATTCGACCAGATAAAATGGCCTGCTTTAGACCACGCAGTCACAACCTGACGCCTTGTTTATCCCCGCGCAGGACTTGATGCGCGAGTGATTTATTGCCAAGCACAAAGGGGGCCGCCTTACTGCCATGGTTGGTGCAAATCATCGGCGTTGTAATGCGCCAGCCTAAAGAAGGCCACCCCTAACGGTCCTTCCTTACTCTGCCGTATTGGCAATCACCAGAAATTCCTGCTGTAAAAATTTATTCGTTGGGCGGTTATCTTTCACGTAATCATTTTCTCTCAGCCAGATCCGCATCAAATTATGTTCTGTTTTTAGCTGGCCAAAATCCCTCGGACTCCATTTTGCCACCTGCATGACATACCAGGCGGGAGAATGATACGTTCCCTTCTCCCCATTTTTATAAGCATCGTAACTTCTGCCATGGAACGTCAGCCCCCTAACCTCCGGCTCATTCTTGATTTCGATATCCAGTCTCTTCGCTTTTTGCAGAAATATTGTCATAACATCCCAAGGTTCAATATCCGTGGCTTCATATGGGAAATATTCAATCATGCTAAGACGCACCATCTCATAGAGATCCTGTGCTTTGAATATTGGGTTTTTCATTTTGAACATTACGCTCATTTTCTAATTCCTTTTTAACGGGCGGTGTCCTTCACCTTACCGGATCGAGGCGTGTTGTGAAACCCGTCCGGTTCGACTGCGCCGCGTTCACCTTGATTCGGTTTTACGGGTTGTTTGCCGACCGGCAGTGTCTAGCAGCGGCCAGGGTACCACTGCCGCCGGCGGCGCCAGGTCACGTCCTCAGCATTATGAGCCAATTCGGTTCTACTGGCAGTCTACCGAAACTGTCGTAGGCATTGGTTTCCCAATTTTAATGTGCTATAACTATGCACATAAAATATGTTGAAGAGGTTATAATGAGAACTAACATTGCCGAAAAAAAACGTAGTACAAACGTATACTTAAATGCAGGTCTGCTTGAAGAGGCTAAAGAGCTGGACTTGAACGTTTCCGCGATATCTAACCAGGCGCTGGAAGTGGCCGTCAAGGAACGCAAGCGCGAACGCTGGATCGCAGAAAACCGAGCAGGCATCGAGGCGTTAAACAGCTTTTTAGAAGAGGATGGGATTTTTTCAGATGATGAAAATTTCAGGGTGATTTAGTGAAACAGTTTGCGGTTTACAAAAATAAATCCCGGAACAAGCAGGTGTATTCGTATTTTATTGATGTGCAGGCAGAGATGCTTGAACATCTCAATACTCGCCTGGTAATGCCTTTAACACAGAAAACTAACTCAAATTCTCAGGTAAAGATGTTAGCACCAGTAGTCACTATTGAGCAGGTAGATTATGTTGTTCTGGCTAACATGATAACGACAACGGATGTAAAAAATCTGAAGGATGAAAATGCGGTTATGGATGCTTCACACATAAGTGATCAACTGGTTGCTGCAATCGACATGATGATTTTAGGTATTTAAAAAATTTGCTGGGCTGGTAGAAATTTTATTAACCGTGGGGCTTACTTATTTTACCTTACCCGCAATTACTAAAAGTAGCGTATTATGGCTAAGGTTAGATTTCAAAATACATTAAATAAAATTATTTTTTTGAAATTCGTGGTCATGAATCATTTTCTGAAATGGAAACCGCGTTGTTGGAACATTGCGATGACACAATGGTGGCAAACCATCCTGATATAGTGGTGGAATATTCTATATATTACAAGCATTTTATTAACGATAGAATTTCTTACGAACATATAATTTATATGCGTTTAGGAATAGATCAGGATGATGGCTCTTGCTATACTATATAACATCTGACATTATACCGCAGAACATTCAAAAAACATTGGCATCCATTTTATTTTTATAAGGGTGAATACGGATTCAAAAATATTGTATGGGGTATTATATGAGATAGTACCCACTCCTTCTTTTTATCGTTCCTGTGACTAGTTTTGTTTCAAACGATAATGTTGAGCAGGTTTTCATAAGGACTTTTCAGGCAGCTTTAACTGATCGACAGTGCCTGGCACTGACCAGAAAAATTTGGGTAAAACCGTCATATTCAGTTTTACCGGAATAAACACGAACTCGCACGAACGCAGACGTCTTAGCCTTGCCGCTCCCGCCGCTGACATACTGTAACCCTCGGTCGCCCTATTGGAAGTCAGTCTACTATCAAAAGCTGGCATCAACACTAATATCATCCCTATGCGCCTGTTTGAAGACAGCTTTGCCGTGACTTAAGCGGTGGACTAATTTGTAACTTCAACTTTCAATTATATAATCGACACTGAAAAACAGCAGTCATCGCATTATTTACGCGCCGATGAGATAAACCAATTGATTGCGATAACGGTTCTTAGATTTTTTACATATGACCATACTCTATTTCCCGCTCTAACAGCTAGATTTCGCCCATCGGTGCTACTAGAACCTACCCTAACCGGCACAAAAGTGGACGGTGAAGCATTAGTAATCATAATTTCCTCTCAAACTTGTCATATATGTATATTTGTGTTCGATGAAAACTATATACTGAACTAATTCTTATTTTTATCAAATAACGGAACTAGGTTGACAACCCCATGCTGCATATTAATTGAGATGCGTTAAGCTCCTCACTGCCTGGCCTCGCGGAGATGGCTTTTACTAGCACGTTTAACAATGTGAAAATGAAGGCGTGGGGGGGCCTAGCAAAAAAGGCAAACATAGCCGTTGTATCTCCACGGCCAAAGGCTGGAAAGACATATTTATCTGCATAGCAAACCCATAATAACTGTTTGTTTATACATCTCTCGTTAGCAGGAAACGTTAAAGCTGGCAAGACGCGCGAAGCCGCCAATGATGTCTACAGCGTTGATAAAAAGGAGTCAAGCAGAGCTAACAAAACGGCCCATGGAGTAGAATGTTAGCAACTCCCAGCAAAGGCAGACAGGCTACCACCGCGAAGGAAATCACCGTCGTCCTATTGGGGGTATAACTTAACAAACAAATCGTGTCCAAGGAGTATGACGGATCCGACAGTGGTGACTTTTGACCCGTACAAGAAGGGGGATTACCATCGTCCTGTCATCGTCCAACAAACATGACCAGGACATTTTTTCTAGAGTGATGTTTTCACTGGCATACGGCCGCAGTACATTCCCTCTAATGAATGGGTTTTTGATTCTGAGGTGAAAGCGGGATCAGTGACGCAATTGTTGCAGGTCATCGTCTGACAATCCGGTCATTTCCATGACGGTCACCCGGTCAATCCCACGCTGTATCATGGAACGGGCAATTTTAAGGGTAGCTTCGCGCTCACCTTTCTCGATCCCGCGTTGCTCACCGAGTTGGATGCCTTCGGCTCGCCCCTTCTCGATGCCCTTCTCGATGCCCTGCTGAATACCTTTTTCGATACCTTTTTGTTCGAGCTGCTGTGCGATAGTCATCAGTTGATCCCCGTGTTGCGGCACTCGCTGTGCCAGTTCGCGTACAAAGGCTTCGGCATCTGAGGATTCACCAGCCTGCAATACATAGTATACCAGCGAAATCACCTGCGGCGAAGCCAGCCAGTCTTCCATCAGTAGCGTGGCCAGTCTGTCGGTCAGTTCCGCCAGGTCGCGCTGATGAATATGTTTCTGCAGCAAGGTCAGCGCCGCCATGCTGCGGTGGGTCATGATTTCATCATCCGGGATGACCGTCACATCAACCAGCGGGAAATCGCCGTGGTAAAGTTTACCAGCCAGTTCAGGATCGTCAAACTCCTGCAGCCAGTTGGTGGAATACGGATACGGGCTGCGCCGGCCAGTATAAAACAGTACCGGAATTACCAACGGTAGCGTTTTGTGGCCGGCGTCCAGGTGACGCTGCATCGCCGCCACCGCATAGCGTAGCAACCTGAATGCCATATGTTTGTCCGGCGTCGACTGATGCTCAATCAGCACATGGACGTAACCATCCCCGGCCGTGGTCTTCAGACTGTACAACACGTCGCTGAAATACTGGCGAAGGTCATCCTCGATAAAGGAGCCGGACTCCAACTTCAGGGTACTGAGATCGCAAATAGCGCGCAGTTCTGCTGGCAGATGGATCTCCATGAAATCACGGGCAATAGCCGGCTGGGTCAGAAACTGCCTGAACGTGGCGTCATGGAGCGTAGGGGTACTGTTTTTTTTCTTCATTTGAGCCGTCGCTGCCTTACCGAAACGGACAGACTCTACCATAAAGCGGGCGTAACTGCTGCCGAATGCACACTGTGTTCCCCTGCCTTCGCCGCAACGACGAAAAGCCGGGCGCGGAACGGCGTTGCGCCTTACCTCCCTCGCCGCAGAACCGGGAGAATGGGAACGCAGCAAGCGCAGAATTGACTGTTATCATCGAACCCTAGCCGCCAGGCCTGGCATTAATTAACGCCGCGATTTATGTCAGGTTCAGGGCATACTGATCCCCTTAATAAGGTACATCTACACAGATCATAAAATCTTTGCCTTTCTATGCACGCCAGCTCTACACCGCCAGGATGACGCCATAGTGGATAACCCTCGCTGCTATAACGACACCGCATTTGGCGATGCAAGCAGGACCAGTCTGCATTTTCTCCAAAGAAAGCGCTCATTATGAGAACAGTGACTGACAGTCGTGCTATTGCCGTTCGGCGGTATACAGTGCAACGAAACATCCCTCGATAGAGTTGCTTCCTTTACCCAGGAACGCATAGCCTAGGCGTGTTTCTTTTGCGCGAACAACCCTGCTTTGACTTGAATAGCATGCCAGCAAAAAGGCTTATTGGGGCGTATAGACTGACTTAGCAAAGTTTTTTTATTCGTTAACGATGATGCGTATATGAAAAAAAACCGTGTTCGGGTGATCCCCTGCGCGGCAGCTTCTACTGGCATAACTTTTCGGCTTGGTTTTGCTTGTAGAGGGGTTATCTATCCTGTTATTCAGGCTAAGGCGTGATGTGGTTCGATAATCAATAATGTCGTTTACGCTTTTTCACTGTATAAACACCTGCTCATAGGCTAGGTGGACAGGTCTTGAAATCAGAAACAATATGTAGATGAAATGGTTTTCTACCTCGGTGGTAACTTAGAAGCTGCCAGGCTTTCTCATTCTATAATAATATGTTTTTTAGTTAATGAGTCGACTAAATCCCGCTTGCTTACCTCGATTTCAAGTCAGGTTACCTGCCCCATTGCGCATCACCACAGCCTCTGCAGCGTCAAGTAATGCCTTGTGATCTATTGTTTTGTTTAGACCCATCACATACCCTTTTTTAATACCGTCTGGACAGATATATCTCAATGCCTGGTGTATATCAAAGCAATGGCGCTCAAGCGCAAAGAGGTTTTACGATGTTGTTCCTTCAAAATCGCTGGTTTGTACTGCTTTCGGTTCTTTTGGCATTTTTGCCCATCATCATCGATATGACTATTCTGCACATCGCCGTTCCTTCAGTTACCCTGGCATTGAGCGCCAGCGGAAACAAGGTCCTGTGGATCATCGACATCTATCCGCTGATAATGGCTGGACTACTGGTCCCCATGGGGACATTGTCAGACCGCATCGGACATCGACCTATGCTGCTGGCAGGTTTGTTCATCTTTATGCTCGCCTCGCTGGCAGCCGCTTTCTCACCTACGGCAAATATTCTGATTACCGCACGTGGCCTGCTTGCGGTTGGTGGCTCCATGGTGATGCCCAACGTACTCGCTATCATCAGACATCTATTCGATGATCCCAAGGAGCGAGGTATTGCTCTGGGTCTTTGGGGGACGATGGGTTCGGCCGGTGCCGCTCTCGGCCCGCTAAGTGGTGGAGCGTTGCTGGAGCATTTTTGGTGGGGGTCGGTATTTTTAATCAACGTGCCGGTCATTTTGGTCGTCCTGCCATTAGCGTATTTAAGCCTGCCACGGCATACGCCAACGGTGAAGAGCAGCTGGGCCATGGGACAAGCCTTGGTTCTGATTGCAGGCCTGATAGCCGTTGTTTATGCCGTGAAATCCGGCTTTAAGGTAGAAAGATCACCACTTACTACCTGCCTCATGTTGGCGGCAGGACTGGGTCTGCTTACCGGATTCGTTTGTAAGCAACTTTCCAGCGCAGATCCCATGCTAGATCTTTCCCTATTCAGCGAGCCTGCTATCTGTATTGGCATCTTGATGGCACTGGTTGCCTGTGCCGCGCTTACGGGGGTGGAATTGACGCTGGCTCAGGAACTGCAGTTTGTGGTGGGTTATTCGCCGCTACAGGCAGGTCTCTTTATGGTACCGCTGGCCGTCGGCTCCGCCCTGGGCGGCCCTGTGGCCGGTTATGCCACGGCTCTGTGCGGTCTTCGCAGTGTTGCCGCTACCTCATTGCTGGCAGCGGCGGCGTGTCTCGCGGGACTCAGCGTCAGCGACTTTCACCATCCCAACATTATGGTCATCACCTTGCTGATGGTATTGGGCATATCACTCAGTATCGGTCTAACAGCATCGTCTATCGCCATTATGAATAGCGCACCCCCGGACAAGGCCGGTGCAGCCGGTTCGCTGGAAGTAACAGGGTATGAACTTGGCGCCGGACTGGGTATCACGTTTTTTGGCGTACTGCTTTCGACAGCCTATTCAAAGACCATTATTTTGCCCGCTGACCTGCCGGTCAGCCTTCATTCCAGAGCGGCCAGTTCCATTAGTGACACGATGGTTGTGGCAGAACACCTTGGAGCAACTGGCATCGCCCTAACAGAGGCTGGCCGTGCAGCATTCTCCCGTTCACATGACATTGTGCTGCTGGCAGCCACCAGTATGATAGCCCTGTTAGCGGTTGCTGTATTCGTCGCATTGCGAAACTATCGCAAACCTGCCCAAGAGTAAGCAGCACAAACACCGGGCGCATACCCATGAGCCCGGTGAAGGTTTAAGTAACATTAAATGCAGGAGCTGTTCAATTCTATGATGCATGACCCGAATAGGCTAACGGGTGGTGCAGCATGCTGCACCACCGTTTTAAGCGCTACATCAGCTAGAGAAAGCTAAACCACCCTAAAGTTCGTCCTGCGGCGTGGAATGACCGATAATTGTGCCACCTCGCTTACGATGACTATCGTTAGCGTTACGGGGACTCTGAGAAAATAGTGTTTTGGTGCCGCATTGAGCAAATCAAATTGGGGTTTCAACCGTTAATCCCAAACCTGTAAGATCAACAAAAAGGTGAATTGCCCCTCGCTTATTCACATTGTCGAAAGGGCCTGTCATGTTATCGCCAAAATAAGCTTAAACTTGTATATTACAGATGTAATTATAGATAATTTATTATCGTTGGCACATAGTGATTAAAATAAATCCGATTGATGAATAGACATTATATTAATTTAATTATCATTAGGCTCAACGAGACAGTTAAATCATCAAAGTATTGGTGAATCACACTCAAATGTAGATGTGACTCATTTGAATATTGTTGATATGTTACCATTTATATTTACCAACCCTAACAGAATTTTAAAAAAGAAAACAATTGTGCATCGCAACTGGATACAACATAAGTTAAAGGTTGATCGCTCCACTGAAGCAAACCCTCCATCATCAGCCCCTGATTTATTTCACTAGAATCTAAAATATAAGCTAACACCGGTTAATAATACTTCATTAGATTTGAATATAGGCAAAAATAATAATGCCATTCGCAATATGACACCCAGTAATTATAGTGTCTCCACACTACTCACAAATGAAATTAATGGGTCAAGTGAATATAGACCACTAATAAAACCCAAGAAACAGATAACATCGCAATAACACAGCAATCTACAAAAGCGCCGATTGAGAATTATGGTAAAGAAAAAGATCTTTTTATGGTTTGGGGCAATATAATATTCTGTATAAATCACTATTAGCTGAAAGTTCTTTTCTGATTGTTGAAGGGAAAAATAACAATCTTGTAGATCTGCTTCCAATGGAAGAAATTACACAAACGCTGCATGATTTGAGAACATTCGTTCCTAATCTGAATGAACACGTTCCCGTACCAACCAATCATAAAGAAAAAGGCCCATATCAACCAGCCCAGCTTATTACCTGAGGTGCGCTATACAAACAGAATATGATTGAAGGCCAGGACAATCCGGGCCGGCTTATTTCCAGAAGATCACTAATGAAGCGACAGAAGCTAGATGACCAGGACAATCCGGGCCGGCTTCCTGAAGCGGACCGGGCAGTTGAAGCCGTTATGGTATGAGTCAGGCCGCAATTTTCACCAACTGGCACTGTTTTACCCGCAAAGGTAGCCGGTAAACACGTCATGAATAGCAGTCGTTCCTCAAATCACTCTACTATACGGGTAGCCACTGCGATGTAACCGGACACAGCGCCTGCGTCGTTAATACAGGGGGTGCAATGCGAGCGTAACCAGCGCTTCGAGTTCGGTCCGGGTTGCCCCCTCCCTGGCCTGGAATGAAATCATCTGAGTGACACCGTGGAGAAACGCGGCGCGGTTTTGGATATCGCATCCGGCGGGCAACTCGCCCGTAGCAAGGCCGCGTTCAAGTCGCGCGTGGATCAGTGCTCGCGTTTTGTCGCGGGCCGCTTTAAGGTGTGCCCGCGCCAGCTCATTCTCCGGCAGGCAATTCACCACGCCGAGGATCAGCATACAGCCACCTGGCCGTATTGATAAGGCAATGTCTATACTGGCGCGGAGCATCCCCTCTAGCCCGTCGCACAATGTCGCGCCGTTGTCCAACGCCTGCCTCGGTATTGCCCCGACCGTTGCGACGTAATGATCCACCGCTTCGCAGAAAGCAGCCTCTTTGGAGCCAAAAGCAGCATAGAAGCTCGGCGGCGCAATACCTGCCGCTACCGTGAGATTGACCAGCTGCGCGCCTTCGTAGCCTCGCGCCCAAAAGACTTTCATTATCGCATGTAAAGCTGTATCCCGGTCAAAACTGCGCGGGCGACCACGTTGAATCATGGACTTTTCC
Organism: Candidatus Sodalis endolongispinus; assembly: GCF_018777395.1. Classification (GTDB taxonomy): domain Bacteria; phylum Pseudomonadota; class Gammaproteobacteria; order Enterobacterales; family Enterobacteriaceae; genus Sodalis_B; species Sodalis_B endolongispinus. The sequence continues at coordinate 51,640 of NZ_JAFJYC010000003.1, forward strand.
AAATCTGTAATTTTCACTACAATATTCTACGGCCTCACACCGTTGCAGGCAATCTTGAATATCCACTACAAAACAAGGATCACGGAATGACGACATCGCCGCGCGCTGTTATCGAAGAATTTTTCCGCCGTGCAGGCTCGGGGGAACCCGTTGACAGAATCGCAGAGCTGGTCAGCGAGCAAGTCGATTGGTTCGTAGCAGGCGACACAAGTCTCGTGCCTTGGATTGGCCGCAAGGTCGGTAAGACTGGCGCGGCGGAGTTTTTCAGGAGCAAATTGCATCTGAAGCATTTGAAGTGAGCGAAATTATGTCACAAGGCGACCGAGTGGTTGCCCTTGGCGCGCTAGCTTCGCGTGTCTTACGCACGGGGAAGCTGATCGAGTCAGAATTCTGCTTCGATGTCACCGTCGAGAAAGGCGAAATCATTCGATTCCGCCTGTTTGAGGACAGTTTCGCCGTAGCTCAAGCGGTAACCTGATTTGCCACTTTAATTTCCATCTCAACAACAGGCGCCAAAATTCTGCCGCCGCGTTAGCGTCGTGCCTGTTGCTTTGCTGTACTGCTTAGGCAAAGGGATTTGTGTGAGGACACCGAAGCGAAAAACAACGTATTTCTAATCCCCTTAGAGGCTGTAACACCGGTACATCTCACTCTGAAGACGAATTTTTTCACTTCCGCCACACAGTGACCATGTTGGTAAAAACAAAAGTCCTTTTAATCTTCTTCCTTAAAGAAGAGATTTCGGGACGAAGCATATGCACACGGTTAATTATACGGAAATACTAAAGTCAATATTGACGCCCATTAGTAAAGCCCTCTCCCCTGTGATTTAGGTTACACATAGTTGTTCCTGTAGATCTCTTCTGGTAAAAGGAGCAGATTATCGTGCAACTGCAATGGCATGAGAGGTAATATTGCCAAGTTTGGGCAAGGCTTGACCAATATCCACTGAATAACAAACCGTGACCTGGTAAATCGGTATTTTCCCATCCTGTGGAGTGGTAGGAGAAAGGTTCTCCAGCGTCGTACGTTCGATAGATGACTCACATGTATCGTCCCCTTTGCCGGCACGATAGGAAGTATAAATGGGGTTACCATTCCCTGCGGCCAGGGCCGCGCGGTTTGAATGGACACTGTTGAGCGCTGTTTCTCTAGGGAAATAGATTTCCTCCGCTTTGATCGTAAGATTTGATGAATCGACGCTGCTATTCATATCGTGCAATACCCCTTTTGCTATGGCGTACAGGTCATCAACATCAGCTGATGTGAGTCGTTGATGGCGAGGATAAAGGACAGACCGCTCGCGCAGTATGCCGGCTAAAGAATAACTGAGACGATCAAGTTTCCCTTGCGTATATATACTCACCGCAATGAATGTCATGTAAATTAATACAATACCAATCATTGAGCATATTAAACCGCATTCGACTGTGACTGAGGCATGCTGATTATTTAAAATTGGGCATATTCTGACTTTCTTGTACAAAGATGACCTCTCGCGTAGTTAGTCTGTTCGCCCAATAAGTGGGGTAGGGTAAGAACAGTGGGTGATAGTTATAGCTGAATTTGTATCGAGCGATACGGTTACCCTCAGCCTGTATGCCTAAGCATCCGCTCTTCAATTCATTAATGGTGTGACAGAAACGCGTTTCAACCGTAATGTCCGGCTCACGCATAAAACCCCACAACAAGCGCGGGCTATTGGACAGAGTGTCTTTGAAGGTGTTTTGATATTGCGTTGCCGTTTCTTGAACCGAGTTTTTCGCCTTTTTGGCCGCTTCAGAAATAGCCAAATCTAAGGCGGCGGAAATATAGGTGATATACATCATTTCAGCAAAAAATAAGATAAGTGTGAAGAAAGTTACCACGGTAAGCGAAAATTTAATGGTTGCAACACCGCGTTGATTTGAAAACAATTTTCGCAGACGCAAGATTAACTTCTCCTGATTTCAAGCAAGTCGACGCGCTGAAGTGCGTTCAATAACGTATCGGCATCGGAAGATATATTCTCCTTTTCGATTATTATCCTGGCATGATAAAGATCCCCACTTTTAACCAAGCCTAAAATCAAATTATGCACAAGCCGAGGATAATTATGGCCATTGATGTATAATGGAAATAAAATATTCACCGCGTCATGATACTGATGATTTAGTAATGAAACCATGGCAAGATTATTATTGGCTGTTACATCATCGATAAACAGCTGACGAGCAGTAATGAATAATTTTTTACTCTCTAATAGCCTGCTGGATAAGGACTGTGCTACGCCTCGCAAATTATAAGCTTCGGGATTTTTATTGTTGAAGGTAAGTATCTTATCGCAAAATTCAATGGCCAGTGGATAGTTACCTAAAGATATCAAGTTTTTTGCCTGTAAGTGGTAAACGTGTGTACCTTCGTTGCTAAGTAATGGCTTTAAGTAAAAAAGGGATGAGCGGTAATCTCCGTTCAAATAATAAAGGTTGGCAAGTTTAAAACGCATCTTATGATCTTCATTCTTCTTAAGCTCATTGCGGTAAAGAGTAATAAGATCCGCATAATTCTTCGTTTTGACGTAAATATCTTCCTGTAACAAATAATTAGATTTAGAATTAGCATTAAACCATGCGCAACAGCTCACAACCGAGGCAACTAAGTATATACAAACCATTTTTTATGAAATGCCATTTTGCAAAATCCTTAAAAGGCTAGGTGATATAATCAAAATAACTATATGGAACATGATGAAAAGAACGAGCGGGACACTCATTTTAGCCGAAAGCTTGCCGATTTTCTCCTCTACTTGCAAAAGTTGCATCTCTCGCATATCTTTAGCTAGCTCGGATAACGCTTCATAGAGCGAAGCGCCATAATGGACGCTCTGCAATAAGCATGAGCAAAACATCCTTATCTCGGTGAGCTTGATGGCGCGATATAAACTATTTAGAGCATCCTCAAGTCCGCTTACCTTCGCTTTTTTTACTACATGCGTTATCAAATTAGATAAATTGGCATCAAGGGGCGTGAAATGATGACTAACATATTTGAGTGCATCTTACACCGTCATCCCAGATTGTACACAAACAGCAATCAAATCGATAAAGTAAGGTAACTTGTCCTGCATGTGTTTCTTTCTATTGTTGACCATGGTTTTAATCAAAAAACCGGGCATTAAAATTATTAATGCGAATATCAAGCCAAAAAGCATAGCTAAATGGTGAATCTCTAGGTCAATTAAACTCAAATATTCAATGGCCAAAGCTATAAACATTACCACCAAAATTGCTTTTATCTTGTAAGCAACTCGTTGGTCAATATTATATAAAAAGGTCATCAGTGGGATAAATGTCACAATCAAAGCATCGTAATCAGAAGTTTTTTCTTCAGAATCTGTGGCCAATTCCTCTTGTTTATTTAAGGCATATTTAAGGAGCGTAACCTTATGCCGTACAAAAAAAGTAAGCATTAATAAGAAACTACCTAATATCAATGCTAGTGCGAAGACTATATACATCAGGTTGCCCTTTTAAGTAAATACCAATTAATAAGATTACCTAATAAAATACTCGCTAAGGTATAGTATAATATATATCTGCCGACGGGGTCGTTGAGTATATAATCCAGATCCTCAGGTTTTAGGTACTTCATGGAAAGAAGATAGAGAATCGGGAGGCTGGCTATAATTTTTGATGAGGTGCGCGCTTCGGATGTTAATGCCTTTTTTCTACAAGCGTTTTTTATTATTGCTAATAATACGCGATATTTGACCAATCAGTCCTTTGAGTTGCCCCCCTCTTTCCATACTGACAAGTATGACGATTGAGAAAAAATGGAATTCCGCGAAGCGGAATTCTCGCCTGGCATCAGAGAACACTCGTTCAGGTTCCTCCCCCAGATTCAATCTGCGATCAATTCGATTGAGGGTAGCGCCTAACGTACCAGAAATGGTATTACCACAGCGTTGTAACGCCTGCTGCACACTATTACCAGTTGATACTACTGCATTCACAATAGAGAGTGCCTCGGGGAAATTATCCTCGAAATGCTTACGATGCAGTAAGCGACCGATGTGTAACTGGCCGATAAACAGTGCCCATACAACAACGGGAATAAATATCCATAGTGCAATGTGCAGCCAAGTAAGATTAATGAAGAATAACGTTACACCTATGACTAAGCTTATTACAAGACCCAAACATGCACGGCCTTTTTTACTTTTTATGCGTAACCATACCATTCTGCTAACACGTCCTTGCAGGGTAATGCTATTAATGTTTGTTTGACACTGCCAGACTGATCATTATCGCTAATGAGTCTAAAACGTTGCCATCGAGTAACATTAAAAGCTAGCAATAACAGGCCTAAAAAGAGTATGAGGAAATACATGCTCACTCCATGGAAAATATATGTTTTAGTTCATTATCAAGATTGAACATTACCGCATTCCGCATGATTGCTGATCTTACTAAAAGACCGTTGTTAATAAAAGTGACAATCATTTTGTCGTTTTCGTCTCTGCCGCTTTGTCCTTCAAAGCAAAAAATATTTTGTAAGATGACTTGATCACCTTCAATGCCCATTATTTCACTGATGTTCATGATTTTTCTCGAACCATCGCTTAGTCTGGAGACTTGAATAATAATATTAACAGATGAAGCAATATTACGTCTAACGGTCACCATGGGTACATTGGCGCTTGCCATCATGACCATGTTTTCCAACCGTGCTATTGCATCGCGGGGGCTATTGGCATGAATGGTGGACATTGAACCATCATGGCCGGTATTCATTGCCTGCAGAATCTCAAATACCTCTTCACCCCGGCACTCACCAACGATAATGCGATCCGGCCGCATACGTAAGGAATTAATCAATATGGCACGCATATTCACCGTGCCAGTATTCTCTACACTTGCCAGTCGAGTTTCTAGATGTACGACATGAGGCTGCATAAGCCTTAGTTCCGCTGCATCTTCCAGGGTAATAATTCTCTCATCTTCGCTTATGTAATGAGATAATGCATTTAACAGCGTCGTTTTTCCAGAACCAGTACCGCCGGAAATGATGATATTCAGGCGGCAGCGCGCTATTACTGCCATGAAATTCGCCATTTGTGCCGTCAAAGCATTCGAGTTTATGAGATCATGCAAGTGCAGATTCTTCTTACCAAACTTGCGGATGGAAATAGATGTCCCGTCTATATCAATGGGGGATATGACGATATTTAACCGGCTGCCATCCGCTAATCTCGCGTCCACTAACGGCAGCCATTCATCAAGTCGTCTGCCGACACGTTGCACTAAACGTTTCGCAATATCGGTAAGCTGAGCATTGTTAATGAAACGCTGGGGCACTTTTTACAATTTACCAAAACGTTCAACAAAAATATCCCCTGGACAATTTACCAGAATATCGCTGACCGTATCATCCTCAAGCAATGGACGTAACGGTCCGAAACCGATTATCTCATCCGCCATCAGCTCAGCCATCAGTCGCCGTGAGGAGGTAGAGAGATAATCGTTTCGCGATTCACTTACCCGTTCTAACACGCGATTCATCTCTTCCACTAATGCTGAACGGTCATGAATCAACTTTTCTATTTTTTCCAGCTCAATATTTTGCAATACTTCATAACGCAATGTCTCTTGCAATGACAGACTAATATCCATTAGCACGGTATCCCCCATCTTGTCTTAAATGCCGTAAACAAAGATTGTCTCGGTGGCTTTACACCCATCACTGCATTGGCCAACTGTTCAATGGGGGCCAATTTGCGGCAAAAACCTAACCGTGCTGGAGGAGTTTTAAGACCAGATACACTGTAAGTGAAAACAATATCTATAGGGTCAGCCAAAAGCGATGGGATGTCATCTTGAGCCAAGGTGTCTATCACAATAGGGCGGGTATCATTTAAGCAGATTATTAAACGCCGAAATGTGCGGTCGGTGCGCTGCATCATTTGCAGAGTTTCGACCATGTTGTGCGCGACTCGCGAAGCGGCCATTGACCTGTCAATAACCAAAACTACCCATAAGGAGCGTTCTGTCAAGTCACTCAACAGCTCTTTCTCAGCAAAGCTAATAGATTGTTCAAAAATGACAAAATTATATTTTTTCATCTCATTTTGCGACATATCGGGCAAATGGGGCGTTTTGCTGCACATGACGTCCAGATGTTTATGTAACGTGGCGATTTCATTGTTGACTTTCTTGCCCACATGCAAATCGAGATCGCGTGAGCCATAAGCGCCTTGTACCAATAACGCCGACATTTTTTTGCGAGCTAATCTGTTTAGCTAATTGATAGCCTATGGTCGTGCTTCCTACCCCACCTTTACAGACTAAGACACTTATGCAGATAGCCTGGCGGCTGGTTTTTGCTTGAACACCGGCGACCGCCGCTTGGGCGAGCTCACTTTGCTGTGAGGTGAGGTTGAAATAGACAATATTATGATGAGCGAAGGTTTGCGCCAGGGCAATAGAGTCACTGTTCCCTATAACACTGCACCATATTTCGCAAGGTAATCTGGCGTGGATCTCTTCTATCACCCGCTCAGGTTGATCACAATCACCGATATCAATTATCACCCCATGCGCTTGTGCCGCAATTGTAACCTCTTTTTTTTGCAAGAAATCTCCCTCAAGGCCTTGAACAGAATCAAGTCCTATCATGCGGAGCTGCTGACACAATTGTTGAATAATCTCAGTACGTTTTGACAAAATATAAACCGGCTTCATCTCTTTACCGCTACTATTACTTGGAGTCCGGGGGAATAAGAGCATTATATTTTCTTGCTATTAAAGGGTGGTATCTGCTTAATGACTGTATTGCATTGATTTCTGGAAACACTGTGCATAACATTTCAGCATTGGCATGCTTGCAATACGTACCGAAGTAACATTTGCCTTAAGGAGGATAGATTCACTAATGTCAAAGCAACATTGAGCTAAGTTTTTATAAAACACTTTATTGAACACATAACTTAATGAACCCGCCTTTTTCGATGAAATCCTGAACCCGTTTACGGCCGCTTTTATTAATGACTTTATTGAGATTAAGGAATGTAGCCCATAACGGTGAGCGTTTCAGGTCAGGCAACGGGACATTTTGCGCAAAAGTAGGTTTTACCATATTTACCGTGGCCACCACGACTAATTCCTTACGCTCTTGCTCGTTGTTTACATCACGGAAAAGCGCACCTAACACAGGAACATCGCCGATAAAGGGAAGCTGTGCCATCCCTTGCATTTCTTCATTACTGATGAGTCCAGCTAGTAGGAAGCTTTCCCCGTCCGCCAGTTCTACCGTTGTTTTTGCTTGACGCGTTGTCAGCGCGGGCAACGTTGTTTTGGAGTCGGTGACATACTCTTTCGATACACTACTGACTTCCTCATTCAGCGTCACACGAATATGTTGACTGTCGCGTGCTTTTGCCCCAACTTTGAGCTTGATGCCGTATGATTTATAAGTCACGTTGCTGCCGTTAGTAGAGGTGGTTACAATGGGAATTTCTCCGCCTACCAAAAACTCAGCTCTTTAACCCGATAACACTGTCAGGTTTTGCTCCGCCAGAATTCTTGCCATCTTTTCATCTTTAACTGCTTGTACTAATTTAATTACAGATTCAGCATTAAATTTTTTAAGATGGGAACCCCTGCTATTATGTTATCCGTGCTTTACAACACGGTAATTCTTTTCCAATTGATGCCTAACTTTTCTTTCAAGCGCCGATGTACTTCAATCACAGAAAGTTTAACGTTGATTTGGTTTGTCAATGGTTTCTGTAATTTATTGATGGTTTTTTCATTGCCATGAACATTAGCGACGACCTGATTGATTCTGTCGTAAGCTTCTTCCGTTGATACCTCGCCAGAGATAATGTAAGTGTCGCCAATTTTAGATAAGTGAACTTGACTCCCAGGGAATTCAGTAGCGATACGACTGTGAAGTTCCTTGAGTATTTGATCCACCACCAGCATGGTTTTTAAAATTTGTTTCCCTTCTTTGTCGAATGCAATGAGATCGCCAAGGCCCTCTGCTTTTGCATAAGTTAAGATATTTTTTTGTCCAACTAATTTATAATCGACGATATTCGGCGACTAAATAAAAATTGTATCAATGGCGTGTGGCGCATGAATGACTTGAGTATCCCCTGGCGCGAGGTAGGTCTCCGTTGCACCAACGCATGTCACATGCGCAATGGACGTTAAAACTCCCACGGCTAAAATGCGAAGGGATTGGATGAGCGACTTGTACTTTTTGCAGGCCTGCATCAAAATTACCCTCTCAATTCGTTTACATTGTTGAATTGAGGTAACACTTTTTTGGTGCTTACCCTGAATGAAAGCGGTTGTTTTTCATCATTTGGCAGGAGTAGTATCTCGCCCATGCTTTATGTCAATTTTATCTCAGCTAGCTGTGCGATGGTAAGCTTTAATGCCACCGATCCCAGTAAATTATCATTGTCAGCGCCAGCCATCTCCTTTGAAGGTCGACGTTCTATGTTGACAACCGGTACATTTTTAAACAGGCGATAAATAACCTGGTCTTTATTTTCATTGACGCCATGACTGTCGCTGTCTTCGTTATTGAGTGCAGTGTGGTTTTGGCGTCGTACTTCAGTTAGTTTTATATAGATTGAAAGGGTATCGCCATTTGTAACGGAGGTCAGTAAGTACTCATCTTTTTTACTAATGGAGAAGTGGTAAAGTACCCCTGAGGGAAGTTGATGATGACCGGCCACAATTCGACTTACCGGTTGTTCCAGGACCGCCATAGTGAAATGATCTCCTTTCGCTATCTGCTCTTTGAGCCGAAAACCTGCAATATTTTCATTATTGATTTTGCTAATATCGCGTTTGTCATTATCGGACTTGTTGGTATCAATATACTGTAAGGTGTAGTCTTGATCCGTCAAAAGATCATTAGGTTTTAAGTCTTTTATCGCCACCTCCGCTAAAATAGTGATCTGATTACCTTCTTTGGTTTCGTCGGGTTGCTGCAGCTGTAGGAAAATGCCGACAAAACCGACTGCAGTCACTACAATTGATAATATAAATAACCATCTATAGCTCATGAAAAGATCCCACTTTCAAAAAAATTGCCTGGCTTGTGTCGGATAATGCAAATGCGATGGCTATAGCTACCCCATACGGCACGCCCAAACGTAATGTTGCTTGACGATAAAATAGGATCCCCACCAACGCAATCAGACCGCCGAATAGGAGGGTAGTCAGTAGGAACAAGGCAAAAGATGACCAATCGAAAAACAGTGATAACACGGTTAATAGCTTAATATCACCCCCCCATGAGTTTGCTCATGAAAATAATAATTCAGACGCTGAATACAGTCACCGCCAATACTATGTTTGGCACCTTGCCGGTGAATAGAATCAGCAGGCAATATGCCGCAAGCAAAATAGCAAGGTCGCGGTTACTAATAGTCCGCGCGCAAATATCAGTGATAGCAACGCGCACCAGTAAGCAGAATACGATACTACCGGTGACCAGAATAGCTGTCATCATGACTGTTAATTCCTCGATTATGACCGCCAGCCTTCATATGTTTCTTTTACTCATGGTTTCAAGCTCGTAGCAAGGGAGGTTCGCCTTCGCGCCCCCCACTTTTGCCATGCTTATGCCTCCTGTTTTTTGAAAATCTGTTTCACTTCACCCCACCAGGGGTTATGTCGTCATTTACTCCTCTTCATCTATTGTGCTGAAGAAACCTTACATTATGTTTTCACCCCACAGCAAATCTAAAACCAAGAAAGTGTGAGAACTTTTGATTTCTTTTATTAGGTGTATCTGAGCCAACATTAACTTAGGTTAAACTTATTAAACATATGCCTTACATGAAATTAATAAGATTCATTGTTGTTATTGATTGTTTTCGTGCGTGTATCCAGGGGGATATAAATTAATCTTTATTTAGATAGAGTTATTTTCGCAGTTGCCTCAGAAATTTTGGTAGCGACGTCTGTATATGCTTCTACCATCTTTTTGTTGAAGGTACTGTCCTTGCCCGTTATCGCCACAATCAATACCGCCATGCCTACCCCAAGCATGGCATATTCGATGGTAGTGACGCCGCGTTGATCTTTGAAAAACTGACGACAGCGCGTAGTGAAACCCGGATAGTACTTTTTTGCTTTCGTTGCTGACAACATTTTCTTACTCATCTTTTTAAATATGACTTTAAAATAAGGTAATCGCTTCCTTAATAAGCAAGCTGATTCCGTGTGACAACCTTAAATGTTAACCGCCAGCTCTAAACTGACGAACGGTTACCTGTAGCAATCTCTCGTAACCTCATTCCGGTTGAGGCCATCATTTCTATCCTGATATCTCTTAATTGTCTTCATTGCGCTCTTACATATTCTCAAATTTGCCTTATCATTTATTAAGCAGAAAAAAATAGTAAAAATAAGTGTTGTCAGCCAGCACATCGCCAGAACGGCCAGGAGAGAAACAAAAATATCCCAGCTACGGCCTTGGTACCAGTCACACATGGTCGCTTTAAGCTGTTTGGCCATTTTGGTGATTCTTCCTGTGTTAGCGGGTGAGAGAGCGCTGGTGCTGGTATATTTTTTCCTTTTCTTCGCAAGTGAGGGTCGGTTGTAGGGAGTGGTCTGCCAATTTTTCGATCACCGACTCATGAAAGACTTCGCTAGTGACGTGACCAAAATACTTAACGCCTTTACGAGTAATAGTTTTGATAAGCGAATTGGGTAAGCCTACTAGGTTGAATGCTCTACGTAGCAAATACAGTTGTCCGTAATAGCTGCTTTCGCTGACCGAGCCTCGTTGTTCTGCCCAAACCTGATTAATCAGATTCTGTTTGTCCGTCTCTCACTCAAGCAGCAGCAGTAGAAATCGATAGCTGTTCTCTGACAACTCAATAGATCTTCCTCCATTTGAGATCAGTCGTCGTTTTTCTGGGATAAATATTACCCCCTTATCGAGGATAAACATTAGATCTTGTTTATTCATACAATCCATGTCCAGCTCCGGAACTACTCCTGTATATTATTATTGTGTACATTTTCTAATATGTCCATAGAATCGATAGCATATCCTGCATGTCACTTCGATAATACCCATTAGGGAAACATCATATACTCATTAATTCTCATAAACCTTACATGCAGTCTAAAGTGAGTAAAGCACCCGATAAATGAATAACCTGAGATATAATAATAATTATCTTTGTTTTCCTTTCTTAAGGAACAAAGGGGTGTTAAATTTTTGGATTCTTATATACATTCTTTCACTTATTTTCGCAGAGCAGTGGATAGGGGGCATAGGGTGCTATAGCCAATAGTGATGTTCCAACATGCACCATACCGTTAAGTAATGAAGTTAATAAACCGGTTTGGAGGTTGTGTTCGTCGCGGCAGTAGGGTGATAAAGTTCTGAGATCATAGCGTGGATAAAGCGGAAATGCTGTGTCTAAGCCTCTGGGCGACGATGGCGTTTGACAACCCAAGTCATGACATACGTTGACCTCAGCACCCGTGACTAAATGGAATCTCAACTTAAGCACCCTGCCCAGCAGGTTCAATTCCCGCCGCTGAATGGGCGCCCTCCTACGGGTTACCCTCTGCTGCACAGCGTCAGATAGTGTTTAGCTGCAGGACTTTCCCCCTTCAGCCGATACTTATGGAACTCGAATAAGTTTTTTTGCCGCTGCCAGCAGCCAGCCTGAGAGATATAAGCCTTCAGCGTCACTATGGCAAAACCCGCCGGCCTTGATCTGTAGCCGCGGTGCCTTTCTCATATTTCCCCACCGCGATGGAGGGCTTAAACAGGTTTTAACTCGCCGCTAAAGTGAGTGTGGCCTTTATAATTTCCTTTGATACCGACTCTGTGCGGCCCTCATGTCGCTTTGAGCCATTGAGGATCCTGCCAGATAGTGGAGGGACGAATCTCACAAGCCTGGTGCTGTCGGCGCGTTATTGTGTTAGCAGGGTGGCACTCATTATGTTGACGAGTTTCCTGGTTATGACTCTTTAACTTGCAGGCATACGGCGTTCTTTTTTCTTCCCATGGCGGTTTGGTTTCGATCGCCATGGGAACGCTTGGGCGGTTGCCGGCAGAAATCGACGTGACTATCACGGTGATAACCCGGCTGGAGATTATCAAGACGGATCGTTGCGCTAATGCGCGCCTGGCGCTTGATGATGGGGTTCTTCACCGCCACTTAGTCACCGCCGTGGTTTAATCTTCTCTGTTATTGCTCCCCCCGCGACAGCCCCGTTGGGTAAAAGCGCTCACCTCGCATCGGAGCGAACTTGATGCGTTACCAATAACGTGCATCAATTTCTTTGTGCCGCAGGCCGCTTCATAGATGCTGTTTGAACCATGCTGTCTTGGCCGCGATGATATTGGCGAAATACTCCCCGCTGTAGATGTCATAATGACGAGCGTCGGGCTCGATATAAAGCTGCTTGGTACGTGCTAGTAGCGCGTTATAGAGTTCAATTCCGTGTTCAGGTGGATTGACATTATCTTTTTCCGCCAGCACAACCAGCGTCGGGCACATGACCTTGGTCGCATGCTCTTTTGGTTTATAGCGCAATGTTTCCCGAACCGTCAAAAAAGGTATTTTGATGTCCATTGCCGGATAGCGGATCTTATTATGCTCAAAAAACACTTTTGATTCCTCGTCGTTCAATACCCTTGTGATGCTGACGAACATTTCCTTGCCCGTGAGACGTTTTTTCTCCGCCATTTTATCCAGGGTGGCGAGAAAAAAGGCGTCTTTTTCGGCTTTTTTCATTTTACCGGTCACGATCTTTTCACCATCTGCGAAGGCTAACTGACTAACGATACATTTGATGTCAGGATTATCCGCCGCCGCGCCAAAAACATGGCAGCCGCCAAACGATGTTCCCTAAAGACCGAGGCGCGCCGCGTCCACGCCAGGCTGCTGTTTGGCCCAGACGATAACCGAATGAATATCCTCTATCTGCATTGCCGGCACCAATCGTCCGCGTTCTCCGTCGCTGTCGCCGAAGCCACGGTAATCAAAAGTGAGGGTGGTAAATCCCGCCCGGGTAAATTCTTCGGCATAAGCGGGCACTAAAATGGGCTGAATACCGCAAAAACCGTGACATAGAATGATAATGGGCCTCGGTTCCATCCCCTCTGTTTTACGCAATGTTACAGCGATGACGGGGTTTAATTTTGTTGTGATGATTTCCATGGTGATTTTCCTCCTATGACAAACAGTTATAGCGGCTGAACTTTTTTATTTGAGACGCAATGAGATTATCTCAATCCTCTATTAACCCTTGCACTTCCGTGCCAAGAGAATAGGGCAAAATGTTTCATCGATGTCTGGCGCGACATGGGAAAACATGCAAACAATTTGCATTATAAAATATTTATTTAATTAAAACAAAACAATTTAATCTACTTTTCCATTTGAGGAATGTTTAGGATATTTCAATGAAGGAGGTGTTTCACTTATTAATTTTCACTGTGCATTAAAAGGATGATTAGGCCGGTTTAAGGCGCGTGACACTTATCCACTGCATTATCTCAAGAAGGGCTGACATCAAAGAGAGCGACTGCACACAACGTGTTGACGCAGAGAAAGCACGATGCAGGCGACCGAGCACAGGGAAGATTGTCGGGTGTTGTCGGCGTGTCTCACGACTGTCGGCCAACTAACCCTATTCATGTCAGCGAGGCCGTTTGTAAAGTAGAGATAAAGCCCGGGAGGTGTCGCACGCTGAGCGGCGACAGCCTGCGATCATTCCTCGCCGCCCCGCTTCGACGTTAATGCGGGGTAGATGCGAAGCGGTGCCCGATAATGTGTCACCGCGGCTTTATGTCCTTCAACCGACCGGGGAGCCATCGTGCTGCCGTTGGCGGTGATATTATTTTTACCAGGCGGAAACGAGGCAGTGGTATGACAACTCACAGTATTCATGTCGATTTCGTGGTAAACCGCAGCCTTCAGGAGCAATTACGGGAAAATTGATTGCCGCCATCCTGGCGGGGATCTTTCTGCCCGATAAACCGTTGCCCTCACATGCCGTAAACTGGATTCTCAACTGGCCATTTCCCGCAATACCGTCGCGTTGGTATATGAAAGCCTGCTGAACGATAGTTATCTTATCAGTCGTCCCCGCAGTGGTTACTACCTGCATCAGGACTATTGTCGTGCCAATGTCGCCAGCACACGAGCAGAGTGCGTGCCCGATGCGCCAACCGGTCGGCAAACGCAGAATGCGCCGGTCTGGAGCAGGCGGCTGAATGTTAGTCCCAGTAATTTCTTCGCCGTGATGAAACCGGCTTTGTGGATGAATTATCCCTATCCCTTCGTTTACGGGCAACCAAACAGCACGCTATTTCCCTACGACCATTGGCGCGATACGCTGCGCCGTATCACCGGCGTTCGGCGCGATCAGCGTTGGATGTATGACAATATCGATCAGGATGTCCCGCTGCTGGTAGAGCAGATACGCCAGCGGATCCTGCCCAAGCTCGGGATTATTGCCCGCAGCGATGAAATTCTCATTACCCTGGGATCGCAGAACGCACTGCATATGCTGTCGCAACTACTGTTCAATGGTCAGACACAAGTGGCGGTGGAAAATCCGGTTTTCCGTGAGGCGATTAACGCCTTCGCATTACAGGGAGCGCAAATCTTGCCGCATCTGCTTGATCGCGATGGAATTTGTCTGAGCGATGCGTCCCGACACTGTGATTACTTTTATGTTACCCCCAGCCATCAGGCGCCCACCCTTCGCGACCAATCCGCCGACGGCGCTTAAGGCCAGCGATATCCACAGCCGGGTGATCTATGTCAGCAGCCTGTCCAAATCCTTGTCGCCGGGGCTGCGTCTGGGCTATTTGGTGGCGCACTCAGAAGTGGTGGATAAGCTGCGTGCGTTGCGCCGGCTTGCCTATCGTCATCCGCCGACCAATATCCAGTACCAGATGGCGCACTTTCTTGCTCAAGGGTATTACGAAACCTACTTACACCGTTATCGCGAGGATTCCGCCCGTCGCTGGAAAAGTCTGAATCATGCCTTGACGTGCTGGCTGCCGGAGTGCCGGCGCAGCGAAGGGAGCGATCACGCCAATGCTTTCTGGCTACAGGCGCCGCAATGGGTGAGCATTACCCAGCTAACGTGGCTGGCGTCACACCGGGGAGTGCTGATAGAGCCGGGTAAAGCACATTTTCTCGGGCCAGATGCGCCGGAGCCGTATTTCAGGCTCGGCTTTCATGCCATTGCGCCGGACCAGATTGAGCCCGGTATCATGCAGTTGGCCCAGACGATGCAGCAGCTCACGGGATGACACCCGCGCCACTGCGTCATCGGAGGCGCGCAGCCCCGGCGCACTAAGCGACGCAGAAGTTGGTGGCCAGGCTCGCAGTCCTGCACTAAGTCCCCTCACCACTTGGGCGTTCGCCCTCAACGTTCCGGCGCCAATTGACTGATAAACAGTCCTGCCGCGCTGACCGCGTCGATGGCGATTTTGCCCAACTGCTGCCGGATACTGTCGGCCAGGGCGATAGTCGAAAAACCGGTACAGGAGAAGGCAATGACCTCCGCGCCTTGACGATACAGCCCGTCGGCGCAGGCCAACGCGCTTTCACGCCCCTGAGCGGTCAGGAGATCGGTGGTGTTGAGCACACCTTCAGACCGCGCATAGCTGACCGCGGCCCCCAATAACTGCTTGAACGGCAAAGGCACCTCGGCACCAATCCCCATCACCGCCACCGGTCGCTTGAGCAGGGCGGCGACGCTGGCACAAGCACTGCCGGCACTAATCACCGGCAGGCTGACCGCCTGACGCAACGCCGACAGTCCCGGATCGGCAGCGCAGCTTAAAAAAAGCGCGTGACAGCCTTCAGCCGCCAACGCCTGTCCCAATGCCACAATTTTGGGTATCGCCAACGATTGGCTCTCGGCGTCATAAATGCCTTTGCGCTGATCGGGAATACAGCGGCTGACTGACGTTATGCCATAGGCTTGATGAATGAGGCGACCGTGCTCTTGTACGAAGTGTGGATCGTCATGGGTTAATACTCGGATAATCCCCAGCATAAGAGGCTCCTGTTAGTCAAAGCAATGGCCGCTCGCCAGCGTGACGGCGGGCAGTGCAGCAGAGAACAGCAAGGTTGGGTTCGGGCCGCCCAAACGCGGCTGGCCGCCGCTAACCTCAATCCAGTTACCTTCAGGCAGGCAGGCCGATAACCTCAAGCTGGGGATCCACCGCCAGTAGCTCGCGAAGTCGTTGCTCGCGGGTTTCTATCTGGTGCCCCTGCGGTAGCGCATTGGTAAAGTGCGGATTGATTTGCAGCGTCACCAGATTAAGCGCATCCAGGACGCCGGGGTCGACAATCGGCATGTCGTTGGTTGTCCTTATGGTCGGGCAGGCAAGGTTTGCCCCGGCGCTCCAGCCGACATACAGCGCCCCGCGACCAACCGCCTGCCGAATCGGCGCAGCAGGCCGCGCGCCCGACACTCTTTTAACAAATTGAACGTATTCCCGCCGCCAACCATCACGATGTCCGCCTCTGCGATTGCCGCCAGCGGATCCGGCCGACAATGGTCAGCTTAAGCGCCGCCAGCTCCTCTGAGACCTTGTCGGTATAGGCATCCCAATCCGTGGTGACGCCGGCAAAGGGAATAAATGTTACCTTACGGCGCTGGCGCAGCGCCGCGTTAATCACGGGATAAGCATACGCCAGATAGGGCGCGCCGGGCAGCATCGAGTTACTGAACAGCAGCATATCCATGCTTATTCCTCATAACAGATTACGCAGTAAATCCACCAGTAATTGATTGGCCAGCACCACCGGAAGGGCGGCCTCGCGTGCGCAAATGTTCTTGTGCCAGGCGGTAAAGCCCATGCAATCGGTCAAGATGATGTCGGCGCCCTGTGCTGCCAGCGAACGCGCAGCGGTGGCCACCTCTTCTTCGGATGCGGTATAAGGAGATGCAACGGCAAAGACCGGCTCACGCGCCAGGCTATGCCATTTTTCTTTCTCGCTGCCGATCTGTGAGGCCAGAGGCACCAGGATCCCGGCGCGGCGCTGGCCTACCAGTGCGGTTTGGGTTGCGGGCAGAATGAGATCCGGCTCCAAAAGCCAGGCCCGCTGTGTGGGCTGGCCATGGAACTCGCCGGTACACAATAAGGCGATGATGTCGCAGCCTTGCGCTTCCAGATCATTGATTTTCGACTGCACGGCCGTGCCGACCGCCGGTTTGTCCATCACGACCGCCCGGCCGTCCAACAGGCGGGAGGTGAGTACCGCACCGCCCGGCTGTGCGGCGAAACGGGCGGTGATCGCAGCATCGTCAAGTCCGTCCAGCACGCAGGCGACCTGCGGCGGCAGAGCGGCATCCAGCAGGAGCGCAATATCGGGGCACGGCGCCTGGCCGATGGTTAGGGTGCCGATTTTCGAGATAGCCATCATCACACCCCTGGCTGACGTTTTTGTAAATGCGCCAGCGAGCCGTACAAATCTAACAAACGCTGATATTCGGCGGCATCGAAGAACCGGCAGGTACCGCGGGTGAATTATTTGGCCACTTTCACGGCGAATTTACAGGCCAGGGCGATATCGGTTTCATGGCTTGCGCCAGTGCCGCAGCCCGGTACTGCGCTGACGGCGGTAATGGCGACACCCACCACGGGGGCGCGGGTGGCGATGACGGTTGCAGAATACTGTTCAGGTGATAAACGCCGTTGCCGTACGGGGTAATGTCCTGGGTGGTGATCGGGAAGGTTACCGGCAATTGTCCGGTGGTCATCTCCATCACCCGCAGCAGATCCTCCGACACCCGCAGGATATAGCCCTCTTTCACCGTCGGGGAAAGGGCTAAGCCTTTATGGTTGATAATACGGTTGCCTTTGGTGGTATCGATGGACAGCACGGCGTCCAGTTCATCCGACACTTCCTGCTCATTCATGTCTTCGGTTTCGACCGGCGAGTCCATGAAATAAACCGTGTCGTGCGGCAGAGTCGGCGCGTCCGGACAAATGTGGGTGGTGACGATGACATCGCCCGGCAGGCTGTCGCCCTGGCGCTGCATCTCCGCCAATTTCAGTGCGCTGGCGCTAGCCGCCACGGCACCATCGGCGTCCGACACCAGTCCGACGCGGCTCGGACGGGCGCCAATGCCCCCTAAACGGCCGACAATCCCTAACGTGGGTGCACTGCCGCCGCGGCGTTTGCCGTCTCTGCCGGGGACCACAATTTTGACAAAATCGGTTTTGCCTTTCGGGCCGCTCACCGCCTGCACGCTGACGGCGACGTCGGGATACTCGGCCAGCAAGGCTTTTACTTTCTCGCCGCTGGCCCAGGCGCTATCCAACAATTCAAAAACCTGCAACGTTTGCTTTAAGCCCATTCTATTGTCCTCTGGTAGGGCTTATTTTTTACCGCCCGGCAATACCGAGCTAAAGAAACTGAAAATCGCGTCGCCGGCAATCAAGCCTGCCGCCAGCACTTACATCTTGTTGCGCGCCGTCTCTCCCCAGATACGCAGCGCCAGCGCACGGATAGCGATACCGATCATCACCGCCCAGCCCGCCAGCGGGTTATTAATCAGCAGGCCGGTCGCCAGCAGTACCCCCATCTGGCGGCCCGGACCGCCGATAAGCTGGATGAGGGCGCCGGGGATGGCCCAGATAAGCAACGACAGAGCGATATCGGTAGAAACCACGGCATTAATAGCCGCCACATACACTTTCGCCACCGGCGGCACCTGACCGCGGCTGAAATAGTCCTGGAACACAAACATCACCACCGGAATGGCGACGACAAAAACCAGCATAGCCGCCAGCAATTGTTGGCGGCGGCCCTCCAGCTCCAGCCGGGTGTGTTGTCCCTTACCGCGCATAATGTACCCCGCCTTTAAGTCGTAACCCATGTCAGCGAACGCCGGGCCGGTCGCGGTCGAAAACCCACATAACATGACAAATGCGACGGGCGGGAAACCGATCAAAATGCCTACCAACAGGGTAATCAATGCGACGGCGAAGGCGGGGAACCAGCCGGAATGCATCGCCGCCAGACCAACAATGATTTCATGAAAGAAGGCGGCAAAGGCGGCATAGACGACAAACGCCAGCAGCCAGGGAAGCGATAGCTCTCTGTACAGACCACCGCCCAGGGCCACTGTCGCGGCGATCGCAACAAAGCCTAGCGCGCCGAATCGCAGGGTTTTGCCGATATGTTCATTCTGATTGACCGCCATCGCGTTATCGTCACTGGCCGCCGGCGCTGCGTCGTGCTTGTTGTGGCGGACCAGTTTGACTATTTGGAACAAAGAGACCAGACTGGCGCCGGCCATCACGCCATGTGGCAGATAATGTTGGTTGATATCCACGCCGAACAGCGGCGCGGAATATCCCCGCAATAGGAAGCCGACGCCCAACATCGACAGCGCCAAGATATTGCCGATAAAGGCAGTACCCAGCGCCGCCATGGGAAATTTAAACCAGGAGCCAATCGCCCCGATAAGAATACCGACGCCCAGCAGCGCCGCCTGTTTGCCACCATTATCACCGGCCTTGATTGACTCGGCGGCGGCAATCCCCGGCGGCCATGCTCCGCCAGCCGGGAAAATGCGCGTATTGAACAGCCGATAGAGCAACCAGGCGTCTAGAAACATCGCCAGCGCCACGCCGATAAACATCGGTATTACCAGATCTTGCCGGCCGAATAACCAGGGGATAGCGATGGGCAGCAATAAGGAGTTGGCCGCCCCAAAGGTGGCCGCCGAGGTGGCGCTTTGGGCAAGGTTTTGAATGTGAATGGAGCGAAAACGCATGAAGCTTTGGAGCGGAATACGCGCAATGATCATCGCCACCATGGCGCCGATGATGGCGGTATTGGGCGTTACCCCAAGCGTGGTGAGCAGTTGTACGCCAATTATCACCACAAACACGCTTAGCGCCAGCAGTAACAGCATGGTCGCGGGTTTAAACGTGCGCGGGTGAGCTTCCTGCTCGGGTTGATGATCCCCCTGGGGGTAGTGGATGGACTCACGGATGTTTCTCCTGGTATTGAAAAGGAA
Organism: Candidatus Sodalis endolongispinus; assembly: GCF_018777395.1. Lineage (GTDB taxonomy): Bacteria > Pseudomonadota > Gammaproteobacteria > Enterobacterales > Enterobacteriaceae > Sodalis_B > Sodalis_B endolongispinus. The sequence continues at coordinate 71,673 of NZ_JAFJYC010000003.1, forward strand.
TCAAAGTGTCTCGGTAACCCTCATATCGCCGGTTTTACGGGCGATAAGACGGGCGGCGTCTCGCAGTAGGCCGGCCAGGCGAACGATTTCTTCCGGGTGCGCCAGCGATTGGGGCAGCGAGAGGCAAAACGCCACCGCTTCATGGGTCGCAGGATCGCCCACGGCGCAGCTCACCGAAGCCGTATCGGTCACCGATTCGTTGATCGCGGTGGCATAGCCTCTCTCCCGCGTCTGTTGAATCAAACGGCGGATACTGTCCTCGCTTTGGTGAACGCCGTTAAGTTGCGTCGCGACAGGAGCAGACGCGAAGAACTCATCGATTTCGTCCTCCGAGAGACGTGCCAGCAGCGCCCGACCCGTTAAGGTGCCACAGGCCGGCGAACGCGAGCCTGGCCACGTCACCATGGGTAATGCATGGCGGCCGTGGATGACGCGCAACACCAGTATTTCACGGTTATCCAGCAGCGAGATATACCCAGTACAGCAGGTACGCTCGCACAACGATCGCAGCGCGGCATCCACCCGCTCATTAAGTGGCACCTGCTGGCGCGCAATATGAGCGGCCCCCAGCAGCAACGCGCCGGGCATGAAATGACCTTGCGCATCGTCTTTTTCGAGATAACCGTATTGCACCAGTTGATTCACCACACGCGACGCTGTGCTTTTCGGCATCTGAATATGGTTGATGAAGTCATTGACGCGGATGCCGCGCTGTAAAGAGGTCATCAACTGCAATATTTGAGCGCTGGTTTCCAGGATAGACATGGTAAAGTCTCATAAAATGTGACAAAGAACCTTAAAATGAAACTGCAAGATTGATGCCAGAGGTGAAATGCCGTCAGGACGGGCGTCCAAGCCTCACGGCAACGTTAAAATGCACCTTATTGGTGCGTTTTGCTGTGCGGATGATGCATTATGGTGCAATGGGAGTGGATGGGGATATTACTGCTGTGCGCTACGCTACAAGATCCGCAGCGAGGTTAACATTAGCGCGAGTCCGGTGAATAAAGTGATTGTCGCCATGGCCATACCTTGCCCCACTGAACCTTGTTCAAATTGCCGCCAGATAAAGACCGCAACGGTTTGGGTGCCGGCGGGAGCCAGGAGAAGCGATGGCAAACACCATCAGCATTGCCGCCAGCAAGGCGGGAAACACCATCGGCAGCACGATATGCCAAAGCGCCCGCCACGGCGTGGCGCCGTGAACGCGACCGGCGGGCTCCAGGCTGGAGCCCATCTGGCGCAGCGCGCTGCCGACATAGCGCACCGGACAGGGTATTAACAAGCAGCAATACGACAGGAGCAAAATGGCCCAGGTGTTGTAAGGCGAAACCGGCCAAAAAGCGCGATTCCACAGCAATATCAACCCCACGCCCACCACAATACCCGGCAGCGCCGCGGGCAGCAGCGATAGCGCATCGATCACTGTTCGACCGGTTATTCGCGCCACCACCGTCAGCCAGGCGGCCAGTAATCCCAACAGACCGGTGATAACGGCCGTTGCCAGCGCCAGCGACAGACTGGTGCTGAGCGCCGCGAGTACATCGCCCCCTTGGTCAAATAGCGCCGTATAGTGCCCACCGGTCAGGTTTGACCAAGATAAGCCGCTCGACAGCGTGGACATCACCCCGGTAAGCGTCATTGACGCCACCGGTACGCCCACGGACAGCAACGCCACAGCCACCAGGGCGCAGATCACCGGCATGCGCGCCACACCCAGGCGTGCGCCGCTGGATGCCGCCGGTTTGCCGGTAATGCTGGTGACGTCGTGGTCGTTGACCAGCCGGCGCTGTAGCCACCAGCCACACAGCGCAATGGCAATCAGCACCAGCGACAGCAGGGCCGCTCCGTGCAAATCGATCGTCCAGTCGGCGAGTTTCGTCTCAATGCCGACCGTCAGCATCATAACACCGGCACGGGCGCCAAGCGCCGCCGGCACGCCGTATTCTTCGGCTGCCAGCGTAAAGGCCAGTAACATTCCCGCTGCCAGGGCAGGCGCGAGCATCGGCAGTGTGACGTGCCGAAACGCGCGCCAGGCACTGGCACCATGTACCCGCGCAACCCACGCCAGCCGCTGCCCGCTGCTGAGCAAGCTGCGCGAGACAGCGAAATAGACCACCGGGAAAATGTTAAAAGTCATCACCAGTATCATGCCGGTCGGACTGAACAGCAGGGCATTTAAATCCAGGCCGGTTAATTGCATCACATAGCCCTGAGTCTGCAGCGCCAGGATCCAGGATAAGGCCGCGATATAAGGCGGCGTAAGAAAGGGGATCAGAAACAGGACATCCCACAGGCGTGGCGCCGGTAAGTCAAACAACCCGCGCACGACGCCGAGCGGTAAACCGATGATAGCGCTCAATAATGCCACCCCCGCAGCAATCCACAGCGTGCCGCCAAGCATGGCCGGCAATTGCGGATCGTGAATAAGCGGTGCGATGCCGCGAAACGCCCCCTGCAGCGACCCGGCGCTGAATTGAGGAAAAATGGCTTGCAACACGATAAACGCCAGCGGCAGCGCCACCAGAATTATTAGCAGTAGCACGGTAACAAAAGACAGCGTATGTGTTTTCACAACGGAGTTCCCGCCGGCGGGGACGGTCCCGCCGGGCTTGGTCAATTACTGGGTGAATAGACGGTTGTAGCGTTCTAGCACGCCAGCGCTTTCACTGCTGCCGTCGCTGCGTGTCGGAAGAACGGTCAATTGGTTGAGCAACCGGCGCTTGGCGCTAATATCAGAACGAGCCGGCATCAGCCAGGCGCCCGCCACTAGCGCCTGTCCTTCCGGCGACAGCACATAATCGATGAACGCCTTGGCATCAATGGCGTGCCGCGTGGTTTTCAGGATCATCATCGGCCGCGGCGCCACCACGGTGCCGCTGGCGGGGAAGATAACCTTAAGCGACTCACCTTGGTGGATGTTGCCGTAAGAGACATAATCCACGGCGCCAAAGACGGCCGCTTTCGCCCCCTACATCACCGGCGTGACCGCTTGGGCATTGGGTCCGCTGACCACCATGCCTTTCTGCTTAAGATCGGCAAACAAGCGCCAGGCGCGTTCGCCGAGGCTGTTTTGCAATCCGATCAGTAGATCGAGCGACGCACCTGAGAGTGCCGGGTCTGTGGTGGTCACCTTGTCTTTAAACGCCGGCAAGGTCAAATCGCGCCATTCTTTCGGCTCGGGTGTCCCGCTCTGCGTGTTCCAGACTATACCCAACGCAGAAACACCCTGGGCAACATAATCCTCGGCCTGCAGCCAGTCAGGTATCTATTGTGCATTGGCGCTACGGTAGGGCAGCAGCCAGCCGCGCTGATGCAGATCTTCCGCGTTGTCCACTGAGGCGGAGATGAGGATATCCGCCTGCGGATTCGCCTGCTCGGCCTCTAGACGCGCCATGACTTTACCTGTAGTAGCCTGGAACACATTGACTTTTACGCCGGTGTGCTTTTCATAACCGGCTGCAAGCTTTTTCGCCAGCGCCCCCGGCCCGGCGGTGTACACCGTTAGCGCATGGGCGCTGGACATCATGACCGCTGACAACATCATGGCTAGCACCACTCCTTTTTTAATCGGCATAAACCTTTGCATGGGATCCCCCTGAGGATGATAAAACGTGACGGACGGCTTGAACGCGGCCGGTGGATAAATGCACGATACGATGCGCCAGCCGTTCTGCTTCGTGGCGGTCATGCGTGACATAAACGGCGGTGGTGGTGCCCAGCTGGCGCAGCAGGCGGGCCATTTCCCGGCTCAGTTATTCACGCAGCTCGCTGTCCAGGTTGGACAGCGGTTCATCGAACAGCAGAACGCCGGGTTCCGCCACGATGGCGCGCGCCAGCGCCACGCGCTGCTGTTGACCACCGGACAATCCGGCCGGCCTGCGGGCGGCGAAAGCGGCGAGGCCAACCCGCTCCAGCGCCTCGCCGACGCGACGTGCGCGTTCGTCGCGCGCCACCCGCCGCATGCGCAGCGGGAAATCGACGTTCTGCGCGACCGTCATGTGCGGCCACAGGGCGTAATCCTGAAATACCATGCCGAGGTCACGTTGCTCCGTGGGCAACGCCCAGCCTGGTCGGGCCACCACGCGCTCGCCGAAACGAATAGTCCCGCGGGCAGGCTGTGTCAGCCCCGCCAGCAGGCGCAGCAGGGTGCTTTTACCGCAGCCGGACGGCCCCAGTAGCGCAACGATTTCGCCGGGTTCGATATGCAAATCTATGTGGTCGAGAACGGTGTGAACGCCGAACGCATAGGAAACGCCTTCCAGCGTGAGAGAGGTGAATGCACGCATCAGTGCCCCCCGAGATGAGAACAATCCGCTACACCAGCGGGCAACATCCAACGGGGCGCACTCGCCTGTGTCGCTAACAGGGGAGCCAACATCTGTATATCCTCTTTGGGATTTCATTGCGGGCCAGAATAGGGGGCATTTGTGACAACGGTATGACGGCGGAAGATTTTGCCTGCATGCGCCGCAAAGCGAAGGCCACGCTTGGGGAGAAATTTATTCGCCCGGGTCTCCGGCTTGCTCGGTAAAGCCGGTGTCGCTCTTATTCACGCACTCCCCGGTTAATACGCAACGGGGCGCGGGAATAGAGTGGGTGCTATGATATCGCGATGAGAGCAGCACAGAATAACCATGTAGCGTCTCGTGGTTGGGTTAACCCTATCTTGCTATTGCAGGGTTAACAAAAACTAATGTTGCACCCTAAGCAAGGGGTCAGCCGGATGGCAGGTTGCAGCCAGCTACGTGACAGCGTCACCATTGGCGGCGCAGGATCCTTACCTAGCGCGGGAGAGGCGGCGCCTTGACAGCGTCGTCGTTGTCCGTACGACCTGGTCTGAATACCTGCCGTCAACGGTGGCGTCAGCAACATCGTACAGGGCGGCCCCAGCAGCAGCGCGCGGCGCACAAAGGCCGCCATGTCCCTCAGCCTCTCTTAATAGCGTCAAGCGCTGCAAACGTTCGCGCGCGGCGCGGGTCACAATCCCCAGCTTGCGACACACCCGGCTGACGCTTGCGCCTTGGCGAAGGCGTTCCGCCGCAGGGCCGTCTACGGCGATCATTTCCAGCTTTTCCCGTGCTTCAACGCTTAAGCCGCCAATCCCGCCGTAAATGCGTGAAAGGGTATCGCAGGCTTCACCGCGCCGAAGACGCTGTGCGGCTGGGCCCATTATCGCCTTCATTTCAAGCATACGATGCTCCTCGGCATTTAAGCCATGTTCCATCGCCAGGCGGAAGCAGTCTTTTGGGTGTCTCGTTCTAAGGCGGGGGTAAATGTAACGGTTAATTCAACGGTGACGTCGCGCGCCTGTATCCTGATTCGGCTGCGGGGAAATCGGGTTGGTACCGGGACTTTCGGCTGGTCTGATGGCCCTTATCCGATCAACCAGCCATTGGGGAGGATGGTTTTGTACTGCTGCAGGTTGATACGCGATGCCAGCAGGCACGGCCGTGTGTGTCAGGGACGCTATAGGCATAGTTATCTTCCGTCTGAGGTAAGGAACGCATCAGGATAGCGAAGGGGCGCATGAAAAAAAATGAAGAAAATGGCTTTCAGCGGGCAGGGCGTTAGCTGGCGCAGACGGAGTGTCTGGACCGGTTTTTCCGGGCCAAAATGGTTTCCGTTAACGAGAGTGCCGGGCTGATAGGGAGAGGGAATTTGCCTGCCACATCAGACAGCAGGCGCAGCAATAGCATTAAGCTTGGCAAGCGCATCCGCGGGGAGCGTAAGCTGGAGGCTCGCCATATTTTCCCGTAAGTGGTGGGGAGATGAGGTGCCAGGAATGAGCAGAATATTCGGCGCGCGCTGCAGCAACCAGGCCAGCGCAACCTGCATCGGCGTGGCGTCCAGCGACTGTGCCACTGCATTAAGCTGGGTCGATTGCAGCGGGCTGAAACCGCCGAGGGGAAAGAAAGGTACCCAGGCAATTCCCTGAGCGGCCAGGGAGTCAATCCATGCGTCATTATTTCGGTTCGCGACGTTGTACATGTTCTGCACGCAAGCAATAGGGGTCATTTCCTGCGCCTCGGCGATTTGTTGCGCCGTAACGTTACTCAGGTCAATATGACGGAGTAGGCCGCGCTCTTTTAGCGCAATCAGCGCCTCCAGCGGCTCAGCGATGGATCCTTCGGCCGGCTGCATCGGATCGATCATACTGCGCATATTCACCACCTCCAGCACCTAAAGGCCTAAATGACGCAGGTTGTCCTCCACCGCGCGTGTTATCTCAGCGCCGCTCATGGCGGATAACCAGTTGGCTTGCGCATCTCGCTTCGCGCCGACCTTGGTGACAATGCATAGATCGTCAGGGTAAGGATATAACGCTTTTTTAATCAGCTGGTTAGTGATGTGCGGCCCGTAAAAGTCGCTGGTATCAATATGCCGCACGCCCGCTCTAATGGCATCGCGCAGCACCTGAAGGGCTGTTGCTTCATCGGCGGGTGGACCATAAACCCCGGGACCGGACAATTGCATTGCGCCGTAACCCATGCGGCTAATTTGACGGTCGCCCAAGCGATAGGTGAGAGCGGATTCTAACATGGCATACCTCCTGAAATAGTGACCGGAGGATTGTAACGTTACCTTAACTGTGCGACTATCCAGCTAAATAGTGACAGGCTGTACGAGGTGGCGGACAATGCGGCTCGATTTAGGACTGCTTCACGCGGTGGCGGCGGTGGCCAAAGCGGGAGGATTTCGCGAAGCCGCGCGCGTCACGGGCAGCAATGCCTCACGGCTCAGCGATGCGGTGCGGCGGGCAGAGCAACAGCTGGGCGTCCGCCTGTTTCACCGCAATACGCGCACGGTGGTGTTAACCGAGGTGGGCAGGACATTGATGGATCGCTTGTTGCCGGCCATGAGCGAAGTCGATGCGGCGCTTGACGACCTCAATCGCTACCGCGATACCCCTACCGGCACGTTGCGGCTGTACGTCCCGGTCAGTGCGACACGGTTGGTGCTACCCTCAATTCTCCCGGCCTTCCTGGCGCGCTACCCGGACATTCAGGTAGATATCGTCGCGGAAAGCAACGTCCAGGACGTGTTTCGCGATGGTCGCGATGCCGGCATCCGTTATGACGAATGCCTCGAGCAGGATATGGTGGCGTTGCCGATAGGACCGCGCCAGCAGCGCTTCGCCGTGGCCGCCGCGCCGGCCTATCTCGACAAGTATGGCCGGCTCATGCATCACCGCTGTATTCGCGTGGCGGTATGCCACCGGCGTAACCCCGGAATGGGAATTTGAGCGCGGCTACGAAACCGTACGTCTTAACGTTAACGGATCGCTGGTGCTCAGTATTGGCAGCGCGATGGACCTGGCGGTAGCGACGGCGATAGCGGGTGGCGGTATTGTCTATCTTTTTGAAGAGTGGCTTAAACCTGCGATTGACAGCGGTGAGCTGGAGGGCATCTTACCCTCGTGGTGGCTGCCTTTTACCGGTCCCTATCTTTATTATTCCAACCGGCGCCTCATCCAGGCACCGCTCAAGGCGTTCATCGATTTCGTCCGCAACGGGGAAAGTTAAACGCTTTCACTCTATTGGCGGGATGACGGTGATGCGTAGAGCGAGAGATTCAACCTTCTATTCCATCACGGCGGCACCATCGTGCTACTGACCAAGGCTGACAGCGAGTTCCCTGATAAGACCACTTGGCTATCGTCTTCGGACGCTCATGCCAGGACGTCAGCGAGGCCGATGCGCTTGAAGTGGTGTCCCCTACACAAATGGCAACGACTTCAACGCCCGCACGCTGCAAAATGTGACCTCGCAATTTATGGCTGGGAGCACTTCGGTCGGTTTTGCCACGCTTGGTCCCTGGTTGGTCCCGCGGGACACGATAGCTGACTCGAATGCGCTGCGCGCGCAGACCCGGGTGAACGGCGCTCTGCGCCAGAACGGCAATACACGGGATATGATTGTTACTTGCCGACAGCTTATCCGTTAGGTTTCGCGTCTTATGACCTTTAAACCCGGTGATATTATGTTTACCGGAACACCCCTTGGGGTCATCTGGGTCAGAAGACACGGTGTGAAGTGCGACAGTGGCTGAAGGCCGGAGATTAGGTGCTCTCGTCAATCGAAGGGCTGGGGGATCGACAGGTTTCTCTTCTCTGATACGTTGCTACGATAGGAGGAGTGATGAGCGACAACGTGTACATCGAAAAAATGTATATCCTGGACGGTGGTCAGGCCCAGGTCGATGACGCTTCCCGTTATTCGCCAGGGATTGATATGGGTGTACCCATGGTGCTGAGCTGCAACACGTATCTTATTCGCCACCGTGACCAATGGCTGTTGTGGGATACCGGCACCCAGGATGATCTGATTGCGGTGCCCGAGGGGCGGGTTATAGCGCATGGCATTCTCGGTACGGTACGTAAAACGATCGCCGCCCAACTTGCCGAAATCGGCGTCGCTCCACAAGATATCGGCACGTTGGTCCTTTCTCATGCGCATTATGATAATGCCGGCAATTGCCGTTTATTCCCGTGCGCGCGGTGGATAGCGTAACAGTCTGAATATGACGCCATGTTCGGCGCCGATCATGCCCAGTTCGGCTACCGCCCGGAATTGTACGCCACGCTGCTGGATAATCCGCGTGTAATGGTGGAAGGGGATTACGATATCTTCGGTGATGTGGCGGTGCGCCTGATAGCTACCCCGGGCCATACGCCGGGGCATTGTTCGCTGTTTATCCGCATGCCACGTTCCGGCCTGGTGGTCCTGAGCGGTGATATGGCGCACAATCGGTTCAACTTCCACTGCCGGTGCGTCCCATCGCTGAATGCTGATGAGGCGGCGACGCGAGCATCGATGGAAAAAATGGCGCGGCTGCAACGGGCAACGCAGGCCAAAATGTGGTTTAACCATGATACTGAGCAAAGCGCCACCTTACCTCACGCGCCGCGCTGGTTAGCCTGACTCGCCTTGTTTCATCCCTCAGTCGGCCATGCGGGCGGCAACGCTCCGGCTTGAGTCGAGCGCGCATCACGTTTTGGCGACAGGCCAAACATGCGCCGATACTCCCGGCTGAACTGAGACGGGCTTTCATAACCGTTGGCATAGGCGGCGGTTTCCACATTCTTGCGCTCCGATACCAACAAACGCCGACCTTCGAGCAGACGAAGTTGCTTTTGATATTGTAGAGGACTCATTGCCGTCACGGCTTTGAACTGGCGATGGAATGTGGACAGGCTCATGCCGGCGGCGTCAGCCAGAGATTCAATGCGAATGGGTTCTGCGAAACGGGCACGTAATTGCTGAATTGCTCGAATGACCCGCTCAAGATGGCCTCGCTCAAGCGTCATATTTAGGATATGGCCGCCGTGAGGGCCGGTCAGCAGCCAATAATACAGCTCGCTCAGCGCCATCGGCGCCAGCAGCGTGATAGCCTACGGCGTCTCCAAAAGCTGTACCAGACGTAAAATGCATTGCGCCAGAGGCCCGCTATCGATAGCGGTAACAATTGCCCCGGACGTATTGGCACCCGCCTTCACACTAGACGGCAAAGCGCTAAGGCTTTTCAGCGTCGCCTTCAACCGGTAGGGATCCAACGCAATAATAATGCCCAGGAAAGGCTTATCGGCACTGGCCTGCACCACACGCCCCACGGAAGGCATTTCCACATTGACCAACAACGCCCTACCCGCACCATAACGGTAGCGTTGGGAGCCGAAACTGGTCCATTTATCCCCCTGTGCGACGACACATAAAGCCGGTTTGGCTAGTAAATGTGACGGCGGTTTTTCCTGATCGGCCCGCACCAGGATCACACTGTCAATATCCGTCAGGTACTGGCTTTCTCCCGTTAAGCCATCGGTAATACGCTCAAGGGTACGAGCAAGTTCTGACATTTCACTCACTCCGACTGATGTGCGGCGCCGCACCGGCGCGTGACAGGAATAGGCAAGAAACAGGCATATATTAATCTGTGAAAGGGCAACTGAATACCGAAAAATACCTTTTTCTGCCGAGAGGACAACAATATGCCAACGCCACATTCCAAAATCGCCATCATTACCGGAGGAAGCCTCGGTCTGGGCCGCAATACGGCCTTGAACCTCGCTAAACGCGGAGTCGATATTATTTTTACCTATCATTCTCACCACGCTGAGGCGAAGGCGGTGCAAGCACTTATCGAACAAGCCGGGGTGCGCGCTATCGCCTTAGCGCTGGACACCGGCGACACGGGGACGTTTGCGGCGTTTGTGGAACGGGTCAAAGACGCGCTGGTAACATTGCAAGCGACGCATATCGACTATCTGGTGAATAACGCGGGCATTTCACATCATAACAGCATTACTCTGACGACCGAAGACGAGTTGGATGCCCTCTATCGGGTACATGTCAAAGGGGTATTTTTTCTAACGCAGCACTTGTTGCCCCTGATCCGTGACGGCGGAAGCGTGGTGAATATTTCATCAGGGCTGACCCGCGTTATTTATCCCGGTAGTTGCGCCTACGGGGCCATGAATGGGGCGGTGGAGATTTTCACACGCTATCTGGCCAAAGAACTCGGACCGCGGCGGATCCGCGTCAATGTGGTAGCACCAGGATCGATCCAAACCGATTTCAGCGGCGGTATGGTGCGCGACAACCCCGCCATCAATAAGGCGGTTTCGGACATGACGGCGTTGGGGCGGCCTGGTCTGCCCGATGATATTGGACCGATGATCGCAAGCCTGCTGTCTGAGGAAAACCGTTGGGTGAATGCGCAACGTATTGAGGTGTCGGGCGGCATGGCAATTTAAGTTTGTCCGCGGCGCCGGGCGCGTCTGCCAGGCGCGCAGCCGGGTTAGTCCAGATCCGCCCCGTTGCTGGCGATGACCTTTTTATACCACCAGAAAGATCTTTTCCGCCGGCGCGCCAAGGTACCATTGCCTCGGTCGTCGCGATCGACATAGACAAAGCCATAGCGTTTACTCATCTCGCCGGTTGAAGCAGCGACCAGATCGATACATCCCCAGGTGGTATAACCGATAACCGGTATCCCGTCGGCAATAGCGTCGCCCATGGCGCGGATATGTTCGCGCAGGTAGCTGATGCGGTAATCATCGTTGATTTCGCCGTTGGCATCAGGTTCATCGCGCGCCCCCAGGCCATTTTCTACCAGAAACAGCGGTTTCTGATAGCGGTCATACATCATATTCATGGTAATGCGCAGCCCGAGAGGGTCAATGCCCCAGCCCCATTCGCTGCGTGACACATGCGGATTGGCCAGGGATTTCACCACGTTCGCCGCACTGCTGTTATGTTCGTTCATCTCAGCGGAGGCGCAGCGCGAGGCATAATAGCTAAAGGAGACGAAATCGACGGTATGTTTTAGAATTGCGTCGTCGCCGTCCGCCATCGCCACCTCGATCCCCTTCTCGCGGAACAGACGGCCGGTCCAGGCGGGGTAGGCACCACTGGCCTGGACATCGATAAAGAACAGATTTTCCCTATCCTTTTCCAGCGCGGCACACACATCTTGCGGTTTGCACGACCAGGGATAAAAATTACCGCCTGCCAACATACAGCCGACTTGGTTGGCCGGATTCACTTCATGAGCGATTTTGGTGGCCAGCGCGCTGGCAATGAGTTCGTGATGGGTCGCCTGATACTTTACTTGCTCAACATTCTCGCCCTCTGCAAAGACCAGATCCGCGCCGGAGAACGGACTGTGCAGCAATATATTGATCTCGTTAAAGGTCAGCCAGTATTTCACCAGCCCGTCGAACGCGGTAAAACAGGTGCGCGCATAGCGGGTAAAAAAGTCGACCATCTTTCGGTTGCGCCAGGAACCATATTCAATGACCAGATGCATAGGCACATCAAAGTGGCTCAACGTCACCAACGGCTCAATACCGTGACGACGGCATTCCATGAACAGATCGCGATAAAACGCGATGCCTTGTGGATTGGGGGTTAACTCATAGCGACTCGGCACGGGGGCCATCGATCAGGCCGAGGTCCCGACCAGCGTGAGGCGTTAACTGATGTGAATGCCGCCTGGCGTGCATTTAACAAGCGCGAGCCGGACTGGAATAAAACCGAGCTGGCGCCGGGGCCCAGATTTGCGCTACCCCCTGCGGAACCAGCGCTACCGAGTGGGTAAGGCCTAAATAACTTGCAACATGCCAGATCAGGTAAGTTAAGGTGCCAACGACACGCTATAGTTGCCATCATCCTTTGCCGCTATGATACCGCCCGGTTACCAGGGAGGTTGTGATTTATCCCCCTGAAACACCAGACAGTAGCTGTATCTCCAGATAAGAGATAGGCTTGAATATATGTCTAACACTAACGCCAATTTTGATATGACCGGGATCCTGTTAGGTCAAGAAGTCCGTAAACGTAAAACTCCTCAGGAAAAAATGGCCATTATTCAGCAGAGGATGGAGCCCGGCATGAATGTCTCCCATCTCGCACGACTGCACGGTATCCAGCCCAGCCTGCTGTTTAAGTGGAAAAAGCAATATCAGGAAGGAAGCCTCACCGCCGTGGCTGCCGGGAGGACGTTGTTCCTGCCTCTGAGCTTGCAGCTGCATTGAAGCAGGTCCGGGAGCTCCAGCGCCTTCTGGGTAAGAAGACGATGGAGGTTGAGATCCTAAAAGAAGCCGTGGAGTACGGCCAGTCACGAAAATGGATAGCGCACGCGCCCTTGTTGCCAAAGGCCGGGGAATAGCACAGGTCAGCCGCGCCATGAGCGGGTCGCGTGCGCCGCTGTCACTGCGGATTAAGCGTTCTGCCGACTGGCAGGACAGGCGCTGTAACCGGCGTAATGACGAAGCAGACGCTGAAATACTGTCGGACATCCTCGACATCATCAGCGATATGCCCAGCTACGGCTATCGGCGGGTGTGGGGCATCCTGTGTAAACAACGTCGCGCAGAGGGACTGACGCCGGTAAATGCGAAACGACTTTACAGGATCATGTGTGAGCATAACCTGCTGTTATTACATTGAAAACCAGAGCGGCCGAGGCGTGAGCATAAGGGCAGGATCGCGGTGGCAGAAAGCGATATGCGCTGGTGTTCAGATGGCTTCGAGTTCGGCTGCGACAACGGTGAAAAACTGCGGGTCACGTTCGCACTGGACTGCTGCGACAGAGAGGCCATAGACTGGTCTGCGAGCACTGTAGGCTACGACAGTTCGACCGTGCAGGATGTGATGCTGATGTCGGTAGAAAAGCGCTTCGGCGACAGGTTACCCGATACAGCGGTGCAGTGGTTGACGGACAACGGTTCAGCGTATACCGCGCATGAAACGCAGAGGTTCGCCAGAGAACTGGATCTGGAGCCCTGCACAACAGCGGTGAGCAGCCCGCAGAGCAATGGCATGGCCGAACGGTTCGTGAAGACGATGAAGGAAGACTATATCGAGTTCATGCCAAAACCGGATGCGAGAACAGCCCTGCGAAACCTTGCAGCAGCGTTCACGCATTACAATGAAAACCATCCGCACAGCGCGCTGGGATATCACTCTCCGAGAGAATACCGGCGGCAGCGTGCTTCGTTAACTTAAGATACAAAAGCTGTACGGAGATGGCGGGGCAAGATCACATGATCCCGGTCATATCAAAATTGGCGTTAGTGTTAGACATATATTCAAGCCTATCTCTTATCTGGAGATACAGCTACTGTCTGGTGTTTCAGGGGGCTAAATCAGTTACGTTTTTAGATATGCATTTAGCGCTTCACGAATAATAGCACTCACATTTTTCGGATCTGTACCGTTACGTTTGTTCTCCAAGGCGATATCTTCTACCGCGAGTAATAATGACAAAGGCAGCGAAATGGTAGTACGCGCAATCTTTTCTTCTTGCGGCACTGCGGCTGGTGGTGGAGAATTTTGAGATTCGCCATAAGGACGATCCGCCAAGCGATTTGCCAATGCATCCGCCTCAGCCTCACTCACGGTTCTTCTCACGGGTTTTTTCAGCGCCACTAAAATATCTCCTTAAGCAACGCCATAACTTCTGCCTTCGCGTTATCATTAGAAGCCTCCAAAACAGACTTCCCTTCCGACATGACATCGCGGTAGATTTTGCGATGGCAGGCAATGGCATTAAGTGGCTTGATACCGGCAAACTCACTGACAAATTCCAGAAACTCCCGGCGTTCATTACCCCGGATGACCGGATTAGTCGTTGCCATACTCTGATAACTGAATGCTTTCAAATCTGGATTCAAATCACGCATGCTTTCCACCTGCTGCTTTAGTTCAATCATTGTATCCAGGTCGAGTTGTGAGCATTGGTGTGGCGCTATAATTTGATGGGCGACTGTTCCTCCCGTGATCAGTTCACGACTGTTTCTGCCGGCTACATCCACAATGACGTGATCATATTTTTGATCGAGGCTCCGCAGGGTTTGAGAAATATTGTCTCTTTTTTCGATAAGCGTCACCGTAGGGATAAGTTCAGCCTGCTCCCTCTCGGCATACCATCGTGCTGCCGAACGTTGTACGTCGGCATCCACCAGGCAGACATCATAGCCTTGCATCGCTAATCCAACGGCAACATTTATCGCTGTCGTGGTCTTACCCGCCCCGCCCTTATTACAGCCTATGATTGTAATCATCAATGTGTCCCATGTGTTTGTAGTGGCTGAACAGCTTGATAAGATTATACCTGTGATATTTTAAGTAGCAAGTATTACGTCTCAAGTATGAAGTGTGAATTAATATCTGATAGGATTTCCCTCTACGTTCTTTGTTGTTAGAAAATTTCAAAAAGTTCAGTACTCTCATCATTGGGTGCGGTATTGCGGATTAGGGTCAGCCACTCCGGCATTTTTGGGCGGTACCGATTTCGCTACGTCCCCATTGAAAGCCGGACCAGCGAGGCGGGAAAGGGCCCTAACGGGGTCATTTATAATGTCAGAGAGCAAATACGAAAACGGCTCACTCAGTGTGTAAGGCACCATCGTGATCCTCGCTGTAGGACAATTTTTACTTTAAACCCGTCGGTAAGACCGCGTGGGTGGAGTCAGTCAGAACCAACGGGTTGGGCTCGGTGGGTTGTTTATCAGGGTGGGGTCAGTCCAACAACAGGCCTGGATCGTCTGTCGTAACGGGGTCGTCCATTGCGAGCAGAATGTAGTTCAAATCTAAATGCAATTCACTTAAACACCGATGAAAGCCTCGCAACATCGCTAATTCAGACTGTTGAGACATTTTGGTAACCAAAGCTTCCTCTTTAGGGTGACATTGTCACACACCAATATGGCGGTTATCAAACGCCTGGTCTCGCTTCCGTATCGACTTGATACTGTATATTAGAAGGGCGAGCGGCATTATTGAGTATCCGTAATAACCACTAAGGAGAGAGTGAAAATAATCGTAACCACTATAGCAAGTAGCAACCACTGCGGTGAGCACTATCCACTATAGTGAGTCTCGTCATGCGGGTCGGCACCTAACTACTGTGATGAGTAGCTAACCTCGGCACCAAGGACAAGCTTTAGAGCTAAACGATGTTAGTATATGCTAACTCAAAGCATAATCAGACTGTTATGTATTAGTATCCACTAACCGTGTGAATGATAAAAACCACTATGGAGAGTACTTTTACTCACTACAGCGGATAATTTCTCGTTACAGCGGTTGTCGCCTTCATTGAGGTCAAAAAAAAGCCCACTAACCACTGTAGTGAGCTATTTTACTCGCCAGTGTGGTTAGGGATTTTTTTTGCTCTTACGGATTTTAGCCAACAATTCCAGCTCTTCCTTAGATAGCATAACCATCTCACCGCCTTGTTCCCCTGGCTCCTTCATGGTCTCTAAATCGTCATCGACGATATCAGGTAAACTCAGCGGGATATCGACCGGTCTAAGTTTCGGGCGACGATAATGAATCACAAAATACACAGTCTGGCCCCGTTTAATCTCGGTGTAGTCCAGATACCCAATCTCTTTCAGTTGCTCCATCGCTTTGCGAACCGTAGCATTCTGTGTAACTGTGCGGGATGTCAGGTTCAGCCTGGCGCGTAGACGTCCCATAGAGATCGGGGCGGGATCGGTAGGAAGGCTTTCAATAAAGGTATAAAGCGCCTGGGCGGATTCCTTACGCGACAACTCGTTGATGGCCCTGAGCTGCAACAAAACCTTCTTATCAAACTGATATAACTCGAATATTTTTGGATCAGCCTGCAGTGTCACTGAGTCATTTTTCGTACTATATTTTGCCGATTGGACCAGGTGAGTGACGTAGTACTCCCCTTCCCTGTTACTAAATGCGATCGTATTGGTTGCAATACGCGTCAGGGATGCATCAAGACGACTTCTAAGTTTGGCAGAAGAACGAACAGAGGGAATACCACATAGCTTGGCAAAATCCACAAAAGGCAGTGTGACGCTGTCACCCAGCACCTTATATTTTGCAAAGGCATGTATGATACCTACCCACGTTTTGAAATCGTTGTCCATGTCCAGCCGTGCACCGGTGATCTTGATATTTTCATATCCCTCTGATTTAACGAGAGAAAGTTGTTTTAGTTCATCGGTCACATCCATGGTAGACATCTGATTTTTTCTGCCGCGGCTTGTGGACTTCAGAGTCGGTACAAATAGCCCGAGTCTCATCAACGCAACAGGCTGAACCGTGTTATTACTGTTTGGCGTTAAGTTAATAACCTCGCCGGTCCGTTTATCTGTTTCGCTAAAAGCATCAGCTATCATTTTATTTTCTTGTTCTTTTTTCGGCATAGGGATTTCCCGTGACATGAACAAGCGATCATCGCCGTGACTGGTTGCAGTGAATAGTATCACTCACTATAGCGGATACGCTACTCGCTACAGTGGTTTATTTACTCTTTATAGTAGTTAATACTCTCACCATAGTGGTTACGTTCAACAACTTGTTAAAAATCCACCTTTAGATTGGAAGACATTTAAGAGGTTGATTTAATTTATTTAAATAACGTCAAAGCGGCGGATTGTTTCAGTTTTTGGGGCTGACACCCGTTGGTGGATAACAGGCGCATTGTTGAGCATCCCCTTAGACAATTAAATCGTTATCTCCTTACCGGCAATGACTTAAGGCATTTTTCGCCGAATGAAGATAATCACAGCTGAAAAAGGTCATTTCTCACTACAGTGGTTTGGTTTCCCTCTCCAGCGAGGTTGATCTTCTCTCTATAAAGGTTGTTATACTCTCTCTAGTGGTTGTTTTACTCATCTTAGTGGTTACTGATCCCCTCCGAAGCCAGTCGCAGCAAGGCTTAGCGGGCTACGCGGATCTTAATGGATCTTTTTTTGATCTTATCATGATCTATTTGTAGGATCTGGCCTGTGGAAAACGGGGATAAACCAGTCTCATCTATCGAAAATCCCAACATTCATCGCCGATTCATCAAACACATGCTTCATAACAGTAACAACCCTGCTAGGTGAAAAATTTATCCGTATGATCACCAACAACACCATTTCTGGACAACTTATCCCGTAATCTCAAGCGAAGCACCTAAGCAGGCCTCTACGGGATTATGAGACATACGCTACCGATAGAGCACAAAATCATGTTCATCACACGCACAGGGGCTGTGAAGGAGTTTATGACATAGTTGGACTGTTACACTCCCCCTTTCTTTCAGCGTCACTAGCATTATCATATCCACACAGACTTATACTTATCAAAAAAATCATTTAAGGTTCAGTGATAACGTTGACGAGGTATCCAGTTTAATAGTTAATAAACAATCTTTGTCACGAACGCAAAACCCTTAACCTATCCAACGCAGCAAACCCTCATTCATGCATGTGATTGACTAACCCATTGCACGCGCTGTTACCTTATTCCTTTACGGACAACCTACCCTGGGAACCAGCGTTTATAACGTTCGATAACGTCAGTTTCGCCTGATCATGCTAATTGTGGTTTGCAGCTGATAAATGGGATGGACGTCTTCGCATGACTCACTCATAGCTTGATAAGTGTTTAACGAATCTAGAGAGATAAGACGGACAATACTTTCCATGATAAGTATATTGTACCGCTAGATTGATGATTAGGCACCAGAGATAACCATCTGTTTCAAGACTGCTAAGCATGTTGATGTGACATTGGTAATGTCCTTATTGATCTCAATGCGGCTTAAGCATGGCCGAATTCCTGAACGCATCATTATCAACAGCCCCTTATCACTCTAGTTCACTTACAAGGGTTGCTCTTCACCTGTTCAATGCAGACGAAGCGCTACCCGCTCCAACTGCCCAC
>NZ_JAFJYC010000004.1 GCF_018777395.1 Candidatus Sodalis endolongispinus
GAGTCGGCGTGAGTTTGCTCGTCGTGCGTCGCGGCAGGCGGGAGCACCGGCGCTGTAGCGGCGGTGTGTTCTCTAGCGCCCGGCACGACCGGCAATTGCGCGGTTTCTGAGCCGTGGACAGCGTTGCTCAAGGTCTCGACGCCCGGCTTAGACGACTCGGCATTGGGTTGCGCCGGCGTTTGCGGCAAATCGGTGGCCGTGAGTGCTACGGTGCTGCCGGCGGCCGGTTCGGCCTGCGCCATCTGCCATTGCGCTATTTGCCGATCCTCGGGGGCGATCACCGGCGGTACCTCATCAGCGGCAGCTTCCTGCGCCGGCGATGGATGCTGCGGGACCAGCGTTGATTGCGGCAGTTCATTGCCTTGCAGCGCTTCGCTGACTATCACCGCTTCGCCTGCCGACGCGGCGGCAAACGTAGCCTGAGCCTGTGAGATTGCATCATCAGTCACCTCTATCGTCTGGGAACCTCCCGCTACATCGGCAACCGCGTCGTGTTCCGTTTGCTCGATGGGGGTGACGGGGTAACTCACCCACACTTTACCCGAGGCCATTTCCGGCGACACGACCGCGCTGGTAAGCGGTACCGGCGACGAGAGCGGATAACGTTCATCACGGTAGCGGCGGCTGCGGCGCTGACCGCTGACGCGCAAATGACGAGGTGAACGCCGTGAACGGCGCGGCAGCCCGGCTTCGTTACCGTTACGTGCACCGTCGACATTGCCGGCATCCAGCGCGGCGTCATTCTCGCCTTGCAGACCGTCGTTACCTTCATTGTCGTCCTGGCTTTCTACCGCCGCATTGAATGCGGCCGTGGCGCTTTCCGCTGCGGCGGTCGGCGCGGCGACAGGAGGGGCAGCTCGATCGCCGACGCGGATTTTGCGATTCAGGGCGCGACGCTGAAGGCGCGGCTGAACCTGAACCGGCTTATCGTCTTCATCGACGGCGTTGCCGCTGTCTGACTCTACAACGGCGACCGGTAGCGCTTTGATCTCCTGCTCGGCAGTTTGCGCTTTCGGCTCTTGCTGGCGACGGCGCTGACGATCCTGGCGCGGTTCGCGGCGCGGTTGAGCCTGCTCTTCCTGCGGCATTTCATCAATAATGTCGCTTACGGTTTCTGTCTCATTAAGGGGCTGCGGACGCTTGCGGCGCGGATCGTCCCGGCTATCGCGGCGCTCGCGCGGCTGACGGCTTTCCTGACCGGCGCGGGCCGGCTCGCCACTGCGGTCACGGCGACCGCTCTGCCGGCGTTGACCACGGCGATCCTGACGCTCATGGCGGCGCGGCGTTTCCGCCTCGGCCGGTGCTTCGACCACCACCGCGTCAGCGGCGTCGGCTTCTTGCTGTTGCGCCGGTGATCCGATGAGTGATTTAAAGCCGTCGACCAAGCGGCCAAACAGGCCGCGAGAGGGGCTGGCGCTCGCCGCGCTGACGGCAGGCGCAGCCTGCATAATGGTTTCAGCCACAGACGATTTCTCACTGACCATCGGTGGATCGGGCATCACAAATGCCGCCAGCGCCGGTTGCTCAGGGCGCTTGCGCTCTGCGGTAGGCTCCTCAGACGGCTGGGTCATCTCCGCTTCATGCAACTGCGGCAGCAGATAGCTCAGGGTAGGGGCTTCTTCGCCCTTACGCACGCGCAGCACGGCGTAATGCGGGGTCTGCATTTGATCGTTCGGCACGATAACCGCCCGCACGCCGCCCTGACGTTTTTCAATAGCGTTAACGGCTTCGCGTTTCTCGTTCAGCAGGTAAGACGCGATAGGTACCGGCACGATGGCATGCACTTCGTGGGTATTCTCTTTCAGCGCCTCTTCTTCAATAAGCCGCAATATGAAAAGGGAAAGGGATTCGTTATCACGGATGGTGCCGGTGCCGCCGCAGCGGGGGCAGACGTGATGGCTCGATTCACCCAACGACGGGCTCAGCCGCTGACGGGACAACTCCAGCAGGCCAAAGCGGGAAATGCGCCCGATTTGAATGCGGGCACGGTCCTGACGGACCGATTCACGCAGGCAGTTTTCCACCTCACGCTGGTGGCGCACCGGTGTCATATCGATAAAGTCGATAACGATCAAGCCGCCCAAGTCGCGCAGACGCAGCTGGCGGGCGATTTCATCCGCCGCCTCGAGGTTGTTATTGAAAGCGGTTTCTTCAATATCGCCGCCGCGGGTTGAACGCGCGGAGTTGATATCGATGGCGGTTAATGCCTCGGTGGTATCAATGACAATGGAGCCACCGGAGGGCAGCCGCACTTCACGCTGAAATGCCGATTCAATCTGTGATTCGATCTGGTAGTGGCTGAATAGCGGAATTTCACCACTATAGAGTTTAATTTTACTGGTAAAATCCGGGCGGCCCAGCGAGGCAATATGCTCTTTCGCCAGGTCCAGCACCTTGGGATTGTCGATCAGAATTTCGCCGATGTCTGGCCGCAAATAATCGCGGAAGGCGCGGACGATAACATTACTTTCCTGGTGGATCAAAAACGGCGCCGGACGTCCTTCTGCGGCTTTTTTAATCGCCTGCCAGTGTTTAAGACGGAAAGCTAGATCCCATTGCAGCGCATCGGCCGACTTACCGACGCCGGCGGTGCGGACGATAAGGCCCATGCCGTCGGGAAGCTCAAGGGAGGATAAGGCTTCTTTCAGCTCGGTGCGGTCGTCGCCTTCGATGCGGCGCGAAATGCCGCCCGCGCGCGGATTGTTCGGCATCAGCACCAGATAACTGCCGGCCAGGCTGATAAATGTGGTCAGCGCTGCGCCTTTATTACCCCGTTCTTCTTTATCGACCTGGACGATGACTTCCTGCCCTTCACGCAGCACATCCTTGATATTAGGTCTGCCGTGAGAAGAATATTGAGGAGGAAAATACTCGCGAGAAATTCCTTTTAGGGGAAGGAAACCGTGGCGCTCGGCGCCATAATCCACAAACGCTGCTTCCAGGCTGGGTTCAATACGGGTGATCTTACTCTTGTAGATATTGGCTTTTTTCTGCTCATGCCCGGGGCTTTCAATATCCAGGTCATACAGCCGCTGGCCATCTACCAGTGCGACGCGCAACTCTTCCTGTTGAGTTGCGTTAATTAACATTCTTTTCATCGTAACTTACTCATTTTTTATGCATTGGCATCAGAGCTGCGGGCAAAAAACCGCATGGCCGGGTAATCACCGACGGCCCCGTGACTTGGCGCAAAGCCGCCAACCTCACGGTTGTCGCTTGCTAAGGGGCGCATTATTTCGGTAGCCTGTTATCCCATAACGGAAAACAGCACTTTTACAGGGGAATAACGTCTGATGATTATTGCCAGAACGGATTCCTTTTGCCGGCCAAGCTGCAATCCGCAGCCCGCTAACTGTCCGATTAGCCATTACGTCTTACGCCATTGCTGCGTTTAGGCTGAACCAGACAAATTCAAAATTCCTCGATCACTCGTCCCAGACGCGAAAACGTGGAAAGTAAATGCATTATTCCACTGCTGACACGCATATAGCAAGACGACTTTAGCCATCGATGACAAGTTTCAGACCCATCCTGATGGCTTCTCAAAGAATAGCGTAACGAGTACACCGGACCAGAAAAAACCTTTTACCGATGAAACCACAGTTAAGCACATAAAAAGAAGTGGCGCTATGGTGTCGGTATATTTAGAATCCCGGCCCATGAATGAGAATAATCTCGGCGTACATTTTATCACCATCTCCGCAGACGAAGCCGGTCAGCGGATAGACAATTTTTTGCGTACGCACCTCAAAGGGGTGCCGAAAAGCATGATTTACCGCATCGTGCGTAAAGGTGAAGTACGCGTCAATAAAAAAAGGGTAAAACCGGAATACAAACTGCAAAATGATGATGAAGTGCGTATTCCGCCGGTGCGACGCTCGGATGAAGAGCAGGCGCCGGTTTCCACCGGGCTGGATAAAGTCGCTGCGTTAAATGATGCCGTGCTCTACGAAGACGACCATTTGCTGATCCTCAACAAGCCGGCCGGCACGGCGGTGCATGGCGGCAGCGGTATGAGTTTTGGCGTCATCGAGGGCCTGCGCGCGCTGCGGCCCGACGCGCGCTTTTTGGAACTGGTTCACCGCCTGGATAGGGACACTTCCGGGGTACTATTGGTGGCCAAGAAACGTTCCGCACTGCGGGAGTTGCATGAGCAGTTACGCGCTAAAGGAATGCAAAAAGATTATTTAGCGCTGGTGCGCGGTCAGTGGCAGTCCCATGTCAAAACGGTCGCGGCGCCGCTGTTGAAGAATATTCTCGCCAGCGGCGAGCGCATCGTGCGGGTCAACAGCGAAGGTAAACCGTCAGAAACCCGTTTCAAGGTCGAGGAGCGGTTTACGCTGGCCACCCTGGTCCGGGCCAGCCCGGTCACCGGACGTACCCACCAGATTTGCGTGCATGCCCAATACGCCGGCCACCCGATTGCGTTTGACGATCGCTACGGTGACGGCGCGTTTGATCAGCAGCTGAAAGGCTGTGGTCTGAACCGGCTGTTTCTGCA
This sequence comes from Candidatus Sodalis endolongispinus, assembly GCF_018777395.1. Lineage (GTDB taxonomy): Bacteria > Pseudomonadota > Gammaproteobacteria > Enterobacterales > Enterobacteriaceae > Sodalis_B > Sodalis_B endolongispinus. The sequence goes on from NZ_JAFJYC010000004.1 coordinate 4,502, forward strand.
TGCGGCCGCGCTGCGCTTTGGCCATCCCGGGAGCGGCGAAACGATGCGGATAGAAGCGCCGCTGGACGCGCCGTTGCGGCAGTGCCTGCTGTATTTGCGCGACAATCACAAGTAGTCGTGCCGGCTGTTAACGGTTACCCCGCAGCGGGTTAACCCCCTCCCGGCGCAACATGCCGGCGAGGGCCAGCAGCGGTAGCCCGATAAGCGTGTTGGGATCCCGCCCCTCAAGCGCCTCAAACAGCGCAATCCCCAGTCCTTCGCATTGAAAACTGCCCGCACAGTGCAAGGGTTGTTCCAAATGCACATAACCGGCGATTTCGGCGTCCTCCAGCGCCCGGAAATGGACGACAAAGGGTTCCGTACAGGCCTGCAGCCGCCCGCTGGCGCTGTTTAGCAGCGCCAGGCCGGTGTAGAAGGTTACGGCTTTGCCGCGGGCACGGGTCAGCTGTGCGATGGCGTTGGCTTGCGTGAGCGGCTTCCACGCGATTTGACCATCAAGCACGCAGCATTGATCGGCGCCGATGATCAGATGCCGGGGATAATGCTCGGCCAGCGCCTGCGCTTTCGCGATGGCCAGACGCTGTACCATTTTCGCCGCGTCTTCACCGGCGAGGTGCGTTTCATCGATATCCGGCGCGTGAAAAGCAAACGGTATGCTCAGTTTCTCCAACAGCGCGCGGCGGTAAGGTGAAGAGTAGGCCAAAACGAGTTTATTCATCACAATGTTATCCACAGCAGGGTCAAATTCACCGCTGCATTCTAAACTGTCCGGCGCCAAGAAGGCGAATATGGGTGAAAAGCGGTGCAAAACCCCCTTTTTCTTTGACTCCCGCGCGTTACAAAGTTAATATGCGCGCCCTATGCAAAAGGTAAAATTACCCTTGACCATTGATGCGGTCCGTACCGCTCAGAAACGCCTGGACTACGCTGGTGTCTATGCGCCTGAGCGGGTGACGCGTGTTGCCGAATCCGTGGTGAGTGTGGAGAGTGATGTCGAGGCCGCGTTATCGTTCGCAATTGATAACCAGCGCCTGGCGGTGATTAGCGGTCAGGCGGGCGTAGAGGTGACTCTGCGCTGCCAGCGCTGCAATCAGCCGTTCGCGCATCAGGTACACACGACATTTTGTTTCAGTTCGGTCGTCAGCGACGAACAGGCTGAGGCGTTGCCGGAAGCGTACGAAGCGGTCTACGTCGACGAATTTGGCGAGGTGGATTTGTTGGCAATGATAGAAGATGAAATTATTCTTTCATTGCCTATCGCACCGGTGCATGATCCTTCACACTGTGAAGTGTCCGCAACGGAACAGGTATTTGGTAAACTACCCGCCGAGGCGGAAAAACCTAATCCATTTTCCGTATTAGCCAGTTTAAAGCATAAGTAATCGAGGAGTAAGGTCTATGGCCGTACAACAAAACAAGCCCACCCGTTCCAAACGTGGTATGCGCCGTTCTCATGACGCGCTGACCACCGCCGCTGTATCAGTGGACAAAGCTTCCGGTGAAACCCACCTGCGCCACCACATCACCGCCGACGGTTTCTACCGCGGTCGTAAAGTTATCGCCAAGTAATTCCTAAAGGCGATACATTGAGACGTCTAACCCTGGCGTTAGATGCAATGGGTGGTGACTTTGGTCCTGCCGTGACGGTGCCTGCAGCTTTGCAGGCACTGGTCTCATATCCGCAACTTGAGCTGCTGCTTGTCGGCAATCACGCAGCACTGAATCCTTTACTGGCAAAAACCGATTCCGTTCTGCTCGAGCGATTGACGGTCATTCCCGCTGAATCGGTTATTACCAGTGACGCCAAACCGTCGCAGGCCATACGGGCAAGCCGCGGCACCTCCATGCGCGTTGCGTTGGAGCTTATCAATGACGGACGTGCCCAGGCCTGCGTCAGCGCCGGCAATACCGGTGCATTGATGGGGCTGGCGAAGTTGGTGCTAAAACCCCTTGACGGTATTGAGCGGCCGGCGCTAATGGTGGTGTTGCCCCATCAAAAACAAGGGAAAACCGTCGTGCTGGATTTGGGCGCCAATGTCGCCTGCGATGGGGCGATGCTGGCGCAATTCGCCGTGATGGGCGCGGTGATGGCGGAGCATATCGTGGGGGTCACTAACCCGCCGCGCGTGGCGTTGCTGAATATTGGCGAGGAAGAAAGCAAGGGCCTCGATCCGATTCAGCAAGCGGCGGCACTGTTACGGGATGTTCCGTCAATCAATTATATCGGCTATCTTGAAGCTAATGAATTATTGACGGGGAAAACCGATGTCCTGGTCTGTGACGGTTTTGTAGGTAACGTCACATTAAAGACTATGGAAGGGGTGATAAGAGTTTTTCTGTCATTGCTGAAATCCTCTGGGGAAAGCGGCAAGCAGGGTTGGCTGATGCAATGGGTCAAGCGCTGGATGAAACGTCGCCTGATGCGTCAATTCGGTCAACTGAATCCCGACCAATACAATGGCGCTTGCCTGATAGGTTTGCGCGGTACCGTTATCAAAAGTCACGGTGCGGCCAACCAGCGCGCGTTTACCGCCGCTATCGAACAGGCAATGCAAGCGGTGGAGCGGCAGATCCCGGAGCGGATAGCCGCACGCCTGGATGCGGTACTACCCAAGAGTGATTAAGCGTACATGTTTACAAAGATTCTCGGTACCGGGAGTTATCTCCCGGCGCAGATCCGGTCCAATGCCGACCTGGAAAAAATGGTGGACACGTCGGATGAGTGGATTGTCACTCGCACCGGCATCCGCGAACGCCGTATCGCCAGGGCGGATGAAACCGTCTCCAGCATGGGACGTGACGCGGCTGAACAAGCGCTGAACATGGCCGGCATTGCGGCGGAGCAAGTCGGCATGATTATTGTCGCCACCACGTCGTCTAGCCATGCTTTTCCCAGTTCAGCCTGTCAGATCCAGCGCGACATGGGTATCAATGACTGCATCGCCTTCGATCTGGCGGCGGCCTGCGCCGGCTTTGCCTATGCGCTGAGCGTGGCGGACAACTACATCAAAAACGGCGCGGTCGATTATGCGCTGGTGGTCGGCTCCGATACCTTAAGCCACACCCTGGACCCTGAGGATCGCGGCACGCTGATTCTGTTCGGCGATGGTGCGGGCGCGGTGGTGCTCGGACGTTCCGCCGCGCCGGGCATCATCTCCACACATCTGCATGCCGATGGTCGCTATGGCGGTTTGCTGACGCTCCCATACCATAATCGTCTCGATCCGGCTGCGTCCGACTACCTGACGATGTCGGGAAACGAATTGTTCAAGGTGGCGGTGACCGAACTGGCGCATATCGTCGACGAAACACTCAGCGCCAACGGGCTCGACCGCAGTGAGCTGGACTGGCTGGTGCCTCATCAGGCCAACCTGCGCATTATTACCGCCACCGCCAAACGGCTGGGCATGGGTATGGAAAAAGTGGTCGTCACGCTTGACAGGCACGGGAACACCTCTGCCGCTTCCGTGCCGCTGGCGCTGGACGAAGCGGTGCGTGACGGCCGCATTCAGCCGGGACACCTGGTGCTGCTCGAAGCGTTTGGCGGCGGTTTCACCTGGGGTTCGGCGCTGTTACGGTTTTAATCAACAGGAAGCATAAGAATGACTGTTTTTGCCATGGTATTTCCAGGACAGGGCTCCCAGACGGTAGGTATGTTGGCGGAGCTGGCGGCTGACCACGCGGTGGTCGGGGCGACGTTTGCCGAAGCTTCCGCCGTCCTGGGTTATGATTTATGGCAGCGGGTGCAGCAAGGCCCGGCTGAAGAGCTGAACAAGACCTGGGTGACCCAGCCGGCATTATTGACGGCGTCGGTCGCGATATGGCGCGTCTGGCAGCAGCAGGGCGGACCGGCGCCGGCGCTTCTGGCCGGCCACAGTCTGGGCGAGTATTCGGCGCTGGTGTGCGCCGGCAGTCTGGATTTCGCCGCGGCAGTCGCGCTGGTGGCGCTGCGCGGCAAGCTGATGCAGGACGCGGTGCCGGACGGTACCGGCGCGATGTCCGCTATTATCGGTCTGGATAACGATGCTATCGCCGCCTGCGAACGGGCGGCCCAAGGGCAGGTGGTGTCGCCGGTCAACTTTAATTCCCCGGGTCAGGTGGTTATCGCTGGTCATAAAGAAGCGGTGGAGCGGGCCGGCCTGGCCTGTAAAGAAGCCGGCGCCAAGCGCGCGCTGCCGCTGCCGGTCAGCGTGCCGTCACATTGTGCCTTGATGAAGCCTGCGGCGGAAAAACTGGCGCAGGCACTGGAAGCGGTAACATTCGCCGCGCCGCAGATCCCGGTGATCAACAATGTGGATGTGCGCGCGGAGCAGAGTCCGGCGGCCATCCGCCAGGCGCTGGTGCGCCAGCTTTACAGCCCGGTGCGCTGGACTGAAACCGTGGAATACCTCGCGGCCCAGGGCGCGGAGGTGTTGCTGGAGGTCGGTCCTGGTAAAGTCCTTACTGGTCTGACTAAACGTATTGTCGGCACCTTATCGGGCGCGGCGGTGAATGATCCCGCCTCGCTGGCCGCGGCGATTGACCATTAATATTGGGGTTAGAGATGAGCTTAGAAGGTAAAATTGCGCTGGTGACCGGCGCCAGCCGCGGTATTGGCCGCGCGATAGCGGAAATGCTCGCGGCGCGTGGCGCGACGGTGATTGGTACCGCTACCAGTGAAACGGGCGCTGCCGCCATCAGTGCCTATCTGGGTGCCAGCGGCAAAGGAATGGAATTGGACGTTTCCAACAACGCCTCCATCGATATTTTTTTAGAGAAAATGCGCGCGGAGTTTGGCGACGCGGATATTTTAGTGAATAATGCAGGCATTACGCGTGATAATCTGCTGATGCGCATGAAAGAAGATGAATGGCAGTCTATTCTTGATACTAATCTGACGTCCGTATTCCGCATGTCAAAAGCGGTAATGCGGGCCATGATGAAAAAGCGCTACGGCAGAATTATTACCATCGGTTCTGTTGTGGGCTCCGTGGGTAATGCCGGGCAGGCAAATTATGCTGCCGCCAAGGCGGGCCTGATAGGGTTTAGTAAATCGCTGGCTCGTGAGGTCGCCTCGCGCGGCATTACGGTCAATGTGGTGGCGCCGGGATTTATCGCGACCGATATGACCGAAGCGTTGACAGATGAGCACCGTGCGGGCATTTTGTCCCAGATTCCGGCAAACCGTCTTGGCTATCCGAAAGAAATCGCCAGTGCTGTCGCTTTTTTCGCCTCTGAAGAGGCAGCATACATTACCGGCGAAACGATACATGTCAATGGCGGCATGTATATGCTGTGAAAAGCACGAAAATCATTTGCGTTATTTGTGGTAAAAACCGCAAAATAGCATAAAATCGTGGTTCGACCAGCCGTGATTGAGTTGCATCTTTTTCAACATTTTATACACTACGAAAACCATCGCGTAAGCGAGTTTTGATAGGAAATTTAAGAGTATGAGCACTATCGAAGAAAGCGTTAAGGCAATCATCGCTGAGCAACTGGGCGTTAAGAAAGAAGAAGTCGTAAATAATGCTTCTTTCGTTGACGACCTCGGCGCTGACTCTCTTGACACCGTTGAGCTGGTAATGGCGCTGGAAGAAGAGTTCGATACCGAAATTCCGGACGAGGAAGCTGAAAAAATCACTACTGTTCAGGCAGCAATTGATTTTATTCAGGCAAGCCAGCAGTAAGCGAACATCCTTAGGCGGTCACTCGACCGCCTAAGTTTTTTAGTCCCACAGTAAACTATTTTCCCTCCCTGGAGGACAAACGTGTCTAAGCGTCGAGTAGTTGTGACCGGACTTGGCATGTTGTCTCCTGTCGGCAATACCGTAGAATCTACGTGGAGCGCGCTCCTTGCTGGACAGAGTGGCATCGGCCTGATCGACCATTTTGATACTACTGCCTATGCAACACGTTTTGCAGGCTTAGTTAAAAATTTTAATTCTGAAGACTATCTGTCGCGCAAAGAAGCGCGCAAGATGGATGCCTTCATCCAGTATGGCGTTGCTGCTGGCCTCCAGGCAATGCAGGACTCCAGCCTGGTTGTGACTGAAGACAATGCCGATCGTATCGGTGCGGCCATCGGTTCGGGAATTGGCGGCCTGGGATTGATTAAAGAGAATCATACCGCGCTGGTGAACGGCGGACCGCGTAAAATCAGTCCCTTCTTTGTGCCTTCTACCATCGTCAATATGGTGGCCGGTCATTTGTCCATCATGTGCGGCCTGCGCGGCCCCAGTATTTCCATTGCCACCGCCTGTACTACCGGTGTGCATAATATCGGACATGCGGCGCGCATTATCGCTTACGATGACGCGGACGTGATGCTGGCGGGGGGCGCCGAAAAAGGCAGCACGCCGCTGGGCGTCGGTGGCTTTTGCGCAGCGCGGGCGCTGTCGACCCGCAACGAGAGTCCTGAGACCGCGAGCCGGCCATGGGATCGCGATCGTGACGGTTTTGTCCTGGGCGACGGCGCGGGCGTCATGGTGCTGGAGGAGTATGAACATGCCAAACGGCGCGGGGCGAAAATTTACGCCGAAGTGGTCGGGTTTGGCATGAGTAGCGATGCTTACCACATGACGTCACCGCCGGACGACGGCGCTGGTGCCGCGCGCTCAATGATCAACGCGCTGCGTGATGCGGGTATTACGCCGGCACAGGTGGCCTACATCAATGCGCACGGGACCTCGACGCCCGCCGGCGATAAAGCGGAAACCCAGGCGGTGAAAGCAGTCTTCGCCGAGTATGCCGGCAAAGTGATGGTAAGCTCGACCAAGTCGATGACGGGCCATCTGCTGGGGGCGGCCGGCGCTATTGAGGCTATTTTCAGCGTATTGGCGTTGCGCGATCAGGCGATTCCACCGACCATTAACCTGGATAATCCAGATGAGGGCTGCGATCTGGACTATGTGCCGAAAGAGGCCCGCCAGGTGAAGGGAATGGATTATACCCTGTGTAACTCGTTCGGCTTCGGCGGCACCAACGGCTCGCTGGTGTTCCGCGCGATATAATCGTAACATGTTGCTCAATGGCCCGTTAACGGGCCATTTTTTTACTGTCCTGCGTCCGGCCAACAGGAGGCGAAATGTATTGGATCAACGGTATCCCGCAGGCACAATTGCCGCTCACCGATCGCGCTATACATTTTGGTGATGGTTTCTTCACCACCGCCCGGGTGCTGGACGGAGATATCCCTTTGCTGGCGTGGCATCTTGAACGACTGGCGCTGGCGGTGCAGCGGTTGCTGTTCGCGCCGTTCGATGCCGACGCCCTGCGCCGGGAAATGCTGGCGGCGGCCAACGGGGGCGGCGAAGGCGTCATCAAAGCGCTAATAAGCCGCGGTAGCGGTGGCCGCGGCTACAGCTTCAACGGCTGCGGCGCGCCGGTGCGCATTGTTTCGCGCTCGCCGGCGCCGGCGCATTACCCCCGCTGGCGCCAGGACGGTGTGCGACTGCATCAAATCCCGGTACGGCTGGCGCGTAATCCGCTGCTGGCGGGGATCAAACATAATAACCGGCTTGAACAAGTGCTGATCCGCGCCCATCTGGATCGCGACGGTGCGGATGAAGCGCTGGTGCTGGATAGCGAAGATGTTGTGGTGGAGTGCGCCAGCGCCAATCTGTTCTGGCGCCGGGGGCGGGAACGTGTTTACCCCCACGCTGCACTATGCTGGCGTCGCGGGTGTGATGCGTCGTCACGTCATGGCGTTGCTGCCGGCGTTATGCTATTCGCTGGCGGAGGTGGTCGTCGGCGCCGATGCTTTGGCAACGGCGGATGAGGTGTTCATCACCAACGCGTTGTTGCCGGTGGTGCCGGTAAGGGCGATTGACAGTCGGCACTACGCCGACAGAACGCTGTATCAGCAGCTTTGCCCGCTGTGTTGACGGGCATCGGGCCGAAAAGAGGTTAGGCTGGCCGCCGTCTGGCCGGCCCGCGAGATTGTAAGGGAAAGAAAAGTAAACGATGAAAAAGAAACGGCCCTTGATCATGCTGTCACTGGTGCTGCTCGCGCTGGCCGTCGGCTGTCTGCTGCGGTTAAAACACTTCGCCGCCGAACCCTTGCTCCTCAAGCAGGAAACGATCTTTACCCTACCGGCCGGGACCGGCCGTGACGGTTTGGAAAACCTACTGCGCCAGCGGCAGTTGGTGCGGCATGTCGGCTGGCTGCCCTGGCTGATGGAGCTGGAGCCGAAGCTGGCGCCGGTGAAGGCCGGTACCTATCGGCTCAAGCCGGGAATGACGGTGCGCGATCTGCTGCTGCTGGTCAGCGGCAAAGAAGCGCAGTTTGCCATCCGCTTCATTGAAGGGTCGACGGTTAAAGAATGGCTGGCCGTGCTGGCCCGAGCCCCCTATCTGAAGCACGACTTGCAGGGCGTCACGCCGCAGACGCTGGGCGCCAAATTGGGGGCGCCGGCGGATAGCGTGCTGGAAGGGCAATTTTACCCCGACACCTATCTGTATACCGCCAATACTCCCGACAGTGCGATACTCAAGCGCGCCCGCCAGCGCATGGAGACCACGTTGGCGGAAATCTGGCAGGGGCGGGCCGAGGGCCTGCCGTATAAGACCACGCCGTCGCTGTTGACCATGGCGTCTATCGTAGAGAAAGAAACCGGGGTGAAGGAGGAGCGGGCGCGGGTGGCATCGGTGTTTATCAACCGGCTGCGTGGCGGGATGAAATTGCAGACCGACCCGACGGTGATTTACGGTATGGGCGACGATTATCGCGGCACTATCACGCGGCAGGATTTAACCACGCCGACGCCGTATAATACTTATATCATTAGCGGGCTGCCGCCGACGCCGATTGCGATGCCCGGCCAGGCTTCCCTCGAAGCCGCCGCGCACCCGGAGAAAAGCGCCTATCTCTATTTTGTCGCCGACGGGCACGGCGGCCATGTCTTTACCACCAATCTGGCGAGCCATAACCAGGCGGTGCAGCAATATCGGCAGCGGCAAAATGCAAAGGAAAATTATGAACAGTAAATTCATCGTGATTGAAGGCCTGGAAGGCGCCGGCAAAACCAGCGCAATTGCCCAGGTGGTGGACGTCCTGCGGCAGCAGGGTATTCACGATGTGGTTTTTACCCGCGAGCCGGGCGGCACGCCGCTGGCGGAGGCGCTGCGTACGCTGATTAAAGACGGGGCGGGTGACGAGCCGGTGACCGACCGCGCGGAATTATTGATGCTGTACGCCGCGCGCGTACAGCTGGTGGAAGGGGTTATCAAGCCGGCGCTGGCCCGAGGGGCCTGGGTGGTAGGCGACCGCCACGATCTTTCCTCCCAGACCTATCAAGGTGGGGGACGCTGCATGGATGCGCGCCTGCTGGAAACCCTGCGCGATGCGGTACTGGGAGATTTTCGCCCTGATTTGACGCTGTACCTGGATATCCCGCCGGCGCTCGGTTTGGCCCGCGCCCGCGCCCGCGGCGAGCTCGATCGTATCGAGGTGGAATCGCTGGCGTTTTTCGACCGCACCCGGGCGCGTTACCAGGCGCTGGCGGCGGCGGACAACCGTATCGTCACCATTGACGCCAGCCAGCCGCTTGCCGCGGTGAGCGACGCCATTCGCCACCAATTGACGCACTGGTTGCGTGCCCAGGCGCCCTCGCCATGAAATGGTATCCCTGGCTCAACGCCCCCTATCGGCAGATACTGGCGCGCTACCGGCAAGCGCGCGGGCATCACGCCCTACTGTTGCACAGTCAGCCTGGCAACGGTGAGGCGTCGTTATGCTATGCGCTAAGCCGCTGGCTGATGTGCCGGCAGCCGGACGGTATCAAAAGCTGCGGCGTTTGCCATAGCTGCCGGCTGATGATGGCCGGCAATCATCACGACTTTCATCAGCCGGAGCCGGAAAAAGGCCGCCAGAGTCTGGGGGTGGATACGATTCGCGCCATTATCGACAGCGTATATGGCCGCGCGCGCCAGGGCGGGGTGAAAGTGGTATGGCTGCTCCACGCCGAGCTGCTTACCGAGCAGGCGGCCAACGCGCTACTGAAAACCCTGGAAGAACCGCCGGAAGATACCTATTTTCTTATCGGGTGCCAGACGCCGTCGCGCCTGTTGCCGACGCTCAGAAGCCGCTGTCTTTATTGGCTGCTGCCGGCCCCGGATGAGGCGATGGGCCTGCGCTGGCTGCACCAGGCGGGCTATGAAGACTCTCTGTCGGCCCGCACCGCCCTGCGCCTGTGCGGCAACGCGCCGCTGGCGGCGGCGGTGTTGCTCCAGCCGACGCGCTGGCAGGAGCGGTTGACGCTGTGCGCGGCGCTGCAGGAGGCCCACGCCAGCGGCGATTTTCTAGCGCTGTTGCCGGCGCTGAACCGGGATAAAGATGATGGGCCGCTGCACTGGCTGCTCAGCCTGCTGACCGATGCGCTGAAATGGCAGCAGGGCGCGCAGGCATTTCTGGTTAATGCTGACAGGACGGAGCTGGTGGCCGCGCTGGCCGCGCGCTGGCCGGCAGTCGTACTGCACGCGCAGTGGCAGCAGTGGCTGCAATGCCTGCGTCAGTGGCAGGAGATAAGCGGCGTCAATCGCGAACTCTTGCTGACCCACCACTTGCTCAATTGGGAGCAGGGCGTGGCGAACGCCAGCGTTTCCTTGTGATGTAGTAATAAGGGTAAATTATGTTTTTAGTCGATTCTCACTGCCATCTCGATGGCCTGGATTATCAAACGCTGCACCGGGATGTAGCGGATGTCGCGGACAAGGCCCGCGCGCGGGATGTGAAGCTGATGCTGGCGGTGTGTACGACGCTCCCCGGTTTTCATGCCATGGCAGCAATGATAGGCCGCCGTGATGATGTGTTGTTTTCCTGCGGCATCCATCCGCTTAATCTCGATGAGCCATACGATTTCGCCGAACTGCGGCGTCTGGCGGCGGGGGAGGGCGTGGTAGCGCTCGGTGAGACCGGTTTGGATTACTATTATCAGCAGGACAACAAGGCGCAGCAGCAGGCGGTGTTCCGCGAACATATCCGCGTGGGGCGCGCGCTGGATAAGCCGGTGATTGTGCATACCCGCAGCGCGCGTGAAGACACGCTGGCCATCCTTCGTGAGGAGCAAGCCCATGAATGTGGCGGCGTACTGCACTGCTTCACCGAAGACCGCGATACCGCCAAAGCGCTGCTGGACCTGGGCTTTTACATCTCGTTCTCCGGCATTGTCACCTTCCGCAATGCAGAGGCGCAGCGCGAGGCGGCTCGCTATGTCCCACTGGATCGGCTGCTGGTGGAAACTGACTCCCCCTATCTGGCGCCGGTGCCTTATCGCGGGAAAGAGAATCAGCCGGCGTATGTGCGTGATGTGGCGGAGTTTATGGCGACGCTGAAAGGCGTGCCCTTAACGCAGCTGGCGGACGCCACCACCGCCAATTTCGGTCGTTTGTTCCACTCGACATGCAGCCCTACCCTCGACGCCAGCTGATGTAAATAAATTGCCTTATTATTCGACTCAAAATAAATATTGAATAGCTTTACTCTTGCGCGCAATTATACCCGCGTAGGCCGGACGGCAAATGTCCGGCAGCGCGGCGCCCGCGCCAGGGGCTGCTGCTGCCCGCCATCTGGCCGCCGTCGCGCACGGTGGCGTCGTAAGTGGAGTGGCCTGATAGGGGCCCTCAACGCCGGTCTGTCCCGAGCGCGTTCTTTTTTTATGGCAATGATAACGTCTCTTAACAGGCGCCGCCGGTTTGCTCCCGGCGCGGCGTCTGATGCACCACGATTCTGATTCAGGAGTGAAAAAAACCATGTTGCAGAATGCATTCGCTCACCTGCAAAAAATCGGTAAATCGCTGATGTTGCCGGTTTCCGTCTTGCCTGTCGCCGGCATTTTGCTGGGGGTGGGCTCTGCGGAATTCCACTGGCTGCCGGCCGTCGTTTCTAACGTCATGGCGGAGGCGGGTGGATTGGTTTTTGCTAATATGCCGCTGATTTTCGCGATTGGCGTGGCGCTGGGGTTTACCCATAACGACGGCGTTTCGGCGCTGGCGGCGGTGGTGGCCTACGGTATTATGATCAAAACCATCGCCGTCGTGGCGCCGTTAATTCTGCAATTGTCGACCAATGAGGTTGCCGTAAAACATCTGGCGGATACGGGGGTTTTGGGGTGGATTATCGCCGGGGCCATCGCCGCGTCGATGTTTAACCGCTTCTACCGCATCAAGCTGCCGGAATATCTCGGTTTCTTTGCCGGTAAACGTTTCGTGCCGATTATCTCCGGTCTGCTGGCGATACTGTTCGGCCTGATGCTGTCGTTTATTTGGCCGCCCATCGGCGCCGCTATCCAGGATTTTTCCCACTGGGCCGCCTACCAGAACCCGATGGTCGCCTTCGGTATTTACGGCGTGCTGGAGCGGGCGCTGGTGCCGTTTGGTCTGCACCATATCTGGAATGTTCCCTTCCAGATGCAGGTGGGCGAATTCACCAATGCCGCCGGTCAGGTTTTCCATGGTGATATTCCGCGTTATATGTCGGGCGATCCCACCGCCGGCAAGCTCTCGGGCGGGTTTTTGTTTAAAAGGTATGGCCTGCCGGCCGCCGCTATCGCTATTTGGCACACAGCCCGGCCGGAGAACCCGCGCCCGCGTCGGCGGTATCATGATTTCCGCCGCGTTGACCGCTTTTTTGACCGGAATTACCGAGCCTATCGAGTTCTCCTTTATGTTCGTGGCGCCAGTGTTGTATGTCATTCACGCCATGCTGGCCGGGCTGGCGTTCCCGCTGTGTATTCTGCTGGGTATGCGCGACGGCACCAGCTTTTTTCGCACGGCTTAATCGATTTTATCGTGTTAAGCGGTAACAGTAGCCGCATTTGGCTGTTTCCGTTGGTGGGTATAGCCTATGGATTGGTGTATTACAGCCTGTTCCGCCTGCTCATTGTGAAGCTGAATCTTCACACGCCGGGGCGCGACGCCGCGGTAATCGAGACGCTGTCCCAGGGCGGCAGCGAACGGGCCGCGGCGCTGGTGATGGCTTTCGGCGGCAGAACCAATATCACCAGTCTTGACGCCTGTATCACCCGGCTACGTATCAGCGTGGCGGATGTGGTGAAAGTGGATCAGGCCATCTTGAAACAGCTGGGCGCCCGCGGTGTGGTGGTGGTGGGTTCCGGTGTACAGGCGATTTTCGGTACACAATCGTATAATTTGAAAACCGAAATGGATGACTATCTGCGACAGCCGGCGTAACCCGCGTCGGCGCGTGAGGCACACGGGGTCAGAGTGCCGCTGCGATGTCGATGCGCCCGCCTGCGGAGGCAAATTTTCTCCGGCACAGGGAGACGAACGCCTCCCTGTTTGCTATGGTTAATACGTTCAGGTCGCCACTTTGCGCTATAAGTGTTTATTTTAATGACGCGGCCGGTTGAAAAGCAGGGATCTCCTCACTCATACTCCCGTTACCCACCCGTCAGGAAACAAGGAACGCCGTCATGGCCGAAGAAACCATTTTTAGTAAAATTATCCGCCGGGAAATTCCCGCAGATATTCTCTATCAGGATGATTTGGTTACCGCATTTCGCGACATCAGCCCCAAAGCGCCCAGCCATATTTTGATTGTCACTAACGTGCTGATCCCCACCGCCAATGATGTCACCGCCGACGATGAAGCGGCGCTTGGGCGTTTGTTCACCGTCGCGGCGAAAATCGCCCGACAAGAGGGCATCGACGAGGATGGCTACCGGTTGATCGTGAATTGCAACCGCCACGGCGGCCAGGAAGTTTATCATTTGCACATGCATCTTTTGGGCGGCAAACCGCTTGGTCCGCTGGTGGCCTGATGCGCTAAGGAAAAACATGCGTTTAGCACCTTGGGTCGCGGCGTTATTGCTGCTCGCCGGCTGCAGCAGCGGCGATCACGCCTTGATAATCAATAATCAGCAATCGCTGGTGATGGGCTCGTCAGTGCTCAGCGCCGGCGTCACCGCCGCACCGCCATCGCTAACCACCGATCGGGGACAGCTTAGCGCCTATAGTCTCCTCAGTAACGATCATCCTGCGCCGGTCACCGTGCATTACCGTTTCTACTGGTACGATGCGCAGGGATTAGATGTTATCCCTTTCGCCGCCACGCGTACGCTTATCGTACCGCCTAACGGCCAAGTGCGAGTGCAAGCGGTGAATGGGAATCCAGAGGCGAAACACGTCCGTCTCTATTTGTCTTTGCAATAAAGGGTCAACGTCGAGTCTACAATGAAAAACAGAGCCTTAATCGTCCTCGCAGCGCTGGTACTGGCCAGCTGTACCTCCCGAACGCCCGCGCCGCCGCCGGCGACCATCGAGCCGGTGCCGCCGCCGGTTACGGTACCGGTGCAGCCGCCGCCAGCCACCAGCGCGCCGGTGCCGATGCCGCCGAAAATCAAGACCATTGACTGGCAGGCCAGCCTGTCGCCCATGGTGCAGCAACTGCTGGCGGTAGAGGGGATCAACGACGGTAGCGTATTGCTGGTTAATACTATGAAAAACGCCACCAACGGCAGCATGCAGACCGGGAAAGCTACAGCGTCGCTCACTCGGCTCATTGCCGACGCCGGCGGTAAATTTCAGGTCGTCGGCGCCGAGCAATTGAATGCAGCGCGCCAGACGCTGGGGCTTTCTACAGACGACAGTCTGGAGTCGCGCAGCAAAGCGGTGGGGCTGGCGCGCTACCTGAATGCGCAATATGTGCTCTACAGCGCCGCCAGCGGCGACGTGAAGCAGCCGACGCTCGATCTCCAACTGATGCTGGTGCAGACCGGCGAAATTATCTGGTCCGGTAACGGCGTTGCCCAGGACTGAGCCCGGCCTGCGGTCGGCGCTGGCGCATTGCCTGCCGTCCGCGCTGGCGAAGACGGTCGAACCTCAGCCGGTCAGCGGCCTGACCGGCGAAAGCTGGCGGCTACAGGGGGCCGGATTTGATGTGCTGGCACGGGGTGCCAGCGGGCAGAAAACGCAACTGGGGGTCAGTCGCCGTCGGGAGTTTCGCCTGTTACGCGTTCTTAACAGCAGCGGTCTGGCACCGCGTCCGCGGGGCTTTAGCGACGGCTGGCTATTGGTGGACTGGCTGCCTGGCGAGCCGGCAGACGTTCAAGGCTGGCAGCACGCGCTGGCGGCGGGCACTTTGGCGGCCACGCTGGCGACGCTGCATCAGCACCGGCTCAGCGGTTATCCGTTGGATCTGCAGGCGCGCTACGCGCGTTATTGGCACAGCAGCGATCCGGCGCGGCGCTCGCCGGCCTGGCTGGCGCTGCAGCGGCAATTTTTGCGCCGGCGTCCGCCGGCGGCGCTGCGCCAAGCGCTGTTGCATATGGATGTGCATCAAGGCAATGTGCTGTGCCAAGCGGACGGTTCTCTGGCGCTCATCGACTGGGAATATGCCGGCGACGGCGATGTCGCGCTGGAGCTGGCGGCGTTATTTTGCGGCAATGCGCTGCCGGTTGCGACCTGTGAGCGGGTGTTGGCCGACTATGTGCGGCAAATGCCCGGTCTTGAGCGCGAGCGATTGCGCCGGCATATAGACGCCTGGATCCCCTGGGTCAATTATTTAATGTTGTTATGGTATGAGACGCGCTGGCACCAGAGCGGCAATCGTGATTTTATCGCCCTGGCAGCGCCGCTGCGCCGTTTTTTTCATCTGCCAGGCTAAGCGTTTCGAGTGCTTGCAGTAGCAGGTAACCTCTGCGCGCCGTTTGCTGGCAAGTCGTTCCGCTCGCCGGCTTGCCTGACTATTTCGCCGCGTTTCCAGCGTAACCCGGCGCTCCCCAGACGTGTTCGCCGCGTTTCCAGCGTAGCCCGGCGGTTCCCCAGACGACTTCACCGGGCTCCCAGTGTAGCCCGACGGTTCCACAGACATCTTCGCCGCGTTTTTAGCGAAACATGGCGGTTCCCCGGACACCTTCGCCGGGCTCCCAGCAAAACCTGGCGGCTCCCCAGATATTTTCGCCTTGCTGCCAGCGAAACACGGCGGTTCGCCGAGAGTAAGACTGTCGCTTTGCCGAACCTGTTTCGGGGCCCGACGATGGGCTATTGCCGCACCACCGCCACGCCGGTTATCGTTTATGACTGACCCAAGACCCAAACCTGTGATCTGTGATCTTGAAGATGCGCACAGGTTGCGCCTTCGCCACGCCCGGTCAGGGATATTCACCGGGGTTCAGGCGCGTGACGCCGCGACAGCAGCGTCAATAAGATCCCGGCGCTGAGCGGCGGCAGCAGCAGGCGCGAAACCGGCGAAAGCGTATAACCATAGAGCGCGTTCTCCAGCAAGAGCGCAATAACCGGAAAAATTAAAAAAACCGTGGAAGCCTGGAAGGCGCTGGCTTTTTTCTGAAGCGAGAAATAACACAGGATACCAAAGACGCCCGCCACCACACCCAAATAAAGCGTTGCACCAATCGAACCGGCAGAAAAATCTTGCCAGCGGGGTTGTTCCAACAACCAACCGGCAGCGATTAATGCTAATCCCGCTGCGCAGCAGGGTAGCGCATTGAATGTCAACACCGCCACGCGGCAGCCGCGCTTTTTGCAAAGCGTATACATCAGCGCATGCATGATTAATGCCACGATTAACGCCAGGGCGCCTTGCCAGTGGCAGCGGCTGGTCTCCTTTGCTTCGCTAAGCAGCACCGCTGCTAGCGAAGCAATCGCCAGCAGTAACCCCAGAATTTGCAGCTTGCAGGTTTTCTCCTTTAACAACAGCTTTGAGGCGATAAGCACCGCCACGGGCATATTGGCGAATATTACCGACGCCAGGCCCGAACTCACGGTTTGCTCGCCGTAAATCATCAATGAAAAGGGAATAGCGAAATAAAATACCGCCACCGCACATTGGAATAGACGCTGGCCGCGGGAAAAAAGTAATGGCGCGCGGGTTACCCAGGCCATAATGATAAGCAGTGGTGAGGCGGCAATAAAACGCATGCCGGTCGCAAACAACGGCGGAATGGTTTCCACCGCTATTTTCATGGCCAGCCAGGTGGTGCCCCAGGTTAAACAGACAAGGATAAATAGCAGTGATATCGTGATCCTTCGCATGAAATTCTCCTTATCTAAAGAAATAATTTTAACCGTTTGACGGCAGAAAAATAGTGCCTGACGCGCCGCTTATAGAGTAATTTCAGTGCATGATATTCTTCATCAAAAACACCGGCATGATGGATAAAAAAATAATAGAGTTCTGCGTTATTAAAGCGTAACCAAAAGCCATACATGCTGGAATGGGGACTGTCAGGGGATTGCACGCCCGATTATGGCAGGTAAAGCATCAGGCATTAGCAGCAAAGCGGAATATATTTCTGGCCGGGTTGCTTTATTGGTCAGCGAAAAAAACCAGGCCTAACGTTGACCGTGTTTGTGATGATAATTATTTATAAATATAATCGTAATGGTTACCATCAGCTGGCGCATTATATAATATACCTTGCTGAAGTGACCGGTGGTTTGGTAAGATCGATGAATATGATGCATTATTGAAAGTTATTATTGCCGATAGCCAGGCGTTTATCGCTTTTTTATAAAAGACTGATTAACGCCACCCAAGGATTAAACGTTATGATAACCTCTGTTGTTATGGAACATATTTAAGGCACCCCCTTATCGACTGTTAGCAGGATATTCTCGCCTATGCTACATCGGGAAACGTTTACTGCCGGAGTGGCATGTCATCGGCACATCTTTGACGCGTTTAAAACCAGTTTTCAGTACCGAGGTTGTCACGTGCGGGCCAGAAGAGAATGCGGCGGGCGATACCCTGACGCTCAATAGGGTTTATGCTGAGACGGGGCGTTGCCGCCCGCTGCCATGCGACTGCGGCGGTTGGCGTGTTTACACCGGCGCGGAGCCGGAAACCTTGGCTGCCGGTTGGCGCCTTAGGCGAGAGAATCTGTCATCTATCAATGTTGCCGGGCGGCGAGCGTTGTAACCTCATTGTTGCGATTGTCGCCCCGCCGTCGAACCCAAAGGAAGAGGAAAACGATGATTATTTATCTGCACGGTTTTGATGCCACCAGCCTTGGCAATCACGAAAAGGTGTTGCAATTGCAGTTCATCGATCCCGATGTGCGGCTTATCAGTTACAGTACCCGCCATCCCCGTCACGACATGCAGCATCTGCTTAAGGAAGTGGACGAAATGCAGCAATTGACCGACGACGAGCGGCCGCTCATCTGCGGCGTCGGTCTGGGCGGGTTTTGGGCTGAGCGCATCGGTTTTTTATGCGACATGCGCCAGGTTATCCTTAATCCCAATCTTTTTCCGCAAGAGAATATGCCGGGTAAAGTTGACCGACCCGAGGAGTACGTGGATATCGCCACCAAATGCGTGGATAATTTCCGCGAAAAAAATCGCGATCGTTGTCTGGTGCTCCTGTCGCGTCAGGATGATGCGCTGGACGTTAATCGCAGTTCCGGGCTGCTTTCTCCCTTCTATGAAATTATCTGGGATGAGCACGAAGGCCATAAATTTAAAAATATTTCTCCCCATTTACGGCGCCTGCTGGCCTTTAAATCGTTAGGCTAAGGCCGGACGGCGGGTGACAACGGCGATAGGAACAGGCCGAAAAAATTGATTCATATCAATTTTGGTATGACCAAATGACCTCCCATGGTATTCTGGCGCCAAGAGCGCATTAAGATATAACCCTATGTTATCTAAGGATGTTTTTTTATTTACGCTTAGTTAACGAACGGTTTACATTTAGGGGGCATTTTGACCACACCACTGAAAAAGATTGTCATTATCGGCGGCGTCGCCGGCGGGTTGGAGAGCTGGCGACCAGCTTGGGGCACAAGTTGGGGCGGCGCAAGCGGGCGATGATTACGCTTGTGGATCGCAACCATAGCCACCTTTGGAAACCGTTACTGCACGAGGTGGCTACCGGTTCGCTGGATGAGGGGGTGGATGCTCTCAGTTACATGGCCCATGCCCGCAATCATGCGTTTGTGTTTCAGCTTGGCAGTATGAGCGACATAGATCGTGAGCAATAGCAGGTGCTGCTGGACGAAATCCGCGACGATCAGGGGGCGCTGCTGGTGCCAGCACGCCGGCTGGATTATGACATTCTGGTGCTGGCGCTCGGCAGCACCTCGAACGATTTTGGCACAGCCGGCGTCAAAGAACATTGTATTTTCCTCGATAATCAGCGCCAGGCGCAGCGTTTCCACAATGAAATGCTTAATCTGTTTTTGAAATTTTCCGCCAAGGGCGACCTGGAATGGAAAGTGAATATCGCCATCGGCGGCGGCGGCGCCACCGGCGTCGAACTGTCGGCCGAGCTGCACAATGCGGTTCAGCAGTTGCATAGCTATGGTTTCAAATGGCTCGACAATCAGGCATTGAACGTCACGCTGGTCGAGGCGGGTGAACGTATTTTGCCGGCCCTGCCGCCGCGCATCAGTAGTTGACCAAGCTGGGCGTCAGGGTATTGACCAAAACCATGGTCACCAGCGCTGATGCGGGCGGGCTGCATACCAAGGAGGGCGAATATCTGCAGGCCGAATTGATGGTGTGGGCCGCCGGCATCAAAGCGCCGGATTTTATGAAGGATATCGCTGGTCTGGAAACCAATCGCATCAATCAACTGGTGGTTGAGCCGACGTTGCAGACCACGCGCGACCCGGCAATTTTTGCGCTTGGCGATTGCGCGTCTTGCGCAATGCCTTCGGGGGGCGTGGTGCCGCCGCGCGCCCAGGCGGCACATCAAATGGCCTCGCGCGCCCACGGTAATATTCTGGCGCTGCTGCGCGGGCAACCGCTGAAAGCCTATAGCTACAAAGATCATGGCTGTTGGTGTCGCTATCGCGTTTCAGCACCGTTGGCAGCCTGATGGGCAACCTGATGCGCGGTTCGATGATGATAGAAGGGCGCATTGCCCGCGCGGTTTACATTTCGCTCTATCGGATGCACCAGATTGCGCTGCATGGGTATATCAAAACCGGCTTGATTATGTTGGTCGGTAGAATTAACCGCGTGATCCGCCCACACCTCAAACTCCATTAATTGCGGCGCGGCGATGTCCGAGGGTTGTCTTGTCGGCTCGTCGCCATCCGTCGCCATCCGCCGCCATCCGCCGCCATCCGCCGCCATCCGCCGCCCCCCGGCCCGGCGCAGGTGCAACTTGCGCCGGGCCGGGGGGGCCAAGCGCGCGTTCTTCAAAGTGGTTTGAAGGCGGCTTTTAGCGGCGGTGCCGTTTGCCTTAGCCACTTCACCGTCTTTCCGCTTTTACCCGCTGTGCGGGCCGTGAATCAGAGTCTATCCCCTCGACGACATGCCTGTGTAGCTCTCAGCCGCGGGCCGGTAAACGCCGCGCCGTGCGTTCGCCGTCGGGCAGTTCACCGCCAGCCGTGCGTTTGCCCTTGCCTGTTCATGCCAGACGTGCGTTCGCTGTTGCCAGTTCACAGCCAGACGTGTACCGGATCGTGGCAGCAGGAAATAGCGTCGTACTGCTTTGTAGGGTTAGGAATCATCCCAAAGCGCCTGAAGTGCCGACAGAGTAGCCTTTTTTCGCCCTTAATCTTATTGCCGCTAACGCTTTCCTTGGGCAGACTTTGAGTTATCCCGGGGGTGCCACGCTTGCCGTCCGGGAGGAGCGCCAGGGCTCGGGTTACGCTTGCGGTTAAAAGGAAGCTAGGGTTATGCGTCCGTTCACCGTTAGCGGGTGCGTGATAATTGTCAGGAGGTTCTCCGTGAATAAATCATTATTGGCAGGCGTCGGCATTGGTATTGCCGCCGCGTCGGGTATCGCGGCGGTCGCGGGGCTGGATGTGTTTTCCTCCAGCCCGAAATACGCCCAGGTCGTCACGGCATCGCCCATCAATGAAACGATTAAAACGCCGCGTCAGGAGTGTCGTACGGTCGCCGTGACCCACCGCCGCCCGGTGCAGGACGAGAACAAAATCGCCGGTTCGGTATTGGGCGCCGTGGCCGGTGGGGTCCTCGGCCATAAGTTCGGTGGCGGACGGGGCAGGGATGTCGCAACCGTAGCCGGTGCCATGGCGGGCGGCTATGCGGGCAATCAGGTGCAGGGCAATCTGCAGGATCGCGATACCTATACCACCAATCGCCAGCGTTGCCAGACGGTGTATGATAAATCGCAGAAACTGCTGGGCTATGACGTCACATATAAAATTGGCGATCAGCAAGGCAAAATCCGCATGGACCACGATCCGGGCACCAAAATCCCCCTGGATCGCAACGGTCAACTGGTGTTAAACGATCAGGCCTAACGTGGGCAGGTTGCGGTTCGCCACCGTCGCCATAGCGGCAGTCGGGCGTTATACGCCGCGTCGGGAGTGTATCCTGGCGCGGCGTTGGTGCATGTTAGGCGCTCAACGTATGCTGTTGCAGCTCCCGCAGCAACTCGTCAACATACTGCAGGCGCGCCGTGCGATCCTTGAGGTCGCGGATAAATCTCAAGCGGGTCGGACCGTCCAGCCGATAGGTGCCCGCCTCGCGCGTTAGCAGGCCGATGAGATAGGCAGGATCGACGCGGTTGGTGGTGCTGAATTCGATAAAGCCCCCTTT
Organism: Candidatus Sodalis endolongispinus; assembly: GCF_018777395.1. Classification (GTDB taxonomy): domain Bacteria; phylum Pseudomonadota; class Gammaproteobacteria; order Enterobacterales; family Enterobacteriaceae; genus Sodalis_B; species Sodalis_B endolongispinus. The sequence continues at coordinate 25,979 of NZ_JAFJYC010000004.1, forward strand.
ATCGCTGCCTTCAATGCGCCGGATACCCAGGCTTTGCGCCCGCTGCCGCAGTCCGGCTATCGCCAGCAAATAGCGCGCCGGATCCGGCAGCAGACCGAAGCGATCGATGAGCTCCACTTTCAGGTCTTCGATTTCACGATCGTCGGCGGCGCTGGCAATACGCTTATACAGCGACAGGCGGGTATTAACGTCGGGGACATACTCTTCCGGCAGCAGCGCGGGCATGCGCAGTTCCACTTCGGTCATCTGACGGGTGAGATCCTCAAGCGACGGTTCGCGACCGGCCTTAAGGGCGTCCACTGCGCTTTCCAGAAGTTCCATATACAGGGAAAAGCCAATCGTTTCCATCTGACCGCTTTGATCTTCCCCCAGCAGTTCGCCGGCGCCGCGGATTTCCAGATCATGGGTGGCCAGCGCGAAACCGGCGCCCAGATCCTCCAGCGAGGCAATCGCTTCCAGTCGCTTATGGGCATCCTGGCTTAGCGCTTTCTGCGGCGTGGTCAGCAGGTAAGCGTAAGCCTGATGGTGCGAACGGCCTACCCGGCCGCGCAACTGATGTAATTGCGCCAATCCGAAATGGTCCGCCCGCTCGATGATAATGGTATTGGCATTGGCGATGTCGATACCGGTTTCGATGATGGTGGTACACACCAGCACATTGACACGTTGATGATGAAAGTCATTCATCACCCGTTCCAAATCACGCTCGCGCAGCTGGCCGTGGCCGATGGCGATGCGTGCCTCCGGCACCAGCGTTTCCAGACGGCGCGCGGCTTTTTCTATATTTTCCACATCGTTGTACAGATAATACACTTGGCCGCCGCGCAGCACCTCGCGCAGGATGGCTTCACGCACCACCAGAGCGTCGTATTCGCGCACAAAAGTTTTCACCGCCAGCCGCCGCGTCGGCGGGGTGGCGATAATCGACAGATCGCGCATGCCGCTCATCGCCATATTTAACGTGCGTGGGATAGGGGTGGCGGTCAGGGTCAGGATATCGACATCGGCGCGCATCGCTTTAATGCGCTCCTTGTGGCGCACGCCGAAGCGATGCTCTTCGTCGACGATAAGCAAACCCAAATCATGCCATTTGACATCGCTTTGCAGAAGCTTATGGGTGCCAATCAGAATATCCACTTTGCCATCGGCGGTCTGCTCCAGCACCTGCGCCTGATCCCGGGCGCTGCGGAAACGGGAAATCATCTCGATACGCACCGGCCAGTTGGCGAACCTGTCGCGAAAATTGTCAAAATGCTGCTGCGCCAGCAAGGTGGTCGGCACCAGCACGGCCACCTGCTTGTGGTTTTCAATCGCCAGGAAAGCAGCGCGCATCGCCACTTCCGTTTTGCCGAAGCCGACATCGCCGCAGACCAGGCGATCCATGGCCAGCGGCTGGCACATGTCGCTCAGCACCGCGTTAATCGCTTGACTCTGATCGACGGTGGGCTCAAACGGAAACCCCTCGCAGAACAGCTGATAATTTTCCCGGTTATGGCGGAAGGCGAAGCCGCTTTTCGCCGCACGCTGGGCATAGATATCCAGAAGCTCCGCCGCCACGTCCCGCACCCGCTCGGCCGCTTTTTGCCGCGCCCGCGCCCAGGCGTCGCCGCCGAGCTTGTGCAGCGGCGCGTTTTCATCGGCGCCGCCGGCGTAGCGGCTGATAAGGTGCAGCGAGGAGACCGGCACGTACAGCTTGTCGTTGCCGGCATAGGTGAGGATGAGATACTCAGCCTTGATTCCGCCCGCCTCCAGCGTGGTCATGCCGGCGTAGCGGCCGACGCCGTGTTCCAGATGGACCACCGGCTGTCCTTCATGCAGCTCGGCGAGATTGCGAATTAAGGTATCGGCATTAATGGTGCGGCGATTATCCTGCCGGCGGCGGCTGACCCGTTCGCTAAGCAGGTCGCCTTCGCAAATCAGCGCCCGTGCGCGTGGGGCATCGATAAAGCCGCGCTCGCTGGCGCCGATGACGAGATAAGCGCCTGGTGCGGCGGCGTCCTCCAACCGGTTTATCAGCGTTGGCAGAATTTTCACCCGCGCCAGCAACTCGCTCAGGGTTTCCCGCCGCCCCTCGCTTTCCACCGAGAAAATCACCGGGCCGTCAAATTGCTCGCAAAACCGGCGCAGTTTGTCCAGGGGCGCTTTGCTCTGCGCCTCCACCGCCAAGTCCGGCAGCGGACGGTAATCCATATTGTAGTGACCGGCTTTTTCCGGCAGCGTTTGTGCACTGAGTTGCACCCGCGGCCAGCATTTGAGTTCGGCAAACAGATTATCCACCCGCAGCCATAGCGTTTCTGGCGGCAGCAGCGGGCGCATGGGATCCACGCGGCGATTGTCGAATCGCGCACAGGCGTCGTCCCAAAAGCGGCCGGCGCCGGCCTCAAGATCGCCGGTATTGACCACCAACGTGTTCGCCGGCAGATAGCTGAACAGCGGCACCAGCGGTTCGCTGAAAAGCAGCGGCTGCCAATATTCGATACCGGCCGGCAACGTCCCTTTACTCACCTGTTGGTAAATGTGCTCGGCGTCTCGGCGCACGTCGAACTGCTCGCGCCACCGGCTGCGAAACAGCTCTATGGCGGCTTTGTCGGTGGGGAATTCGTGCGCCGGCAACAGATTGATAGAGGTCACTTCCTGCAGCGTGCGCTGGGTATCGACATCAAAAATGCGCAGGCTGTCGATTTCATCATCAAAAAAATCGATGCGGTAAGGTTCTTCGCTGCCCATGGGGTAAAGATCCAGCAACGCGCCGCGGGTGGCGAATTCACCGTGCTCTAGCACCTGATCGACGCTGCGATAGCCGGCCTGCTCTAGCTGCGCGCGCAACCTGTCCCGCGACAGACGCTGTCCTTTGGTCATTAACAGCGTGTGGCGGTGCAAAAAGGTGTGCGGACACACCCGTTGCATCAGGGTATTCACCGGCAGGATAATGACGCCGCGCGCAAGCGCAGGCAGCCGGTAGAGGGTGGCGATCCTGTCGGAGATAATTTCCTGATGGGGAGAAAAGCTGTCGTAGGGCAGGGTTTCCCAGTCCGGCAGGGTCAATACCGGGTGACGGGTGAACTGCACGATCTCATCGTGCAGCCGCAGCGCGCTTTGCATGTCGGTGGCGATGAGCAGCACCGGTCCCGGATAGCGGTCGACGATGGCGGCGCACTCAACGGCGCCGGCGGCGCCGGTAAGCTGACCCAGGATCAGTTTCTTGCCGGCTTGGGTAGGTAAGGTATAACGATCGCGTTCTGACATGGCTAATGATAATTCTCTTTTCTCACATCACGTGGCCATCGCAGCACAGCCTGCGGTAGAATGCCGCGGCGGTGGGGACGATGGCTAAAATATGCGCGCTTTCAGGAATAAAAGCCGGCCATGACGGCGCTTAATGGTTCCATAATGCCATACGACCCTTTATTATCCTTGATCACTTTGCTTTCGCAACCGCATCCAGACGTAAATCAATGTATCAACCTGTCGTATTATATATTGGCCTGCGCTATATGCGCGGGCGAGCAGCAGACCGCTTCGGCCGTTTTGTCTCCTGGCTCTCCACCATCGGCATCACGCTTGGCGTCATGGCGTTGGTGACCGTATTATCGGTGATGAACGGTTTCGAGCGTGAACTGGAGAGCAATATTCTCGGGTTGATGCCTCAGGCGCTGTTGACCAGTCCCGAGGGGCGCCTTGATCCTAAACGTATTCCGGCCTCGGTGCCAGACGCGCTTGCGTGGGTGACGCGCGTGGCGCCGCTGACCACAGGCGATGTGGTGCTGCAAAGCGCGCGCAGCGTGGCGGTCGGCGTTATGCTCGGCGTAAACCCGACCGATCCCGAACCCTTGTCGCATTATCTGGTGGACGCCCGCCAGGATGACCTGGTACCCGGCCAATACCGGGTGATCCTGGGCGATGAACTGGCCGCGTCGCTCTGCGTGAAGCGCGGCGACGCAGTGCGGCTGATGGTGCCCGGTGCCAGCCAATTCACGCCGATGGGCCGTATTCCCAGTCAGCGGCTGTTCACCGTGGTCGGCACCTTCGCCGCCAACAGCGATGTCGATGGCTATCAATTACTCGTCAATCAGCAGGATGCGTCGCGCCTGATGCGTTATCCGGCCGGCTATGTTACCGGCTGGCGCTTATGGTTGCAGCAGCCGTTGGCGGTAGATGAGCTCAGCGCCCGGCCGCTGCCGGACGGGCTGGTGTGGCACGACTGGCGCGAACGCAAAGGCGAGCTGTTCCAGGCCGTGCGTATGGAAAAAAACATGATGGGCCTGCTACTTAGCCTTATCGTCGAGGTGGCGGCGTTTAATATTATCACCTCGCTCGGACTGTTGGTGATGGAAAAACAGGCCGAGGTGGCGATTTTGCAAACCCAGGGGCTGACCCGCCGGCAGGTGATGCTGGTGTTTATCGCCCAGGGGGCCAGCGCCGGTATTGTCGGCGCGTTGCTGGGGACCGGACTTGGGGTTTTACTGGCCAGTCAACTCAACCGGCTGATGCCGGTACTCGGGGCGCTGCTTGACGCTGCCGCGTTGCCGGTCGCAATCGACCCGTGGCAGGTGACGGTTATCGCCCTGTCGGCCATGGCCGTGGCGCTGCTGTCGACGATTTATCCTTCCTGGCGCGCCGCCGCCGTTCATCCCGCTGAGGCTTTACGCTATGAATGATGCTCCTTTGTTACACTGTTCCCAACTCAGCAAACGCTATCAGGAAGGTAAGCTTTACACCGACGTGTTGCGTAACGTCAGTTTCACGCTAGAGCGCGGCGAAATGATGGCGATTGTCGGCAGTTCCGGTTCCGGTAAAAGCACCTTGCTGCACCTGCTGGGCGGGCTGGATGAACCGACCGGCGGCGAGGTGGTATTTGAAGGACAGCCGCTAAACAAGCTCTCATCGGCTGCGCGCGCCATGGTGCGTAATCGGCGGCTGGGGTTTATTTATCAATTCCATCATTTGCTGCCGGACTTCACCGCGCTGGAAAATGTGGCGATGCCGCTGCTGATTGGCGGCGCCCGACCAGCACAGGCACAAGAAACGGCGCGGGAAATGCTGGCGGCGGTAGGTCTTGAAAAGCGCGGCCAGCATCGTCCGGCGGAGCTATCCGGCGGCGAGCGGCAGCGGGTGGCTATTGCCCGCGCGCTGGTGAATCATCCGGCGCTGGTGCTGGCCGACGAACCGACCGGCAATTTGGACCGGCGCAATGCCGACAGTATTTTTGAGCTCCTGGGCGAGCTGAACATGCGACAAGGCACCGCTTTTCTGGTCGTGACCCATGACCTCCAATTGGCGAAGCGGCTGCATCGGCAGTTGGAAATGCGCGACGGCGCGCTGCAGGCTGATGGCGCGCTGCTGGGAGCCGCGCAATGAAGATGTCGCTGTCGTTGCAGATCGCGCTTCGCTTCAGCCGCGGACGGCGGCGGGGGGGGATGGTATCGTTGATTTCGGTTATCTCCACCATCGGCATTGCGCTCGGTGTGGCGGTCCTGATTATCGGCCTCAGCGCCATGAACGGGTTCGAGCGCGAATTGAACAATCGGATATTGGCGGTCGTGCCGCACGGGGAAATCGAGCCGGTGGATCCGCCGTTTGCCGACTGGCAGGGGGTGTTAAGACGCATTATCCACGTGCCGGGTATCCTCGCCGCCGCGCCCTATCTGAATTTCACCGGCCTGGTCGAGCGAGACGATAAGTTGCAGGCAATCCAGGTCAAAGGTGTTGACCCGGCGCTGGAAATGCGGCTAAGTGCCTTGCCGCGCTATGTTCAGAATAACGCCTGGTCGCGTTTTCAGGCCGGTCAACAGCAAATCATTGTCGGGAAAGGGGTTTCCGATACGCTAAAGGTCAAGTCCGGCGACTGTCTGACGATAATGATCCCCAACAGCGACCCGCAGATGAAGCTGCTGCAGCCAAAACGTATCCGTTTACAGGTCAGCGGTATCCTGACGCTGAACGGCCAGCTGGATCACAGTTTCGCGATGGTGCCGCTGGCTGACGCCCAGCGCTATTTGCAGCGGGGTGAAGATGTGGGCGGTATCGCCATCAAGGTCAGCGACGTTTTCAACGCCAATAAGCTGGTGCGCGATGCGGGCGAAGTCACCAATGCCTACGTCAAGATCCGCAGTTGGATCGGCACTTATGGCTATATGTACCGCGATATTCAAATGATCCGCGCCATTATGTACCTGGCGATGGTGTTGGTAATAGGCGTCGCCTGTTTCAATATCGTTTCTACCCTGGTGATGGCGGTGAAAGATAAAAGCGCCGATATCGCGATTTTACGCACCCTGGGAGCCAAAGACGACCTGACCCGTGCTATTTTTATTTGGTATGGCCTGCTGGCTGGCTTGACCGGCAGCGTGATTGGCGCGGCGGTCGGTGTGCTGATGGCGCTCAATCTGACCACGCTGGTGAAGGGGCTGGAGCGGGTGCTGGGTCACCGGTTATTGTCCGGCGATATCTATTTTATCGATTTTCTGCCCACCGAGTTGTACTGGGTGGATGTCACCAGCGTGCTGGCGACGGCGCTGCTGCTGAGTCTGTTGGCGAGCTGGTATCCGGCGCGGCGTGCAAGCCGCATCGATCCGGCCCTGGTATTGAGCGGTCAATAATGCCCCATAAGGAACAGCGCGCATGCGTATTCACCGCCGGTTAATCCGGTTTCGCAAAAGTAAAAGGTTAAAGCAACAGCGCCTGAGCGCCCGTATTTTTCACCGGGACTCACTCGCGGTGACCAAAATGAAAAAACCGTTTGTAGTCGTACTGACGGGGGCGGGGATTTCCGCCGAGTCGGGCATTCGTACTTTCCGTGCCGATGACGGGCTGTGGGAGGAGCACCGGGTAGAGGATGTCGCCACCCCCGAAGGCTTTGCCCGCGATACCGCGCTGGTGCAGGCGTTTTATAACGCCCGCCGGCGTCAGCTGCAGCAGCCGGAGATCGCGCCGAATGCCGCCCATCTGGCGCTGGCTGAACTGGAGCAGATGCTGGGGGATAATTTTCTGCTGATTACCCAAAACATCGATAATCTGCACGAACGCGCCGGTAACCGCCGCATTATCCATATGCACGGGGAGTTGCTGAAGGTACGCTGCTGCCAAAGCGGCCAGATCCTTGACTGGGTCGACGACGTGACGGAGGCCGACCGTTGTCATTGCTGCCAGTCTCCCGCCCTGCTGCGTCCCCATGTGGTGTGGTTTGGCGAAATGCCGCTCGGGATGGACGACATTTATCATGCGCTGGCGCGGGCCGATTATTTTCTGGCGATTGGCACCTCGGGGCATGTTTACCCGGCCGCCGGCTTCGTGCATGAGGCTCGCCTTTGCGGCGCCCGCACCATCGAGTTGAATCTGGCGCCGAGCCAGGTGGAAAGCCAGTTCGAGGAAAAATACTATGGCCCGGCCAGCCGGTGCGTGCCGCAGTGGACCCGCGAGTTTATCGACGGCTTTATCGCCCAGCGCGGCTGAGCCATCGGTTTTGCTCTCTTCAGGCATAAAACTGACCTGACACAATATTTTCCAGCGCGTCGCTGGTCATAATGGGCCGTGGCGAAGAGACAGGCGGAAACAATGAATAAACTACTCGATCGATTTCTACATTACGTATCTTTTGATACCCAGTCGAAGCCCGGCGTGAAACATGTGCCCAGCACCGAGGGCCAATGGAAACTGTCCCATGCGCTGCAAGAAGAACTGACCGCGCTGGGGCTGACGGATATTACCCTGAGCGATCACGGCTGCCTAACGGCAACGTTGCCGTCGAATGTGTCTTGGCCGGTGCCGGTCATCGGTTTTATCGCCCATATGGATACCGCGCCGGATTTCAGCGGTAAACACGTCAATCCGCAGATCGTGGAGCAGTACCGCGGCGGCGCTATCGCCCTTGGCAACGGCGACGAGATCCTCTCGCCGGTCATGTTTCCGGTGCTGCATCAACTAATAGGCCATACCTTGGTCACCACCGATGGTAAGACCCTGCTCGGTGCTGACGATAAAGCGGGACTGGCGGAGATCGTTACCGCGATGGTGCGACTCAAAGAGCAAAATATTCCACACGGTCTGATTCGCATCGCGTTTACTCCCGACGAGGAGGTGGGTAAAGTGACGCAGTTTTTTGATATCGCGCGTTTCGGCGCCGAGTGGGCCTATACCTTGGACGGTAGCGGTCTGGGCGAGCTGGAGTACGAAAATTTCAACGCCGCCTCGGTAACGGTGAAAATTGTCGGCAACAACGTGCATCCGGGCACCGCCAAGGGCGTGATGGTTAACGCGCTGTCGCTGGCCACCCGCTATCATCAGATGATGCCCGCAGCGGAAAGTCCAGAGGCGACCGCCGGCTATGAGGGCTTTTATCACCTCAATACGATGAAAGGCAGCGTGGACAAGGCAGAAATGCACTATATCGTGCGTGATTTCGACCGCCAACGGTTTGAAGAGCGCAAGCAGTTTATGATCACCAGCGCCGAGACGCTGGGGAAAGGGCTGCATCCAGATTGTTATATTGAGCTGACGATTGAGGACAGCTATTACAATATGCAAGAGCATGTCGACAATCATCCCCATATCATTGAACTGGCGCGGCAGGCGATGATGGAATGCGGCGTCGAGCCGGTCATCAAGCCCATCCGCGGCGGTACCGATGGCGCCCAGCTTTCCTGGCGGGGACTGCCGTGCCCGAATGTGTTTACCGGTGGGTATAATTACCACGGCAAACACGAATTCGCCTCCCATGATGTGATGGAGAAAGCGGTGCAGGTGATAACGCGCCTCGCCACGCTAAACGCCATGCGGGCCAAAGGCGCGCATGCCAAACCCGCGCCGGCGGTCGGCTAGCGCTTGCCGGCGCGAGCCGCTAAACGGCCGACGGCGGGCAGGCATAGCCCGTGCCGGCGGGTGGCCGAAGCGGGGCGGGCATAGTCTGGTTCATTGGACGCCCGGCTGAAGAATGAGCCCTGGCGCCTAAGCCCGCGCTACCGGTGCCACCGTGCAACAGGCAAGCGTCGGTCTTGGTGAAGGCCGAGACGTCCTATCTGGAGCAGCATTATGCTGGCATAAAAAAAGCCCCCGTTGCAAAACGGGGGCCTCTGCATGATAAGAGGGGCCGGCGGAATCAGTTTTTGAAATACCAGTATCCGCTATTGATAAGTCCCGCCAGCAGCGCCAGCAGGAAGGAGGGATCGTCCAGCGCGTCGCCCAGCTGTTCCCGACTGACGTCATAGCGGGCGGCAAGTGAGGCGGCGGCCTGACGATGCGGCGTGACAATCTTTTCACCGTTGACATAGCTGTCGTCGCCTACCCGCAAGACCCGCAGTCCGCCGACGCGATACAGGCTCTCGCCCTGATTAAGTAGGTCGTAAATTTCCCCGGCCTGATAGGGCGGCTCCGGAGGCGCCAGATCCAGCTCATGGCGAGATTGCGAGATAAACTCGCCAACCCATTGATTGAATTGATCGGGCTGCTGCATCAGGACCATCATCATGGCGCGTAGCGCATCAACTTCCGCCGGCAGAACGTGGGCGGGATCATCGCGCGGCGCGATCGCGGGATCGCTATAGCGCTGGCCGCCCAGCTCCTGAGCAAGCACATAATCGGCAAAACCGCTGACCAGCTCGCGGCTGCTCGGTGCCCTGAAGTCGACGGAGTAATTCAGCGCGTTCTCCAGCGCATAGCCTTCATGGGGGAATCCGGGCGGGATATACAGCATATCGCCGGGCTCCATTTGTTCGTCGATGATCGCCTCAAAGGGTTCAACCTGCAGCAGATTGGGATGGGGACAATGCTGTTTCAGCGGGGTTTTATCGCCGACGCGCCAGTGTCGGCGGCCCTGGCCCTGAATAATAAAAACATCATATTGATCGAGATGGGGACCAACGCCGCCGCCGGGAACCGAAAACGAGATCATCAGATCGTCTATCCGCCAGTCGGGCAGATGGCGGAACGGCTGCATCAGCGCCGCCGAGGGCTCGTGCCAGTGATCGACCGCCTGCACCAGCAGCGACCAATTGTGATCGCCCAAATGGTCATAGCTGGCAAACGGACCGTAGCTTACCTGCCAGTTTCCGTCATCGTGGCTGACCAGGCGGCTGTCCACTTCCGCTTCCATGGCCAGACCGGCCAGTTCATCATGAGACAAGGGATCGACGAAGTCGCGAAACGCGCGTTTAATGGTGACCGGGCGTTTTTGCCAGTAGCGTTGTAAAAAGTCATTCCAGTCCAGTTCAAGTTGATAATCCATAGCCTGTTCCAACGCGGGGAGAATGAGTGAGATTATAACGGATAGCGCCGCCGCAGGCCGGGAAATTTTACCTGCGGTGCGTCAAACGTGACGGGGCGCCCGTGACCGAGTTCAGTCGTCTTCGGGCTGCGTGCCCTGTTGCTTGAAGATGACCTCGACCAGCGCCCCGCCCAGAGCGCTTTCGCCAATCACGATGTCGCCATCGTACTGCTCGAGAATTTCCGCCGCTACCGAGAGGCCCAATCCCTGACCGGGACGCAGGGTATCGGCCCGCTGACCGCGCTGGAAGATAAGCGTGCGCTTGGACTCAGGGATCCCCGGGCCGTCATCTTCGATAATAACATGCAGCGCGCTTTCCCTTTCGCGGGCGCTGACCTCGACGAATTCCAGGCAATACTTGCAGGCGTTGTCCAAAATATTACCCATGACTTCCATAAAGTCATTTTTCTCACCGATAAACGTCAACTCTGGCGAAATATCCAGCGATAGGGAAACCCCTTTACGTTGATACACCTTGTTGAGTGCGGAGCACAGGCTATCGAGCAGCGGCGGTACGGAATGCAGTTCGCGGCTCAGCACATTATGTTCCGAGTGAACGGTGGCGCGATGCAGGTAATAGCCAATCTGCTGAGAGATGCGGCTGATTTGCTCCAGCATTATCGGTTCTGCCATCTCGATATTGGTGTCGCGATCTGTTCGCAGGGAGCGTAGCGTGGTCTGCAGCACCGCCAACGGCGTTTTCAGGCTATGGGTTAAATCAGACAAGGTCGAGCGGTACTTCTGATAGCGCTGACGCTCGTTATTCAGCAGAATATTCAGATTGCGCACCAGGATATCCAGCTCGCGCGGCGGATTCTCGTCGAGGCGTTCCCGCTCGCCCACTTCCAGCTCCCGCACCTGGTGCACCAAATCCTTAATGGGGCGCAGACTCCAGTGCGCCGCCAGCCACAGCAACGGCACTACCAGCAGCAGATTGGCGAGCATGACGTAGCTGAACCATTCCCACACCAGGTCGGTGCGCTGCAGCTCATGGGGAATGGTATCCACTACCACAATGGTCAGCGGCGGCAGGCGGCCGGTAGACGGGTAGCGGTTGACCGCCACGGAGTGGGTCAACGCATTATCATCGCTGCTGTCGAACTCCTTCAGCCGAACCTGAGCGCTGGGATTATCCCCCACCACCGCGCTGCTGGTGCGCGTATCGGTATCGAGTTCAGAATAACCGGTTTTGGTCAGCCAGTCCTGCTGCAAGCGCGATTCCAGCGCCGGCACATAGCGCTGGCGCCAGAGGATATGGCCATTTTCATCATAAATCAGCACCAGGGCGGAGAAGTTAATATCGATATTCGGCGGCACGGCTATCGACAGCTTATTGTCCTTCCACTGTGCCAGACTGAAAAATAGATTGCTCTCGCCGCGCAGCAGGCGGAATGACGTTTTATCAAAGCTGACGCTGTAGCCAATGACGGCCACCATGCCGTAGCAGAGAGAAAGCGCCAGAACTAAGCAAGCTGCCGCCAGCAAGAATCTGACGCGCAGGGAAAACGGTTTTTTGTGGCGTAACGGAAATAGGGTCATAGAGCCTAGTTAACATCAAAACGGTAGCCCTGACCGCGAACTGTGGTGATCACTTCATGCGGGTAATTGGCCTGCATTTTTTTACGCAGACGACCCATTAACACGTCGATGGTGTGACTCTCGCGCAATTCAGCGTCGGGATAAAGTTGCAGCATCAGCGAATCCTTGCTAACGACTTTGCCGGCGTTGCGTATCAGTGTCTCGATAATAGTATATTCAAAAGCGGTGAGCCTGATATTAACTTCATTAATCATAAGCTCTCGGCGCGAAAGATCAATGAGGAATGGCGGCAGCTCGATAACCTGCGACGCCAGACCGCTGTTGCGGCGCATTAACGCCTGCATGCGTGCCACCACCTCTTCCAGATGAAAAGGCTTGGTGACATAGTCATCGGCGCCGGCTTCCAGCACCGTGACCTTGTCCTGCCAGCCTTCCCGGGCGGTGAGCACCAGCATGGGAATTTTCACCTGATGGCTGCGCCAGCGGCGAATGAGATTGAGACCGTCCTCATCGGGCAGGCCCAGATCGACGATGGCGATATCGGGTGGATGCTCATTTAGAAAGTAGTCCGCCTCCCGGGCGTCCGCGGCGGCATCCACCTGGTGCCCCATTTCACGCATCTGTACCGTCAGATGATGACGCAGAAGAGAATTATCTTCTATTACCAGAACTCGCATCGCAGCTCCTAACAAAATCACTCTTAACGGATCCGGTGGCGCAATCCATCTTGTTGAGCGGTTATCCTTCCGGCTGGGAAGGAATATCTTACCGGATAAGAGTATCCCAGAGAGTGACTAAACTCCGCATAAACAGAGAGGGAACCAGGGTCGGGCGCAGGTTCCCTTTTCGCCACCTATTTTAAGTCGTCAACCATCGCCGTCGCGCGGCCAATATAATTAGCCGGTGTCAGCGTTTTCAGCCGGACTTTTTCCGCTTCCGGTAGCGGCAGACTGTCGATAAAGGCTTTCATGACCTCAGCGTCGACGCGCTTGCCACGCGTAAGCTCTTTCAGCTTCTCGTAAGGCTTTTCGATGCCGTAACGGCGCATCACCGTCTGTATGGGTTCAGCCAGTACTTCCCAATTCCCGTCCAGCTCCGCCAGCAAATGGGCTTCGTTCACCTCCAGTTTACTGATTCCTTTTAAAGTAGCCTGGTAAGCAATAAACGCATAACCGATGCCGACGCCTAAGTTGCGCAATACGGTAGAGTCGGTCAAATCCCGCTGCCAGCGCGAAACGGGCAATTTTGCCGCCAGGTGATTCATCACCGCATTCGCCAGGCCCAGATTCCCTTCCGAATTCTCGAAGTCGATAGGGTTCACTTTATGCGGCATGGTCGAAGAGCCGATTTCACCGGCGACGGTGCGCTGTTTGAAATGATTAAGTGCGATATAACCCCAAACGTCACGGTCGAAATCGATAACGATAGTATTAAACCGCGCGACGCAGTCAAAAACTTCAGCGATATAATCATGCGGCTCGATTTGAGTAGTATAGGGGTTCCACCCGATACCCAGCCCGGTGACGAACTCCTCGCTGAACCGATGCCAGTCCACTTCGGGATAGGCGACCATATGGGCATTGTAATTGCCGACCGCGCCGTTAATCTTGCCCAGTATTTCCACCTGTTCCAACTGACGATATTGGCGCCTCAGGCGATAGGCGACATTGGCCATTTCCTTGCCCAGCGTTGAGGGCGTCGCCGGCTGGCCGTGGGTGCGTGAAAGCAGAGGAATATCACGATAGCGTTCGGCCAGTGCCGTTACGCCGTCGATAATCTGGCGCCAGGCCGGCAACAGAATGGCGTCGCGGGCGTTGGATAGCATCAGCGCATGGGAAAGATTATTGATGTCCTCTGAGGTACAGGCGAAATGGATAAACTCGCTCACCGCCTGCAGCGCCGGTTGCGCGGCGACTTTTTCTTTTAGAAAATATTCTACCGCTTTCACATCATGATTGGTGGTGCGTTCAATGGTTTTAATGCGCTCGGCGTCCTCAACGCTGAAATTCGCGACAATGGCGTCAAGGAAACCGTTTGCGTGGTCGTCAAAAGAGGTGACCTCTTTAATGGCGTCACAGGCGGCCAGCTTTTGCAGCCAGCGTACTTCCACCTGTACGCGAAATTTCAGCAAACCGAATTCACTGAAAATAGCGCGCAGCGGACTGATTTTGTCGCCATAGCGGCCGTCTACGGGCGAAACGGCGGTCAGAGATGATAATTCCATCAATTGCGACTCCTGGAGATTAAGTAGGTGAAAGTATCTGTTTAGCTTCTTTAAACAACCGGTTGCGGGCGAACATCAGCTGAAGTCTGCCACCGCCGACCTGCTGCCACAGCACGGCGGAGCGGATGCCTGCCAGCAGTACGGCGCGCACTTTGGCCTGTATCTGCGTGTTTTGCAACACCGCCGGCGCGCCGGTGACCTGAATACGTGGTCCGAGCGGGCTGATGATGTCGACATAAATGCTGGCCATGGCGCTGATAAGCGTGTCCGACAGCAAATCAAAATGGCTGAGCTGACGGTCAAGCGCGTCGATGCGCCGGCTCAACTCCGCCTAGGCACCGCGGTTGCCGTTCAGCTTGCGTTCCAGCACCATCAATCCTAGGGTATACCGGGTCAGCTCGGCGCCCAGCCCTTCGCGCGACGACGCATTCAATACCCCCTGCAGGGTTTCCAACCCCATCCGCAGATGGGTCGGGTTATCGCCGTAGACCGCGCGCACCGACGGCGGATTAAGATCCAGCAGACTCTGGAGCGAGACGCGCAAGGGCTGCTCGTCGCACTGGCTTTGATGCGCGAGCTGCTGTACCAGCCGCGCGCTTTGGCAGACGCCCGCCAGCGTAATGTCGAAATAGTTCTTGGCCAAGATGACTCCTGTATCCATCCCTGAGGTTAAGTCCACCCGTCAGGCGTCCGGTCTACGGCGCGCCAGGCGCACCACGCATGCGCGATCATGCCATAAAAGCGCGTGCAAACACAGCGGCAAGCGCTGCGCGAGCGTCAAGCGTGCGGCGACAGCGCACGCGAGATGCCGTCAGGGGGCGACGGGTGTGGGTGCCTCTTTGTGCTGCGAACGCGTCTTAGTGACTTACGGGCTGACGCGCTTCGATTATCCCGCCGCCCAGGCAGCGTTGCGCTAGATAGAACACTGCCGATTGGCCCGGCGTCACGGCGGCGACCGGCTGGTCGAAGGCCACCTGTAAACGCCCGTCCGGCTGTGGCGTTACCAGACAATCGATGTCAGGCTGACGATAACGGGTTTTCACCGTGCAACGCAGCGTTTGGGTAATCGGTTCCCGCTCGACCCAGTGTAGCTGACCGGCGGTAAGACCGGTAGACATCAGCCGCGGATGCTGGTGGCCCTGGGCAACAATCAGCCGGTTATGGTCAAGATCTTTGTCTACCACATACCAGGGATCCTCGCTGCCGTCGCGGGTGCCGCCGATACCCAGCCCCTTGCGTTGACCCAGCGTATGGTACATCAGCCCCTGATGGCGACCCACTTCCTGGCCGTCAACCGAGACGATAGCCCCCGGCTGCGCCGGCAGGTAGCGGCCGAGGAAATCGCGAAATTTCCGCTCGCCGATAAAACAAATACCGGTGGAGTCTTTTTTGGCGGCGGTCGCTAGACCAAGCTCGGTGGCGATGCGGCGCACTTCCGGTTTTGCCAGTTCCCCTAGCGGAAACAGGCATCGCGCGAGCTGCGCATGGCCCAGCGTATACAAAAAATAGCTTTGATCTTTATTATCATCTACACCGCGCAGCAGCCGGCTTTTGCCATCCACGTCGGCGCGACGCACATAATGGCCGGTGGCGATGAAGTCGGCGCCAAGATCCTCGGCGGCGAACTCCAAAAAGGCTTTGAATTTAATTTCCTTATTGCACAGGATATCCGGATTGGGCGTGCGGCCCGCCTGATATTCGGCGAGAAAGTGCGCGAAAACATTATCCCAATATTCGGCGGCGAAATTGACGGTATGCAGCGTGATCCCCAAGGTATCGCATACCGCCCGGGCATCGGCCAGATCGCTTGCCGCGGTGCAATATTCCTCATTGTCGTCCTCCTCCCAATTTTTCATGAACAGCCCCTCCACCCGATAACCTTGCTGTAGCAGCAACCAGGCGGAGACGGAAGAGTCGACACCGCCGGACATGCAGACGATTACTTTTTTCTGACTATTATCTGACATGGGATTCTCACGAACGGGATAACCGCCGCGCGTTGCGCGGCGCAGTAAAACAGGCGGCAGATTTTATCATGTTCGCCCCCCGCGCCGCCACCTTCGGCCGTGAAGGCAATGGCGATGACAGGTGCGGTCAACGGAGCGCGCGACGCCGTTAATATTGCCGCACCAGGAAGAATACCCGCTTAAAACGGCCAGTTGAAGGCCTGAAGCAGGTCCAGCGGCAGGCGCTCGCCGCGCTGATAGCAGCGAAGACTTTCCGCCACCAGCGGCGAGCGCAGCTGGTCCGAAGTGAGAATGGACTCGGCCGGCAGCCACAGGCAGCGGTCGATATCGTCATCCTGCGGGATAGCCGTCACGCAGCGCGGCAGATCGATGGCGAACAAAAAACGCAAAAAAGGGGTATTATCGGGCGCAATCTATTGATGTATCCGCAGCAGCGTCTGCGGTAGGGCGCGGATACCGGATTCCTCCCACAATTCAAGCTGCGCCGCCTCAATAAGGGTTTCGTTCGCTTCCAGGTGGCCGGCCGGCTGGTTCCAGCGCGGCTGGCCGTGAATCGTTTCATCGACCACCAAAAACTGGCTTTCCGCCTGCACCACGCAGGCAACGGTAACATGGGTTTTTAACATAGCGGCTTTTGTCCTCCGTGGACGGTTGTAGAAACGTAAGTCCCGCGTAATGTCGCGCCACTCTCCCGGCGCCAGACCGGACAGGCACCCATCCGCGATTTGACAGTGAATCAGCCGCCGCGTCGGATGCCGGATGGGCGCGGTCATGCGGCGCACCTGGCGGTTTTTCCCTCAACGAGCGTCACCCGCAGCCAGCAGGCAGGAATAGCCGTGCCCCGCGAATCGGCGGCCTTCGCGGCCATAACCCTTCAGGCGGCGAAACGCGCGCCACCGGCAGGCAACGTCAGACCGTCTTCGCGCAGCAGGCCGGGGATGAAGGCGGCCTGCCCGGCTACATCAGGTTCACCTTCCCCCCCACCGAGTAGATTTTAGCGGTTTTTTGCGCCGGCTGCGTCAATCTGGCCTGTAGCTTACCCGCGTTTGTCAGGATAATCAGCCCTACGCTGTGACATCCAGCCTGCCGGCAGCCTATACCGATGGCACCGGCATCTAATCTTTGCGCGTAATGAATGCAGTCAGGGAGCACGTTGTTAGGTTATGAACAGGGTAACACGCCGGGGACTGGGCGCTGACGCGATTTGGCGGTTGTAATTGTGCGTGGCGCTGAGCTTTTTGCTGTTGGGATTATTACTTCTGTCAGCGCAAGGAACCGCGAGTATACCGGCCTAGAGACTGTGCGCGACGGCGGCAAAAAAAGCGGGCCCGCAGGCCCGAAAAAATGGGCAAACTACAAACTTGCATGTGGAGCACTAACTCTAGACAAGGGTCAGGCTTTTTGCTTCACGGTGGCGAATTAATAGTTAAAAACGTTGATGCAAGGGCGTCATTAACGTGCTGATGTGCTGATGTTTCCTTGGTTTCGGAAAGCGCGCAGTGCCGGCCGGGGATAAATCGCCGACGGGGGCATTGAATGCTCACAGAGCGTGCCGGATGTCGATGTCAGAACAAGGCGAATAGCAGTACTATCGGCAGGCTCATCGGCCAGGTCAGGCCAATAATTTTCGCGGTCAACAGACGAATGCGCAGCGAAGGGTCGTGACTGAAGCAGGAAGGTGACGGCCGCTGCGATGAAAAGTCCGATAAGATATATCTGCGTCAACGCTTGCCAAGCGGGGGACATCGCTTTACCTATCCTGTTTTACAATCAGAGCGCAGTGTAGCCGGTCAGCTGGTGTAACGCAATCAGTGATCCGGCATGACGCCGGGGCCGGAACGGCAAGGCACGTTAGCCATGGTATGGCGCCGGCGATTGGTGCTTCCGGGAGCCTTATACCCCGTGCCGTTTTGCGACATTTGCACCGGCGACGTTTCTTCTCACACCACCTTCAGCGGCGTAAACTCGCTTTCGTTGAATAGCACATTTTGTGTGGGGATAGCCAGCTTGATATCCAACTGCACCAATTCTTCCATCAGGCGAATATTGATCTCCTGCTGGATGTCCATGTATTTATTGTAATCCGCGCTGGCGACGATATGGACGACTTCAAAGGTCAGGCGGAAATTATCGAAGGACAAAAAATGGTCGCGGTCGAAACGGGTCTCCGGGATCGCGTCGATAATTTTTTTCACCCTATCGCCCACCAGGCGTAATTTCTCGGGCGGGGTGGAATAGGCAAAACCAAAAGTGAACACAATGCGCCGGGTCCGCATCCGTTTGTAATTGTGGATGGTTTGCTGCAGTAAAATAGCATTGGCGCAAACGATCTGTTCACCGCTTAAACTGCGGATGCGGGTGGTTTTCAGACCGGTATGCTCAATGGTGCCGGCAATATCATTGAAGACGACGAAATCGCCGATGACGAAGGGTTTATCGAAACCGATGGCCAAGGAGGCGAAGACATCGCTTAATACCGTTTGAATTGCCAGCGCGATGGCGATACCACCCGCGCCGAGACTGGCGACCAGGGCGGTGATATTGACGCCGACATTACCTAAAATGGACAGCAGCATCACCGCCCAAATCAGCACCCTCATCATTAAGCCCAGAATGACCATGGTAACCGGATTACGTGCCGCGCCGGGCTCGCGGGTCATGTTGCTTAACCAGACGTGGACGGCGCTGTCAAGCCACATGGCGATCTGCAGTGCCAGAACCAAAAACCAGCCATGGGAGATGGCGTTATTCCAACTGCCGGGTAAATCGATGAAATGAATACTCAGCAGCAAGGCGGTAAAGAGGATAAGCAGGCTCTTGGTATTGTCCAGCATTTCAACTACCACCCGATACAAAATGCTGTGCTTACCGCTGCTCCATTGTTTCACTCGGTGACCGGACAAACGGATCATTTTATGAATGACCCAGTAAATAATGAAGCTGGCGATGACGACAATAGCGATATTGAGCCAGAACGTGGGACTGGTAATTAGACGGATGAAGTTAAGGTTTCTTAACATCTCCATAAAAGCTCTCCCGGGCAAATAAGTAAAGTGAGGCAGGTTATTCAAATCAGGCACAGTTATAAAAAGTGGCACATTTTCGCCGGGCCGGCAAATGACCGGCATGGCAGGCGGCGCAATCAGGACGGTTCTGATGTCTGTGCGCCTGCGCAAAGTATTGGGCGATGAGCGTCCACAGTCTGGCATGGCGCGTCGGTATCCGCCTGCCGTTATGCGCCCGGAAGCGCTAACCGACCGCCGGCGTGGTGCCCTGTTGCGAACTGTTCGGCTACGCCGTGGTGAGGAAATTCAGGCGGAGACCGGCCTGGCATTCCACCGCGCCAGCCTGCGCCGCGTGCCAATCGCTGCTGCCTATGCATTCGTCGGCCTCTTTGGAGAACAACATGACAAAGCTGGTGCCCGGGTGCGTTGTGCCGTCGAGCGCGCTTTTTTGGACCGCTCATGGGCAGGCAGGAAAACACATTCCCACGCCCCGCCGCTGCATGCCCTATGGGCCGGTATTCCCGTCGCGTTAAGGCAAGCGCAAGGTCAAATTTTTTTGCACGCCGCTGCATGCCCTATGGGCCGGTTTTCCGGCGCGCTAAGGCAGGGCGCATGGCCGATTTTACCCGCTACTCCACCGCATGGCTTACGGGCCGGTATTCCCGGTGCCGGATTGCACGGCCTACAAGCGTGGTTTGCCAGCATCTTTGCAGTTGCCCCCTGGGGCGTTATTATCACCCGAGCAATCTTCATCATACGCCATATAGTCGTCCGGATGGTAGCGCAGCACTGAACTGAAATAATCGTTTCGCCTGCCGGAAAAATAGAACAGTTAACGGTTTTACTCGAGGGGAATATTCGTTTAGGCAAGCAAAGGTTGTTGTTTCTTATAAGAATGGAAAAATTTTTCTGTGATAAACATCAAAACTGCTTAAAGCATTATTGGTTAGAATTCAATTTCGTTGATGTCTCTTATTTAATTCATTCAGCAATGTATGTTTATATTATTTCCATCTTCTAAGGACTGGTTATTATGACGCTATCAATCAATATTTGTCTGAACGATTACGATGTTAAAACCAACGCCGCCGTGCTGGATAAGCCCGAGTATTTATCTCCAGCATCCGATAATGGCGGTAATATTACGCTCACAGGATGGGAATTCCGGGTCGAGCCTCATTCATCATTACAGGTTTCCAGGACCGATACGCCCATTATTCCAGAGTCGCGCAGGCGTTTTTATATCGGCAATGCGGGAAAGGCTAAAGAAGTTAAGGCGGTTTTTTATTGGTCGCACAGTTTTACTTCGGAATGGTTTGAATACAGTACCACGGTCGTCACCCGTGGCACGGACGCTATTATAATGCCGCCTTCCAATTCACTGTATTACAGTAAAATTGTGGTTTTTAACGACACCGATGATGTTGCTTTCATCACGGCCTATCATTTGTAATCCTGCTGAGCTTTCGCATTCTTGCCTATGGGCTATCAAGGAGAATATTATGCAAAATGAATCATACGTGGTGCTGGCACCTGAGAAAACAGCATTCCCAATTTATAAGCGGGCCTCATCAAAAGTCCCTCTTACCCAATGGGAATGGGATAATGCATCCGATATTAAATTTTGGATAATCAGCGGGGTGGGCTTCATCCATGAAGTGGGATCCATACTATCGTTGCTGCTGGAGGTTTGCTGGACTAGCAAAAAGGAGAATGTCTGGCAGCAGATTTTACATGAAGTGGAAAATATGATTGAAACATCTAAACTGGCTATTATTCAAGGGGTGCTGCGTGGTTTCATTAACGAAATTGAGGGCAAAATAAAACATGTCAATTTTTTACTTGAAACGAATCCGGGCAGCCGTGAAGCCCATGATGCTTATATTTCTTTAGCCCGATACTTGATCGGTATGGAAGAGCATTTTGTCTCATTTGACGACAAAACCAATTTACAAATTTTGCCCATGTATACCGCCGCTTTGATGTTACAAGTCATGTATTGGTCCATCGGCATTAACAAAAGCCAGGTAATAGGCCTGAGCACGTTAGAGGTCGGTGAAATGCAATATATCATCGATAAGCTCGTCGATCGTGCTTCAGCGTATAGTCATGCACTTTATGATAAAGAGTACAACGAAGTATTAAGCAATTCTGAAGGGGATGATATTACCAATGATTTATTGGCAATAAGATGGCACTGTCTCCTGCACGGTTTTGAAGCGTTGGAAATCGTGACGGCGGTGAAAGCGCACGGCATAAATGAACGCATTATTCTCAAGACTCTGAGATATTCGGAAGTTTTTAATCGGCCGACCAACAAAAATACAGGCGCTGATTGAGGATGACAACATGGTTGCACCACTCAAGCCGGCGTGGCTTGGCGACAATTATGCGCAAATACAGTCCCTGGTAGGCTACATTGTACGGATAGGGAATGCGCCAAGAGTAGGCGGTCTGGGCATTACCTTCACCGATGGTAGCAGCTATAACATTGGCACCCTTAGCCGAGAATCGCGCAGTGTTGAATTAAAGGGTAGCGTCATCACCTGTATTGAAACCTGGGGCAGTGGTGCGATTGATGAAGCCTTATTTACCCTTAGCGATGGGCGCACCTTCAGTTTTGGTGAGCGGTATAGTTATAATTACCGGCGGTTTGAAGCCCCTGGACATTATATCACCGTCCTGTACCTGGCCAGCGATGAGCCGTCTCTCTGCGGGCAGGCCGCAGGTATTATGGCGTCCTACCATTTGAGAAATGACCCGACCACCGACCCATTACTGCAATAACGTCGTCCTCAGGATGCCAGCATCGCCCGATATGCCGCGTTACGGCCAGGGGGCAAACTGCCGGGATGAGCCTGGTCAGTGCCACTAACCGTAACGCTGCTGATGGTTTTTTTTCGCCGCAGATAATCCTCGTCGGCGCGCAGGCGATCCCAATAGCTTTTGAAGATGGCCGCCGCCGCCGCTTTGACCGGATCATTAACGCGGGGCTTGACGACCCGTTGAGCATCATATTTCCTGCCGTCTTGATGATTGGCATAACGGCGTGCGCGCGTATAGCCCATTTGGATAAATTTGCGCGCCATATCCATGCCAACGAAATCGTCCGCCCGGCGGTACTGCTCAAAAAGTTGATAGAGGGTCTCGGCGGATTGCGCGGCCACCTGCGGATTTTTAAATCGCCAATGCGGCAACATTTCCCCTTTATAAGGTTCAACCAGTAAGACGCCTTGTTCTCCGCGTCCGACCTGATAACGCTCGGGGTGCCGGCGAAAATCAATCTGGCTAAAATCATGCTGATAATTGAATGGGATACCCATTTTTGCTCATCCGACTTGTCTTGCCGCAGGCGGCAGGAGACTTTACCCACGCCCGTCAATAGTGATAAGCTTAGCGCCGGATGGCAGAATTTTCATCCCGGCGCCACGCGGCGCAATGTTGCGAGGGGCCTGCCGACATGCCGCCCTCAGCCAATCGCTCAGGCCGGGGCGTCGTCCAGGTAGCGCAAAGGGTCATTCTTATTTAATAGTCGTCCAGGTGGCGCAAAGAGTCACCCTTATTTAATAGTCGTCTAGGTGGCGCTAAGAGTCACCCTTAGTTAATAGTCGTCCAGGTGGCGCAAAGGGTCATCCTTACTTAATTGTTGTCCAGGTGGCGGAAGTGGTCATCCTTAATTATCGTCCAGATCGCGCAGATGGTCAGCTTTATTCAACGTCATGAGCGCGAAGAGGCTGATAATGGCGGTGATGACCACATACCAGGCGGGGATGTCAAGATTGACGGTCTGCTTGATAAGCCAGGTAATGGTCAGCCCCGCACAGCCGGAAAATACCGCGTTGGATAGCGAATACGCCAGCCCCAGCCCGGTATAGCGTACCCGGGTGGGAAACATTTTCGCCAGCATCGCCGGACCCGGACCGGCCAGCAGCCCCACCAGCCCTTTTATCAGCAACGTGCCAGCCGGATCTTGCAGTATCCGCAGCAGGGGAAAAGACAGCACCAGCAGCAGTAAGGTGGCGGTCATCAGCACACGTCGCCGGCCAATCCTGTTGCTCAACATGCCGGCGGGAATGATGGTGAGGGCAAAACCGGCGTTGGAAATAACGGCGATCAGTAACGCGGTTTGCATATGGATGTGCAGCGCCGATTGCAAGTAAGTGGGCATAATCACCAAAAGGGTGTAGCCCGCTGCGGACCATGTCATCAGCCGGCCGATGCCGCACGCGCGCGCATGAAGGCAGGGGTTTCTTCCAGACTGAGGCGCAACCACAGCGCGACGGCGCCCATCGGCAGCGCCAGAAAAAAGGCGATACGCCAGCTCCATTGCCGTAACGCGTCCTGTCCTAGCATCGCCGCCAGCAGGCCGAGTGCGACGGTCAACGATTGCCAGGCGCCGTACAGGCCGCGTTTACCCCGCGGGGCGAATTCGGTCATCAGCGCAACCGCACCGCCATATTCGCCGCCGGCGAATAAACCTTGCAGAATGCGCAGCAGCGTTAGCAGGATGGGCGCAGTGATACCGATATGGGCATAGGTGGGCAACACCCCAATCAATGCGGTGGCGATAGTCATCAGGACCAGCACCAGAATCAGCGTGGGCTTGCGGCCCAGACGATCGCCGAGGCGGCCGAACAGCGCCGCACCCAGCGGGCGGAAGAAAAAGGCCACGGCGAACGAAGCATAGGTTAGAATAAGTCCGGTCATCGCATTTTCGCCCTGCAGATGAAAGAAATTCTCCGCAATCACCGTCGCCAGAAAATCGTAAACCGCGAACTCATACCATTCGATAAAATTGCCCACCGCCCCGGCCAGCAGGGCCTTCTTATGGGACAGTGGCGACTGGCTGTGCGCCTGGTGCATAGACAGATCCTTAAGCCGTGTCAGAAATACCTTTGCCGGCTTGCGCCGGTTAAGCGTGTAATGTCACCTGGGGGCAAGCGGCGCGGCCCGGTAACGCGCGACGCAAGGCGGGTTTCGCGCTGCTCGCGTCATCCTAGTTTAACAGGTCACCCTGTCAACGGCCTACCGTCGCGCCAACGTCGCTGACAACGGTGGATTCATGCCGGTCAATCCGTAAGTCGAACGGCAAAAACCGTGCGGGGACTGGACGTTCCCGGCAAAGACCTGCCGTCGTGGGTCGCCGGCGTTGTCTTGTGCGCGTTGGATGATGGTTGGGAGCGCCGTCATCTTACGTGTCGTCCGACGACGGTCGGGTTAACGACGGTCTGACGCCTGAGCTGCTGGCCTGTTCAGGCGGCCGTCGCTGCCTGCTGCGCTGCGCTTTTGGCCCCGAGGCTTATTGCGCTGCCGCTAAGCCGTCTCCCCAGCCATCAAACGCGTGATGGTCTTGAGCCTGAAGTCCGCGTGCAGCTTTACTTGTGGCACACATTTTTGTATACCAAGTTAATTGTTTGAATGCCATCAACATCGACTGACTGCCTGTCCGGGCGCAACGGCGCTCAACCCCTAACCCCGCGGCGCGGCAGTGATGCTGTCAGCCTTTGCTTGAGGAAGCTGGATGTCCACCCCTTTTACGCTGCTGTTTGCGCTCTATCCCGGCGTGACACAATTGGATTTCACGGCGCCGCATCAGGTTTTCAGCCATTGGCCGGCGGCTGCGGTGCATGTGGCGTCGCTCGAAGGCGCGCCGGTGAGCGCCAGCGGGCTGCATTTTGACCGGCTTGAGGCGCTGGAGACGGTAGCGAGATGCGATTTGCTGTGCCTCCCCGGTGGTCCCGGCTGCACCGACGCCATGCTGGATGCGCGGTTTATGGCGGAAATCCGCCGCTTGGCAGCCGGCGCGCATTATATTACCTCGGTATGTACCGGCTCATTAATCCTCGGCGCCGCCGGACTGTTGCAGGGACGACGCGCGACCTGCCATTGGTCGATGCTGGAGAGTCTGTCGTTGTTTGGCGCCGTGCCGCGCGCTGAGCGGGTAGTACGCGATGTGCATGTTATCACCGGCGCCGGCGTCACTGCCGGCATTGATTTTGCCCTGACGGTGGTGGCGGAAGTGTCGGGAGAGCGCGCGGCGCAGGCCATCCAACTGGGGCTTGAATATGCACCGGCGCCGCCGTTTGATGCCGGTCATCCCGCGACAGCGCCGGCCGCCGTTATGCGCGACGTGAGAGAGAGGCAGGCGGCTTTCCGTACCCGTCGGCTGGCGCAGGTCGCGACGGCGGCGGCGGCGTTAAAGGCGCGCTGAGATAGACTACGCCAACGATGGCATCGGATATGGTTTTTCCGTACGGAGTTTTGCTATGACTGTCCGCTTATTATCACACATTGATATTCCATCGGCATATTGGCCGGGATTCGCCGCTGCGGGGGTGACGTTGTATGTGGCGCCGCGGACCGATCACACCGGCCCGCTTTGGCCCGACGGCCCGCTGCAACCTGTGTTGTGCGCGGCGGGGGAGGCAGCCGAAAAGGAGACATTTGACCCGAGCGCAATCGATGTCCTGTTGACGATAGGATCGCTTGGAATAAGCGCGCAAGACATGGCGAAACTGCCCGCTCTGCGCCTGATCTGCTGCCTGGGGGTCGGCTATGAGCGCGTCTGTCTGGCCGCCGCCGCCGCGCGCGGTATCCGCGTCACCCACGGCCGCGGCACCAATGACACGTCGGTGGCCGATCATGCCATGGCGCTGATGTTAGCGCTAATGCGCGATATCGCGCCCCTGGACCGCGCGGTGGCCAGTGGCAAAACCTACGGCAATTGCGTCCGCAGCCGAGCGGCAAACGGGTCGGTATCCTCGGTCTGGGAACCATTGGCCACAACATCGCCGAGCGGTGCGCCCGGGGCTTCGCTATGGAGGTCGGCTACCATAATCGGCGGCCGGTAGCGGATGGCGATTATCATTACTGCGCCAGCGCGACGGCGCTGGCGCAGTGGTGCGATATTCTGGTGATCGCCACACCGGGCGGCGCCGCGACCCGGCATTTGGTCGACGCTGCGGTGCTCGCAGCGCTGGGGGCTGACGAATATTGCCCGCGGTAGCGTGGTGGAAACGGCGGCGCTGCAGACGCAGGCCATCGCCGGCGCGGCGCTGGATGTGATCGAAGGCGAACCGGAGGTGCCGGCGGCGCTGCTGGCGCAGGATAATCTGTTAATCACACCGCATGTGGCGGCGCGCTCACCTCAGGCGATGGCGGCGATGTATCAGCAAATGCTGGAAAATCTCGCCCGCCATCTCAGTGGGCAACCGCTGCTGACGCCGGTGGCGGAAAGGGGCTGAAAATGGACTACCGGCAACGGATTATCTCACCGACATTGCGGCTGGCGCTGCCGCGTGAGGAAGATGCGCCGGCATTGTTCAGCCTGGCGCAGCAGGAACGGACGCATTTGAGCCGGCATCTTGCCTGGCCCGAGACGGTTCGCTGTGAAGTCGATACGCTGGCGACGGTGCGCGCCAACCGGCGAGCCTATGCCGCCGGTGAGTCGGCGGTTTATCTGCTGTGGCGACAGGAGCGGCTGAGCGGGGTGCTGTCGCTGAACAGCATCAGCGGCAGCGTGGGGGAAATAGGCTACTGGCTGGCCGCCGCTCTGACCGGTCGTGGTGTCATGTCCCGCGCCGTGCAGGGGTTAATGACGAGGTATCTGGAGGACGGCCGGCTGGATACGTTTATTTTACGCTGTGGTGTGCAAAACCGGCCCAGTAACCGCGTGGCGCAGCGCCTGGGCTTTAGCTTCTATCAACGGCAGGCGCAGGCGGAGAAAGTCGGCGAGCGCTGGGTGGATCACAATGTTTACCACTGGCGCGCCGGGCGAAACACGTTGCCGCTGTCGTTGACGACCTGCACTCCCGCGCCCGGCGCGGATCGTTAGCGCAAAGGCCCGCCGCGTTCGTCAAGCATCTGGCGCAGCCGGCGGAAGACGCTGGTGGACTGACGAAGACCATCGTGCTCAAATTCATTGGTAACCCAGACCTGTAAATTACCCACCCGCGCGGCGGTAGCCAGGGACAGGTCGGCGTCGACATACATGTCGTCGTGATAAATCACCGCCGCGACCGGCACCTCATTATTCGCCAACCGGGTGAGGTCATACAGCGGCGGGTAATCCTGCCGGGTGGCCAACTGCGCCGCCGCGGCGCGAAACGGGCGCAGTGAGCTGATCTCGTCAAACATCCATGGGTAGATCATCTCGCCGGTGAACAACAGCGGCCGGGCATCGGGCTGGAAAGCGGGAAACGTCTGGTGTACCCGTTCCGCCGCCCAGTTGCAGGCCTGCCCGGGCTGGCCATAAATGACCTCCTGCAGCACGGCATAGAGGGGATTGGCGTCATAGCCGGTCTCCGCCATGATGGCCATCAGAAAATGATCCGACAGCCGGGTTTCGGCGCTGTCGCTGAATGCCTCTTCTATCAGGCCATGCACCTGATCGAAACCGGGTCCCATCCCGAACGCCATCCCCAGGGTTTGCAGGCGGCGCACGCTGAGGCGATAGCCATCCGGCAGCCGCACGTCGCGGGCGTCGATGACATCCGCCAGGCGGGCAATACGCGCCGCGTCGGCGAGATAACGGCGGAAATAGCGCGCGTTTTTCTCCGCCACCCGGGGGGTAGGTGCGGCGATAAACCTCATCGGCATCTATATCGAGGCCCGGCAGCCCGCCGGTGACGTAGCAGGCGGCGAGGCCTTCGGGCGCCAAAGATAAATAACTCAGAGTCAAAAAGCCGCCGTAACTTTGGCCTAACGTCTCCCAACGATCGCCGCCGAACAGCCGCGTACGCAGGAATTCACAATCGCGCACGATGCTGTCGGCGCGAAAGTGCCATAAATACGCCGCGCCCGCATGGGGGGCTATCGCCGCCAGCGTGGCACTTTCGACCCGGCTGCTGCGGCCGGTGCCCCGCTGATCTAGCAAGATAACCCGGTGGGTCTTCAGCGCCTCGGCAAGCCATACTGGCCCACCGCCCTGCGGACGCGGCCCTTTGCCGCCTGGGCCGCCCTGAAGAAACGCGAGCTTTGGTAAGGATTGGTGGCGCTTGCGCGGGTCGACGACTTCGCGCACAAACAGATCCAGCGTGCGACCGTCATCCGGCCGCGACCAATTCAGTGGCACCTTGATCAGGTGTTCCTTGATAAACATGCCGGGCAAAGTATATTCACAGATGTTCAACGCAAGCTCCAGGGCTGATGGCGAAGCCGGCGCGGCCGCAAGGGGCGCCGGGCAGAGGGCAACAGTGTAAAGCAACCGGCCGGTGGGGGGAATGTGCTATCGCTGCCCGCAGGCAGCGCCCGATAGGGCGGCCGAGTACTTTGGGACGTGGCGCGGACACACTGACCGCCTCCGTTAAGGGGAAAAGGATATCGCTGCCCGCAGGTAGCGCCCGATAGGGCGGCCGAGTACTTTGGGACGTGGCGCGGACACACTGACCGCGCCCGTTAAGGGGAAAAGGCTATCGCTGCCCGCAGGCAGCGTCCAATAGGGCGGTTGAGTACTTTCGGACGCGGAGCACACACTGACCGCCTCCGGCTTGGGGGCCGCTAGGTGGCCTGGAACAGTGGTGGTGCGAGGCGGGCTGATAGGGGTGTAGGGCAGCGGTTAGCGCTGCAATAGCGCTCGCCGTGGCCGTTCGGGGCGAAACCCCAGGCCGATAATCCTGCCGGCCAGATGCGGCAACCAGGGACGCTGGCGCAGCCAGCGTTCCAACGCCGACGGTTTACGCGCCTGGCGAGGCGAACGATGCTCCTTGCCGGTCATCATAATTTGCAGCCTTTGGGTGGCCCGGGTGGGGAACTGGCGGCGACGCTGTACGCGATTGAGCTCACGCAGGCCGACCACGCCGCGTGCCAGCGGTGTTGCCAATAGATTGGCAGCGGCGACCCCGCGTCCTGTATGGCCAGATTAACGCCGACGCCGCCAATGGGCGACATCGCATGAGCGGCATCACCGATACACAACACGCCCGGGGCGGCCCAACGCGTCAGCCGGTCGATGCGGATGTCCAGTAGCTTAACTTGCTGCCAGTCGGTAATCTGTCGCCGCAACCGTTCGATGTCGACCGGTGCCACTGCCGCCACCTGCTGTAACAGCGCCGCTAACCCCTGTTGCTGAAGTGCGGGAAAACTGCCTTTGACGATGCTGTAACCGCACTGCCAATACTCACCGCGGTCGAGCATGATGAAATTATTTTTCGGCCCGCCGTGGCCGCTGGCCCAGCGGGCGTCGCCTGCCTCCTTCGACAGTTTCATCCACACGACGTCGCGCGGGGCGCCAAAATTCTCAAACTGCAACCCGGCGGCAGTGCGTACCATCGATCGGCGGCCGTCGGTACCTATCACCAGCGGGGAGGTAATGGCTAGTGAGCCGGCGTCGTCTTCGGCATTGACGCCAATTATTCGCCCCTGGTGCTGGCGCAACGAAACGCCACGGGTCGCGCGCAGCAGCGTAAAGCCCGGTAACGTTGCCGCCTGCTCCGCCAGGAAATTAAGGAAATTCCACTGTGGCATCAACATCATATACTGGCAGCGACCGGGCAGACGGCTGAAATCGGCCATCGTGACCGTCTTACCCTGCAGCTCGCCGCGCAGCGTCGTCACTTTTTGATGCCCTAACGCCAGAAGCCCTTCTAGCAATCCCAGGTGGTGCATGATGGTCAGCGTGGAGGGATGAATGGTGTCGCCGCGAAAATCGCGCAGAAAATCACGGTGTTTCTCCAACACCGTGACCGCGACACCTGACCGCGCCAATAAATAGCCCAGCATTAATCCGGCCGGCCCGCCGCCGACGATACAGCATGGCGTGGTAAGTGTTTTCTCGCCCATGGTGAGTTTCCCTTGCCTGCGTAAATTTCAATCATAAGAAGCAGGCGTCAAGTTGCAAATAATTATCGTTTACTTCTGTTATTGGCTGCACCGATGAGGCGCCGTTGGCGCGGCGTCAAAAGAAACCGATATGGTGCAGATGGAAACACGGTGCCGGCGACGGGCCCGCTTCCGGCAGAAACGCCAGCAGCACCTTAGTCAGGATTTGCACATCGCAGGGCAGCGTCAGGTGCTGATAATGGCGGCGTGGCGCATCCAGCATATAGAAATGGTCAGCAAACACGATGACGTTCATCGCCTGACACGTGGGTGAGGTGACCAAACGGCCGCTGAGTTCGTGTGTCTCGCCTAACGTCAATATGCCGTTAATAAGTTCAACATCAAGCAGCGCCCGCGCCAATTGCGCCGGCGATTCTGCCGTACGACGGCGGTAATGCAGGTCACGACGCACGATATCGCGGCTCATGGCGTGACAGGACAAGCCATCCAACAACCGCCGGCGCTTGATGCCTTGGGCAATTTCCAGCGCAGTGTCTACTGTGTTCTGACCGCTGGCCTCGCACCGTTTACCGCCGAAAAACGTATGGAAGGTTTGCGGCCAGGGCCGGTGACTGTCGGCATAACGCAGTCGATGCGTGAGATAATATTCCAGTTCGCGGCGGCTGTCATCGAGCATGTCCTGCAAGGGGTACAACGTCATTCGCGACATAATGCGCGGCGAAGCGCTGTCACTTGACGGCGAACGGACCTGTCGCACCCCGGACGGCGACAGGGTGCGCGCAGCGGGTACCGGTCGGCGTCGCACAGTCAGCGGAGCAGAAGGCGGCAGGGTGGCAACAGCATACGGCGGTAGAGACGCTGACGCCAGCGAGACGGCCTGGGGCAAAGCGACAGATGACGACGGGCATATGACTTCTGCGGCCGGACTGGCAGACGGCGGCGGTGAGGCAACAGCATACGGCAGCGGGGTTCTGGGCGGGGGGAAGGCAGCGACGCAGGTCGGCTGGGCGGCAGGCGCGGCAGGAAGGGAAGAAATGGCCCTTACCCTTAGGGCAAGCGCAGGGCCGTCACCCGCGACACGACGTACGGAAAGCCTGCGCGGCAACGCGACCGGGACGGCCTGCGAACCGTCCTGCTGCCGCTTGAACGACGTGTCGGCACAGCAGGCAGGTGGCATGGAAGGGGAATGGCGGCCAATTATCATGCCTGCGGCTCCTCATGGGCTAAGCGTAAGCTAGGAATAGACGCTTAACCTGCCCCGATCAAGTCAGCAAGACATGTGCCTGGCGTTAACGACAGTAGCGGAAAATCCGCCCCCGCACCTATTGGCAGCGTGGCGTCGAAGCAAACACTCTGGGAAAGAGGACGCCAGCGGGAAACAGCGGGACGCTAAGGGTGCTGATGGTGGCAAGACGTAGCTCACTACCGTGAACGGTGATGACGAGGGTCGGAACGAAACGAGGCATCAGCCGTGTCGCCAGGACGATAAACCCGCAAGGTGCGGATCAGCTAAACGGCACCTGAGCCGCCGCGGTCCGTCACCATGACGGACCGCACGGCCGGGATTAATTGCCGTGCTTGTCCTCAAGCTTAGGTACGCCGCTGTCGTCGGCGGCGGAAAGCCGGCCGGTGCCGATGTAATTGATAAGCTTGGCGCGGGTGTCGGTGATATCCAGATTACGCATCGTTAGCTGACCAATACGATCTTCCGGTGAGAACGTCGATTCCCCTTTCTCCATGGTGAGACGCTCGGCCATATAGGTCAAATTGTCGGAAACGGTATTCAGAATGGAATAATCGTTGCCGCGGCGCAGTTCCAGTGTCACCTCGCCCGTTATTTCACTGGCTACCCAGCGCTGGGTGGCGTCACGCAGCATCAGCGCCTGCGGATCGAACCAGCGGCCCTGATACAGCAGACGGCCCAATTGTCGACCGTTGGCGTGATATTGGTCGATGGTGTCTTCGTTATGAATACCGGTCACCAACCGTTCATAGCCGATATGCAACAGCGCCATGCCCGGTGCTTCATAAATGCCGCGGCTTTTGGCCTCGATAATGCGGTTTTCAATCTGATCGCTCATGCCAAAACCGTGACGCCCGCCGATGCGGTTAGCCTCCAGCAGCAGCGCGACCTGGTCGTCGAAGCGCTGGCCGTTGATCGCCACCGGCAGGCCGCGTTCAAAGCGCAGGGTCACTTCTTCCGCCGGAATACGCACGTTTTCATCCCAGAATTTCACCCCCATAATGGGATTGACAATCTTCACGCTGGAGTTGAGATATTCCAGCTCTTTCGCCTCGTGGGTGGCGCCGAGAATGTTGGAATCGGTGGAGTAGGTTTTTTCGGCCGACATTTTGTAATCGAAGCCGGCCTCGGTCATGAACTGCGACATCTCCTGACGGCCGCCGAGCTCATTGATAAAGTCGGTGTCCAGCCAGGGTTTATAGATTTTCAGCTCGGCATTGGTCAGCAAACCGTAGCGATAAAAACGCTCGATATCGTTGCCTTTGTAAGTGCTGCCGTCGCACCAGATATTGACGCCGTCCTCTTTCATCGCGGCCACGAGCATGGTACCGGTTACGGCGCGGCCAAGCGGGGTGGTGTTAAAATAGGTCACGCCGGCGGTCGTATTATGAAATGCGCCACATTGCAGGGCGGCCAGACCTTCCGCCACCAGTTGCTTGCGACAGTCTATCAGACGGGCTTTCTCTGCGCCGTAGGCTAACGCTTTGCGCGGAATGGCGTCGTAGTCATCTTCGTCCGGCTGGCCGAGATTCGCGGTGTAGGCGTAAGGCACCGCCCCTTTCTGACGCATCCATAACAGTGCGGCACTGGTATCCAGACCCCCGGAAAAAGCAATACCCACGCGTTGATTGACCGGTAGATGTCGGAGAATCGTTTCCATTGATGTGGGCCCTATAAGAGAAAATGATAGCAAAAGGTGAAATCGCCCGTCGCGGCAGGCTGCCGATGCATTATCTTAAGGAAACTCTCCCCGGAATGCTACCCCTTAAGCGGCGGTGCAGGTCGGGAAATCCCGGCGGCGCGCGCCGTCTACCCCTGGTGACGGCCGGTGCGTTTGTGTCACGCCCCGGCCACTGGCGCACTGTCTGCCGCAGGCAGGTGGCGATTCAGCGCTCTGACGGTATTTCGGCGCAGGGCGTGCCGGCGGCCCCCATCACAACGCATTCGTCCCCAACGGGCGCGATGTCGTTCGACGCGCCGTTGGCCGCGGCGGTCGCCGACGCAACGAGCGGTCCATGGACACGCGCATAGGCCAGTCCGTAGCGATAAAGCCGCGCGCCCAGACAAATCATGCCGTTTTCATCACGTTCCAGTAACCGACTCGCTACCAGAACATCCACCAGCGAGTAAATGCTGGACAACGGGGCAGCAAGATCTTTCGCGACTTCATAGGTCGTGATGGGGCTCTGCCGGTTTTGTAAACAGTCGAGAATCTGCAACGTTCGGTCAATGCCGCGCACGCGGGTTCGACGCTGGCTGCCGGTTTTGCTGGGGGCTTGCACGCTTTTGTTCATTATTGTCTCCTGAGCTGCGAGGCCGGAACGCCGCCGGTCCGGCGAATAACCCGACGCGCGCTCTTGCTGACTGCGGCCCATAAACGTGCGCAGCACTCCGACCGGAAAAGGGGGCCGGGCGCGAAAGCCCGGCTCATGCTTCACTATCGGCAACGCGCGGAAAATATTTAGCCGCCGCGCGCGTTTTTGCGGGCTGTAACGAAACACCACCGTTTAGCGTTGGGCTAAGGTGGCGGAAGTCGAGGGACACCGGCGGACGACTGGATGAGCAGGAGGGCAAGACATCCGCCGGGCAGGTTGCCGGGTATGTTGTCACGCTGCGCGGTGGCGAGGAGCAGAAGGGACAAGCAAGGCAGGAAAATCGCTGGACAGCGGGGAGGCGGGTTGCCAGGCGCCTTTGCGGGGCGCATCTGTTGACGTGGCGGTGGCATAACGGGAGAAAGCCTCGTCGGCCCTTTCCGTCTATGTTAGGGCAACAGGCTTGCGCGGCGCCGACCGGTGATATGACGGTAGGCGACCGCCAGCACAAACAGCAGACTCTGAACCAGCACGATGCAGGGACCGGTGGCGGCGTCGAAATGAAAACTGAGCAGCGTGCCGCTGAGGCTGGCGACGGCGGCGGTAAGCAGCGCCAGCGCCAGCATGGCGTCAAAGCGGCTGCACAGCGTCAAGGCTGTGATACCGGGGGTAATCAGCATGGCTATCACCAAAATGACGCCGACGGCCTGCAGCGATGCCACCACGGTCAGTCCCAGCAGGCACAGCAACCCATAATGTAAAAGCGGAATGCGCAGTCCCAGCACCGTCGCCTGACCCACATCAAAGCAGAATAGCGCCAGATCCCGCCGCTTTAGCAGCACCACCAGGGTAACTACGCCGGCAATCAACAGGGTATGCAGCAATTCGCGCGGGGAAATGCCGAGCACATTGCCGAATAAAATATGGTTGAGGTGCTGGTCGGTATCGATACGGGTGAACAGCACCAGACCGAAACCGAACATGCCGGTGTAGAGTATGCCCATCACCGTATCCTCTTTCAGCCGGCAGCGATCGCGAATATAGCCGGTACCCAGCGCACAGCCGACCCCCGCCACTAAGGCGCCTACCGCCAGAGGAAGACCGGCGGCAAAGGCCAGCACGATCCCCGGCAGTACCGCATGGGAGATGGCATCGCCCATCAGCGACCAGCCTTTGAGGACCAAAAAGCACGACAACACCGCGCAGACCGTTCCCGTTGCCAGCGCCGCCAATAGCGCGCGCTGCATAAAAGGGTAGCTTAAGGGACTCATCAGCCAGTCGAGCCAACTCATCGCACGGCCTCCGGTGGTGCCAGCCGGCGCCGGCGGGCCGCCAGCAAACCGTGGCGCGGCGCGACCACCCAGGTCAGCAAAAACAGTAGCGTTTTCAGCGTTACAATCACGCCGCCTGTAGCGCCATCGACAAAATAGCTCAACCAGGCGCCAACGGCGCAGGTGACGGCGCCAAAGCCGACCGACAGCACAACCAGGCGTGAGAAACGGTCGGTCAGCAGCCAGGCGGTAGCGCCGGGGGTGATAACCATAGCCATCACCAGGATCGCGCCGACGGTTTGCAGCGCGGCGATGATGCTGGCGCTTAACAGCACCAAGAACACCAGTTTAAGGCGCAGCGGCGCCAGGACGAGCGAGCGTGCGTGAACCTCGTCGAAAAACACCGCCAGCAAATCCTTGCGCAGACAAAACAGCACCATACAGGTCGCGCCGCTTATCCATTGCACTTGCCGAACATCTTCGGGCGCGATAGCGAGGATATTACCGAACAGAATCGTTTGCACATTGACCGCGGTGGGATTCAGCGAAACCAGCAGCAGCCCGGCGGCAAAGAACGTGGAAAACACATAGCTGATAATGGCGTCTTCACGCAGGCGGGTGAGGTGGCGCGTAAGCGCCATAGTCAGCGCCGCCAGCAAACCGGTCACAAAAGCGCCGGCGGCGTAGGGCAGACCCAACGCATAGGCGGCGGCAACGCCCGGCATCACCGAGTGGGACAAAGCGTCACCCATCAGCGACCAGCCTTTCAGTACCACAAACGCCGACAAAAACGCGCAAGAGGCCCCCACCAGCGCGCTGACCCAAATCGCGTTACGCATGTAGCCATAATGCAGTGGCTACAGCGCCCACTCAAGCATCCGCCGGCGCTCCCGTCAGGACCTGCAGCGGCAGACTACCGCCAAAGGCGCGGCGCAGGTTGTCGGCGGTAAAGGTGTTTTCCACAGGGCCGGCGGCGACCACGCCGCCGTTTACCAGCACCACCCGATCGCAGTAGGTCGGCACGCTGGCAAGATTATGGGTGGAAATCAATACCAGATGCCCCTCCTCGCGCAGTTGGCGCAGCAGGGTGATGATGGTGCTTTCGGTATGGCTGTCCACGGCGGTAAAGGGTTCATCCAACAGCATTATGCGCGCCTGCTGCGCCAGCGCCCGCACCAGGAAGACCCGTTTTCGCTGGCCGCCGGACAGCTCACCTATCTGCCGCCGGCGCAGCGCGGTCAGGTTCACGCGGGACAGCGCCCGATCCACTTCCTGGTTGTCTTGGCGCGACGGGCGACGCAGCCACGACATGTTGCCGTAGCGGCCCATCATCACTACATCCTCCACCAGAACCGGGAAATGCCAGTCGACGTCCTCGCTTTGCGGGACATAGGCCACCTGATTTTGCCGCAGGGCGACCGCCACCGGCAGCCCGTTGAGGCGGACGAGGCCGGCGCTGGGGCGTACCATTCCCATGATACTTTTGAACAGCGTGGACTTGCCGCTGCCGTTAAAGCCGAGCAGCCCGCACAGAGTGCCGCCCTCAAGCGTGAAGCCGGCGTCGCGCAGGGCGGGTGTGCCCATTGTGATAAGTGACCGTCAGACCGCTCACTTCCAGGTGGGTGCGCGCATGCGCCGCCGCGGGGGCGCTCATTGGCCAAACCCGCTGGCGATGGTATCCACGGTGGTGCGCAGCAAGTCAAGATAGGTGGGCACCGGCCCGTCGGCGGTGGACAAGCTGTCCACATACAGCACACCGCCGTAGCGGGCGCCGGATTCCTGGCTGACCTGGCGCGCCGGTTTATCGGAAATGGTACTTTCACTAAACACCACCGGAATACGATAGCGCCGGACTTTATCAATGACCTTTTTCACCTGTTGCGGCCGTGCCTTGCTCGTCGGCGTTAATCGGCCAGAGATAGACCTCGCGCAGTCGGTAGTCCCGCGCCAGATAACTGAATGCGCCTTCGCTGGTGACCAGCCAGCGCTGTTCGTCGGGGATTTTCGCCAGCCGGGCGCGCAACGGGGCATCGAGCGCCTTGATTTCGTCGGCATAGCGTTTAGCGTTGCGATTGTAAATCGCCGCATGGGCGGGATCGTGTTTCACCAGCGCCCGACGGATATTCTCGACGTAAAGGAGCGCGTTTGTGGGCGACATCCAGGCGTGGGGATTGACGCGATCGTTGGCGCCGCCGTCGCGGATCGGCATGGGTTCGATACCGTCGGTGACGACCGCCGACGGCACGTCGTGTAATTGGTCGAAGAAGCGGCGAAACCAGCGTTCAAGGTTCATGCTGTTCCACAGGATAAGGTCCGCCTTTTGCGTCTTGACGATATCCCGCGGCGTGGGCTGATAATCATGGACTTCCGCGCCGGGCCGGGTGATGGAATGCACCTCTGCCGCGTCCCCTGCCACCTGCCGCGCCATGTCCTGAATCACGGTAAAGGTGGTAATCACCTGAAAGGGTTTTTCCGCCCGCGCGCTGCCGGTGAATAGCGCGACCAGCATTCCCGCCAGCATCAAGCGCAGCGTAAAAGGCGAGCGGGTGAAAACATGGCGAGGAGAAGATGTCGTAGTCATGGCAATTTCCCGGGTGGCGGTTAACGTCTGAAAATGCGGCAATCATGTTAGTAACGGGCAGCGGGTCTGCAGGCAGAGGCGCCCGTGCTGCTGGCCTAAACGCATCAAGCGGCGAGCTGTTGTCGGCGCCTCGCCGGTGCTGGCTTAATCTACAGATATAGCATAGGCTATATTATATAGCAAAAGAAATTAATTCAAAATTTTGTACTCGACCGCTCTTCGTTTACACTGTTTAGCCATAATGTGCCTGTCCCGCCTGCGCGGGACCGTTGGCCATGGGCCATGACATAACGAGGAACAGGCATGACCCAGGATTATTCATCCGCGCTGTCCAGCGATCTCACGCCGTTGGTGGACGTGAAAGAGCATGTACAGGGATTTTTGCAGGTGCGTGAAGCGCATCGGCGGGAGCTGATAGATGACTATGTCGAGCTGATAGCCGATCTTATCCGCGACTGCGGCGAAGCGCGCCAGGTTGATCTGGCGGCGCGGCTGGGCGTGTCACAACCGACGGTGGCCAAGATGCTTAAACGGCTGGTGGCGGCGGGACTGGTGGAACAACAGCCCTATCGCGGCATTTTTCTCACCGCCGAAGGAGAAGCGCTGGCCCACGAAAGCCGCATACGCCACCAAATTGTGGAATCGTTCCTGTTGGCACTGGGCGTCAGCCCCGAAACGGCACGCCGCGACGCGGAAGGTATTGAGCATCACGTCAGTGACGAAACGTTACAAATTTTCCGCCGCTTCGCCGATAATCCTGAAAATCGTTAACTCTCCCTGCTAACTCTTTTCCACGCCGCCTGGCGCTGCCTCCGCGCGCCATCAGCGATATCGTGCCGCAGCCACCTCGTGCCATCAACGATATCTTGCCGCAGCCACCCCGCGCCATCAGCGATATCGTGCCGCAGTCACCTCGCGCCATCAGCGACATCGTGTTCTCAGCGACCGTCCATCGTCCCAAGGCGCGCTGCGGCGCGCCCTCAGTGAATGCCTGCCAGACCGTTGCTGGCACGTCATGCATCGGGCAGGCTATCGGCGGTGCGGCGCCAGCGCATCACCAGCCGGCGATCACCGTCGTCCGTTTGTGCCTCAGCGTGCCAGGGTTTTTGCAGGATAAAATGGATGGCGAAGACGGTCGCCTCATCCCATAAACCGGGATGCTGGTAAACCAGGGTTTTTAGCGCGTTATAGCCGTATGGCAACTGGCGCCAACGTCGGGCAAAAAAGTGATTAAGCAAATCCTGCTCGGGGAAGGGGTAATGCGTCAAATCGCCGATGCCGTCCAGAGCCGTTTGCAGCGCGGCAAAGGTTTCACGGTTAGGTGTCAAGACCATAAAACCGGAGTTGAAATAGCCTGCGTTGCCATCGGCGGGCATCGGTTGGCCGGGCTGATAATTGCTGTAAAAACAATTCTCGGGTACCCAGTCCGCCGGATAGCGGGCCACGCGTTTCGGGTTGCATCGGCAGGCGTGGCAGGCGGCAATCCATCCTGCGCCCAGGCGCACAGCGCGGCTGCAGCGCCGGTACTTCGCGCACCAGGCACCCCTCCTGGGTTAGTTGCCGGCGGGTAGCGTCGGGAATTGATTCGGTCACCATGACCACCAGCGGATAGCGGCTGCCGCTTTGCTGCAGCGAGCGCCACAACGTCCGCACGCCTATCAGATAATCTGGCTGTGTTAACAAGGTGATCCAGGCTGCCATCTCAATTGACCTCCAGCAGGCGATCGGTGAACGCATTTGACAAGGCGCCGGTGGGATCCAGCGCGGCGCGGACGTGGCGGAAGTCGTCCCAGCGGGAGTACAGACCGCGCCAGCGGTAAAGCGCCGGATGATAATACTTGCCCCAATGCGGTCGTCCGCCCTGGGCGGCAAGCCGTTTTTCCACTTCCTGCAGAAAAGCGATACCCTCGCGGGAAAGGGCACCATCATCGGCATAGTAGACCACGAAGCCAAAAAAGCAGGTGGGCTGCTGCCAGGCGGGGCTGAGCCAGGCCGATGCAGCGCAAAATCACCGGATAATGCATATGGGGATGAGCTTCGGCATACCATTGCTTGATAAGCGCGATAGTCTGGCCTGCGCGGGCCAGCGGGATGCCGATTTTCACGTTGATTTGCGGCGCGGCGATACCCCGACAGAAGAGTTGGTAAATGTCGCCGGTCAGATCGGTGAAATCCTTGAAACGGGTGACGGTGTCGAAATGCCGACCCTCCTCGCCAAGAATGCGGGTATCATTTTGCATGTGCGTAAGCGTCTGATCGACCGTGGCATTCAGCGAGCTGTCCCCCGCGCTCAGCGCAACGGCGTCGCCGGCGCGGTAACGCTGTCGCTCACGCGGTGTCGCCTCACGCGAGCACCAGACATGCACCCGATCATCTTCGGGAAACCACCAGGCTTTATTGAAGGTAAACGCCTTGTTCCAAGTGTAAATCTCCTCCTGTAAACCGCCGGCGGAAACCGCGCTTTTAAAGCAGGTAAACACCGTCAACGGCACGGTACGTAGCGTGATTTCGGTCATCACGCCCAGGCAGCAGAGGCCCAGTTGCAAGGCGCCGAACCAGGGGTGATCGCGGTAGAATTCGGCCACGGTACCGTCGGCGCACAGCAGCCGGATGTGCAGCACGTCATCGGCCAACGCCCCCTGGCCCAGTCCTTGCCCGTGAGTACCGGTAGCAATGGCGCCCGCCAACGTCTGGATAGCGATCACCCCCGGCGACGCAGGCAGCATACGGCCCAGGGTCTTAAGCGTCTGGTACACTTCATGCAGCGGCGTACCGGCGGCGAAGGTGGCGCTGTTCTCGCTGCTGCGCAGCAGACCGGACAGGCCGGAGATATCAATCAGTGTATCTTGCTCATGTTGAATGGCCAGCAAGTCCCCAGTTGATAAGGTGGTGCCGATCGGGCGGATACGGCCGCTGCGGTGGGTAATGATATGCCGCAGCGACTCCTCATCCTGCGGCCGCTGCAACCGCGTCTGTGGTCCCAGCGGCGCGTTTTGCGCCCAATTCCAGATGTGCTGTTCTGACGTCACCTCTGTCGCCGGCAAGCTACGGCGCAAGGGAAAATCTGCCCTATCTGATAACACTGCACCACTCCTTCCATTGAATAAAACCAGCCTGACCTACAGGCTTTGCTTCCCTTTTTAACTGCCGCCACTGGGCGTGAAAGGAATTTCTCTTCAAAAGCATAGACCATTTGTAAGGTGAATACCTGGTCGGCAGGGGAAAGGCGATAATGCCAGACACACATAGGCGGCTGGCCGGGGCAGCGCGTCGGCGGCGCACGGGGTGGAAACGGTCTCTCAGGCAAGGTGGGTGTTTTACCCGAGCGGTGTCGCCGCCGTGCCGGCAAGACGGCACCCGACCTTGGTGTGGAACCGGCACTGGGTGATAGCGTTTTATCGCGATAGACCGGCAAAAAAAAGCCCCGTCCGCGCTAGCGAAACGGGGAGAGGGAAGGGGTGACTGGCGTCAACCCATCAGGTTAGAACTGATAGACCAGGCCCAGTGCGACGACGTCGCCGCTGTTGATGCCCAGGGCATTATCGTCATCGATCTGGTTGATGATGTAATCCACGTAGGTGGACATATTACGGTTGAAGTAATAGGTCGCGCCCACTTCAAAGTAGTTAAGCAGATCGACATCACCGATACCTTCGACATCCTTGGCGCGGGATTTGGTATAACCGATGGAAGGACGCAGGCCGAAATCAAACTGGTATTGCGCCACCAGTGAGTAGTCCTGGGTCTTATTGGCGAAACCTTCCGCCGTGGCGCCGGTAGAGGTCGTGCCGTCAAAATAAGTGGCGTTGCGAGTTTCGCCGTAGGTGGCGGCCAGATAAATATTGTTGGCTTCATACTTCAGCGCGGTAGCCCACTGCTCGGCGCGATCGCCGTTACCATATGCTGCGGACTGCTGGACATCGGTCCGGTCGGAAGACGCATAGCTACCGACTACGCCGATACCGATCGGCGTTTCATAGGTGATAGACCCGCCCCAGCCGTCGCCGTTGGCGCGGCCCATTTCGTCGCGATCGTTTTTACCCTGGTATTGCAGCGCGAAGCTCAGCCCGTCCACCAGGCCAAAAAAGTTGCTGTTGCGGTAAGTGGCGACGCCAGTAGTACGACCTACCATGAAGTTGTCGGTGTAAGCCAGTTCACCGCCGAATTCCGGCAGCATATCGGTCCAAGCCAGGGCGTCATAGACCACGCCATAGTTACGTCCGTAATCGAATGAACCGTAATCGCCGAATTTTAAACCGGCGAAGCCCAGACGGGTTTTGTTACCATTGTCAAAATCATCGCCGCCCTCGCTGTTTTTGGCCTGGACGTTATATTCCCACTGACCATAACCGGTCAGTTGGTCGGTAATTTGCGTTTCGCCCTTAAAGCCGAAACGGATGTAAGACTGGTCACCGTCGGTGGCATAAGCGTCATCTTTACCGAAATAGTGCAGGCCATCCACTTTTCCGTATAAATCAAGCTTATTGCCGTCTTTGTTATACACTTCCGCCGCATTATCCAGGCCTGCCGCCAGCAGGGCCGGAATAGCCACCGTAAGTATGCTCTTTTTCATCACGTTGATACCTTATATAGGCTTTTTTTGAATGCTGGTATAAGCCCGCGCC
Organism: Candidatus Sodalis endolongispinus; assembly: GCF_018777395.1. Classification (GTDB taxonomy): domain Bacteria; phylum Pseudomonadota; class Gammaproteobacteria; order Enterobacterales; family Enterobacteriaceae; genus Sodalis_B; species Sodalis_B endolongispinus. The sequence continues at coordinate 67,783 of NZ_JAFJYC010000004.1, forward strand.
ACTACTGAAACATCTCTTCTGAAACATTTAATTACTAAAATAGGGCGTATCCATCGCTGTGTTCGTATATCTCTCTGTATGCACTACAGAAATCACTTTCTTCTCTGCTCACGGGGTAATGCAAATTTTTTCGCTAAGCTATAAAAGGCCGGATTATGCATTGTTTCTGCCGCTTCGCTTGGCGTCAATACTGTTTCGCGCAAACACTGCATAACCTGGCATTGGCCACGAGTTAACATATCGCCGGCAAGTTATATTGACGCCACGCGCCAGGAATAATTGCCTGCTTGTCAGGGTAAAACCCAGAGCCCTCGCTTTGCTTGTCATGCCCACCTTGGCGCGTCAGAAGGTGCTGTGGGCCGTTTCGCCTGTTTTTAAAGCAGCGGCTAACCATCACTTTGAACGTTGCGCTGTACTTTTCCAATCTGTGCCGATATACCCGAGCTTGGCAGAATACTAGATAACAGCACGCAAAGTTAATAACAGCACATTTCGTTAAAATAACCCGCTAGCCTACACTTCCCTGATTGTCAAAGCCAGACTTTCAGGCGTTTTTGCACGGCAGTCGGGTTGGTAAATCGGTGCCTTGGCCTATTTCATCCACGGCCAATGCGTGAAGCGCAACAAGTAGACACAGGAGGCTCCAATGGGAAATAAAATAATAATCTTTTGAGGATAAAAGTCACTATGTATAATTAATTTTTTTGTGATCCACTGCAAATTCCCAACACACATTATCCCTAAGTTATTACAGGATAATTTCACTGAGAGCATGAATAAACAAAAAGCGCATTGGATGTATGCTTCCGCATTAAATGCTAAAAACCGCACGGATTAACCTAATTGAATATTTGCCGAAATAATACATTTGCACTACCGGACAATAAAGCGGTGAAAGTGTGTATTAATATTAAACAATTTATCACAGTCAACAATAAACATATATTCCCTGACATCACATCGTGCATTTTTAAGCCGTGGGACGTTATGCTGTAGCGGGTCGAGGTTATTCAGGTTTATTTTCGGCACAAATTGTCATTAACCGCATTCAGGGTTAACTTAAAATGCCCAGTAAATGTTTGGTTGCACAAAAGTTACATAATGCAAACATTTCATGCCAATAGTTTCATTGAGTTATTATTAGCATAAGTGTTATAAAGCTTCCGGCGATCTCAGTGCATCCATGGGCGGATGCGGTGGGATGACATCAAAACTTGCAAGGAACCTGAGGGTATTGTATGGATCAGGCCGGTATTATCCAAGATTTGCTGAGCTGGCTGGAAGGGCATCTCGATACGCCGTTGTCGCTGGATAGGGTGGCTGAGCGCTCGGGTTATTCCAAGTGGCATTTGCAGCGTAAATTCAAGCTGGCGACCGGACAGGCGATTGGTGCCTATATTCGGGCCCGGCGGCTCTCCCGGGCCGCGCTGGCGCTGCGGCTCACCAGCCGTTCGGTAGCGGACATCGCACTGCAATACGGTTTCGATTCGCAACAGACTTTCACCCGCGCATTCAAAAAGCAGTTTATTCAGACGCCGGCGCTGTATCGCCGTTCGCGCAAATGGCATTTCTCGGGCATGCATCCGCCATATCGTTTTGATAGCCGGCCTTTGCCCCAGGCGGAATTCGTTACACTGCCGGCGATGACGCTTATCGGCACGTCGCAAAGCTATACCTGCACGCTGGAGCAGCTAAGCGAATATCGCACCAATTTACGTACGCATTTCTGGCGCCAATTCTTGGCCGCGACGCCAACGAAACCGCCGGTGCTTTATGGCCTGTGCGCTACCCAGGCGATTAAGGCGCGGGAAGATCGCCAGGAAGTGTTGTATACCACGGCGATAGAGCCGCAATACCTGACCGACGGCATGCGTCAGGGTCAGCCGATTACGCTTGAGGCCGGGGAATATGTTCAGTTTACCTATCGGGGACCGAAGCCGGGGCTGCAAAATTTTATCCTGGACGTTTACGGCCATTGTTTGCCGATGATGAAACTTATTCGCCGTGAGGGCGCCGATATTGAACGGTTCCGCTTGGCGGGTTCCGTGGAACAAGACGAAGCCTCGGCAACGTTCTTATGCGACTACCTGATCCCTATCCTGCGCGACGGGCAGAGCGTACAACAGTCGGTGACGTTACCGCTAAGCCTGGGAATGTGCCCGGGCTGATAGCCGCCCGGATGCGGCCATCAGCTGAGCAGAAACAGTCCCCAGGGTAGCAGCGTCAGGTAACTCCATACGCAGAGGAAAACCCACGGCGCGTGGCGGCGAAACAGCACGCCCTGACGGAAGTATTTCCATGCCGCGCCGGGGTAGGCGGTAGCGTTTTCGGCGCGCCGTTCCGCAAGATAAAGATCGTAATCACCCAGTTCCTGGCGCTCGAATAGCAGGCGATCCTGGCATTCCTGCCACCCCTTAAGTTCGGCATAGGCGGAGCGGATGCCCGGCCAGGCCTGGAAAATAAGCACCAGCGCCAACACGCCGAGGAAGGGCGGGAACAACAGCGTAAAGGGGTTGTTCCACTTGCCGACCAGTGAACTTATCGAGGTGGCGTAGGCAATAACTAGAAATGATTGTGATGCGATGAAAGCATTAAGCCTGCCGGAGAGTAAGCCACTTTGCCATTGTATTTCGCTGCGATAAAACCTGAGCAGATCTTCGTCCCGTTGGGCCACCAAACGCTCCTTAATGACTTGAAAGTTATTAACACGTAGGACGCGCGCGGTTACTTTCCGCGACACGTTTGTGGCGTATGCCACCTTACGCCCATGCAGCCGTTCGGCATGAGTGGCGGCGAATCCGGCATTTTTGCGCTCGGGCGTTTTGCCGGGCGCAAAACGTCAGTATAGTCATCAAAAGGCGAGAGGGTACGGCGCCGGGAGTACCTTGCCCGTGGAGCACGCGGAGGGCCGCGTGCCCGCGCGGTATCGGCGGGTAAAAGAACGCAGGGTGAAAGTGCGAAGACGTCGGCGTATTACGGCCTGCAACGCGCGTGGTAATCACGCTGACGCGGCGGCAGAGCGCCCGCTACGCTTCACACACGAAGCGCTGACCCGGGGGCAGAGCGCCTGCTACGCTTCAGGCGCTAAGCGTTAGATCAGCACGATGGCCACCAGCGCCGCCAGGCTGAGAATTGCCGCCAGGCCATAACAGATGAGTTTATCTGACGGCGGCGCCATTTTCAGGTCATGCAATGAATGATGCAGCCGGTGGAAACCGCTCCAGAGCGGCAAGATGACCATCAGCAGGAGAAAGATCTTCCCGGGCCAACTTTGGGAAAAGGCCAGCATGCGCGGATAATCGAGGGTGCGGCCGGGATAGAGGCCGAGCGGTAGCAGCAGTGTCACAATCAGCAGCATCACCGGCGCGACGACTGCGGTCCACATGCCGCCGGCGCCAAACAGCCCCCAGAAAATCGGTTCGTTACTGCGTCTTGGCGTTGATTTCACGAAGCATCTCCCGTCAATAGAAATAAGCGCAAGCGAGCAGCGCCAGGCTAAACAGGGCGGTGACGACCCACAGGCCCGTCACGATCGGCTGTGGCGGCAATTTATGATCGCCCACCACGATAATGCTGGCTTTCGGCGCCAACTGAAACCAGGTCACGGTGTGCAGCAGTGCCGCCAGCAGCGAGACGATATTTAACACCAGCACCAGCGGATGCTGTAAAAAGCCGACAAACCGTGCCCAGTCCGCTTCGCCGCCGTTGAGCATCACGGCGCCGCCGAGCAGCTCCAGACTAAACCAGATTGCCGGTATCGCCGTCGCTTCGCGCAACATATAAAAGCGGTAGAAACCCAGGTGGCGCCACCAACTGCCGGTCATCGGCGGCGTATACGGTCTGCGTTTGGTTGCATTAATCATTGGTCAGTCTCCCTGCGGGGTGAGGGTGGCAATCAGGTAATCTTTGCTGCTGGCCACTTTGCCCTGCTGAATGGCCGCGGCGGGGTAGACGTGCTTCGGGCAAACCTCCGAGCAGTAGCCGACGAAGGTGCAGCGCCACACGCCATTTTCGCCGTTGAGCTGCGCCATGCGCTGACGCTGGCCCTTATCGCGGCTATCCAGGTTGTAGCGATGGGCGAGGGTAATCGCTGCCGGCCCGATAAATTCCGGATTAAGCCCGAATTGCGGGCAGGCGGCATAGCACAGTCCGCAGTTAATGCAGCCGGCGAATTGATGGTATTTCGCCATTTGCGCCGGCGTTTGCACGTTGGCGCCCTGTTCCGGCGTGCGGTTGTTGCCAATAATCCAGGGCTGGATGGCCAATAAACTTTCCATAAAGGCGCTCATATCCACCACCAGATCGCGCTCGATAGGGAAATTCGCCAGCGCCCGCACCTTCAGGCCGTGCTGGAAATCGCGCAGGAAAGTTTTACAGGCAAGCCGGTGGACGTCGTTAACCATCATGCCGCAGGAGCCGCATATCGCCATCCGGCACGAACAGCGGAAGGTCAAATCCGCCGCCAGATGATCCTTGATATAGCCCAATGCATCGAGCAGCGACGTCTGTTCGTCCCAGGGCACCGGATAGCTTTCCCAGTGCGGGGCGCGATCTTTTTCGGGGTCGTAGCGTTGGATTTGTACCGTCAACGGGTGCTTGTCAGCCATGGTTGGCCTCCTTACTCGCGGTGGCCGGCGCTTCCGCCTCGCTGCCGTAAACCCGCTTGGCGGGCGGTAGGGTCGTGATTTTCACGTCGCTGTAATCCAGCCGGACGCCGCCGTCAGGGGTGGCGAACGCCAACGTATGTTTCAGGAAATTGACATCGTCGCGGGCGGTACAGCCTTCATCGAGACGCTGATGCGTGCCGCGTGATTCCCGGCGGTGAAGGGCCGAATGCGCCATACATTCCGCCACGTCCAGACCGTGTTGCAACTCCAGTGCATACAAGAGGTCGGTATTGAAGACGCTACTGGTATCCTGAACTCGCACTCGTTTGAACCGGTCTTTTAGCTCGGCGAGTTTATCGACGGTGTTTTGCATGAGTTCGGGGGTACGATAAATACCGCAGCCTTCCTCCATGCTCAGGCCCATTTCGTCACGCAGCGCACTCCAGGTTTCGGTGCCTTCCTGGCGCTGCAGCGAGTGCAACCGCTCGGCGATATCCCGCGCCAGACCATCAAGCGCCGCGCCGTTGGCGGGCGCACTCTGCCGCGCGCGTAACGCCGCCTGTTCACCGGCGATGCGGCCGAAAACCACCAGCTCCGCCAGCGAGTTGGAGCCCAGCCGGTTAGCGCCGTGCAGACCGACCGAGGAGCATTCCCCGACCGCGTACAATCCTTTTACCCGGGTCTCGCACAGCGCGTCGGTTTCAATGCCGCCCATGGTGTAATGGGCGGTGGGACGCACCGGGATCGGCTCATTAACCGGATCGACCCCCACATAGGCTTTGGCCAGCTCGCAGATAAACGGCAGCCGTTCTTGCAGCTTTTTGGCACCCAGATGACGCAGATCCAAATGCACAACGTCGCCACGCGGGGTGGCGATAGTGCGCCCGGCGCGCCACTCATGCCAGAAGGCCTGCGAGAGTTTGTCCCGCGGGCCGAGCTCCATATATTTGTTCTTCGGCTCGCCTAGCGGGGTTTCCGGCCCCATGCCGTAGTCCTGTAGATAGCGGTAGCCGTCTTTGTTGACCATGATGCCGCCTTCGCCGCGGCAGCCCTCGGTAATCAAAATACCCGAACCCGGCAGGCCGGTCGGATGGTATTGAACGAATTCCATATCGCGCAGGGGAACGCCATGGTGCAGGGCCATACCCATGCCGTCGCCGGTGACGATACCGCCGTTTGTGTTGAAGCGGTAAACGCGGCCGGCGCCGCCGGTTGCCAGGATCACGGCATTGGCGCGAAATTGTACCAGCTGGCCTTCCATCATATTGATAGCCACCAGCCCGCGCGCCTGGCCGTCGTCAACCAGCAGATCCAGCACGAAATACTCATCGAAGCGCTGGATCTGCGGAAATTGCAGCGAGGTCTGAAACAGCGTATGCAGCAGATGAAAGCCGGTTTTATCGGCGGCAAACCAGGTTCGCTCGATTTTCATCCCGCCGAAGCGCCGGACGTTGACGGTGCCGTCGGCCTTGCGGATCCAGGGGCAGCCCCACTGCTCCAGTTGAATCATCTCCCGCGGGCAGTCGCGTACGAAGGTATCGACCACGTCCTGTTCACACAGCCAGTCGCCGCCGGACACCGTATCGTGAAAATGTTCGGCAAAACTGTCGTGATCCTGAGTGACGGCCGCGGCCCCGCCTTCGGCGGCCACACTGTGGCTGCGCATGGGATAGACTTTGGATATCAGGGCAATCTTAATCAGAGGCTCCGCCTGTGCCGATGATAGCGATATCGCAATTAATGACCGACATAGCGTTCTCCATTGCTAAGTAAAATAATGCTCACATTTAAATCGGGCGCAGTGGCCGCCCGCGGCCTCACTCCACCATAACTATCCACGGGTAGCCGATGACCAGCAGCAGTACCAGGAAAATCGCGCCGAATATGGTGCCCAGCCGCCAATAGTCGGCGGTGGGAAGGTAGCCGCTGCCGTAGTAAATCGGACTGGGGCCGGTTCCTTACGGGGTGATAATCCCCATAATCCCCAACGACGTGACCAGCAGCAGGCAAAATACCATCATGTTGATCCCCGGGATCGCGGCGCCTATCGCCAGCACCGCCGGTAACAGCGCGGTGGTACTGGCAAACAGGTAGTGCAATAGGTAGAAGGCTAACACCAGCGCCAGCGTGGCCTGCACCGGCCCGATACCGCTCAGCATCTGCGCTCCCAATTTGCCCAGCCAGGCGATAAAGCCGACGTCGGAAAAACCTGCCGCCAGCGTCACCAGCGTGGCGAACCAGACAAAGGTGTTCCACGCCGGTTTATTGCTGGTGATATCGCTCCACTCCAGCACGCCGCTTAACAGCATCAGCACCACTACCATCAGCCCTGCCACCGCCGGTTCGATGAACGCGGTGGCGAAAATCCAGCATAACAGCGCCAGACAGACAAAAATCAGTAGCAGGATCTCTTTACGCGAAAGCGCACCCAATTTTTGCAGCTCGCTTTCCGCCTAGCGCGGCACCTCGGCATTTTCTTTTACGCCGGGCGGATAAAGCCAATAGGCCAGCAGCGGTAATGACAGCAGCAGCAAAATTCCCAGCGGCAGAAACGCTAAAAACCAGGTGCCCTAGGAGATAGTGATGCCGACCAGGTTTTTCACCAACGCCAGCGCCAGCAGATTGGGCGCCAGCGCCGATAAAAACATCGAGCTGGTAATACAGGTGGCGGTGATGGCGACCCACATCAGATACGAGCCAATCAGTCTGGCGCTCGGGTCGTTGGGTTTCGAGCCGTACAGCGGCGGCAGGTTGGAGATGATAGGATAAAGCGTACCGCCGCTGCGGGCAGTATTGGACGGCGTAAACGGCGCTAGCAGCAGATCGGCAAAGGCGATAGCATAGCCAAGCGTCAGGGTGCGTCGCCCGAGATATTTGACTAGCAGCAACGCCAGCCGAAGGCCAAACCGCGTTTTCTCATAGCCGGCGGCGAACATGAAGGCGTTGAAAATGAGCCAGACCGTGGAGTTGCTGAAGCCCGACACCGCCCATTTAAAACTCATGGCGGGGAGATTAAAATTAGCCGCAGCCTGCTGTTCGGGGATAAATAGCAGCTATTCGCTGCCGAGGGTGATAATAACCACCGCGGTCAGCCGGACCACGGCACCGGGCAGAGGTTCAAGAATCAATCCGACAATGGCGCCGGCGAAGACGGCAAAAAAGTGCCAGGCATAAGGTGCCAGACCTTCCGGCGTGGGTAGGCAGAGTAAAACCAAGGTGATAAGCAGCGGAAGAAACAGCGATATGAGATGTTTCATTTTCCCTCCTGAGTCGCGCTTTTGTTATGAGTTTCTTAACTCGCACGGTTACGGAAAAGCGGTTAAGTTTGTCGTTAACGTCCGGCAGTAACCCTTGGCGAAAAGTCGCAACATGTCTATCGGTAACGCAGTGATTAACTGTTTAAATCTAATTTAGTAGTTTGATAGTTATGTTGTTTGAAATTTAAACCTCAGTAATCGTAAGGATTGATATGTTCATAATGGGGCTTTCCCGACCGTAGCGGTTGATCTCGATCAACAAAGGCAGGAACAGCCCACGCGCCGAGGGCGCTAATTTTGCAATTCTTGCGCTACCTCAACTTTGGGCCGTGCGGAGGAGGGAAGTGCAATCCCTCGCTACCGCAGTGGCCGATCGCAGGGTACAATAGTTTATTATCCCGTCGGTGAACCGCCGGTCGCCGCAGCCGTAAGAGACAACGATGAAATCCGTCACCCCCAGCGCCCGCCACTTTACCGATCTCGCCCGCGAGATGACCATTGCCGAGCTTAACGGACTCCTGCAAACCGGAAGATTGATTAATCTGTCAGCCAACTGATTGACGCGCTCCAGCTGGAGCGAGGGACATCGAATATCTGGCTGAGCAGCGGCGCCAGCTTGTTCCACCGCGCAGCCCGCGCGCTGACCGCGTTGGAAACCTTGCCGGCGTTACGCGAGGATATCTGCCGCCAAACGCTCGCTGCGCCGGCGGCAATGTCGGGTTTCACGGCGGTTATCCGCCAACTGTTGAGCCTGATTTTCGATGCGGCCGATGCCGCGACCGAACCCGCGGTATCCCGGGCGATGATCGCATTGTTCAGTTTCATGCAGGGCAAAGAGCTGGCGGGGCAGGAACGGGCGCTGGGGGCGGCGGGTTTCGCCCGCGGGACGTTCGATGACGCTGAACGTCAGCAATTGACGACGTTGATTGAAGGCCAGAACCGGTGTTTCGCCACCTTCAGCCAATTTGCCGCTGAAGACGTGCTGTCGCGCTGGACGGCGCAGCGCTTCGATAATGCCGAGTTTGAACGGTTGCGCCGCATCGCCTGTACCCAATCGCGCCCTGAAATAGCCGGCGAGGAAAACGCGTTGCGCTGGTTTGCCCTGCATACCCGGCGCATGAACGACCTCAAACAGGTCCAGTCCGCTCTGGAAGCGGCGCTGATGGCCAGCTGTCGTGCCGCTATTTCCCAGGCTGAACAGCAAGAGACGTTTCCCGTGGACGCCGCCGCCGCGCCCGAGTACGGCGCCTTCCAGATAGTTATCTCGCCGCTGGAGGAAACCCCTTCGGCGACGCTGCCCCCCGATTTCTTAAGCCAGCAGCTGAGTCGCTCCGTGCTGTCGCTGGCGCAGCAGCAATCCTTGCGGCTCCAGCAGTTGGGGCAAGAGCTGGCAACGCTGCGCGCCGGTTTGGAAGAACGTAAAATTATCGACAAGGCGAAGGCCTTGCTCGCCGGACGCGATGCCCAGGCACTGTCGCTGGTGAAACCGGGATTCATGGCAGAGCACGGTATCGATTTGCGTACGGGCAGCCGGATTGTCGCCATCGATCGCAAGCGGCGCTGCGTGCGCGACGACGCCGGCCATGAAACGGCCTATGACCGGTTTATCATTGCCACCGGTTCGCAGGCATTTGTGCCGCCTATTCCGGGCCATGACAGCGACGGCTGCTTTGTTTATCGTACTTTGGCGGATCTGGATGCCATCGCCGCACGCGCCAAAAACGCCCGCCGCGGCGTGGTTATCGGCGGCGGCCTGCTCGGTCTGGAGGCCGCCAATGCCTTGCGTAAGCTGGGATTGGAAACCCACGTGGTGGAGTTCGCGCCGCGGTTGATGGCGGTGCAGCTGGATGACGGCGGCGCACGGTTGTTGCGCGACAAAATCGAGCAGCTCGGCGTCAAAGTCCATACCGGGGCCGTCACCCAGCAAATCGCCCCGGGGCAGGATGGCGGCCTGCGCCTGAACTTTGCCAACGGTGACACGCTGGACACCGATTTGGTGGTGTTCTCCGCCGGGATCAGCCCGCGGGATCAGTTGGCCCGCGACAGCGGGCTGGCCATCTGTGAGCGGGGCGGTATCCTTATCGACGATCGCTGCCAGACCAGCGACCTCGCCATTGGCGCTATTGGCGAGTGCGCCGCCTGGCAGGGGCAACTGTTTGGCCTGGTGGCGCCCGGCTATCACATGGCGCGGGTAGCGGCATCGGGACTGACCGGCGAGCAGATGCTGTTCACCGGCGCCGATATGAGCACCAAATTGAAACTGCTGGGGGTCGATGTCGCCTCCATCGGCGATGCGCTGGGCGAAACGGCGGGCTGCCAAAGCTATACCTGGTCCGATGGCCCGGCGCAAGTGTATAAAAAGCTTGTAGTCTCGGAGGATGGCCAGCGGCTGCTGGTCGGTGATTGCACCGATTATGCCACCCTGCTGCAATATAAACTCAACGCCATGGCGCTGCCCGCCAGCCCGCAAGGTCTGATTTTGCCGGCGCAGTCCGGTGACGAAACCAGGGCGTTAGGCGTCGCGGCGCTGCCCGATAGCGCGCAGATTGGCTCCTGCCTTAATGTTAGCAAAGCCGATATCCGCGCCGCCGTGTGCGCGGGCGCGACCGATATGGCGGCACTGAAAGCCGCCACCGGCGCCGCCACAGGCTGCGGCGGCTGCGCCGCGCTGGTGAAGCAGGTTATGGACTATCAACTGGCCGAACAGGGCGTCGCCATCAGCAAGGATATTTGCGAGCATTTCCCCTGGTCGCGTCAAGCCTTGTACGATCTGATCCGCGTAAACCAGATCCGCAGCTTTGACGCCCTGCTTGCACAATACGGTAAAGGCCACGGCTGCGAGGTGTGCAAACCGCTGGTTGGTTCACTGCTGGCCTCTTGCTGGAACGAGTATATTCTCGACCTGCGCCATCTGCCGCTGCAGGACACCAACGACCGTTACCTGGCGAACATGCAAAAAGACGGCACCTATTCGGTGGTACCGCGCATCCCCGCCGGTGAGATTACGCCGGCGGGGCTTATCGCTATCGGCGAAGTCGCCCAGGCGTTCAATCTTTACAGCAAGATAACCGGCGGTCAGCGCATCGATTTGTTCGGCGCCAGACTGGAGCAATTGCCGGCCATTTGGCGCCGTTTAATCGATGCGGGATTCGAGACCGGCCACGCCTATGGCAAATCCCTGCGCACGGTGAAATCCTGCGTCGGCTCTACTTGGTGCCGCTATGGGGTGCAGGATTCCACCGCGCTGGCGATCGCGCTGGAGGACCGCTACAATGGGCTACGCAGCCCGCATAAAATCAAGATGGCGGTCTCCGGCTGTACGCGCGAATGCGCCGAGGCGCAAAGTAAGGATATCGGGGTTATCGCCACCGAAAAAGGATGGAATCTTTATGTCTGCGGCAATGGCGGCATGAAACCTCGCCATGCGGATTTGTTTGCCAGCGATCTGGACCGCGACACGCTTATCCGCACCGCCGACCGTCTACAGCGTACCAGCAGCTGGCTCGACAATATGGAAGGGGGGCTGGCATACCTGCAGGACGTCATTTTGCACGACAGCCTTGGCCTGGCCGGGACGCTGGAGCAGGAAATGGCGCAAGTGGTGGCAAGCTACCAGTGCGAATGGCGCACGACGCTTGCGCAGGCCGATCGGTTTGCGCTTTTCCGCCCGACGGTCAACAGCGACAGGCCGGATGACAACATTCAGTGGCAATTGGAGCGAGGGCAAATTCGTCCCGCGGCGGCCGTGTGCGCGCCGTTACCCCCCCTACCGGTGCACGCTCGCTGGCACGAGTTGTGTGCCGGCTGGAGGCCATTCCGCAGGGCGCCGGTATCGCCGCCCGGCTGGAGGGGCGACAGATTGCGCTGTTCCGGCAGGGTGATTGCGTCTATGCGCTGGACAACCTTGAGCCGGACACCGCCGCCAATGTACTGGCACGGGGGATCCTGGGGGATGTGGCCGGCGAACCGGTAGTGATTTCGCCGCTCTACAAACAGCGTTTGCGGCTACGTGACGGCGTATGCGTGGATGACCCCAAGGTCAAGGTAAATGCCTGGCCGGTGCGAATCGAAGCGGGCCACGTGCGGGTGGCGACCCGGCCACAGACCGTTGCCGACGTCGAGCCGGAGGCGGTATGACGCGCTGCACCACCTGTCCTTATTGCGGCGTAGGTTGCGGCGTGCGGGCGACGCCGCAGCCGGACGGCGGCGTAACGCTGAGCCCCGATGCGCATCATCCGGCCAATTTTGGGCGCTTATGCGTGAAATGGGCAGCGTTAGGTGACACGCTGGGCCATGAAAGCCGGTTGCTATCGCCGCAGGTGGACGGGGCGCCGGCAGACTGGAAGCACGCGTTGGACAGCGTCGCCGACCGGCTGGGGGCGATCATTCGCCGCCATGGCCCGCAAGCGGTGGCCTTTTACGCCTCTGGTCAATTACTGACATAGGATTACTATGTCGCCAATAAATTAATGAAAGGGTTCATCGGCAGCGGCAACATCGACACTAATTCGCGCCTGTGCATGGCGTCGGCGGTGGTGGGCTATAAGCGCGCCTTCGGCGCCGCCGCAGTGCCGTGCTGCTATGAAGATCTGGAACAGAAGCAGCTGGCCATCGTCGCCGGCTCCAACGCCGCCTGGGCGCATCCGGTGGCCTGGCAGCGGCTGCTGGCCGCCCGCCAGACGCAACCAACGATGAAAATCGTGGTAATCGACCCGCGCCGTACCGCCAGCTGCGACGACGCCGATTTGCATTTACCGCTGAGACCCGGCACCGACGCGGCGCTGTTTGCCGGCTTGCTGCACTGGCTCCATCAGCAGCAAGCCCTTGACCCTCGCCTCGGGAAGCAGCTGAAACCCTTAGTGCGGCGGCAGCCTGGACCCTGCCGGCGGTGGCGGCATTCTTCGGGTTGCAGGAGCCTGGATGTCCTGACGTTATACCAGCTGTACGCCGACAGTGAGCGGGCGTTGACGCTGTATTGCATGGGTATCAATCAATCCACCAGCGGTAGCGATAAGTGTAACGCCATCATCAATCTGCATCTCGCCAGCGGTAAAATCGGCCGCGCTGGCTGTGGGCCTTTTTCCCTGACCGGCCAGCCAAACGCTATGGGCGGTCGGGAAGTCGGCGGTCTGGCGAATCAACTGGCCTGCCATATGGATTTCACTGAAGACAACGTGGACCGGCTGCGGCGGTTTTGGCACAGCGATCGGGTCGCTTCCCCGAGCCGGGCCTGAAAGCGGTGGCGCTGTTCGAGGCTATCGGCCGTGGCGAGGTGAAAGCCATCTGGATCATGGGCACCAATCCGGCGGTTTCGCTGCCGGACGGGCTACGGGTGCGCCAGGCCTTGGCCGGCTGCGAGCTGGTTATCGTTTCCGACGTCAGCGCCAAGACCGATACCACTGCGCTGGCGCACATTTTGCTGCCGGCGCAGGCCTGGGGCGAAAAAGACGGCACGGTCACCAATTCCGAACGGCGCATATCCCGCCAGCGGCGTTTTTTGCCCCCGGCGGGCGAAGCGCGTCCCGACTGGTGGATCCTGAGCCAGGTGGCGCAACGGTTGGGCTTCGCCAGCGCTTTCAACTGGCACCATCCAGAGGCGATTTTCCGCGAACACGCCGCTTTATCGGGCTTTGAAAATACGGGTCGGCGCGCCTTCGATATCAGCGGATTGGCGACCCTGAGCGACGACGAATGGGATCGGCTGATGCCGGTGCAGTGGCCGGTCAATGCCCGCCATCACCAGGGGCAGGCACGCTTGTTCGGCGCGGGGCAATATTATCACCCCGACGGCAAGGCGCGGCTGATACCGATCCAGCCGCGACTGCCGGTCGCCAAAACTGCGCCGCTCTGGCCGTTACTGCTCAACACCGGCCGCACCCGCGATCAATGGCATACCATGACCCGCCCGGGGCTGGTCAGCCGGTTGATGCAGCATCAGAGCGAGCCGTGGTGCGATCTGCATCCGACCGATGCGGCGCGCTTCGGACTGGAGGAGGGGTGCCTGGCGCGCATCCAGTCGGCCCAGGGCTGAGTGGTGGTGCGCTGCCGGGTGACCCCGGATCAGCAACCCGGCTGCGTGTTTGTGCCAATGCATCGGAACCGGCAATTTTGCAATATGGCCAATGTCGATCACTTGGTGGCGCCCAACACCTGTCCGCTCGCCGGCCAGCCGGAAAGCAAACAGACCGCGGTGCGTATCCAGCGCTGGGACTGCGACTGGCAGGAGGTGCTGCTGGTGCGCCAGCCGACTGGTTTGCCACCGTTGCCGCCGACCCTGCCTTGCGCTATCAGCAGGCGCAAACACCGGCGCGGTGGCATCGCCTCGGCTGGCGCGACGGCGCGCTGCAAATCGCATTTTACGCCGCCCGCGGCGCGCAACGGCCATTGATATCCCGGCGGTGGTGGACGCTTTTAGCCGCGTACCGCCCCCGGAGGACAGACTGGCACTGTTGGCCGGTCAGCAGGCCAGCGGTGAAACCGCCGGACGCACCATCTGCAGCTGTTATGGCGTCGGCGAGCAGCAGATAAGGCGGGCGATTGACGAGGGGTGCAACACGGTGGACGCACTGGGCAAACGCCTGCGCTGCGGCACCAACTGCGGTTCGTGTATACCCGAATTAAAACAGCTGCTGGCGCGACAGCAAGCCTGAGGACCTGATGATGACACTATTAAGCGCCCTGACGGCTCCCGCGCCCGGCACCTCCCCCGCGACGGGGAGAGTTTGGCTGGTGGGAGCAGGTCCGGGTGATGCCGAACTGCTGACGCTCAAGGCCTTGCGCGCGATTGAACAGGCGGTGGTGGTCGACAGGCTGGTGTCCGACGAGGTGCTGGCGCTGATCCCGCCGGCGACGCTGCGCATTGACGCCGGCAAGGCGCCCGGCCGACATGGTATGAAACAACAGGATATCAACCGTCTTCTGGTCGATTTGGCCCGCGCCGGGCACCGGGTGGTGCGCCTGAAGGGCGGTGATCCCTTTATTTTCGGCCGCGGCGGTGAAGAAATGCTGGCGTTGCAGCATGCGGGGATCTGTTGCCAGGTGGTGCCGGGAATTACCGCGGCGGCCGGTTGCGCCGCCAGTACCGGCATCCCGCTGACGCACCGGGACTGCGCCCAGTCGGTGCAGTTTATTACCGGCCATGGCAAAGACGGTGCCCCGGCGCTGAACGATCCGCGCCAGACGCTGGTGTTTTATATGGGCTTGACCTGGAGCGCACAGGTCAGTCGCGGGCTGGTTGAAAACGGCCGGGCGGCGCAACGCCGGTGGCGATTATCGAAAACGGCACCCGCGTCGGGCAGAGGGTGTTGCTGACCACCATGGGGGGACTGGCGCAGACCATAGCACGGGAAAAGCCCGTGTCGCCCAGCCTGCTGGTGGTGGGGGAGGTGGTCAATCTTTACCAAAGGAGGGCTGGCGCACCGCGCCACCCCGGTGAGGTACGGGCGAAGACCCGGCTTGCCCAAGAAGCGTAATAGCCGCCCCAGTCAGAGAAAGCGAAAGTGGGCTGATTGCCCGGTGAGACGGTAAGGCTCTTTCCGTCGCGCCGCCGAGGTGGTGAACGGAAAGAGCAAAGCCCGTTACGCCTGCTGGGATTTACTTTTAGCGGCGTAACGTTTATGCAGCTTTTGCAGTTTCGGCGGGATCACCGCCAGACAATAGCGGTTCTGCTGACCTTCGCCCTGCCAATAATCCTGATGGTAGTCTTCGGCCGGGTACCATTCTCCCAGCGGTTCGAGCGTCGTGACAATGGGGCTGCTGTAGTCCGCCTGGACACGTTGTATCGCCGCTTCGGCTGCTTGCTTTTGCTCGGGCGTAGTGTAAAACACCGCCGAACGATACTGGGTGCCGATATCGTTGCCCTGACGATTAAGCTGCGTCGGGTCATGGGTGGCGAAGCTGATATCCAGCAATTCCCCATAGCTCAGACGGGCCGGGTCGAAACCGACGCGGATAGCTTCCGCATGGCCGGTTTCGCCGGTGCAGGCCTGCTTATAGCTGGGATGGGGTACGGTACCGCCGGTATACACGCTGGTCACCGATTCCACGCCGATGACATCTTTAAACACCGCTTCGGTACACCAAAAACAGCCACCGGCGATGACCGCATATTCAATTGCCATACATTAACTCCTGCTTTTTGTCTGAAGGCATCCTGCTACTGTAGCAAAATACCCGTACGGCGGGCAGAAAGTTCGTTTTAACGACCGCGCCCGGCGCGTGATAGTGCAGGATTCAGCCTGACGCGCTGCCGCAAAGAAAAGAGATTAACGCCTGCGCCACCGCCGCTGGTTGCTCATCGGGTAAAAAATGGCCGGAATGGGGAATAACCACGCCGCTGACCTGACGGGCGAAAGCCCGCAGCGGCGCGGCCATATCCGCCATCGAACCATGATCGGCGCTCAACGCCAGCAGCGGCGGGGTTAGGGGACCGGCGGCGCAAAGACGGCGGTTTTGCTCGGCGCTGAGCGTGGCCGCCCGGTACCAGGCAAGACCGGCGTGCAGCGCCCCCGGGCGGCTGAAGGTGCGCAGGTATTCGTCGATGTCGGCCTCGCTGAAACTCTGCGGATTAGCGGCTTTGCGGCGCAAAAACCACGTCAGATACACCCGTTCGCGGCCGGTAATGAGACTTTCCGGTAAATCATCCAGAGCATGAAACGCGAAATGCCAGGTGCGCCAGGCCTGCTCCGGGGCGATAGGCAGCGCCTCGGGCAGGGTGATGCCGGGAATACCGGCGTCGAGCAACGCCAGCCCTTTCACCGCCGAGCCAAACATCATCGCATAGGGAAAGGCGACCCAGGCGCCGACGTCATGGGCGGCCAGATAGCACGGGCCTACTTTCTGCTGCTGCAGGAAGTCATGCAGTCGGCGGGCGGTGGTCTGGGTATCATAGCCGTCCGCCGGCAGGTCGGAATCGCCTTGCCCTGGCAAATCCGGCAGCCATAAGTCGAAATGCCCTGCTAGCAGCGGCAACATTTTGCGCCAGGCACAGCCGCTTTGCGGAAAGCCTGCCAGCAACACCAGCGGGTCGCCGTCGGGTCTGCCGCCGCGCAGATAATGCCAGCGCAGACCGTTAACGGTCGCAAAGTGGTGGCTGAACCCGGGCTGCGTCGCATCGGGGTGGCTGTCAGGCTCGGCCTCGGCGCGCCGAACGTCGTTGAGAGAGGCGGTGGACATAGCAACTCCTGTGATTAACGGGGATAAGGTCATGGCGAACTGCGCCGCGGCGCGGCGGCGCACCGAAGTCAACGGTAGCGCTATTGCCAATATAGGAAATGATCGTTTCCTATTCAAGTGCTTTCGTACCGATTCCTCTTTCGCCGGGGAATAAACGGTGTGCCCGCTCACAGATTGGGGTTTTTACGTCCGCCGGCGTCTTGCAACGCTCTAATGTTTAACTATATGTTAATTTTTCTTGCAAATAATGTTATGAGAATAATGACCATGATTAAGAAAAGCATTCTTCCATCGCTCTGTGTCGTCATTTTCATCAGCACTGCCGCTACGGCGCAAACCTTGCCGGACGGTTATCCCGCCGATTATCAAAAAACCGTCGCCGCCGCGGAAAAGGAAGGCCGTCTCGTTATCTACTCCACCACCGATACCAAAGCCGCCGGCCCGCTGCTAAAATGGTTTGCCGCCCGCTATCCGCAGATTAAGGTGGAGTATAGCGACATGAACAGTAATGAACTCTATAATCGCTACATCAGCGAGCAAGCCGCCGGCGGCACCAGCGGCGATGTTATTTGGAGCTCGTCAATGGACACCGCGCTAAAACTGGCAAGCGATTACGCGCTGCCCTACGCGTCGGCGGAAAGCGGCAACATTACCCCATGGGCGGTATGGCAGCAAAAGGCCTACGGCACGACCTATGAACCGCTGGTGTTCGTCTACAACAAGCGCCTTATCAAACCAGATGAAGTGCCGGGCAACCATGACGCCCTGGCACAGTTGATTTCCAGCCAGCCGGACAGATTCAAAAATAAAGTCACCACCTATGATATCGAGAAGTCCGCATTGGGCTTTATGCTATCGGTCTATGATCGCCAAGCCGATCCGCGCTATTTCGCCAATTTAGCCCGTATTGCCAAAGGCGGACTGTCGGTGCAGTCGTCCACCGGTACTATGCTGGAGCGTGTCTCATCCGGCGAAAATATGCTCGGTTTTAATATTCTCGGCTCCTATGCCGAAACCCGCGCGAAAGGCGATCCCTCCCTCGGTATTGCCTACCCCAATGATTACACCTTGGTGCTGTCGCGGGTAATGTTCATAAGCGCCCAGGCCGAAAACGCCAATGCGGCCAAGGTGTGGCTGGATTACGTATTATCCAGAGAGGGGCAGACTATTTTGGCTAATCAGTCCGATATTCCGTCGTTGCGCAACGATATCGAGGGCGAGAATGATGTCGACGGGTTGACCAAACGATTAGGTAAAGTCCTGCGCCAGATTGCGGTAGATGAGAGTTTGCTGGAGTATTTGGCGCAGGATAAGCGTTTGAGTCACATTAAACAGTGGCGCGCGGCCGCCAAGTAACCCACCGTTCGCTCTGGCGCGCTGCCTGCCCTGGCGCGCGCTCCTGCCGTCATGCCTGATGAGAGGATGCATGCTATGTCCGTTTTGCGCAGAAAAGGACAGTCGTTGCCGCGTGCCCTGGTGGTGCTGATTGCCGCGCTGGTGATTTATGTGCCGCTGACGTTTATTGTCATCCAAAGTTTTCTCTCCGCGCCTTTTTTGTGCCCTCCAAGGTCTTCAGTCTTGAAGCCTTTCGCTTTATTTTTACCGACGCCGATTTTTGGCGAGCGCTGAAAAGCGGGCTGTTGCTGGCGTTCGGGCTGGTGGTGATTGCCGTTCCGCTGGGCGGCATACTGGCGTCTTTAATGGTCCGCACCGATTTACCCGGTCGGCGCATCATTGAACCGTTGATTTTGGTGCCGGTATTCGTTTCGCCGATGGTGCTGGCCTTTGGTTATGTGGTCGCGGCGGGGCCGGTGGGGATTTTTTCCCTGTGGGCGCAGGCGTTGTTGGGTTTTACCCCGTGGAATATCTACGCCATGAGCAGCATCGTGGTGATCGCCGGTCTGACCCATGTGCCCCATGCATATCTTTATATCTCATCAGCGCTGAGGAGCCTGGGCTCCGACGTCGAGGAGGCGGCGCGAACGGTCGGTGCTTCGCCGCTGCAGGTGATGTTGGCCATCAGTTTACCGATGGTGCGGCCGGCCATTTTGTATGCGGCGGTCCTGTTGTTTTTCCTTGGGCTGGAGGTCTTTGGTCTGATGCTGGTGTTGGGCGATCCCGAAGGGAATCTGGTGCTGGCGACCTACTTGTATCAATTGACCAACAAGCTCGGCACGCCGTCCTATCATTTGATGGCGGCGGTGGCGGTGGTGCTTATTGCCATCACCATACCGCTGGTCATGCTACAGCGCCGGCTGATGCGCTCGGCGCACCGCTATGTCACGGTGAAGGGTAAAACCGCCCAGGCGCGGGCGTTGCCGCTCGGCAGATGGCGCTACGTCGCGGGTAGCGTTGTGGTTGGTGGTCACCATCGTGGTACCGCTTACCGGCGTGGTGTTGCGGGCGTTTATTTCCCAATGGGGCATCGGCGTGTCGTTATGGGATCATGTGTCGCTGAACACGTTTCGCACCATTTTCAGTCAGCCTAATCTGTTGCGCGTCATTATCAATTCCATGAGCATCGGCGTGATTGGCGGCGCGCTGGCCGTGGGCTGTTACCTGGCGGTCGGGCTGGCGATGCATCGCAAAGCCGATGGCGTCACGCGCTTTATTGACTATAGCGTGCTGGTACCGCTGGCGGTGCCGGGCCTGCTGGCAGGGCTGGCGTTTTTGTGGGTGTTTTTGTTTGTTCCCCAGTGGCTCGATCAATCGCTGAGAGATGGAGTGCTGTCGGCGCTACCGTTCGCCGATTATCTGCGCCAGCACCTCATCGTCGCATTGCGCGCACTGCGCAGCACCATTTTCAGCGTCTGGCTGGCCTATACCGTGGTGTGGCTGGCTTATGGCCTGCGGCTTATCTCCGCCACGCTGTTGCAGGTCGGTCCCGAACTCGAGGAAGCGGCACGCAGCGCCGGTGCCCGCCGCGGGCAAATCACCCGCCATGTTACCGTACCGCTGTCCCGCTTCGGCCTTATCGGCTCCTGGCTGCTAATGTTTTTGATTTTTGAACGCGAATATTCCACCGGCGTTTATCTCTTGTCCTCGGGCACCGAAACCATCGGTTCTATGCTGGTGTCGCTGTGGGCGGCGGGCGCTATCGATATCGTCGCCGCGCTGTCGTTCATCAATATACTGCTGGTGGTGCTGGGTTTGGGCATCGCGCTGCGTTTTGGAGTGAAATTGTATGATTGAGTTTTCGGTAGACAACCTGCATTTGAAATATGGCGATAATCATGTGCTGCGTGGGGTATCGATGCAGTTGCGTCAGGGGGAGGTCGTCTCGCTGCTCGGTCCCTCCGGCAGCGGCAAAACCACGCTGCTGCGCGCTGTGGCCGGCCTGGAAAAACCCAGCGAGGGGCGTATTCGCATCGGCGAGAGCTCGCTGTTTGGATAGCCGGTCCGGCCTCGAGCTGCCGGCGGAGGACCGCAATTTGGGGCTGGTTTTTCAGTCCTACGCGCTGTGGCCGCATAAAACGGTGTTCGAGAATGTCGCCTATCCGCTGAAGCTACGCCGCGTCAGCGCCGCCGAGCGCAAGACGCGCGTGCAGCAGGTACTCGACCAGCTCGGGTTGGGCCATTTGGTCCAGCGGCACCCGTACCAATTGTCGGGGGGCAACAGCAGCGGGTCGCCATCGGCCGGGCGCTGGTGTATAACCCGCCGATCATTTTGCTGGATGAGCTATTATCCAACCTGGATGCCAAACTGCGCGAGCTTATCGTGACCTTGGGGTTGTCGGCGCTAATGGTCACCCACGATCAGAATGAAGCGATGGCGATTTCAGACCGCATTTTGCTGCTCAATAATGGCCGCATCGAACAGCAGGGCACGCCGGAGACGATGTATAGCCAGCCGTCGACCCAGTTTGTGGCGGAGTTTATGGGCAGCAATAACCGCCTGACGGGCAACGTCACGGCGCTGCGCGGCGACAGCGCTCGTATCGACGGCTATCGTGCGCGTGGAGCAGGTGAAGGTGGGCTCTGAGGGGCAAGGAGAGAATAGCCTGGCGTTGCCGCTGGTGACTAAAATGTTATTGGGCGATCGCTGGTAGTACCTGTTTCGCACCGCCGGTGAGCAGTTCGTGGTGCGCGCCTATGGCAACGACGGTCGGCTGGACGGCATCTGCGCGCTGTCGTTGCCGGCGGACAAGGTGTGGATTTTCCCCGCCCCGGCGCACGGGGCACCCTAGCGGAGCGAAGGCTGATAGGCCCTGGCGGCGCACCCGGTACCTTCGCGCCGTCCGCACCAACC
>NZ_JAFJYC010000002.1 GCF_018777395.1 Candidatus Sodalis endolongispinus
ACCTCGCCGCCCGCCGCGGGCGGCAGTGGCGCTCCGCGACCTGCACCTTGGCCGCGGCAAGGGATAGATCCGCAGCGGATATCAACGGGACGGCAACATGATGTTCCGGTCTGGGCCGGGCACGACGCCGCGCCACCCCGGCGCGCCGGTACAGCCTGGGGCCTCCGGGCGGCAGTCGTAACCGGTATAATCTAACTGACTGTATTAGATGAGATTTATTTTCATTTTCTGCCGCGGTTGATTTTCGCCGGGCAGAGTGGCGGCGCAGGCTAACCCCCCCACCATTGGGCTAATGTTGACGCTGTGTTTAATTCCTGGCCGGTGAACCGTCTATAATAGAGCCCGTATAGAACGATCTGCGAATGAACGCCAGCCGGCAGAGGTCCGTCAGCCTCAATCTCCACACCCGTGGCGGCACGCATCTGCCAAGCAATCATCTTCGACAACAAGTAAGGATGCATCATGTCTGAAATCCGATTGACTCGCGAGCGGGCGGTGACCACGCTACCCCATTCGCGGTGGGGAAACGCCGGTGAAGCGCCGGTGTCGGCGGTGGATGCGCTGGAACAAGGGCGGGTGGTCTTCTTCCCGCATCTGGCGTTTACGCTAACGTCGGAAGAGTTGACGCTGTTGCCCCCCGCACTGGCGGCGCCCAAACGGGAGCATATCACATTCCGCCCGCAAGAAGATGGGCTCTGCGGTATCGTCCGGGCAGAAAAACAGCCGTTGGCGCGCCAGCTGCTGTTGCGCCATCATCTGGCCTGCTATCGTCTGGTGGCGGAGGTGCTGCCGGAATATCAGCAAATGCTGCACAGCCCCATCAATACCCTGCGCCTGCATCCGGCCGATGCCTGGCGCCAAACCGCCTTTTGGCGCCGGGATGACAGCCGCCTGCATGTGGATGTGTTCCCCTCCACCCCCAATCGCGGCGAACGTATCTTGCGTATTTTCACCAACATTAACCCTTGCGGGCAGAGCCGCTCGTGGCGGGTGGGGGAGACGTTCGAGAAGTTGGCGCAGCGGTTTTTGCCGCGCCTGGGCCGTTTTTCCTCTTCGAGCAGCTGGCTGCAAAAGGCCGTGGGCATGACCCAAAGTTACCGCACCCATTACGATCATCTCATGCTGGAAATGCATGATGCCATGAAGGGCGATCCGGTGTATCAACAGGGCGGTCCGCAGGTCACGCTGGATTTTCCCGCCGGCAGCAGTTGGATCTGTTTTTCCGATCAAACGCCCCATGCCGCCATGGCGGGGCAGTTTGTGCTGGAACAGACGCTATTACTCCCGGTCAGCGGCATGAAGCACCCTGAACGGGCACCGCTGAAAATTCTGGAAAAATTAACCCGCACGGCACTGACGTAACGTTGCTGCGAAAGCATTGGGCAGCGGGTGTCCCTCAACCGGCGGCCGTCCGGTCGGGGAAAAACAGGCTAAAGTGAATCTCACCGTTCGCAGCGCAGTGAACGCTGGCGTCGCCTTGATGCAATGTCATAATGGCTTTCACGATGGACAGCCCCAGTCCGCTGGCGTTGCCGCTGCTGGTGCGTGCATCATCGGCGCGGTAGAAACGATCGAACAACTTATCCAGATGCCGGGCGGCCACCGGTTCGCCCTGATTGATAACCTCTATTTGCCAGCCCTGGGCTTGCCTGTGGCCGCGCAGATGGATTTCACCACCGGCGTGGGCATAGCGGATGGTGTTATCCACCAGATTGCTTAGCGCGCGCCGCAACAGCATGGGATCGGCGCAGACCTGGCCAGCGCCGGAAGCGCACAGCGTTAGGTTGCGCTCTTCCGCCAGACCCTCGAAGTAATCGGCAATGCGCTGCAGCTCGGCGTCCAGTGACAACGTCACTGGCTTAATGACCGATTGTGCCTGACTGGCACGGGCGAGAAACAAAATATTTTCCATCATTAGCGAAATGCGCTCCAGCTCCTCGGTATTACGGGCCAGCACACTTTCATATTCCTCCACCGATCGACGCTGGTAGAGCGTCACCTGACAATGGCCCATCAGCGCATTGACCGGCGTGCGGATCTCATGGGCCAAATCGGCGGAAAAACGGCTGAGGCGTTGATAGCCGTCGGCCAACCGATCGAGCATTTGATTAAAAGGCGGATCACCTGATGCAGCTCGGCCGGCGCATCCTGCTCCGAGAGCCGGGTGGTGAGGGTTGCGGGATGGATTACCTCCGCCTGCTCCGCCATGCGCCGCAGTGGCGCCAGACCGCGGCGCATCACCACATACCCCATCAGCGCCAGCAGCGCGAACGCGCCGGCCACCGCCAGAATGATGCGCTGGCGATAGCGCGCCAGCATACGGGTTTCGTTGGTCATCACATGGCCGGCGGTGATGGTCACCGCCCCCTGGCCGGCGACCGCCGCCTGCGCCGTGACATAACGTATCGGCACGCCCTCCGGCGTTACCGCGTCATGGACCGTCGCCAGCGTCAACGGCGCGCTGACCGCCACCGGCACCACCGCCGGCAGGATGTAGTGGCGGGGATTGACATTGATAAGCGGCGGTTGCCAGGGGCGTTGAAACATGAGGATGTCATTTTCATTACCCAGCATGTTTTCAAACAGGCGCGGATTTTCGCTCAGACGCGCCAGGGGGAAGCGACCGCTCAGCAGATGGCGGAAATACTCTACCCGACCAGAGGTCTGAAAGCCCGCCTGTTGGCGCAGCGCGCGCCATATCCGAATACAGATAGACGCCGACGGCGCTCACCACCAGGGCCGCCAGCAGCGCCGAACGCAGAGTCAGCGACAGCGCGAACCAGCGGAAACGGCGGTTCACGAGCGCGGCTCGCAAACATAGCAGATACCGCGCACGGTGTGAATCAGTTTCACCTCGAACGGGCGGTCGACTTTCGCCCGCAGGCGCTTGACGGCCACGTCCACCACATTAGTGTCGCTGTCAAAATTCATATCCCACACCTGGGATGCAATCAGGGTACGCGACAATACTTCTCCCTGCCGGCGGACAAACAGCGCCAGCAAAGCAAACTCTTTGTTGGTCAGAACAATCTGGCTTTCCTGGCGCTCGACCCGCCGGCGCAGCATATCCAGATGCAGATCCGCCAGATGGTAGTCGGTTTCTTCGCGCGCCACACCGCGGCGCAACAGGGTACGCACGCGCAGTACCAGTTCGGTAAACGAGAACGGCTTGACCAGATAATCGTCGGCGCCCAGCTCCAGACCGTGGATGCGATCTTCTACCCGGTCGCGAGCGGTCAGAAACAGCACCGGGATATCGCTTTTCTTGCGGATGATTTCCATGAGCTGCCAGCCGTCAAGCCCCGGCAGCATGACGTCCAGCAGGATAATGTCGTACACATATTCCAGCGCCAGAAACAGACCCTCGGTGCCGGTGGGCGCGATATCCACCCGGTAGCCAGCCTCGGTCAGACCCTTGCGTAAATAGGCGCCGGTGCTGATGTCGTCTTCTACTATCAATATACGCATACCCGCCCGCCCTCACTCAACCGGTCGCCATTGTAGCAGCTTGCCACGGGCGTTTTGATGACATTCATTATTGTCATGGAACGGTCATCTGCCTGACCGGGTGGTTTTGCCAGACTCAATCCCGTACCCGGCTTGAACCGCCGCGCGAGTGGCGTGCAGTACCTTCGTGGCCCCCAGAGGCCAATGCATAATGACAGGAGAGATAAATGGCTAAGCATACCGTATTAACAGGACTGGTGGCGCTGACGCTTGGCGCGACGGCGGTATTCGCCGCGAATCCGCAAGAAAAACCGGTGATGCCGCTGCGCGGCACGGTAACGCAGGTCAATGGCGATCAGCTGCAGCTGACCGACAGACGAGGGGAAAAGTTAACGGCCGAGTTGACCGCCGACACCAAAGTCGCGGCCGTCTCCCAGGGCAATATTAACGATATCAAGCCGAACAGTTTTATCGGCACCGCAGCGTCGCCGCAGCCGGATGGCAGCTTGAAAGCGCTGGAAGTGCATGTGTTTGATCCGTCGCT
The DNA here is from genome assembly GCF_018777395.1 of Candidatus Sodalis endolongispinus. Lineage (GTDB taxonomy): Bacteria > Pseudomonadota > Gammaproteobacteria > Enterobacterales > Enterobacteriaceae > Sodalis_B > Sodalis_B endolongispinus. The sequence continues at coordinate 3,992 of NZ_JAFJYC010000002.1, forward strand.
GCGCGGCTCGGGTGAGGGTTTCCGCCTGTGGCAGGGCGCCGACGGTAAAACCGGCACCATGACCAACGGCACGCTGGTGAACGCCAATGGCCGTACCATGACCGTTAAATACCAAAACGGCGAGAAGAAAGTCGTGGTCCCCGAAGATGTGCCGGTGGTCGCGCTTGCGCCGGTGGATCGTTCGCTCATCAAACCGGGGGTGCATATCGTACTGTTTCCCGCCGCGCAAAGTGACGCCAACCACCTGGTCGCCGGGAACATCGTTGCCGGTGTCAACGGCATCGTTCCGCCCATGTAACTCCACCCCCCGGCCAGCCCGGCGCGGCGCGGGTCTGCATGACAACGGGAGGACGCAACATGATAAAACGAGCGACTTATACATCCCTGACCCTGTTGCACCGCGCGCCGGTTCGGCTGATGCACTGGCTCAATGTACCCATCATGGCCGGTATGTTCATGAGTGGCTGGGGGATCTATAACGCCTCGCCTCTGTTCGCTTTTACCTTTCCCGACGCCATGACCATCGGCGGCTGGTGGGGCGGCTCCATCGCCTGGCACTTGGCGGTGATGTGGGCGCTGGCGGCCAACGGTTTACTGTATCTGCTTTGGGGTGTGGGCAGCGGCCATTTTCGCCGCGATTTTCTGCCGCTCACTCCCGGCGCCGTACTCAGGGAAATGAAGCAGGCCGTCACCTTTCTGCTGACGCACCGGCTTGGCCACTACAATGCGGTACAAAAAGCGATGTATTGGGGCGTGCTGCTGTGCGGCGCGCTGCTGGTGTTGTCCGGGCTGTCCATATGGAAACCGGTACAGCTCTCCTGGCTGGTGGCGCTGTTCGGCGGTTTTGATTTCGCGCGCCGGGTGCATTTCCTCGCCATGAGAAGCATTGGCCTGTTCGTTATCATCCATGTTGCGATGGTCGTCCTGGTGCCTTCAACGCTGCTGCCTATGTTAACCGGCACGTCACGGAAACAGCATGATGAACAATGACCGTAAACCGGTGCCGCCGATCCTGGCGCCGGCGCAACGTAAAATTCTCCACCGTCTGCAACGCCGTTTGCTGCTGCGCTCTGGTTTGTCCCTCGGCGCGCTGACCCTATTGACCGGGTGCAACTTACAAGACGGCGATGAGGTGGACAAAGCCCTCTGGGCGATGTCGCGTTTTAACGACAGGGTACAGTCCTGGTTGTTCAGCGGCCAGCGGATGGCGCAAACTTATCGGCCGGAGCAGATGACCCGGCCGTTTCCGCTCAATGCGTTTTATTCACAATATAACGTGCCGGCGGTGGACATCGCGGATTATCGGCTGGCGGTGTCCGGGCGGGTGGCGGATAAGTCCCCTTGGACGCTGGATCGGCTGCGCGCGCTGCCTCAGCAGGAGCAAATTACCCGTTTGATTTGCATTGAGGTCTGGAGCGCTATTGGCTCCTGGCGCGGCGTGCCGCTCAAAACATTTCTCGAACGTGTCGGTGCGGATATGCGCGCCGCCTTCGTGGCGTTTCGCTGCGCCGATCGCTATTACAGCAGCCTGGATATGGCCACCGCTCTGCATCCGCAGACTACCCTGGCGCTGGATTTCGCCGGGCAAACGTTGCCCGATGAATACGGTTTTCCGCTGCGTCTGCGTGTGCCGACCAAACTGGGTTTTAAAAACGCCAAACACATTGTGTCCATTGCGGTGACCAACGATTACCCCGGCGGTTACTGGGAGGATCAGGGCTATAACTGGTTCAGCGGCATTTAAACCGTCCGGGTGGCAGAAGCGACACGGCCGCCGGCCTACGCCGTGGCCCGCGCGGGTGGCGGCCACGTCCCGTTGCGGCACTGGCGGGTGAGTGGAGGAAACGGCGCGGCTATGGGGGGCGATGTCAGCGCCGACGACAAGGCGAACGACGCGGCGCACACCCCTTCGGCGCCCGGTGCGGCACTGGCGGATGAGTGGAGGAAACGGCGCGGGTATGGGGAGCGATGTCAGCGCCGACGACAAGGCGAACGGCGCGGCCACCCCCTTGCTGCCGCGGCAGGGATCCCGCCAGATCCGACGGTGAGCTCGCCTGTCGGCGCGGGTCGGTTCGGGGCAAGGCGGGTCAACCGGCGGCGGGCGCTGAGGTTGACTCGCCAGCGCCGGCGGCGGGTGGTTGGCCTGGAATAATGGGCGTCTTAGTCTTGTTAAGCGCATGGATGAATGCGTCACCCATCTGGAGATGCTGTTTGACCAAGGTGGGCGGCGTCAGCGCCAGCCATTGTTTCAGCGAAATATCCGCATAGTAGTCGCTTCTGAACAGTTCCAGAAAGCGCAGCGGCCGGGTGCCGGTATTTTCAATGTAGTGCCCGGCGGCAAAAGGCACATAGCCCACGTCTCCCGCGCGATAATTGAAGGTTCGCGCCTGACCCGAAGCGGCGAATACCCCCATCCTGCCTTCACCTTCCAGATAATATTGCCATTCATCATTATTAGGGTGCCAGTGCAGCTCCCGCAGCGCTCCCGGCTCCAGTTCCACCAGCGCCGCGGCGATGGTGGTGGAAACCTTGAACTGGCTGGCGTCTACGATGCGCACGCTGCCGCCGGGCAGGCTGATGGGTCTTTGCTTGAGTAGACGGTAGGTAAACGGGTTGGGGACGGACGGCGTACCATTAATGCGATCCTGTGCGAGCGGACCCGGTGGGGTGGCGGCGAAAATGTATTCATCGTCCGGCTCGGGCGACCGGCTAAAGGTTTCAGCCGGCATGCTGAAGTTTTTTGCCAGCACCTCCGGCGGGATATGTTTAAACCAGTCGCTCAGCAGGAACGTGCTTTCTTCGTCGAAACCGCCATTGTCGAACGCCAGCAAAAATTCGCAACCGTCTGCGCCGATGCCTTGGATAGCATGTGGGATCCCAGAAGGGAAATACCACAGATCGCCGGTTTCGACATCGTCCACGAACCAGCGGCCATCGGCGTCTACCGCGCACACCCGGGCGTGACCATAGAGCATATAGCCCCATTCTCTCTCTTTGTGCCAGTGTAGCTCGCGGACCCCGCCGGCGTTGAGTCGCATGTCCACGCCGGCAATGGTTTTTGCCACGCCCAGTTCACGCTCGGTGACCTGACGCGTCCAGCCGCCGCTGCTTTGGCGCACGTGGGCATCGGCGAAGGAGAAACGGAGATTGGGCAGCGTGCCATGGTCGCTGGCCGGCGGGTTGAGGATAGCGGGATTCTCCGCGTCGCGCAGCGCATCCCTCGGGCCCGGGTCGGTACCGCCGTTGCCGTCGCCGCGCTGGGGCTGGGGAAGGGACGCGCTATGGGAATGCGCTTTACCCGCGGCCAGAGCCACGGTACCTGACAACGTAAGCGACATAAAATCCCGACGCGTGAGATGATTGATCATTTGCACTCCCTTGTTGATGCTAGAGAAGACGCAAACCGCCGACGGCCGCGGGAAGAGCGTGGCGCACCGGCTCAATCTGCCGGCAGGGCACAACCAGAGGAACAAACCCGGACGGGGGGATGCGCGTATACGCTGACATTACTTGGCTGATAATAAGTGGGAAATTGATGAAAGTTAATAAGTTAATTGAAGGTGTTCATATATATCGGCCGCTTGTTTATGGTGTATTTAACTAATTGATATTCAAATATTTATTTGAGAATTATTCTCGGTTTAATGATTTGAGCTTCGGATTGTGACACTGCCTACTGCCGCTGCCAGACTTCAGCCGCCCACCGCCAGCCGGGCTGATTGCGCAGACCGGCCACGTAACATGCGGGAAATGACCGCAGCCGCTGTCAGGCGCAAAGCGGCACGCGCCGCGCCCGTGGCGACAAATGATATTGCTGAGACCGATTCCGCAGATCTCTGGCGTCAGGATGATTATAGTAATCATCGAGTCGTTAACCCGGATGAAGGGCTTATGAACATTATCGCGGTGGGTGAGTTGTTGTGGGACTGTTATCCTGGCGGCCGCCAGATCGGCGGCGCGGCGGGGAATTTTATCTATCATGCCATGCAGGCGGGGGCACAGTCGCGTCTGATATCGGCTGTCGGGCGCGATGCCGCCGGCGATGATTTGCTGGCTGAATTGGCCCGGCGTGGCGTGGCCTGCCATGTACAGCGCAATGACAGCTACCCCACCGGCAAGGTCGAGGTGATGCTGAAGGCGCGCGGCGTACCCGAGTATGAGATTGTCTCGCCGGTGGCCTGGGACGTTATCCAGCCTGATGTCACGCTGGTGGCGGGTGTGCGGGCGGCGGATGTTCTGTATTTCGGTAGTCTGGTGCAGCGTCACCCGCCGAATCAACGACTGTTGCAGATGCTGGTGATGCTGCTACCGCCGACGGGCAAAGTGGTGGTGGATATCAATTTGCGTCATGGCCATTACACGCCGGAAGTGATTGCATTTTGCCTGCGCAACGCCCAGTTTCTCAAATTGAACGACGAAGAGCTGCCGCTGATTGCCGACATGTTCAGTCTGCCGCGCGATGCGGACGGCTTTTATCAACAGTTGCGCCGCACGGCGCGTCTGGAGATGCTGATGTATACCCGCGGCGAGCGCGGAAGCTTGCTGCTGCGCGGCGATGACCGTGATGAACGCCCGGGACAGCAGGTGGCGACGACTGATACCGTCGGCGCGGGGGATGCCGGTCGTGACCGGGTCGACGCGCTAAGCGACCGACTCACAGGTTATCAGCGTGGGCCGCGTCCCTACTACGTGGGCGGCGCCACCGGCAAAGTGACACGCGCCGACAAAGCTAAGCCCGCAGGTGGCCCGCAATGCGGCCCATCAGGCAACGTTAAGACGCCCCGGCGAGGAGGGGCCGCTGGCGGTCGTGGACGGGAGGCGCCACCGGCAACAGTGACACGCACCGACAAGAATAAGCCCGCCGGTGGCTGGCAACCGGGGGCGTGCGGTCAAGGGTGAAAGCTTCCGGCCGCGCAAGGCACGTGGGTGAATACAGACCAGTGGGGAATAAAACGCTGACGCTGCGGGCATAACCACACCACACCGCGCCGTTACCCGTTGCGGCGGCGTGTAGTGACGCTGCGTTGCCAGGCGCGGCGCAGTGCCTGCGCCAGCTGCTGCTGGCTAAACGGCTTCGCCAGCCGCTCACAAAACGGCAGCGCGCCGTCGACTTGATGACGCAAATCCTGGCCGCTGACCAGCAGCACCGCCAGCGCGGTGTCCTGCTGCATGGCCTGACGTATAACATCGGCTCCATTAAGCGTGCCCGGCAGCATCAGGTCGCTTAGCAGCAGATTGATTTCCGGCGTTTGGCGCAGCAGGCGCAGCGCCTGCTCGCCCCCGGCGCACTCAATGGTCAAATACCCCAACTGATGCAAATATTCGCACAGCGTCTGGCGCACGTCCTCTTCATCCTCCAACACCAGCACCAGGCGTTCCGCCTCGCTGGCGGTCACAATCGGCAGGGTCTGAGGCGGGGCCAGCGCCCGTGCCGGCGCGCGCGGCAGCTGCAGCCGTCCCCGCGTCCCCTGTCCCGGCGCCGTGTCCAGCTCTACTTTGCCGCCGGATTGGCGAATAAAACCATATACCATGGAGAGGCCAAGGCCGCTGCCGACCGCCTTGGTGGTAAAAAACGGCTCAAACACCTGCGCGCGCACCTCGGGCGTCATGCCGCAGCCCCGATCGATGACCTCAAGGGTTACCATTTCCTGCTGCTTGCCGCTGCTGCGCGCAACGCGTTCATTGACAATACACAGGTGGATATCCCCGTCGCGTCCCTGCATGGCGTCGCGTGCATTGACCACCAGGTTTATCAGCGCATTTTCCAACTGGCCGGGATCGATCCAGGCATGCCAGACGCCGGGCTGGGCGTCTATGACCAGAGATTGCCCCGGCAACAGGGATTGCTTGCGCGAAAAGGCCAGCAACCGCTGGGTGAGCTGCGCCGCGCGCTCGGCGGCTTTTAATGCGCGCGCGATTCGCCGGCCGGCGGCGGCATCGGCGGGCTGACCGGCGGAGAGCTCCAGGCTGCCGATAATAACCGCCAGCAAATTGTTGAAATCGTGCGCCAGTCCGCCGGTCAGCTGGCCCACCGCCTTCATTTTCTGGCTGTGCACCAACGCTTCTTCCAGCGCCCGTCGTTCGGTGCGTTCCAGCACGGTATTGACCATGCCGTGTCCGGGCACCGGGCTGAAACGCAGCTCAATCACCCGTCCGTCCGCCAGCCGCAGCTCCTGTGGCTGCGGCAAGGCCTGGCGCAGGTCCGCCAGCGCCTACTCCCCTCGCTGTAACCGCTCGTTGGGCAGCCCCAGCAACAGCGGATATTGCGGATTCCACACCACCAGCTTACCGTCACGATCGAACAGCGCGAAGCCGTCGCGCATGGCAATAAAAGTAGTTTCCAACTGAGTGCTTTTCTCCCTAAGCAGTCGCGAGGTTTGTTCAAGGGAGTCGGTGTTGCGGGCAAACACATTGAAAGCCCGCGCCAAATCCCCCAGCTCGTCGCGCCGGGTGAGCGCCGGCACGCTGACCTCCCGCTCGCCGCTCGCCAGCCGGGTCATCGCGTTGGCGATGGCGGTGAGATTGGAGCCGAGATTGCGATAAATATAAAGCCCGGCAAAGCCGGTTATCACCAAGGCTATTAGGGCGAACAGACCGATAAAAGCGATGACCGAGTTTAGTTCGCGATGGGTCGCCTCGGTGCGGTATTCAGTGGACTGCGCCACCTTGGCGACATAGTGGGTGATGTCCAGATTGAGCATCGCCACCAGCGCTTTGATTTGATAGGTATAAAAGGCAATCGCCAGATCGCTTTGGTCCAGCGCTTGCGCGATAGGCGTCAGCCGCCGCTGGCCGTCGCGGAACTGTTGCATTTTGGCGTTCAGTACGCTTGCGTCGTCCGGCAACATGGGCCAGTCGCGCATTACGCGATCGAGCTGAAACATCACCGCATGTGGGGAGGGGGTGTCGATGGCGATAGTCAGCAATTGATCAATTTCGCGCCGCAGCCTTGCTGTGGGTTGACGGCGCCCCTGGAGGCGCAGCATTTCATCAATGTGGGCGAGCGTTAACTGGCACTGATACAGCGCGCTCAGGAGCTGGTTGCGCTGCAAATGGCGGATATGGCTCAGGGTAAGCAGTTGGCCGATACTTTGCTCCAGGGTGAGGCTGCGCTCGGTAATCAGGCGCACCAGCTCCGGCTCGCTGCGGGCCAGCGGCGAAACGGCGACAATTGACAGCGAATGTTGCAACGCCAACTGGGTTTGCCGTAGCCGGTCGGCTTCGCTGCGGTATTCCAGCGCGCCTATTACCTGCGACAAACGGACCGCCGCGGTGGGCCACATTGGCCGTATCGCGCGCCAGCGCCAGGCTGCCGGTCATATCATCCAGCGTGCGTTCCTGCGCCTGCTCTTGAATCGTCCCGGCGTGATGAAAGCCGATAATCGCCACGCTGCTCACCATCAGCGTTACCGCCACCACCAGAAGATTGAACATCAGCAGGCGGCCGCGCGCGCCGGCGAGTAATCGGGGAGGCATTGCTGCAAGGGCCATTATTCCGCTCCGCACAGGCGTTGAGAAAGGCAGTATAAGCGGGCGTCGCCGCCGGACTATGACAAAGATGAATGGCGTTTGACATTTTACATTTATGTCACGGTGCTCTACTGCCTCTATCCCCCACTCGGGCGAGGGCAGCATGACCACACCGCTACTGCAGATGAAAGCCATATCGCGCCGCTTTGGCCATTTCTATGCGCTACAAGACGTTAACCTGACAGTGTATGCCGGGGAAGTGCATGCGCTGATGGGTGAAAACGGCGCCGGCAAAAGTACGCTGATGAAAATCCTCGCCGGCGCTTATCCGGCCACCGGCGGCGAGATCCTGATAGAGTGTCGTCCGCTGTTGATGAAAGGGCCGAAAGATGCCCTGTCGGCGGGTATCACCTTGATTTATCAGGAGTTTAACCTAGCGCCGAATTTAACCGTCGCGGAAAACATATTCCTCGGCAGCGAAATTCACCGCGCCGGCATGGTCCATCGCCGGCAGATGGTGCAGACGGCGCAGCAAGTGCTTGACCGACTGGGCGCGCGCTTTCGCGCCAGCGACCGGGTGATGGGGCTGAGCATTGCCGAACAACAGCAGGTGGAAATTGCTCGCGCGCTGCATCGCCAGATCCGGATTTTGGTGATGTACGAGCCGACCGCCGCGCTGTCGACGCGGGAAACCGAGCAACTGTTCGCCTTGATTAAGCGTCTGCGGCAGGAGGGAATGGCGATTATTTACATCAGCCATCGCATGGCGGAGGTGTACGCCTTGTCCGATCGCGTCAGCGTCCTGCGCGACGGCCGTTACGTCGGTGCCTTGACGCGCGAGCAACCCTCCGCCAGCGAGCTGGTGCGGATGATGGTCGGGAGGGATACCGCTGAGCGATTTATTCAATAAACCGCCGGTGACGCCCGGCGGCGCGCCCCGTTTGACGGTCGAGGCGCTGACCGACGGCGGCAAAGTCCAGCCGTGCAGTCTGGAGGTCCGCGCCGGGGAAATCGTCGGGCTGGCCGGTCTGGTCGGCGCGGGGCGTTCGGAGCTGGCGCAATTGATTTTCGGCGTACGCGCCCATACCAGCGGGCAGATCTGGCTCGACGGCCGGCCGGTTAACATTGATTCGCCGCGGGCGGCCATTGCGCTCGGTATCGTTTTTCTCACCGAGAACTGTAAAGAGCAGGGGCTGTTTCTCGAACTGGCGGCCCATGAAAACATCGTCATGCCGACGCTTACGCGCGACGCGCGCTTTGGCCTTATCAACCGCGCCAAGGCCAGGCATATTTCTTCGGGCGCCATTGACGCGCTTCAGATCCGCGTGCCCCACGCGCAAGTCAGCGCCGGCGGCCTGTCCGGCGGCAATCAGCAAAAACTGCTGGTGTCGCGTTGGGTTGCTATCCGCCCGCGTATCCTGCTGCTGGACGAACCCACCCGCGGCGTCGACGTCGGTGCCAAAAGCGAAATCTATCGCATGATGAATGATGAGATGGCGAGCCAGGGGGTGGCCATCTTGATGATTTCCAGCGAGCTGCCCGAAGTCGTCGGTATGAGCGACCGGGTGTATGTCATGCGCGAAGGCGCCATCGCGGGGGAATTACGCGGCGACGAGATTAGTCAGGAGCACATTATGACGCTGGCCACCGGCGTTGATCTTCCCTTAACCGCCAACGCTTGAGGAGTTAGGCATGCCAGCGACAGAATCATCACCAGGCGCTACTTCCCGGCCTAAACGCGCTTTATGGAGCGATATCATGCAAAGCGTCGGCATCCTGCCGATGCTGATTGTTATTGTCGCGGTGTTCGGCGTCGTGACGCCGAATTTCTTTACCGACGCCAATCTGCTTAATATCACCCGCCAGGCGTCGATCAATATCGTGCTGGCCGCGGGCATGACGTTCATTATTTTGACCGGCGGCATCGATCTGTCGGTGGGATCCATGCTGGGCACCACGGCGGTGGTCGCTATGCTGGTGTCGCTTAACCCCACCTGGGCGGGATTGACCATTCCTGCCGCGCTGGCCGCCGGCTTACTGATGGGGCTTTTCAACGGCGTGCTGGTGGCCTGGGCGGGACTGCCGCCGTTTATCGTAACCCTCGGCACCTACACCGCCCTGCGCGGCGCCGCCTATCTGCTGGCGGACGGGACTACCGTCATTAATGCCGATATCAATTTCGAGTGGATCGGTAACGGCTATCTCGGTCCGCTGCCCTGGCTGATTATTTTGGCGTTTGCGGTCATCGCGCTGTGCTGTTTTATTCTGCGTCGCACCACGCTTGGGATCCATATCTACGCGGTGGGCGGCAATATGCAAGCGGCGCGGCTGACCGGCATCAAGGTCGGCGCGGTGTTGTTATTCGTCTACGCCGCCAGCGGCCTGCTGTCCGGGCTGGCCGGCCTGATGAGCGCCTCGCGCCTTTACAGCGCCAACGGCAATCTGGGCGTCGGCTATGAGTTGGACGCCATCGCCGCGGTGATACTCGGCGGTACCAGCTTCGTCGGCGGTATCGGTACCATCACCGGCACCTTGGTGGGGGCGTTGATTATCGCCACGCTCAACAACGGTATGACGCTGATGGGCGTCTCCTATTTCTGGCAACTGGTGATTAAGGGCGCGGTCATTATCATTGCGGTGTTGATTGATAAATACCGCACCCGCAACCACCAGACCGGTTAACGGCAGGTAACACGTCACGGGTACGCCGTTGCGCTGTCGGCGAAAACTGAGCTCTCTTTAGGAGAATAACGATGCGTTTCAATGCGATAATGGGCAGTATATTGATCGCCGCGACGCTGATGGCAGCGCCGCTGGCGCAGGGCAAAGAATTAAAATCGATAGGCGTAACGGTGGGGGACTTGGCCAATCCGTTTTTCGTGCAGATAACCAAAGGGGCGGAGCGCAAAGCGCGGGAGCTGTCCGGCGATAAAGTCAATGTGACGCTGGTGTCCAGCGGCTATGATCTCGGGCAGCAGGTGGCGCAAATCGATAATTTTATTGCCGCGAAAGTGGACATGATTATCCTTAACGCCGCCGATTCCCAGGGGATTGGCCCGGCGGTGAAACGCGCGCGTGATGCCGGTATCGTGGTGGTGGCGGTAGACGTGGCCGCCGAGGGTGCGGATGCCACCATTACCTCCGACAATACCCAGGCCGGCGCCATGGCCTGTCATTACATTGCCGATCGTCTGAAACAAAAAGGCAATGTGGTGATTATCAACGGACCGCCGGTCTCGGCGGTACAAAACCGGGTGGAAGGTTGTATGACCGAGCTAAAAAAATACCCGACAATCAAGTTGCTGTCCTATAACCAGAACGCCAAAGGCAGCCGCGAAGGCGGTTTGGAAGTGATGACCTCGCTGCTGTCGGCTAATCACCATATCGACGGTATATTTGCCATTAACGATCCCACCGCCATCGGCGCCGATCTGGCCGCCAAACAGGCGCAACGCAAAGAATTCTTTATCGTCGGCGTCGATGGATCGCCGGACGCTGAAGAAGCGTTGAAACGCAAAAATTCGCTGTTCGTGGCTACCCCGGCGCAGGACCCGCAGGTAATGGCGTCGAAAGCGGTGGAAATAGGCTATGACACTCTGCAGGGTAAACCGGCGCCAAAACAGCCGGTACTCATCCCGGTAACGCTCATTGACCGCAACAGCGTCGGCCAATATAAGGGCTGGACCGTAAAATAGCGCTGCTTGCCGGTTTCCCGACAGGCAACGTAGTCCCGGGGTTATGGTCGGTGGGCCGCCCCGGTTTCTCCCACCGGCTCTCAGCCCGTACTGGCTGTTCTTGTAGCGTTTTTTTTGCGGCGGGGAAGTTGCCTGGATTTTGTCAGGCAGGACGCCCTGGACGCCGCGGCGAAACTGGCGCGGGTTATGGCACCCGCAGCGCACGGCTGCTGGCGACTCTGCAGCGTCAGGGGTATCTGACGTCGCTGGATCTGGTGTCGCGGCAGGGGGATCCGCATTACCGCGATCGCGTACTCCCAGCACTGTGCTGGCTGGATTACCTGATCATCAACGAACTGGAAGCGGGAGAGTTCACGGGTCTTGCGCTACGCGACGGGCAAGGACGGTTGGTTAATGCTGTCGTCGCCGAAGCCGCCGGCCAGCTGCAGCGGCTCGGCGTGCGGCGGCGAGTGGTCATCCATGCACCGGAAGGCGCGTGGGGACAAGAGCCCGGCCAGCCCGGTCTGTGGCTGCCCTCATGGCGCCTCAGCGCGCAACAGATTGTCGGCAGCGTCGGCGCGGGGGATGCTTTTTGCGCCGGTGTACTGTATGCCAGCCATCAGCGCTGGCCGCTGGCGGAAACGCTCCAATTGGGCCATACATGCGCCAATTTCTGCCTGCGCGCCGCCAATGCGATTGAAGGCATCCGCCCGCTGGCGGTGATGCAGGCGGAAATGGCCCGCGGGGCGTCAGGCGATACGGCTTGTGAGGAGCGCCGCGCCGGGCCGGGTGACGTCGGCTGCGAAAACATAGCCTAGCCGGCGTATGGTGCGAATCAGCATGGGCTGATGAGGATTGGCCTCAATTTTGCGCCGTAAGCGCATGATGAGCACATCCACAGTGCGGTCAAAGACGTCCAGCGTTTCACTGTGGGTCAATTCCAGCAGTTGATCGCGGGTCAGGACGGTGCGCGCGTGGCGCACCATCGCCAGCAGCAGTTGGTACTCGCCTTGGGTCAGCAGCACCTCCTGGCGCTGGGGGTTAAACAGCGTACAGCGCTGCTCATTCAGCCGCCAGCCGTTAAACAGCCAGCCGACACCCTCGGCGCCGGCGCGGTAATCCAGACCCATCGCGCCGCTGCGGCGAAGCACCGCCTTGGCGCGCGCCACCACGACCCGGGGCGTGAACGGCTTGGCGATGTAATCATCGGCGCCCATTTCCAGACCGACGACGATGTCCGACTCCGCACCCAGGCCGCTTAACATGATGACCAGTAAGTCGGGACGCAGCCGCTGCAGTTGCTGGAGCACCAGCAGGCCGTTGGTATCGGGCAGCACTAAATCCAGCAGCACCAGCGCGATGTCAGGATGCTGATGCAGCAACGACAACCCTTCATAGCCTTGATGGCAGGTATAGACGGTGAAAACGTGTTCACTTAACACATCGTTGAGCAGCGCACAGATGGCCACATCGTCGTCTATTACCAGTATGGCGGGTTTCATCTCGGTAACCTTAAATATTGTGAACACGTTACAAAACAGTGTACCCGATGCAACTCGTGGCAAGGGGACCGACAACCGGAAATGTGAGGACTGTCGCTGCGTGGGTGGTTTTGTGAGCCGGGTCAGCCCGTGAGGCGAGCCGCAGCAGGCGGGCTTTTTACTGGCGCCGGGAGGGACGCCGCCGCACAGGGCCACGCACCGCCACCGCGAGGTTGCCGGCGCGTGGACGCCGCCGTATAGCGTCCCCGGCAATGTTAAGTATTAAAGGGGCGCAGGACAGGTTAGGGGAACCCAATCTGCCCCTTCGGCACCAAAATTTCGGAATACTGCGCATTTTTGACCCTCGACAGGCTAAAAACGCCGTGAAATGATTGACTTCACTCGCCCGACATGCCAAAAAAGTGAAGCCATTTTTTCGCTGGCAAACAGACGGCCCGTCGCGGCGCCCCCGCCCGTCAGGCCAGCAGGTGCAGTCCTACCAAGAGAGGAACGGTGAAACGATATTCTATTTGTCTCATTGTCGCTCTGCTGCTGACCGGCTGTGCTCGGCAAAGTCCTGAGCCGCCCAGGCAGGCGTTGACCACCCATCCTGGATCGAAACTGTTGATGCCGGTAACGCCGCCCGCGGGGTTGTATAGCGATTACATCCACGATTCAGCCAATATTTATGGCGTCGATGAGACGCTGGTGAAGGCCATTATTCAGGTCGAATCGGGATACAATCCGTCGGTGGTCAGCAAATCCAACGTCATCGGGCTTATGCAATTAAAAGCGTCAACCGCAGGGCGCGATGCCTACCGGCTGAAAGGGCGACACGGTCAGCCCAGCAGCCATGAACCCAAAGACGCCGCCACCAATATTGATCTCGGCACCGCGTACTTATCCTTGCTGCAGAAACAACTGGCGGGAATCATTAATCCAGAAACCCGGTGCTATGCGCTTACGGTGGCGTATGTTAACGGCGCCGGCGCCCTGTTGCGCACTTTTTCCGCTAACCGCGACGACGCCGTTGCCCAGATCAACCGGATGACGCCGGAACAATTCTATCAACATGTACAGCGCAAGCATCCCGCGCCGCAGGCGCCGCGCTATCTATGGAAAGTGAACACCGCCTACCTGGCGATGCGCTGACGCGCGCGGGGAAAGCGCCTCACCGGCTGCAGGCATTCGCCTGGTTAGCGAGGGTGAGGCCTACGTGCGGTCGCGAGGCGCAGGCCTCAAGCAGTCGGCGAGGGCGCGGCTTAGTTGTGTTTAGCGAGTTGCAGAAACCTGCGTCCTGAGCGAGGCGCAGGCCTTAAGACGTCGGCGAGGGCGAGACTTATGGGCGATCGCGGTGCGACATTTCCCGCTGCCCACCACGGTAGCGCCGATGAGCCTGCCGCCGCTATGCCTGCCGGGTAGGCGCAACGGAGGCGCTGTCGGCGGGTGTCATTCGGATCCTGGGGTACTTTTTCAGCCAGCGGCCGCTGGTCAGACGCCAATTAAACAGCAGTCAGCGGACTAGCCAGTCCAAAAACATGCCGAGCCAGATCCCCGCTACGCCCATGCCCAGCATGATGCCCAACGCGTAGCCGGCGACGATACGGCAGCCCCACATCCCCAGCAGCGAAACCCACATGGTGTAACGCGCATCGCGCGCGCCCTTCAACCCGGCGGGCAGCACCCATGACGCCGCCCAAAGCGGCATAAACGCCGCGTTGAGCCACACCAGCATTTTTACCACTGAGATAACATCCTCTTCGTTGGTATAGAACGCGGCCAGCAGCCCGGCAAAAGGCGCCGACAACAGCGCCAGCGCGCATAACCCCAATGTGGCGAGCCAGAATATATGTTTCAGCTGGCGTTCTGCCTGACCGATCTGCCGTTTCCCGAGCCGGGTGCCGACGATGATGGTTGATGCTGAGACAAGCGCGTTGCCGGGCAGATTGATAAGTGAAACGATGGAAAAGGCGATAAAGTTACCGGCGATCACGTTGGTGCCTATCCCGGCGACAAACACCTGGGTCAGCAGCTTGCCGCCGTTGAACAGCACCGACTCGATACTGGCGGGAATGCCAATGCCCAGCACCTCCATCAAAATACCGCTATTCATCCGGCTGAAATAGCTCTTCAAGGAGATTTTCAGCGCCGGGTTGAAGCCCGTCATCAGCACATAGATCACCGCCGCCGCGCCGATATAGCGCGAAATGGTCAGGCCCAGTCCGGCGCCGATAAACCCCAATCCCTGCCAGGAAAACACCCCGTAAATCAGCACCTACGTAATCATGATATTGAGAATATTCATGCCGCCGTTGATAAGCATCGGTATTTTGGTATTACCGGCGCCGCGCAGCGCACCGCTGCCGATAAGCGCGATGGCGGCGGCGGGATAGCTCCAAACGCTGATATGCAAATAACTTAGGGCCAGCGCCTTGACTTCCGGCGTGGCGTTACCGGCAATGACATTGATAATGTGGTGGCCGCAAAACTGAATGACCACCGCCAACACTACCGACAGCACAGTCATCAGCGCCAGCGATTGGCGGGCGGCGGCGCGGGCCCGCTCCGGGTTGCGCTTGCACAAACTGAAGGCCACCACCACCGTGGTGCCCAAATCCACTGCGGCGAAGAAGGCGATGATCACTATATTGAAACTGTCCGCCAGCCCGACGCCGGCCATCGCTTCTTTGCCTAACCAGCTGACCAGGAAGGTGCTCAATACCCCCATCAGCAGCACGCACATGTTCTCGAAAAAAATCGGCACCGCCAGCGGCGTAATTTCACGCCAGAACAGCACCAGATAAGAACGCCGTTTGGCATACCATGGCGTACGCTGGATGGCGTGCAGCACAGAGTTTCAGTGGGTTATGGCTGACCGTGCGTAGCCCGTTTATTCCGCCCGATCTCGACGAATTAGCAGGCTGAGCACGAAAAAGCCGCCCAGACCGGCGGTGATAATGCCGATCGGCAGTTCCTGGGGCGCTATCAGCAGCCGGCTGAGCAGATCGCCGCCGCTCAGCAACGCGGCCCCCAGCAGATCGCACAAGGGCAGCATGCGTCGGTGCCGTATGCCGCACAATGGCCTGGCCAAATGGGGGATCATCAGCCCGACAAAGCCTATTACGCCGGTAAGCGCCACCAGCAAGGATGTGGCCAGCGCGCAGACCAGAAAAATTTCCACCCGTAGCCGGACCACCGCCACACCCAGCGATCGCTCCACGGCTTCGCCGGCCAGCAGGGCATCCAGCGAGCGCCAGCGCAGGCAAAGCAGGCCAAACAGCAACAGCAACGGCAACAGGGCGAACGCCAGATTATCCCAGCGTGCCAGCCCCAGTCCGCCCAGAGTCCAGAATAGCAAAGCGCCAGCGGCGCGCTGATCGCCGGAGAAGACCAGGTAATGCGTGACCGCGCTGAACAAAAATGAGATGGCCAGGCCACAAACGACCAGCCGGTCCGCGCCGCGCGTCGTTGGCAGTAAAAACAGCACGATAACCGCCAGCGCCGAGGTGATGCCGCCGGCAAATACCGCCAGGGGCAGCGACCACTGACCGAGGCTGTCGCCTAAACGGGTGATGATAAGCACCGCGCCCGCCGAGGCGCCGGAGGAAAGGCCGAACAAAAAAGGGTCCGCCAACGCGTTACGGGTCGCCGTCTGCAAATAGGCCCCCACCATCGCCAACTCGGCACCGGCGGCAGCGGCCAGCACGCTGCGCGGCACCCGCAGGTCGATGACGATACGCGCCACCATTTCCGGTATCCCGGTGGCCCGCCCCGTGAGCGCGGCGATCACCTGCGGCAGCGGCAGCCTGACCGTGCCGGCAATAATACCCAACAGCATCAGACCGACGACCAGCACCGCTACCAGGCAAAGTAGTGCGGTATAGCCCAGGCGTGAGGTAATCATGGGAACGCATCCGGGTAGAGCGCGCGCGCCAGCGACTGCACCGCGTCGATATTGGCCGGTCCCGGCGTTAATGCCTGGTACGGCAAGGCCAGATAGCGGTGCTGCCTGACCGCAGGGGTCAAACGCATGAGGGGGTGCGATTCCAGAAAACGGCGGAGCGTGGCCGCGCCGCCGCTGGCCTGATAATCCAGCAGGATGATGAACGCCGGTTGGCTCGCCGCCACGGTCTCCCAACTGGTGGTTCCCCAGCTCATCGGTAAATCGTCGAGAATGTTACGTCCGCCCGCGGCCGCGATGATGGCGGTAGGCATCGCGTATTTGCCGCTGGTAAATGGCTTATCTTCGCCGGAATCATAGACGAACACCCCCGGCGGTGGTTGTGGACCAATACGGCGCGCGATCTCGGCAAGCTGCGCTTGCCACGCATTGACCTGATGTTGCGCCAGCTCCCGCTTACCGAAAATGCTGCCGAGCGTGAGCATGTCGCGGTACAGCAAATCCATACTGGCCCGGGGCTGATGGGGACTGACATGGATACAGCTTTCGCTTAGCACCATCGTTTTAATACCGTATCGTGCAAGCGTCGCCGGTGTGACATCACCGCCCACTTTCATACCGTAATTCCAGCCGGCGAAGAAGAAATCGGGATGGACCGCCAGCAGGTTTTCCAGCGTCGGGTATTTGGGCGCCAGTTCCGGGATCCCGCCGCGCCTGAAAAGCCGGCGTCGTTTTGTACCAGCCACTGATGCCGGTTAAACCGACAATCGCCGGCTGGAGCTGGAGCGCGAATGCCATCTCCGCCATGTTCACATCGTTTATGACCGCCCGCTTTGGGGCCTGGTTAAACGTAACAGGCTGGCTGCAACGGATCACGGTCACCGGAAAGCCTGAGGCTGGCTCGGTTGCGGGTAACACAGCGGCGAAAAGCACAGCGGCGCGCAATAAGCTGTTCATAACGATTTCCTGTCAACGAGGTTAGGCGCCGGACGGCGCGGCAAAAAAGCGGACCGGTTGCCCGGTCAAAGGATGGGGCAGGGTATAGCTTTCCAAGCCAAATGTGGCCATGACGATGTGCGGCGCCAGCGCCACATCCGGCGGCGCGCAAATCACCATCTGCCACGACCGCAGCACCAGCACCCGATCGGCGAAAGGACTCACCAACGGCAAATCATGCAATACGGCGATGGTGGCGATACCCTTACGTCGTACCAGCATCAGTAACCGCTGACGCGCTAAGTGATCCAGATGGTTGGTCGGTTCATCCAATAACAGCAGTTGCGGCGTTTGCGCCAGCGCGCGGGCCAGCGCGGCTCTCTGGCGCTCGCCGCCGGATAACGTGCCGATGCGTGCGTGCGTTTGTCTGGCAAGACCGACATCGGCGATGGTAATGGCGCTGTCCTGCGCCGCCGTGGTATGCCCCTGATGCGGCAGACGGCCGAGCGCGACATAGTCTTCAACCCGCAATCCCGGGTCGGCCTCATCGTGCTGGGCAAGATACGCGATGCGATGCGCCCGCTGATGGCGGCTATAGGCCGATAGCGGTTGTCCCGCCAGCCAGATTTTGCCGCTGGTCAGCCGTCGTTCTCCGATCAAGGTTTTCAGCAAGGTGGATTTACCACAACCGTTCGGGCCGATGACCGCCAGCCGCTCTCCCGCGGCCAAGGCGATAGCGTTGAGCAGCGGCCTGCTCTCGGCGTTGCCTTATATCGCCGGCGGTGTAGCGGTGCTGATCGGCGGCCGTTTCTCATACCGCCTGGTGGTGCGCGGCGTAGATCCGTTCAAGGCGCGGCGCGATACCATCGCCGGCGCCGCGGTGATGACCGCCCTGGCGATGTTTATCACCGCCGCTTCTACCGGGCCGGCGCTGGCGGTAGCCCTGCT
The DNA here is from genome assembly GCF_018777395.1 of Candidatus Sodalis endolongispinus. Taxonomy (GTDB): domain Bacteria; phylum Pseudomonadota; class Gammaproteobacteria; order Enterobacterales; family Enterobacteriaceae; genus Sodalis_B; species Sodalis_B endolongispinus. Next base: position 22,402 of record NZ_JAFJYC010000002.1, read on the forward strand.
GGCGCTCGGAATGTTCACTTATAGCCTGTCTTCCGGTAATTACTGGACGCTGGCCGCCGAGGCCGTTACCTCGAAACGCCTGGTCGCCTCGGTGGGCAGTATACAAAACTTTGGCGGCTTCCTCGGTGGGGCCTGCGCCCCGATCGTCACCGGTATCGTTATCGACCGCTTTGGCGGCTTTGTGCCGGCGATCGTGGTGGCGGGTGCGATGGCGATGATCTCGGCGGTGATGTATAACATCGCGCTGCGCCGGCGCCTGCCGGTATAAAGGAGAAACCAATGACACAGTCTCTTCACTCCCGCCAGCCGGTGGCTATCGATGTGTTGGTGGTGGGCGCGGGATCGGCCGGCGTCGCTGCGGCGGTGAGCGCGGCGGAGGAAGGCGCCCGTACGCTGCTGGTGGACGCGGCGGGCAGCTTCGGCGGTACGCTCTGTCGGGGCAATTACTGGAACACAGCGCCGGCTTCCACAATCGGGAAGGGCATCAGGTGGTGGCAGGGTTCGCTCAGCGCCTGGTCGACCGTCTTAAGCAAAACGGCGCGTCGCCCGGTCATGTGCCGGATAATGTCGGCTACACCGCCACGCGCACGCCGGTTAATCATACCGAATTGATGCTGACCGAAGCGCAGTTTTTGCAGGAGGCGGGCGTCGGCCTGTGGCTGCAGGCGCCGCTGACTGCGGTGCAAGCGCGCGAGGATCGGATCCTGACGTGCGAGTTCGCCACCCCCGCCGGCCCCTGGCGCGTGACGCCGCAGGTCGTGGTCGATACCAGCGGCGATGCGGTGGTCGCGCACCTGGCGCAATCGGCTTTTCAGCCGGACAGCGCCGACGCCTGTCAGCCGGTGTCGCTGCTGTTTAAGCTGGCCGGCGTCGATTTCCGGCCGCTGATGGATTATGCCCGCCGCCACCCGGAAGAGTTCCGTCCGGGCAGTGTCTTTCCCGACGCGGCCGACGAACATGTCAATTTGTGGGGCTACACCTCGCTACTGCAGCAGGGACATCGCGACGGTCGTCTGAAGCTGCTGCGAAATGAAATGCACATTGCCGGCTGGCTGCCGCGTGGCGAACTGGTGGTGAATGTCACCCGGCACGCCAGCGAAGGCAGACCGGATGCCGAGCAAACCGGCGACGCCTGGCTGGCGCTATGCCGGCAGGTGATGGCGTTTGCCGGCTGGTTTCGTCAGTCGGTGCCGGGCTGCGCCCGCGCGTACGTCGCCGCCATCGGCAATCAGGTCGGGGTGCGCGAATCGCGGCGCGTGCAGGGGCATTACACCCTGACGCAGCGGGATGTGAAGCAGGGGGCCTGCTTTGATGACAGCATCGCCTGCGGCGGTTTTCCTGTCGATATCCACTCCTCCCTCGAGCCAGGATTATCCCATACCGATGCCGTCGTACGGGGTTTCGAGATAGCTTACCGCAGCCTGTTGCCGCTTACGCCACACAATCTGCTGGTGGCCGGCCGCTGTTTGTCGTCGGACCATGCTGCCAATGGATCGCTGCGTATCACCGCCACCTGTTTCGCCACTAGCGAAGCGGCAGGGGTCGCGGCGGCGTTGGCGGTAGGCCGGGGCTGTCTGCCGGCGCAGCTCCTCCCGGCGGCGGCATTGCGTGAGCGGTTGTTACAACGCGGCGCCATTATCAGTTTGGACAGCGCCTGCGCCTGATGGGGCGCGGGGCAGGTCAGGTCACGCCTGACCGTCAACGACAGGATGAGGGGTTATGGTTGATTCACACGCTCAGAGTGATGCCGCCCGCGGCAACGCGCCGGCGGAAGTCTCGGTGACGACCGCGCGACAGTTGCGGCTGACGCTGATTTCTTCCGTGGTCGGGACCGCGTTGGAATGGTATGACTTTTATTTGTATGGCACCGCGGCGGCGCTGATTTTTAATCACTTGTTCTTCCCCCAGCTGTCGCCGCTCAGCGGTACGCTGGCGGCCTTCGCCAGCTATGGCGTCGGTTTTCTTGTCCGGCCGATCGGCGGATTGTTCTGGGGTTATATCGGCGATAAGTACGGCCGGCGGCCGGTATTAATCGGAACGCTGGTGCTTATGGGCATAAGCACCACGGCGATTGGACTGCTGCCGGGGTATGACAGTATCGGCTTTGCCGCCCCGCTATTGCTGACCTTGTTACGTTTGCTGCAGGTTTTTGGCGCCGGGGCGGAGTTTAGCTCGGCCATCACGTTGAACGCTGAGAAAGCGCCGGCGCATCGGCGGGGATATTATGCCAGCTGGTCCGGCGTAGGCATCGGCTGCGGGGTGCTGTTGTCCGCCTCGGCCTTCGCCCTCGCGCAGCAGCTGCCGCAGGCCAGTTTTCTCGCCTGGGGATGGCGTATCCCGTTTTTACTCAGCATCTTGGCCGTGGTGGTCGGTGGCGCCATCCGTCTGTATGTCACGGAATCGCCGGTTTTCAATAAATTGGAAAAGAGACACAAGCTGGCCCGGGCGCCGTTTATCACCGTTTGGCAGACCCAGCGCCGCCACTTTTTCGTCGCGCTGGGATCGCGTATGGCGGAAAAAACGGCAGGCTTCTTCCTGCAGGTCTGGACGTTGTCCTACGTGACGCAAACGCTGCATGTGCCCAACGTTGTGCCGGTCACGGGCGTACTGCTGGGCTCCGGCATCGGCTGTATCACCATCCCCCTGTTCGGCGCATTGTCGGATAGGATTGGGCGTAAGCCGGTTTATATTGGCGGAGCGGTATTGTTCGGCGTGGGAATGTTCCCCTATTTCTGGCTGCTGAATACCGGCAATCCACTGCTGATTATCAGCGCCATGATCGCCAGCAGTCTGCTGCTATGGTCGAACGGCAATTATGCCGCGGTCGCCTGGTATATGGTCGCGTTGAGCGTCATTACCGTCGTGGCGCTGTGCTATGGACCCGAAACCCGGGGATGTTCGCTGGATGACCATTAAATGCCCGAACATCTTTACGCCAAATAACCCTGCTCTACAGGAGAATCGGTTATGAACGTCAGGGAAACTATGCCAGACACGCTGGCTGAACAGGCTATTTCAAACCATGAAATACGTAAGGTGGTGACCGCAAGCGTAATGGGGACCATCATCGAATATTATGATTTTACCCTTTACACCACGGCCACCGCGCTGGTGTTCAACAAGATTTTCTTTCCGGGAGAATCACCGTTAATCGGCTCCCTGGCGGCCTTTGCCACCTATTTTGTCGGCTATTGCGCCCGGCCGCTCGGAGGCGTGTTGTTTGGCCATTTTGGCGATCGCGTCGGCCGCAAAATCACGCTGATGATAACGCTGATGATCATGGGCATCGGTACGCTGTTGATTGGTTTAATTCCGCCGTATGCGCAAATTGGCGTTTGGGCGCCGGTGGCACTGGTGCTGCTGCGCTGCCTGCAGGGCATCGGCATCGGCGGCGAATATGGCGGCGGGATGACCATGGTGGTGGAACACTCGCCGCCCGGACGTAGCGGATTTTACAGTGCGCTGATGCATATTGGTGTGCCCGCCGGTTTTCTATTACCGATCATCGCTATCACCTTGCTGAATGCCTTCATGGATCAACAGACCTTCCTATCCTGGGGCTGGCGTATGCCGTTTTTGTTCAGCGTGGTGCTGTTGGGGGTGGGGCTGTTTATCCGTAGCCAAATAAGCGAACCCCCCGCCTTTAAAAAAATCCAGCGCGAAGGGAGTCAGGCCAGCGTGCCGGTGCTGGAGGCGTTGCGTCACCATCTCACCACCATTTTGCTGGGTATCGGCGCCAAGATTGCCGAAAGCGGACTGTTCAATATTTACGCCGTGTTCGCCATCAGCTACTGCGTCAATGTGCTGTCGCTGTCGAGCCAGGTCATTCTGTACGGGATTTTGCTGGCCTGTCTGCTGGAGTGCTTTACGCTGCCGCTGTTTGGCCATCTGGCCGACCGCTACGGTAAAAAGCGCGTCTATCTTGCCGGTATGATAGGCCAAGTGCTGCTGGCATGGCCGTTTATGCTGATGTTGGCCAGCGGGCATTTAGGTTTGATATATTTGGCGATCGCGCTTGGCCTGGAGCTGGGCCACGGTTCGACGTTTGGCGCGCAGGGCGCCTTTTTCTCCGGCCTGTTTCCGGCGCGGATACGCTACAGCGGGTTATCCCTGGTACAGCAAATTGGCCCCATATTGGGCGGCGGTCTGTCGCCGATGATTGCCACGGCATTGCTGGTCGGTTGGCACAACAACGGGCTTATCGCTGGGTATATGGCGTTAATGGCGGTGATATCAGCTCTGTGCGCGCTGCGGCTGCGCGAGGACAACGCCCCCACGGACCGGCTGTAATGGGTCCTGGCGGGTGTGGCGAAGAATAACGGATTGGCTTGGCGGCGACGCGGCAGAAAATCAGCCTGTGCCCGCGCGGGCGCCTTGAGCATTGCAGTCTGTGGTCGCGCGGTTGTGGCGGTCTTGCCTACTGCAAAAATCTCGCCACGCGGCCGCGAGCCTCTTCAGATCGGACGGTGAGCGTGGCGGTCGCTGTGGCCCAGGTCGCGGTCGGGGAAACACCGATCGTGCAGGCGTTTTTTCATCTTGGCCGTGTCCGGGAAACCGCCATCGCGCTTACGATCCCACAGCAGATCATCATTGACGGCGATTTGGTAGATGCCGCCCGTACCCGGCAACAAATTCACCGAGGCCAGGTCGGTGCTGAAGGTCTGCAGCAGTTACTGGGCCATCCAGGCGGCGCGCAGCAGCCAGTTACACTGTGAACAATAGTGGATAGTCACGACAAAGGGCGGATGCATAAGCGTACAACCTCATAATGGAAACCTGCTCCATCATTGATGCGCCGGCCGCCCCAAATCCGCCGCCAGGACGGCGCCGGCGGTACGCCGTTTTCTTCCAGCCCCTGCTGCACCAGCAGATAATCGCAGCCGCATTCATGTGGCCCGGCTCGCCCTCACCCGAATGGCCGGCATAAATGCGCCGACCTGCCACCCCGGTCAAATAATGCAGCATGCCGAGCTCCGATTCACCCAGACCGTCGGTCGCCAAGCAGTTCGGTGCCGCCAGCAGCGGCCGCAGCTGCACGAAAGGCTGATGATAACTGCGCGCGGCGTCCAGCCACGGCAGCAACAGCAGCAGCGCTACGCTCCAGACCGCCGTCATGCCGGCGGCCCAGGAACGCAGCAGATCCGGCCGCCGGTGGCAGGTGATGCCCGCCCACAGCGCCAACGCCAGACAGGCAAGCCAGACGCTAACGCCACCGGGTTGCAGCTAAAACCTGCCGGGCAGGTGGTGGTCAATGCCGGGCCACATCCCGTGCAGCAACCGCGGCGAACCGGTGTAGATAAGCTCTAACGCGGTGACGACGATAACCAGCAACAGCAGCAGAAACACCCCGTCCAGCGCGCGGGCCGCCCGCCGCTGGGCCGGCAGCAGCGGTAGTGCCAGCAGCGCCATGGCGGGCAGGAACGGCATCAGATAGATGTCGCGCATGGCGCCCGATGACAGTAGCGTCGTCAGGCCGACCACAACGTAGATCCCTGCCACGCACCGCGCAGGGTAGCGCCGTAAGTCCGCGCCCGGCTGGCACTCCCAGCGGCGGTGCGACAGTGCTCGGCGGGCCATCGCGACCACGCCGCTTATTCCCCCTTTTGCCAGCAGCAATGAGGCGGGCGCGCCGGCCAGCACGACAGCAAACACTCTGTCCAGCAGCGGGTTATCATGGCCGCACAGCGAGGTAAAGCCGACAAGCCGCCCGACATTGTTGACCCAGAACCATTCATAAAACAGCTCCGGCGCCGAGGCGTACAGCGCCAGTGGTCATGGCACTGCAAAGGGCAGCAGCGCCAGGACGGCGCACAGGAGAAACAGCACGCCGCGTCGCCCGCGCAGCGTCGGCTGCCACGGCAGGCAGCAGGCCCATGTGGCTAACAGGACGCCTGGCATCAGCAACCCTTTGGACAACAGCGCTATGCCGCAGCCTGCGCCAAACGCGGCGCCTTGTCGTAGCGTTCGGCCATTAGACGGCGTCTGCACGGTCGAGGCGGCGCCCATTAGTGCCGCCAGCGCCACCATGGCGCCCGCGAGCTGCCCGAGGTCGGCGGTGAATTTATGGATGTGCTCGGCCAGACCGAGATTGGCCACCAGCAGGGCAATGCCGAAAAAGCGCCAGGCCTGCGCCGAAAGCCGCGGCTGCGGGATTTCAGCGTACAGCGTCTTTAATGCGCGGCAAAACCCCCAGAGCGTGACCGCCAGACAGACCAGTACCGCCAACCGTGATGCCTCATGGGGCGCCAACCATGGAAACAGCCGTACGCACAGTGCGCCAAGCCAGAAAACTAGCGGCGGTTTTTCCATAAACGGATCGTCGCCGATGTAGGGGATAAGCCAGCGATCGTGGTTCACGGCGTTCCAGACGATGGCGAAGGAATAAGTTTCATCCTCCTTCCAGGGAAAGCGGCCGAAGGTCCCCGCCAGCACATAAGCGGCAAACAGGAGGTAGAAGCTGGCGCGAAACGCCGCTGGCCGCCACGGCGCGCCTGTCGACGGCGCAAGGCGAACGGACCGCGATAAACGAAGGTGTAGCGGCAGTGTGAAACGAGGAAATTTCATGGCTATGTCGTGACTTATCGTTATAGCCCGCAACGCTGGCAACCGTGGAAAGATGTTGTCGCAAGGGGGGCGGCCATGCTGCCTGGCTGTTCCGCCGGGGACGGAAAGGGGGGGAGTCTAGCGCGTCGCTTCTGAACAAAACCTCACAACGCCGCCGATGACGGTATAAACGCCAGCCGACGGCCGGGAAGCCAGACGATTGGACCGCGCAGTATGCTAAAGGGATAGTGCCGGAACCCGCACCCGGGCATACTGCCCGACGGCGAGGTCAGCCAGCCCCGGCACCAAGTGCGCCGTCAGCGATAATACACCGCGACGTATTGTCCTTGGATATGCTCGATATGGACTTGGGTATCGAAAATGTCGGCGATGACCGCCGGCGTCATGACTGCCGCCGGCGGCCCGCGATGCACAATGGCGCCATCTTTCATCGCGATGATATGGTCTGCATAGGCGGAGGCAAAATTGATATCGTGGATCACCAGCACCACGGTTTTACCGAGCGTATCCGCGGCCTGGCGCAGTTGTTTCATCATAGCCACGCTGTGTTTCATATCCAGATTGTTTAGCGGTTCATCCAGCAGAACATAGTCGGTGTCCTGACACAGTACCATGGCGATATAGGCCCGCTGACGCTGACCGCCCGAGAGCTCATCCAGATAGCGGTCCTGCAGCGGCGTGAGCTGCAAAAACGCCAACGCGGCGGCAATATGACGGCGGTCGTCCGCAGTAAGACGGCCGTGCGAGTAGGGATAGCGGCCGAAACCGACCAGATCATATACCGTCATGCGGCTGGTGAAATGATTCTCCTGGCGCAGGATGGACAGTAGCGTCGCAAGGGTTGCGCCCGGTGTTTTCGCCACATCGTGGCCGTCAACGCTAACGCTGCCGCCCTCCGGCGTCAGTAGCCGCCCCATGACCGACAGTAACGTGGATTTCCCGGCGCCGTTGGCGCCAATGATGGCGGTAATCCCGCCGCGGGGTAAGGTGGCGGTAATCTGGTTAAGAACGGACACATGGCGGTAGTTTTTCACCACCTTATCGATTTTTATCACACCGCTGCCTTTTTAATCAGCAAATAAAGGAAAAGCGCGCCGCCGACAAATTCAATCACCACGGAAAGCGTACCGGCCATATGCAACAGGCGCTCAAGAATCAGCTGTCACGCCACCAGCATCACCGTACCCAGCAGGACTACGCCGGGCAGGAGATAGCGGTGGCTGACCCTATCAGCGAGTAGGACAGATTGGCGACCAGCAGACCAAAAAAGGTCAATGGTCCTACCAGGGCGGTGGAGGCCGCCACCAGCAGCGCCACCAGCAATAAAATCAGCGTCACCCGCGGGCGATAGGCGATGCCGAGATTAAGAGCGGTATGGCGTCCAACTCAAAGCGCATACGCCAGACCACCACCGCCACGATGAAGATAATCACGGCGGCTACCGACAAAATCTCCGGCGTCGCACGGGTGAAAGTGGCGAACAGGCGGCTTTGAAAATGGCAAATTCCCCCGGCGACAGCAGACGCTGTAACAGCGTCGCCAGACTGCGAAACAGGGTGCCGCAAACCAGACCGACCAGTAGCACCCGATGCAAATTGACGCCGACGCCGCCGAGCAACCAACGAAATAATAACGACGAAAAGCCGACCAGCAACAGCGTCTCCACCGCAAATTTGCCGGCGGCGCCCAGCAACGCTAGCCCTTGCACGTTGACGAAAAACACCATCGCCGTCTGCAATAGAATAAACAACGCTTCCAGGCCCATGACCGGGGGCGTCAAAATGCGGTTATGGGTGACCGTTTGAAACAGCAGGGTAGCAATCCCGCCGGCGAAGGCCACCAACAGCAAGGTCGCCAGTATCTGCGCGCGGTGAACCAGGATGTAGCGGATATTGCCGTGCAGATTGACGGTCATAAATAACAGGATAAACGCCAGGGCCAGCAGCAACAGGCGTCGCGCCGGCAGGCTCAGAAGACGCCACCGGCCCGGGAAAGCGGTCCGCGACGACAAGGACGGCTCAGCGTACATGATGATCGCTCCTCATGATAAGCAACAGAAACACCCCGGCGCCGATCACCCCCAGAATGACGCTGGCGGGGATTTCAAACGGATAATTTATTAGGCGACCCAGCGTGTCGCACAACACCACCAGCGCGCTGCCGCCAAGGCTGACCCAGGGCAGCGTGCGCCGCAGATTATCGCCCAGCGCGATACTGGCGACGTTGGGCACAATCAGCCCGAGAAACGGCAGCACGCCGACAACCACCACCACCACACCGCTGACCACCGCAATGAGCGCCATACCGGTGAGCATGACCCGGCGGTAGTTCAGACCGACGTTAGTAGAGACGTCCACCCCCAGCCCCGCCACCGTGAAGCGATCGGCGATGAGGCTGGCCAGCACGGTCAGTACCCCGACGATCCACAGCAGTTCATAGCGCCCCTGAATGACGCCGGAAAAATCGCCGGATTACCAGCCCGCCAGGGATTGCAGCAGGTCGAACTCCATGGCTAAAAAGGTGGTGACAGCGCCGAATACCGCGCCCAGCATAATGCCGGTGAGGGGCACCATCAGCGGCGATTTCATGCGCATGCTCCCCAACAGCAGCATAAACAGCGCCGTGCCGCCGAGGGCGAACAGCGTGGCGATGCCCATTTTGACGCTCAGCGGGGCGCCCGGTGCGACGATCATCACCAGCAGCAGCCCCAGGCTTGCCGATTGTGTGGTGCCGCCGGCGATAGTCGGCTCCACGAAGCGGTTTTGCGTCAACATTTGCATGATGAGCCCGGCGACGCTCATGGCGCTACCCGCCAGCAACAGGGCCAGCGTGCGCGGCACGCGGCTGAGCAAAAAGATCTCGCGCGCGGCGGGACAGCTAAACAGCGTCGCCGGCAAAACGTGCCCGACCCCGACAAACAGACTGACGGCGATAAGGCCCAGCAGCACCGCCAGGCCCGTAAAGACGGTAAGGGGTTTAGCCAGCGTCAATTACTGCCCCGCCTGCGGCTGTGCCAGCGTTGCGCTGATCTTGTCCAGCAATTGGTCATAGCTCTGCAGCCCGCCGGCGATATACAGCGACGCGGCGTCAAAATAGACGACGTGTTTATCGCGCCAGGCCCGGGTGCGGTGGATAAGCGCATTATCCAGCACCTGCTGCGCCGACTGCCACTCGGCGCGGCCGATAGCGTTATCGCGATCGAGAACGAACAGCCAGGCGGGATCCGCCTGTGAGATAAATTCCGCCGTCACGATGCGCCCGTGCGGCCCGGTCTCGGTAAACGCCGTCGCGGGCTGGAAGCCTAACTCGTCAAACAGAAAACCAAAACGTGAACCGGGGGAATAGGCGGACATTTTGCCGCCGCTGACCATCACCACCATCGCGTTGCCGGCCTGCGCCGCCTGGGCTTTGATTTGCTTAATGCGGTCCTGGAAGTTATTCAGCAGTGTTGTCGCTTGCTGTTGTTTGCCGAAGATTGACGCCAATTGCTGCACGCGCTGGCTCATACTGGCCATGAAATGCTCGGGATCGATATCGAGGATAATGGTCGGGGCGATTTCGCTGAGTTTGTCATAGGCGTCATGGGCGCGCCCGCCGGCGATAATCAGGTCTGGCCGGGCGTTGCTCAGGGCTTCATAATCCGGCTCAAACAGCGTGCCGGCATTAAGATAGTCATGGCCGGTATATTTCGCCAGAAACGGCGGCAAGTGGCTGCTGGTCTGAGGCACCCCCGCCACGGGAATGCCCAGTGCATCGGCATTATCCAGCATCATCGGTTTTAGAATAATCACCTTTTGCGGATTAAGCGGTACCGTGGTGCTGCCTTGCGCATGGTCGATGGTCAGGGTGGCGGTGTGAGGCTTGTCGGCGGGGCCGTTGTCACAGCCGGTCAGTGTTAGCAGCGCGCCCAGCAACGTTGAAGCAAAAACGACAAATAAACGCATTTTCTCTCCTGGGAAAACAGTTACTCCGGTTACGGTTAATAATGTTAATAATTCGCATTAGCATCGATCCGCAAATCATACCGGGATTGCGCCGCGAAGACCAGCCAACCTTGCCTGCCAAAGCAGGGAAAAATACTTACCGCGCCCTGGCAATGGCATTATGGGGCCGCAGGCGAGTCAGGTGAGGAGAAAATTGACCAGTAACCACTGCGCGTACTAAAACAGCTGCGCGGACACGCTATCGATCAGAAAGCGCAGGCGTACCGGAAGAATTCCTGCCGACAGTGCCGAATGTGTTGAGAGTGCCGACAGTGTAAACAGCAAAAACATTGGCATGGTGGCAACAGGGCATAGAATACCGGCGGCGGTTGTTTCTCTGTGTGTTGATGGCGATGGGTGGCCTTGCATGTTGGCCTCGATTGCGCTGGCGTGCGGTGCACTTTGGTGGTCATCTTAGCGCCACATGCTCATCGGCATCACGGCGATAAACGGGTTCAGCGCCAGCGGCGGTTGTGAATCAATTACCTCATAAAAAAATGAATGGAAAGCGCCGCCTCAGCGCTGTTGCGCCAGGCGCTGCAGCGCCGCCTGATGGCTCGGCATATTCGCCGCGCCCTCGTGCTCCACGGCCAGAGAGGCGAAAGCGGCGGCATAGTGCGCGGCCTGCAGGAGATCTTTGCCGTTGGCCAAAGAGGCGGCCAACGCGCCATTGAACGAGTCGCCTGCCACGGTGGTATCGACCACGACGGCGGGTATCGCCGGCAGGTGGGTAAATTTGCCGTTTTCGGCCAACAACACGCCCTGACTGCCTAGCGTTATCAAGACGTTTTTTACCCCAAGGGTTAAAATAATTTTCGCCGCACGCGTGGCGCTGTTGATATCGGTCACTTCACTGTTTGCCAGCAGGCTGGCTTCTGTTTCATTTGGCGTCAGAATATCTACTTTCGGCAAATAAGGAATAATGTCCGGGGAATACGGTGCGGGGTTGAGGATCACCGTTTTATGTAACGTATGTGCCAGAGTGATTATATTACCGACCGCGTCAATATTATTTTCAAGCTGTACTAATAACACGGTGGCGCTGTCCAGCTCCGGTAATAATTCGTTAATTTACTCGGGGGTAATTGTTTGATTGGCGCCGGGAGCGCTGGATATCATGTTTTCACCGTCCTGCTCCGACACATAAATCACCGCGCTGCCGGTTGGATGTTCCGCGGTCTGATATGGCGTATAGGATTCTATGCCTGACGACTTGACATGATTACGGGCAAACTGGCTGAATTGATCGGTACCCACTTTGGCGACAAAATGCACTTTGGCGTCGTCATTGAAGGCCGCCATAGCCTGATTGCAGCCTTTACCGCCCGGGCCTAAAGTATTTTCCCTGGCGATAAGCGTTTCGCCGCTTTTGGGAAAACGCTCGACCCGCGCCACAATATCCACATTAAAGGAGCCGAGTATGCATACCTTACCCCGGCCGGTATGATTTTGCGTATCGCTCATAATCCATTCCTGCTCGCGATTAAGCGTTCTCAATAATGCGCTAATATTTCTTCTTGCCGAAGCACTGACATTCTCTTTGGCGGTAATAGGTGAAAGCCGGGCGCCGCCGTGGAAGCGAATACTAAGCCCTTCCTGTTCCAGGGAGGTTAAATCACTACGAACGGTTTCGCGGGTCACATTAAGATAGGATGCCAAAAAATTCACCGTCGCCCGGCCGTTCTTCCGAAGAAATCTATACATTTTTTCGTGTCGCGCTGCTTTATTAATCATCGTTATCTCCAGTACAGACAGTATCCGCAATGAACAGTAAAAAAACTGTGAACCGCCACAACTTAGGCGGCGGGAAACAAAAAAACAAAAATTTCTCCAGGGCACGAAAGCCTATGCCCAGCGGCACAAACGGTCCTGAGGGCGGGTGGCGCAGGCAAGGCCTCCCCCCGCCGCCGTGTCGACCGGGGCCAGAGGGCACCACCTGCTGCGCCCACCGGATCATGCTGAATCCACTAGCGGCTCTGGCCGCGTCCCGGACCTCAGCCTGCTGAGGCCGTTTGAGTCGATCGACGGGAGTGGCTGCGCGTGACGGCTGGCCGGGTTGCACCAGGGCGCGAATGCCTGAAGAAGCACGGCGTCAGACGGCTGAGGCGGTGTAAGACCAACGGCGGGGGTGGCTGCGCGTGACGGCGGGCAGGGTTGCGCCAGGGCGCGAATGCCTGAAGAAGCATGGCGTCAGACGGCTGGCGGTGTAAGACCAACGGCGGGGGCGGGGTGGCATCGCCACGCGACATAGAGAGGCCATCGGGAAATGCGCGGTAATTAGATTTGCCGGCGGCGATAGGCATCAGCGCAGATTAGTTTACCGAAGAAGGTCTGTTTGTTTTATCTTCCTCAACCTATACCGCGCGGCCATCCCTATATGCGCGAGGGGGATCAATTTTGAGCTTGATGGCGGCTGCTGATGGTCAACATTCGCGCCACCATGTGGCCACTTTTTAATATTTACAGCAAGACGGTGCTTTGTTTAGATGAGCCTAACCCGTCGTCCCCCTGGCAATGAACGGAACCTAACCATGATGAAAGCTCTGACTGAGCGGCAATACACCATTTTAAAACAGCTGATCTCCCATAATAGCTATCTGAGCCTTAACCGTCTTTCGGCAAAAACCGCAATTCCCACACGGACTCTCCGGCGGGACATTGCCGACATGAATGATAAAATGCAAGCGCAGGGCATTCAGGTGGTGGGTAAAAATGGGCGCGGGATCACAATTAAATTTGCCGATGTCGAGTCGGAGATTTCCGCGCGGCGTCTGTTTTTTAGCGAAAACGACGATTTCCACAGTAATGTACGAACGTTAAAAATTGCCTCCGATCTGTTAATGTTGTCTCCGCACAGTAGCTCGATTAGTGAACTGGCAGATAAATATTTTATCAGCCGGGCGTCTATTGTGAATGATTTCAAATCACTGGAGTCCTGGCTGCAGCAATTTGACCTGAAATTAATCAAAAGCAGAGCGGGGACCAGTATTAAAGGCACAGATTATAATATTCGCGTCGCCATGAAAGCATTGGTACTGAAGTCAATTTATGCACACCAGGATACGATGGAAAGTCGGTTGGACGAGGCCACACTTCGCGAACTTTCGGCCAAGTTTGGCGAGCAGGCTGTCCATTTTACCCTGCAACTGATAAGTTTTATTGAACAGCAGCTGAATTACATTATCAGCGATCCTTATTATATCAATCTGTTTACCCACATCCTGGTGCTAATTCACCGTAGCCAGTCGCCGCCGCCGCGGACCGATGCGCGCCCGGTACGGGTCAAGGTGCACGACCCACACGCCTGGCGCGTTTCCCTGGCGGTCATCGAACGCATCGAAGAGGCCTACCATACGACGCTGGTGGCGGAAGAGTCCTAATCGATTTATCAATATCTGGTGTCGTCGGGCAAAGCGGGAGGGGACATTTCGCCACACGCCGACCGGCCCGTCTCTGAGCGTGAAACGGTGTTCGCGCGAGCGCTGGTCGATCGCGTGTCCCGGCGCATCAAAGTGGCGATTACGCTCGACGAGGACCTGCTGCGTTCCTTGTCGTCGCACATCAAACCGATGCTTAACCGGTTGACTTACCATATCCGCATCAAAAATCCGCTGTTGCATGAGATCAAAACGGAATTGGGCAGTGTTTTTGCCGCCGTGAAGACCGTCATCAACCAGCTATGCCAGGAAGAGGCGCTGGACGAAATAAACGACGACGAAGTGGCCTATCTTACGGTGCATCTTCAGGCGGCAATTGAAAACAGTATTAAGGTCAAACGCGTATTACTGGTGTGCTCAAGCGGCCTGGGCACCTCGCAATTGCTGTCTGGACGCATCATCCGCGCGTTCCCGGACTGGAAAATTATCGATATCGTGCCAGGGAAGAATATCGCCGAATCCTTACAGCGCCACGAGTGCGATGTGGTGATCTCCACCATCCGGCTGGAGCCTCTGGAAAAACCGGTGGTGTACGTGTCGGCGCTATTTTCGGCGAAAGATATCGCGCGGGTCACCGAATGCCTGGTATCCGATTCAACCATTACCGAGAAGGGAGAAGACCTATGAATACCACTGTCGCCATTGATGACGTGCTGCAGGAAGATTGTATTATTCTCGATGCCGATTGCCAGAGCAAAGAGCAAATTATTTCGGCGTTGACCGATCTATTGTGCCGCAGCGGCGCCATCACCAATAAAGAGGTGTTTCTCAAAGATGTCTATTTGCGCGAGGAACAAGGCTCTACCGGATTCGAAAATCATATTGCCATCCCGCACGGGAAATCCGTCGCGGTGGCGAAAACCCGCATTGCCGTGGGGCGATTGCGGCAAAATATTACCTGGGAAACCATCTACGGTACCCAAGTGCGTCTGGTAATTCTATTTGCGGTGAAAGAAACGGACAAAAATGCCGGGCATATTAAAATTTTGGCCAAAATATCCATTTCGTTAGGGGATGAAGAGGTGGTGGAGAAATTGCTAAACGTCAAGCGCCGCGAGGAGATGTTTGCGTTATTGCTCGCCCACTCGGGCGCGTGACGCGCAATAACTCATAAACCTGAAACGTTGTTAACAAAGGTGAAAAAAGGTCGCGGTTTAGCCCGCGCACCGATCACAACCGGTAAAGTAGCAGGCGTACGCACGCGTGTTCGCCAACGCTGTGCCGCCAAATAAATATAAATAAAATCGTTTCCTTATTATTGGAGAACGTATATGAACATCATTGCTATTACCGCCTGTCCGACGGGTGTCGCCCACACCTATTTAGCCGAAAGTAATCTGAAGAAAGCAGCATCGAAATTGGGATTGTCGCTATTGATGGAAACACGAGGGGCCGTGGAAAGAGACTATATTTTCACCCTGGAGGATATTCGACAGGCTGACATTGTATTGGTCGCCGCCGACAAAAAAATCGATATGTCGCGCTTTGTCAATAAACAGGTCATCGACGTCTCGGTGACCCGTGCGGCCAAAGACGCCGAAGGGCTATTAAACGCGATTATCGCCGGCGAGCTGACGCCGCACCTGCTGCCGACCGCCCAGGACGGCGGCCGGACGGAGGCCAGGAGCGATGACGCCCCACCGCGCTCTGCCATTGCTGAAATCTATGTGCATTTGATTACCGTGGTCAATTTAATGATCCCGTTTGTCATCGCCGGCGGCATTCTTATTGCGCTGAGTTTTTCCTTTGGTATCACGGCGGCGACGCACATTTTAGCCCAATAGCCAAAATGCTGTCCGATATCGGCGGCGGTTCGGCCTTTGCGCTGGTGCTGCCCATTTTATCGCTGGGAATAAGCCAGTCGATAAGCGGCAAAATGGGCATGGTGGCGGGAGCAGTGGGCGGCATGATGGCGATTCATACCGGCTCCGGTTTCCTCGGGGCGCTTATCGCCGGATTTCTGGCGGGCTACATCACCAAACTTATCGTCGATTATGTCACGTTGCCGAAAGCCGTGGCCGGCTTAAAACCGATTTTAATCGTACCGCTGTTGAGCGTGCTATTGACCGGCGCGCTGATGGCGCTTTTGATCGGCGAGCCTATCAAAGTTATGCTGGGCTGGCTGACCGAATTTCTTAACTCGCTAGGCAATACCAATTCCGCCATTCTCGGTTTGCTGTTCGGCATGATGGTGGCATTTGATATGGGCGGGCCGCTTAATAAGACGGTTTGCATGTTTGCCATTGGCCTGATGTCGAGCGGTATCTACGGACCGATTGCCGCTTGCATGGCGGCAGGCATGGTGCCGCCGCTCGGCATTGCGCTGGCCACCACGCTGTTTCGCCGCAAATTCACCGAGCAGGAGCGCGAAACCGGCAAGGTCACCTATATCCTCGGCCTGTCGTTTATTACCGAAGGCGCAATCCCCTACGCCGTCGCCGATCCCCTGCGGGTGATCCCGGCCATTGTTGCCGGGTCGGGATTGGCGGGCGCATTGTCGATGATGCTCGGCTGCGCCTCCCGGGCGCCGCACGGCGGCATCTTCGTCATTTTCATTCCTAACGTCATCACCCATGTTGCCGGCTATCTGTTGGCCATCGCCGCCGGCAGTGTTTTGACCGCGCTGATTCTGCTGTGCATCAAAAAAGACGTTTCCATTCCCGTTAAACAAGGATAATACCGATGCTTTACAACATGACAGACTTACTCAAGGTTGCCCAAGAGCACAAATTCGGCGTGGACGCGTTCAATATCGCCAGCGCTGAATTCGGCCGTCTGGCGGTGGCCACGGCGGAAAAACTGGCGTCGCCGTTAATTCTTGAGATCCACCCGGATGAAATGGCCTTTACCGGGCCGGAATTTATCGGCTATCTGCGTACGTTGGCCATTCAGGCGCGCGTGCCGGTCGTTATCCATTTGGATCACGGCCGTACGCTGGAAGAGGTGATGAAAGCGATTTATGCCGGGTTTACCTCGGTCATGATGGATGCCTCCGCGCAGCCGTTTGAACAGAATATTGCGCTGACCCGCAAGATTGTGGAGATTGCCCATACGCTGAATATTTCGGTGGAAGCAGAGCTGGGAACCATCGGAATGATGACCGGCAGCGCGGAGGGGGGCAGAGAAGAAATTCTGTATACCGATCCGCAGGAGGCGGCGATTTTCGTACGTGAGACCGGCGCGGATACGCTGGCGGTGGCGATTGGCACGTCGCACGGGCTGTACCCGCGCGGCAAGCAGCCGCAACTGGATATTGCGCGTTTGCGGCAAATTCGCCAGGCGGTCACGATCCCGCTGGTCTTGCATGGCGGATCGGGTAATAAGGACAGCGAGGTGGCTGAAGCGATTCGTTTTGGCGTCGGCAAGGTTAATATTTCGAGCGATATGAAAAAAGCGTTTTTCGTGGCGTTGGAAGACGAGCTGAAACAGGGGGGACATGAGCCTAACGCGCTGTTCCTCAAGCCGATGCAGGCGGCGAGCGAGGTGGTGGCGGCGAAAATGACGCTGTTCGGCTCGGTGGGTAAGGCGGCGCTGTACCGCTAATGTGTAGGCCTGCATC
Source organism: Candidatus Sodalis endolongispinus (assembly GCF_018777395.1). Taxonomy (GTDB): domain Bacteria; phylum Pseudomonadota; class Gammaproteobacteria; order Enterobacterales; family Enterobacteriaceae; genus Sodalis_B; species Sodalis_B endolongispinus. The sequence continues at coordinate 39,945 of NZ_JAFJYC010000002.1, forward strand.
CGGTCGCGGATCCGCGTCAACGGGAGGGGCGTTGCGGGCAGGTGATCAAGACCGACTCGTTGCCTTGCGACGTTAGCGCCGGGGCCTCAGCGGTGTCGGCGCGGTATGGGGCGGTCCGGTAATCCGCATCGGACCGGCGTGCGGCAACGTGCGGTGGCCGGCCCTGGCAGGGCGGGTGTCCCGTTACGCCGATGCAGGCGGCGTCAGGCCGGCGGCCGGACTTGCCGGGTGGAAATCGACCAGAAACCGGGCGCCGGGATCGGCGTTTTGCGCCGAGAGCGTCCAGGCATGGGTGCCGGCAATCTGCAGGCAAATCGCCAGCCCCAGTCCCGTTCCGCCGCCCTCGGTCTATATACCGCGCCAATAGCGGCGAAACAGCATAGGCAGATCCTGCGCGCGAATGCCCGGACCGTGATCGCGTACCGACAACCCATACGCCGTCATCGCCACCTCGACCCGACTGCCCCAGGGCGCGTGCTGAATGGCATTTTCCAGCAGGTTGCGTAGCAAAATGTACAGCGCGCCGCGGTCTGCCCGGATCGGGCAAGGCGAGGTCAGTTGCGGCGTTGCGAACGTCACGCCGCGGCTTTGCGCCAGACGCGCAAGTTTGGCGATAGCGTCCCGCACCACGACTGCGGCGTCCGTCGGCGCCATGGTATAATTATGGGCCTCGCTGCATTCCGCCAGTTGCAATAATTGCTGCACCTGACGGGACATGCCGTCGATATCGGCCATCAGCATCGCCCGATCTGGCGAATCACCCAACTCAATCGTCCCCTGCATCAACGCCAGCGGTGTTTTCAGCTCGTGGGCCACGGCCGCCAGAAATTCCTGTTGCACGTGATAACCGACGGCGAGTCGCTCCAGCGCCGCGTTCAGGGCGTTTATCATCGGCAGCAGTTCGCTGGGCATTCCCCGAGTCGATAGCCGGGTATGCAAATTACCGGGGGTAATGCTCGCGGCGGCCTGCGAGGCGGCGTGTAACGGTTTCAGTATGCGATTGACGGTATAAAAGACAATGATGATAAACACCGCCAGCGCAAAAAAGGTTGTCGCCAGCGCCACTTGGCGTGCGTTGTCGCCGTCGTTATGGGTCAGGGCCTGCTGGAAACGCTCGCTACGCGCAATTTGCACATAATAGTGCACCCTGGGGCCGCGTCAGAGGAAAGGTGGCGACGTGCAGCAACTGACCCTCTTGCATGATATCAAAGCGGGTCAGGGTGGGATCGAACGCCATCCCCGGCAGCGTAAAGGCCTGCGCCTGCTGCTCCGCCGGTAGCAGCACCTCCCCTTGAGCGCTCAGGACACGATACAGCACGTCTTGTTTCAAGGCGGCGAAGGCGCTGCCCAAGCCCCGTTGGCAGGTCAAGCGCAATGGGCTTGCCCGCGGCATCATACAATAAGCCATCGCTGACGTGCGTCGCATTGGAGCGGAAATCGGCTTCCAGTAGCAGCCGGGGAAAATGGGTCATCAAGACATAGGTTACCAGGGCGATGCACGCCATGGTCGCCATCAGCGCGAGGGTGGTTGCCACCAACAGCCGGGCGGTAAGGCTATTGGCCTTCATGGCCGGCCTGCAGCGCAAAACCCTGGCCGCGCAGGTTGACAATTTGCGCCACGGCGCCGACCGCGGCGATTTTGCGCCGCAGGCGGTGCACGGCGACATCCAGTGCGTTGGGCGTTACGCCTTCGCCCAGCCCCCAGGCGGCGGCTTCCAGCCGACCGCGGCTGACGACCTGGCCGGACGCCTGAACCAGCGCCAGCAGGATCTGCATCTCGGCCGGCGGTAACGTCGCCGACGCCTGACCCTGTTTCATGCAGCCCTGTTCGGGCAGGACGGTGATGCCGGCAAAGGCCGGCGTCAGGCTGGTTAACGCGCGCGGGCGGCGCATCAACGCCCGTACCCGCGCCACGCATTCTTCAAGAGAAAAGGGTTTGGCCAGATAATCGTCGGCGCCGGATTCCAACCCTTCAATACGATCATTAAGGGCGTCACGCGCCGTCACCATGAGGCAGGGAACGGCAACGCCCAGCGTGCGCAGCCGTTTGACCAAATCCAGACCGTCACCGTCCGGCACGCTGCGATCGACAATGATTACGGCATAGGCGCCCTGAGTGATGGCCTGCCAGGCGTGTTCAATCCGGCCGAACACATCGGCCTGAATACCGGCATGGGCCAGGGCCCGGCCTATGAGCAGCGCCATACGTGCATTATCTTCCAACAGCGCCACCCGATTGGTTGACATAATTTCACTCAAAGCGATAGAGATAGCCCAGGCGCAGCGAAGGGGATGCATCGTGATCGACCAGAGGACTGTCGGTGACGCCGGACCCCCAATAGCGGATACCGACGTCGAGTAACAGATGCTGATGCCGGGTGAGGGCGTAAGCCATTCGCAGGCCACCGTTGATGTTGGTGCTGGCCTTACCGTCGTAGGTCGCGCGATCGGGCCGGCTTTCGCTGTCCCTGACGCCGAAGTAGTAATCAACATCCTTGAGGTCCGCGCGTTGCACTTCGATATAAGGTGTAAAGTGTAAGTCACTATCATAATCGAATGTGCGCTCGACCGCGACCGTTACGCGGTTGCCTTTGCTGTTGTCGGTGGCGCGCAGCCATTCCAGCGAGACTTCGGCGAAAGGGTTGTGCCAGGTGGTCGCCAAACCCAGCGCGAGGCCGCCTTTTCGCTCCGCCATCCCGTCAAGATAATCCGCGTCCGAGGCTTTATACCCCTCGCCCAGGCGATATTGCGCGCGCACGGCGAAATCCACCGGTCCGGCGGAGGGGAGTTTAGCGTCCAGCGTGGTGCCGAAATACCGCAGGTAACGGTTTTCATAGCTCAGCAGCGGCAACACGCCGGCGTCAGTGCCGACCCCGCGATAAGGGCTGCGCTTAAGACTGTTTCCCAGGCCCAGGCCCCAATGCGATTCGTCTTCCGCCGCCGCCGGACTGCCGTTTGCGTCGGCGGCATGGGCCGGCAAAACGCCGGTGCCGGTAAGCAATATAACGGCCATCCAGCGGCGTGGATCTGCGCGAGAAAGTAACATGATGTCCTCATTCCCTGTTCCAAAAAGCCGATTATCCTGTGGCTTTCCTTACCGGTTCCTTACTAGTGCAGTGGAAAGGTAAATATAAGAAACGCCCGGCGCGCGGCCGCCGGGCGTGAGGGCAAGACGCGTCGTCAGCCGGTGGGGCGGAGGACTGGACGTGTTGTTAGCCGCCGGGCGTGAAGGGCAAGATACGCCGTCGGCCGTCGGCCCAGACCGGCTGGCGCCAGACGAGACGAATTTTCACCTGTTGGGCGCTGCGGCACACGCGATTGGCCAAATCCAATTCCGTCTGGGCTACTTTATTGGCCGGCACCACGATTGACACAGTGGCATGGCAAACGCCGGCCGGATCGCAAATGAGCGACGCGATGCAAGCGACGGAGAAATCAGACTCCCCGAACTGCACCGATAACCGGTTCGCCAGGGCCTTCGGCGCACTTGTTGCCAGCGTCGCCGCGCTGGTTTCGGCGCTGCCGGTCGGCGAACGTCTGGGCCGATCGCTTGAACAACGCCAAACGGTACGCCAGCGGCAAATGCCCTGCCAGCAGCCGGCCCGACGCCGACCAGTTAAGCGGAATGCGGGTACCCACGCGGGAACTGACCTGAAAATGATCGCGCCCTTCGGCCATCGCCAGCACCACCATTTTATCGTCGTCACGACCGCAAATTTGCACGGTTTCGCCGCACAAGGCGCTCAGGGCCAGCATTTCCTCGGTGGCGACGCTCAGCAGATTGAGGTTGCGGGCATAGGTCAGGCCATAATGATACAGGCGCGCGCCCAGCCAGACGGTGCCGTTTTCCTGGCGCTCAAGCAGGTTTTTTGCCACCAGATCGTCTACCACCGAATAAATGGTGGAGAGCGGCGCGCCGACGCCCTTCGCCACTTCATAGGAGGTGGCGGGGTGCTGTTGCCGCTGTAGCCAATCGAGGATCTGCAGCGCACGATCGACGCCGCTGGTGCGCACGCGGCGCTTGGCGCCATCGAGATTGGACAGCGGTACGGGTTTACTCATAGCGGCCTCCTGTGGGGAAAGGGTCTGCGCGGCGGTCAATCTGGCCAGCGGGTGATGGCCGCCTGCTGCGCCCACGTCAGTTCCGCCTGGATCCGCGCCAGCACTTGCTGCGCTTGATCATCGTGCAAATTACAGGGGTCAAGGTAGAAAAACCCATGCTCGACCAGGTGATCGCGCACAATGACCGGCGGCGCGCCGGCCGCCAGCGCGTCGGCCAGATCCCAGGCGCTGATGCGCGCGGCGCTGGGGTCAATGCTCACTTTCAGACGATGCAGGGGATTGGCGGTGGGATCCGCTTCATGCCACGCCCTATGCCGCGATTTTGCAGCCAGGCGCTGCGTACTCTCTGTTTGTCGCCGGCCACGATGCCCGAGGTGTGACCGCCGAGAAATTTATGGCCGGAATACAGCACGATATCCGCGCCCTGACGCAAAAATTTTTGCAGATCGTATTCCGATGCAGCATCGACAATCACCGGCACGCCGTATTGATGAGCGACCTGGCAAAACACCTCCAGCGGGATCTGGCCATATTCGACCACGTGATGGGAGACGACATACACCGCCGCCGCGGTGCGTTCATTGATGGCCCCCGACAGGTGATAGGGATAGGCGCTGGTGGCCTGGCCGATACTGACCACTTTGGCGCCGGTCAGGCAAATCGACTGCGCCACCGGCGCGCCGTAATTCACCAAATGTCCGGCCTGGATGATCACCTCGTTTTTGTCGAGCGGCGCCTGCGGCAGACGTTCGATGGCGGCCAGATCATCGCCGGTCATGCAGCCGGCCACCGCGAGCGAGATGCCCGAGGCGCAGGAGGCGGTAATGAAGCCCGCCTCGGCGCCCGTAAGCCGGGCAATCACCTGGCTGGCGTGGCGCTACAGGTCGGCCATTTCAACGAACTGCGGCAAAATGCGGGTCATAGCTGCGATAGCCTCCGGGACCACGATAGATGCTCCCAGCGACGTCATGGTGCCCGAGACATTGATGGCCGGCCGCAAGGGACGGGGTGACTGATTATCGTTGCTGCTCACGGAACGCTCCTTTTTTTGCTGGGTGCTAACGCTCGACCCATTCTTCAAATTGGCTGTGTGCTCACGCCTGACCCATTATTGACATCGGCTGTGTGCTCACGCCCGCCCGCTTATTCAAAAGCGATAATCGCCTCGATCTCGACGGTAATCTGATCGGGCAGAGAGGCAAAACCCACGGCGGAACGGGCATGCACGCCCGTGCCGCCGAACACATCCACCATCAGGTCCGAGCAGCCATTGATCACCTGCGGATGGGCATGAAAGTCGCTGGCGGCGTTCACCATGCCGAACAGTTTCACCACCCGGGTGAGGCGGCCCAGATCGCCAAGAGCCTCGTGGATCACCGCCAAGAGATTGACGCCGGTAAGCTGGGCATGCCGGTAGGCATCGCCGACGCTGACGTCGTGCCCCACTTTGCCGGTGTGTTTCACCCCGCCGGCCTCGACGGGCCCCTGACCGGATAAAAACAGCAGGTTGCCGACGATGACATGGGAGACGAAATTGGCGACGGGGGCCGGCGAGGCGGGCAAAGTAATTCCCCTGGCCGCCAGGCGCTGATAAGGGGTCACTGCCGGCGGCAGGGAAGAGGTAACCTGATTCATAACGCGTGCTCCAAAAAAGCGGACTGATTGATTTCCCTATGGCGAAGACAACTGACCCGGTGGCCGTTGCCCAGCGTTTCGGGCCGGGGCATATTTTCGGCGCAACGCGCCTCGGCGTGGGGGCAACGGGTACGGAAAACGCAGCCGCTTGGCGGGTTGGCAGGACTGGGAATATCGCCGGAAAGCGGGATACGCTGCCGGCGGGCGGCCGGATCCGGCACGGCGGACAGCAGCGCCTGGGTATACGGATGGCGCGGCCGTGCATAGACCTCGCTACAGGGGCCGCTTTCCATAATGCGACCCAAATACATGACGATCACCTCATCGCACAAGTACTCCACCACGCTTAAATCGTGGGCGATAAACAGTACCGTCAGGCCGAGGGCGCGTTGCAGATCGCCCAATAAATTAAGCACCTGCGCCTGTACCGACACATCCAGCGCCGAGACCGGCTCGTCGGCGACGATAAATTTCGGCTCTACCGCCAGCGCGCGGGCGATGCCGATGCGCTGGCGCTGGCCGCCGGAAAATTCGTGGGAGAAACGGTTCGCCTGTTCCGGCTGCAGGCCCACCAGCGTTAAAAGCTCCGCGACCCGCTGCGCCAGGCGCGCACCGCGGGGAAACCCGCGCGTATTGAGCGCCTCGCCGAGAATGTCGCTTACCCGCAGGCGCGGATTCAGGTTGGAATAGGGATCCTGGAAAATAATCTGCATATCGCGCCGGTACCGGTTCATTTGGCGCCGGCTGAGGCGCAGCAAATCCACCCCATCAAATAGGATGCGGCCGCCGCTGGGTTCAATCAGGCGCAGCAGGCTGCGCCCGACGGTGGTGCCGCGGCGCACGCTAAACGAGAGATCCTGCACCGCATATACCTTGGCGCCGTGGCGGGTGGGGAAGGTTTTAGACAGTCCGTCGACCTCAAGCAGGACCGGATCCTGGTCGGGGGCCATCCACCGTTCATCGCGGGTCATAGTTCCTCTCTTCGCAGGCAGCGGGAAAAGGTGGTCTCGCCTACCGGCAATAGCGCCGGCACTTCTTGCTGACAGGCGGCTTGCCGCAACGGGCAGCGCGTGGCAAAGGCGCAGCCGGGGGGCAGTTGGCTAAGTGTTGGCACGCTGCCGGGAATGGCATCCAGCCGGCGGCGTAGCACGTCGGCGCCGATATCGCGCCGCGGATTGGGGGTGCAGGCCATCAGGCAGCGGGTATAAGGGTGGCGCTGATGGCGAAAAATCTTTTCCACCGGGGCGTGCTCTACCACGCGCCCGGCGTACATCACCACCACATCATGGGCTATCTCCGCCACCACCCCCAGATTATGGGTGATGAAAACGATGCTCATGCCCAGCTCCGCCTGCAGCCGGCGCAGTAAGTCCAAAATCTGCGCCTGGATAGTTACGTCCAGGGCGGTGGTGGGTTCGTCGGTAATTAATAATGACGGATTACAGGCCAGCGCCATGGCGATCATCACCCGCTGGCGCATGCCGCCGGAAAGATGATGCGGGTAATCGTCCAGCCGGGCGCTGGCGGCCGGGATTTCCACGCGTTCCAGCATTTGCCGCGCCCGTTCACGGGCCTGGCGTCGCTCCATGGGCTGATGCAGGCGCAGCATTTCCGCTATTTGATCCCCTACGGTAAACAGCGGATTCAGGCTGGTCATCGGCTCCTGGAAAATCATGGCAATTTCGGCGCCGCGGATACGCCGATAGGCCGCATGGGTTAGTGTGCGCAGGTTGTGTACCTGCTGTTGGCGGTCGCGATACAGTATCTCGCCGCCGCTGACGCGGCCGTTGCGCCCCAGTAGCCCCATAATGGACAGGCTGGTGACGGATTTGCCAGAGCCGGATTCCCCCACCACCGCCAGCGTTTGCCCGCGTTTAAGGCTGAAGGTGACGCCATCGACCGGCGTCACCGTCTCATGGCGGGTGCTGAAGAGGGTGCGCAGATCCCTGACGGCGAGCAGGGTATCGGCGGCCAGACCGGTGCTCATGCCTTCCATCCGCAATGAGGGCAGGCGGCATGCGCTTTTACCTGCGGCCGATAGCGGCTGGACGGCCAAGCGCGGGCGCCGATGACCGCATAGCGCGGGTCGAACACCTGATGCAATACGCTTTCCACCCCTTTGGAATCCTTCACCCGCAGCGTATCGTCAAGCAAATGGAACAGGGTAAAATTGGCGCGGCTGCCGACGGCCAGCAGCTCGCCGTAGGGACGGTTGATGGCCCGGCGCGGCGCGGTGCTGGCGGCGATAATCACTTGCTCCAACGGCATGCCAAGCGCCAGCAGTTTGGACAGGGTGGTGGGAAAATCCCACACCGAGCCGTCGATAGAATGCCCATGAATATCGGTGGAAATGGTCTGCGGCAACAGCTGGCGGCTGAGCGCCGCGCGCGCTACCTCAAAAGAGAAGGACGCGCCGCCGTGTCCGACATCGAGGACAATCCAGCGGTCGCGCGCCTGCTCGACCAGCCGGAACAGATCCTCATCCTCCAGAATGAAGCCGCCGATTTTTCCATTAAAGCAGTGGGTGATGATGTCCCCCTCGCCCAACAGGCTCAGCACGTCGTCATACAGCGGCAGCGGTTCGCCCACGTGAACCATGACCGGCAGCTTAAGCACCCGGCCAAGTTTCTTGCCGAGTTTCAGCGGCGCCAGATCCCAGCCTTTGCTGATAACGCCGCTGGCGCGCACTTTCAACCCGACGATACGGTCGCGATTGGCCTCAACGGTGGCGGCGATGCGGTCGACGTCAATGTCGTTCATCGTCGACAGCTCGCTGATGCGGTTGCAGGCCACCAGTCCGATGGAACCGATATTCAAAAACGCGTAAATTTCTTCATCGGCCCGGTCGATGATCCACTCTCGCAGCCCGTGAAAATTGGCTTCACCCGCCGAACCGGCGTCCACCAGCGTCGGCTTGATGGAAATATCGGTGCCGCCGTACCACACATGGGTATGCAGATCGGTCCAACCGGGGGAAATCCAGGCGCCGTCGCCGTCAATGATCCGCGTCTGCGCCGCGACGGTGTCAAGCCGCGGCGCGCACGCCTCAACACAACCGTCGGCGCCGATAAGGATATCCATCTGGGCATTGGCGGGCGTTGCGGCACGGTCAAAGCCGATGGGTCGGACTGCGCGCAGCAGTAATGGCGTAAGGGGAGCATTAGCGAAGACAGTCATCAGGCACCTTTTGACAATCGGGGATCGAGACAATCGCGCAGCGCGTCGCCCAGCAATTGCAGGGAGATCACCGTCAGCAAGATAGCCAGGCCGGGAAACAGCATTATCCAGGGCGCATCATCCATATATTGCCGCCCCTGGCTAATCATGGTGCCCCAGGTGGGAATATCTGGCGAAATGCCGACGCCGAGAAAAGACAATCCGGCTTCGGCCAGAATGGCGTTGGCGAAGATGAACGTAGCCTGCACCAGCAGTGGCGAGGCGATATTGCGCAGGATATGCCGCAGCAGGATCATCGGCGTGGGGACGCCGAGCGCTTTGGCCGCCTCCACATAGGGCAGCTCGCGCACCACCAGCGTCGAGGCGCGCACCACCCGCGCCATGTAGACCGTGCCGAGTGCAATGATGACATTCACGGCGGTCGGCCCCAGCGCCGCCACCAAAGCAATCGCGAGCAGGATATCGGGGAAGGACATCATGGCGTCGATAAGGCGCGAAACAGGGGTATCCAGCCGGCGGAAGTAGCCGGCGGCCAGGCCGAGCACAATACCCGCCAGGGTGGCAAAAACTACCACCGCCGCCCCGACCATGACCGAGGTTTGGCCGGCATACAACATGCGGGTGAACACATCCCGCCCCAGCTCATCGCTGCCGAAGAAGTGACTTAGCCCCGGCGCCGACAGCCGGCTCATGATGGACAGCTTGGCCGGCGGGTATGGCGCAAGCCAAGGGGCGGCCAGCGACGTCGCCATGATCAAAAGCAACAGCACCAGCGCGGCGGCGCAGGCGGGCCGGTTGAGCAGTTGCCAGAAAAAATTGTCCCGTCTGGCGGCGGTGGAAACGGTTAACGTCATGAGAAGCGCACCCTCGGGTCCACCCACAGATAAAGCATGTCGATGAGAAAATTGATAAGGACATATAGCCCGGAAATCACCAGCAGCGTACCCTGAATGACCGGATAATCCCGGCGCAGCACCGCCGATACCATCAGGCTGCCGACGCCCGGCAGCCCGAAAACCGTTTCGGTCACAATGGAGCCGGACACCAGCAGCGCGGCGGTCAGACCGAGCACGGTCAATACCGGGATCAAGGCGTTTTTGAAGGCGTGGCGGATGACGACCCGCCACTCGCTCATCCCTTTGGCGCGCGCGGTGCGCACGTAATCATCGTTAAGGACATCCAGCATACTGGCGCGGGTGAAGCGCAGAATAAGCGCCGAGCTCACGGCGTCCAGCGACAGCGCCGGCAGCACCAGATGGTGCAGACGCGTGCCGAAACCGGCGCCCGGGCCGCCATAGCCAGAGGTATCGAACCAGCCGAGCCTGACGGCGAAAAACTGGATTAACAGCAGGCCCAGCCAGAATGACGGGATGCTGGCGGTCAACATCGACACCGTAGTGGTAACCTGGTCGAACCAACTGCCCCGGTAATAAGCGGAGAGCACGCCGATAGGCAGCGCGATGCACGAGGCAATAACGAGCGCGAACAGCGTGAGAAAAAACGTCGGCTCTGCGCGTTGGGTTAACGCTTCGGTGACCGGAATATTTAAGAAGATCGACTGGCCCAGGTCCCCCTGCGCGATGCCGGCGAGGTAATGCATAAACTGCACCGGCAACGGGGCATTAAGGCCGAGCCGCTCGCGCAGCGCGGCGATGTCGGCGGCATTGGCGTCGGGGCCCAGCATGACTGCGGCCGGATCGCCGGGGGTGACGCGGACGATGATAAAGACAATCGTCACCACCAGCGCCATTACCACCAGCATGCCAATAATGCGCTTCAGTGTTGAACGAAACACGGCGGATCCTCCGTCTTGGGCAACCGTCGCCGGATGCCGCCCAGGGTGAATTACTTCTCCAAATACGCATTCCAGAAATAGGGCCAGGGGGAGGGCACGACCGCCGCCAGCGTCGGCGATTGGGCGATAAGGCTATTAAAGTCGCCCACTTTGAACGCCGGTACCTCGTTGTAGATAGCCTGTTGTACCAAGGCCCACAGCGCGACGCGTTTTTTCGGGTCTGCCTCGCGATTAAACGCATCGACCGCGGCGTGTTTGGTTTCGCTACTCCACCAGCCCGGCGAGTCGTCGGACAACATCCCCGTCAGCGACGGTTCCGGCAGGAAAGGGCTATGGGTAATAAAAATGTCCCATTTGGCCGGATCGGCGCGGTTTTGGGTCAGCGTCGCCCATTCCACCACGTCCAGTTGCACTTTGAAGCCGGCCGCTTCTAGATAGGCTTGTGCCACCTGGGCCATTTTGTAGTGAAACTCATACTGGCGGCTGGTCAAAATACGAATCGGCTTGCCGTCATAGCCTGCCTGCTTCAGTAGAGAGCTGGCCTTGGCGTTATCGCCCATCGGTTTATAAGGCTCGGTGCCGGCCGTGGTATGCCAGACAAAACCCGGTTGATACATGGCACCGTCCACGGTGAAGAAATCCGCCGTGCCGAAGGCGGCCATCAGCATATCCTGCGGCGCCAGCGCCGCCTGTACCGCCCGGCGCGAGGCGAGGTTGGCCATTTCCCCCTGGCGCATATTCATCATCAACACCGGCCAGCCGAACGGTTTCAAAATAACCGGCTTGCTTTTGCCCTGCTGAATGCGCGCCAGGGACTGTACCGGCAGCGAATCGATATAAGCGAATGGTCCTGAAACCGCGCCTTCCACGCGGGTGTTGGCGTCAGGGACCGGCACAAAACGGATCTCGTCAAGATACTGATGGCGCGCGCCGCCATAGCCGTTGGGCGCCTCGGTGCGCGAGGTGTAACCGTCGAAGCGCGCCAGTTAGATATACTGGTCGGTGACGTGCGCCTGCAGCCGATAGGGCCCGGTACCGATGAACTCGCGCAGCGGATCCTGGGTGGTCAGACGCGCGGGCAGGACAACCGCCGCCGAGTTGTTCAGCGCCAGCAGAGCGAGCAAGGGCGCGTAAGGCTGCTTAAGGGTTATCTTGATACTGAAATCATCGGGGACGCTCAGACTGTCGACGACGTTGGCGGTTTGCCGACCGCGGTTGGCGATGCGCATCCAGCGCTCGAGCGAAGCCTGCACATCCCGGGCGGTCATCGCGCTGCCATCATGGAATTTCACCCCGTGGCGCAGGGGGATCAAATAGGTTTTACCATCGGGGGAAATCGTGGGCATGCTTTGCGCCAGCAGTGGCACCAGTCCCCATTGGCTGTCGAAAGTGTAAAGAGTTTCAAAAATATGCTGGGAAATCGTGCCGACCAAATCGGCGCTTGAGACCATGGGATCGAGCGTGGGGGGCTCGCCGATAGTGGCGACATCAATAACGCCGCCTTTTGACGCCGCTGCCAGGGCACCGTTACTGAAAGCGCCCACCGTCAAACAGGCCAACAAAATCGTTCGCAACAGCTTCGACATTATTTTGCCTCATTCAGTATTACATTATAATGGAATATATGACGTAACTAAGTGATTGCTTTTTTTGTAATGACACAGCGGCAATTAATCGTCAACCCTCTTTGTTTTTCAGCATCGGTTTTTGCCGCCTTTCTCACAGGTTCCACTTTATTTTTCCGGCGATACGTTCTTTTTTTGCACGCTTTTCGTTATTATCGGGCAAGATAAAAGGGGAAAATCATAATGTGGCACTGGCAGGGAGGGGAAAACCAGGGTTTCATCACAAATTAAGCATCAGTGGTCCAGCCAGGCTGCGATAATTAATTTTGCAGCGGCATAAAATTAACGTTTTGCCGTTACGTTTATTTCCAATAAAGAAGATGCCTCGCCGCTGGAGTGGAAGAAGAATATGGCGAAAATGGCAAACCTGAGAATATTGCGGGTTGACAAAAAAGTTTTATGCCGCATAGGATGAAAGTAGGGTAACACCAGCGCTGCCAGTTTAGAGGTTATAGGTAATGTATTGAAAATAGTGCCCATTCATGGCTGTTCTCTCGCGGTTTCGCTGCCGCGCCCGTTATTCAAGGCGATGGGTTAAATATAAGATTTCATTATCCCATTCCATAATTACAGAACGCATGCCGGCCGCGCGGCTGACATCTTTTTGCTGCTGCATTAACAGAGATATATTAATCCGTCTGGCGCGAGTCACTTATTTTAGGCTATTCCATTATTGCAGATGAAATGGGCGCAATGAAAAAATTAACCCGAACGGTGTTATTGGCGCTAAGTGTAAATCCATTACAGGCGGCAGACACCGGCAACGGCGTAATAAATGTTGCCACTATCGGCGAGCCGCCCACGCTCGATCCGATGGCGACTACCACGGATTTGGTGGCGATGATTTCTCAGCATCTGTTTGAAACCCTTTACACCTTCAACGCAAAATGGGAGGTGGTGCCATTGCTGGCACAATCGCTGCCGACCGTTTCCGCCGACGGCAAAAACTATGATATTCCGCTGTGCGCCAATATTCATTTTCATAATGGTAAGCTAATGACGCCGGCGGATGTGGTGGCGTCCCTGGAGCGCTGGTTGCACATCGCTTCGCGCGGAAAACAGGTCGCGCCCTTTATTGCCGCCGTCACCGCCCACGGCGAGCACGGCGTGCGTATCACCCTCCATCGCCCTTATTCGCCGCTACTGTCCCTACTGGCGTTCAACAACTCCGCCGCAGCTACCATGCCAGCGGCGCAATTGTCCAGTCCGCTGACGCACTTTATTGGCACCGGGCCTTATCGTCTAAAGTAACATCGGCCCGATCAGTATATCCAATTGGTGCGATTTGAGGGTTATCAACCGCGCAGCGAGGCGCCGGACGGCTTTAGCGGCGCGCGCCATCCGCTGCTGCGTGAGATCCGCTTCGTGCCGATAGTGGATGAGAACACCCGCTTGAACGGCATCCTCTCAGGGCAATTCGACTACGCCGATTCGCTACCGCCGGAAAATTACCCCAGCCTGAAAAATGCCGCCAAAGCGGAGCCAGTATTCCAACAGCCGTTCGGCCTGGCGGTGATGGTGATGAACACGCGCCAAGGCGTGATGGCCAATCAATGGATCCGTCAGGCGGTGCAGGCGGCGCTGAACCCGCAGGATATGCTGATGGCGGCGTTCGGCACGCCGGCGTTTTTCAGCGCCGAAGGGGCGCTGTATCCAGCGAACTACGTCTGGCACAGCGAGCAGGGGGTCGCACGCTACAATGCCGCGTCGCCGTCTGAGGCGGCGGCCTTGCTGAAAAAAGGCGGTTATCGTGGCGAGACGGTGCGTATCCTGACCAGCCGTCAGTATGAATTTCACTATAAAATGGCGCTGGTGGCGGCGGAATATCTCAAGGCCGCCGGCATGAAGGTCAAGCTGGATATCTACGACTGGGCCACCTTGACCACCCGGCGCGCCGACCCCGGCCTGTGGGATATGTTTGTCACCCACGGCCCGTTTCCGCCTGAGCCTATTCTCAACAGCTGGATGTCCGATGATTATCCCGGCTGGTGGGCGACGCCTGAGAAAAAGCGGGCGGTAGAAGCCTATATCAGCGAGCCGGACGCACAAAAGCGCCTGGCGTTGTTTGTCGCGATTCAACAGCTGTTCTATGAACAGGCGCCGGTCTACAAGGTAGGCAATTTCAATACCCTGTCCGCCAAAGCACGCACCTTGCAACACTTCACGCCTTCGCCGTGGCCGTTTTTTTGGGACGTCGACACCCGGCAACCATAACCTTTTATTATTAAACGAGAACACGGGCCATGAGTAAGCCATTTCCGCCGGATTTTCTCTGGGGCGTCGCGGCATCCGCCTTTCAGACCGAAGGGGCCACGCGCGAGGACGGCCGCGGGCAGAGCGTGTGGGATGAATACAGCGACACCCCGGGCAATACGGTTAACGGCGACACCGCCGATATTGCCTGCGATCATTATCACCGGTATCCGGAAGATATTGCCCTGATGCGGCAACTGGTGGTAAAGGCGTACCGCCTCTCCATTGCCTGGCCGCGTATTTTGCCCGAGGGCCGGGGAAAGGTTAATCCATTGGGGCTGGATTTTTATGACCGGGTTATCGATTTGCTGTTGCATGAGGGTATCGCGCCGTGGATTTGCCTGCACCATTGGGATATGCCGGTGGCGGTCGAAGCGACGGGCGGCTGGCGCACGCGGGACACCGCCGCCGTTTTTGCCGATTACGCCGCGGTAGTGGCGCGTCATTTCGCCGATCGGGTGAAGTTTTATGCGCCGATTAACGAGCCCAATGTCATTCCCTGGGTGGCCTATAACCTGGGACGGCATGCGCCGGGGCGGCAAAACCGTGACGCGTGCCTGCGCGCGGTGCATCACCTGAATCTGGCCCACTGCATGACCGTCAGAGCCCTGCGCGCCGAAGTGTCCGGCGCGCACATCGGTAGCATTATTTCCCTCTGGCCGGTACATCCCCAGAACGACGACGGGCCTCACCGTGAGGCGCAGGTGCTGGGGGAGTGCCTGTGGCGGCGGTTGATGGTGGATCCGTTGTGGCTCGGCCGTTATCCTGAGCCGCTGGCCAGCCAGCTGGCGCCCTTGGTTAAGCCCGGGGGATATGGCCTGCATTCACCAGAAAATGGATTTCTTCGGCCTTAATCATTACAACCGGGTTTACGTCTGCCCCAACGCCAACGCCAGCTGGGGCGTGGCGGAAACCGCGCCGCCGCCCGGCCTGCCGTTAACCGACGTCAACTGGTTCATCGATCCCTCGGCGTTTTTGGAACAAATTCAGGATACCGCCCGGCGCTACGGCAATCCGCCGATGTATATCACTGAAAACGGCGCCGCCTTCCCCGACGCGCTGCCTCCCGATCGCCGCGTGGTGGATACCGACCGCATTCGCTACTTTGAGGGGTATCTGGCGGCGATGCACCAGGCAATAGCCGATGGCTGCGACGTCCGGGACTATTTCGCCTGGTCGCTGATGGATAATTTTGAATGGTGGCGCGGCTACAGCAAGCGTTTCGGGCTGGTGTATACCGATTATCCCACCCTGCAACGCATTCACAAACAATCCTATTATTGGTTGCAGCAGGTAATTAAGCAAAACGCCTTGCGCTAAAGCGCCATACGCTTGAAAGGTGCTGAGCTGAACAATCCCCGGTACAAACGCCCTCCAGGGAAGGCGTGACGCTGAATAAACGCTGGACAGCAAGGTCCCGGGAGGAATAGCGCTTAGCGGGCGGAAAAGCGCCTAAAGGAAAAGCGTCAAGGTGCGCTCCCTTTATTGTCAAAGCAGGTCGCAAACAGAAAGGGGGACGCTCGCGCATTTGCCCCGCCTGTGGCGTTGCCCGTGATAGACCCTTCACGCCCTGGCGCTATGCCAAACCCCGGTTCGCCGCGGCACTGCCTCTAATACCCCCGTCTTCCTCACGCTTTCGCTTCATTGTGTGGTCCTGTATCGGCCACCGCCAATAAGGTTGTATGGCGTCCGCAACATAACGTCATCCCCGCATCTCTGTCCTCGCGACCTATGGGTGATACGACAACGCCAATAATCGAAGACATTGTTGTGAATTACGTCACATTGCAAAACGAGGAAATAAGTGGAGCGGAGAAAATATCAGGGATTAGCCAGCGTATTTAATCATAACCAAAAAATATGATAAACAAAAAGATTAATACAATCAGGTGGTTAGTAATATCTTTATCCGCTGGAAAATGGCCTGAGTAAATGGTTTCCCCACAGGGGGGAAATTATTTATTTGTTACGCCGCGATGCTCTGTAATGAACTGCATAGCAGCACTTAATTAGTGTTACTTTTCGTCGCGAATAGCGCATCGTTGGCTTCAGGACAGCGGCGAAATTAACTGCATAGGACAATATATGGATCAAATTGAAAAAATAAACGGCGTGGCGATGGCTATTATTATGGATGCCGGCGATGCGCGAGCATTGATTACCGATGCCCTTTTAGCCATTGAAAACAACCAGTTCAGCCTTGCTGAAGAAAAAATCCACCAGGCGCAGCAAAAAGTAAAATCCGCCCACGGCAACCAGACGGATATTGTGCAACGCGAAATACACGGTGAATTATTTCCGGCCTCGCTGCTCTTTACCCATGCGCAAGATACGTTGATGACCATTAACAGTGAATTGCTGATGAGTCGGCATCTGCTCAAGATTTTCCGCGCCCTGGATAAACGCATAAGCGGGCTGACGCTGCAGAAATTACCCTGATCGTCGCCGCCACCACCAGGCTGGCGCCAACAACCCGTTACCTGCCGGATTACCCGCAATAGGAAAAATATATGCAACAGTTTCAATACACTATCCAAGACGACCTCGGGATCCACGCCCGTCCTGCCGGCCTGCTGGTTCGTCTCGCATTGAGCTTTCGTTCGGCGTTGCTTATTGCCAAAAATGACGATGACGTGAGCCTTAAGAAGATCTTCACCGTCATGGGGCTAAATGTGAAATGCGGCGATACGGTGACGGTATCCGCCAACGGTGAGGATAAGCACCAGGCTATCGCCGCGCTGCACGCCTTTTTCCGGCAACACCTTTAACGCCCGGGAGAAAACTCTGATGCAGATAGCGACAGGAATAGCTGTTCGGACCGAGCCGGCCTCCTGTTTACAGGCGTCGGCGTGCGGGTTACCGCCCAAAAAAAACACAACAGCTCGACCCGAATTGAAAAAGCACGCCTGGGGTAATAGACGTATTGGGATTGGCCGGGCCAAGAGTAAATATTTTCACTGCGGAGGTGAAACGGGGTATTTGTACGTAAAGGCAGGTGAGTCACAATAAACTACCTTACCGAGGTCATTTTATTCAAAGGTCCAGGACGCTATGAAAAAATTAAACATATTATTGATTTGTGGTTCAGGCGCATCCAGCGGGTTTCTCGCCGCAAATATCAGCAAAGAGGCGGCAAAGCGGCAGCTTGACTGTAATATCGTTGCCCGTAGCGAGGCCGAAGTTGAAAGTTATTTACAGGAAATAGACTGCCTGATGGTTGGGCCGCATCTGAAATATTTGATTCCAGAATTGGAAGACAAAGTTGCGACGATGAATATTAAAGTCATTTTGATGGAAAAATCCTATTATTCGCTATTGGATGTCGCCAAGGCACTGGATTACCTTTTCACCACAATACAAAACGATTAAGTGAGGCATGACCAAAATGCATAAATTTATCGACTGGATGGAGGTGCATTTCGCGCCGCCAATGAACAAGATCAACCGCAACGTCTTGGTTTTGACCTTAAAAGACTCCATTATGCAGGTATTGCCGATGATTTTGGTCGGTTCGCTGGTGACCGTATTGTCGATCATAAAAAATTTCTTACCCTGGTTCCCCAACCTGACGACCTTATCCAGTTACACGATGGGGCTGATTTCAGTATTTATTTCGTTTTTGATTCCATTTAACTACATGGAAAAAAGAAAATCAGCAAAATGCGTTTGATTGCCGGTATGAGTGGCATCGCGTTATTCATGATTATCGTTAAATTGCAGGAGACCTCAGCCCTGCAATTCAAATATTTCGGCGCCGGCGGCATGTTTGTCGCTATCATTGCCGGGATATACGTTGCTTTTATCATGGGCATCGCCGGCAAGTATTCTTTCTTCAAGCAAGACAGTGCTATCCCGGATTTTGTACGCGTCTGGTTTGACGCCATTATTCCCATTCTGGTGGTAACAGCCACCGGCTGGCTGGCGGTGTATATTCTGCACCTGGACCTCTATCAGATATTGCTCAATATTTTCACGCCCATCACCAGCTTCGCGCAAACGTTACCCGTATTCCTGCTGATTACCTTTCTCGGTGTGTTCCTCTATTCCATGGGGATCAGCGGATGGGTGCTTTTTCCCATCACCAAACCTATATTCCTGGCGGGAATTACCGCCAATATGGCGGCGGTCGCCGCCGGTGGCGTGGCAACGAATATTGTCACGGCGGAGGTGTTGTATTCCGGCTGGGTGGCGATTGGCGGGATTGGCGCAACATTGCCGCTGGTCATTATGCTGGCCCGATCGAAATCCCGTCGACTTAAAGCGCTGGGATCAGCGTCGCTGGTACCCGGCATCTTCAATATTAACGAGCCGGTTATTTTTGGCGCCGTGGCCTGGAACCCGATATTGATGGTACCGCTGTGGCTGCAGGGCATTATTTTACCGCTGATTACCTATGTCGTTTTGCGTATGGGCGCGGTGAATATCCCCGCCGCGGTATTCGATATGTGGTACTGCCCATTCCCGATCTCGACCTGGATTGTGTCGCAGGATCTGAACGGCCTTATCTTATTGGCGGTGCTCGCCATCCTGAGCAGCTTGATTTGGTACCCCTTCTTCAAGATTTATGAGAAACAGCAACTGGCCTCGGAACAGGCCGCGGTGTGAAGAAAAACGGATGCATCCTCTGTCCCCGATACGCGTCCCGCGGGCCGCTTGATTACAGGAGTAGACTATTTTGAC
Organism: Candidatus Sodalis endolongispinus; assembly: GCF_018777395.1. GTDB lineage: Bacteria > Pseudomonadota > Gammaproteobacteria > Enterobacterales > Enterobacteriaceae > Sodalis_B > Sodalis_B endolongispinus. The sequence goes on from NZ_JAFJYC010000002.1 coordinate 59,172, forward strand.
CAGCAAACGAAGTGCCGATGGTTTTCCCGATAAATTTTTGTGGGGCGGCGCGGTCGCCGCCAATCAATGTGAAGGCGCCTGGCAGGAATATGGTAAAGGCTGGTGCGTGGCGGATATTAACCTTTACCGCAACGATGTCGCATTTGACAAGAAATACAACGAGGAAATTACCGCTCAGGCGATTTTGTCCGCCATGCAGGACACCCAAGGCGTTTATCATAAACGCCACGCCATCGACTTTTATCATACCTATAAACAAGACTTAAAGTTATTAGCCGAAACCGGAATGAACGCGTTTCGCACTTCGATCAATTGGTCGCGCATTTACCCTAATGGCGACGAATTAACGCCGAATGAGGCCGGACTGCGTTTTTACGATGCCCTTATCGATGAAATCATCGCCAACGGCATGGAGCCGGTGATAACGCTATCGCACTACGAGATACCGTTGCATTTGACGACCGCTTATAGCGGTTGGTATTCGCGCGAGCTGGTTGACTTCTTCGTGCGCTACTGCGAAACGGTGTTTACCCGCTATCAGCATAAGGTGAAATATTGGATAATCGTCAACCAAATCAATTTGATCGTTCATGAATCCTTTAATCATCTGGGGATTGCGGAAGATAAAGTGAGCCACCTTGCCGAAGCAAAATATCAAGGCGTCCATAACGAAATGGTCGCTTGTGCCAAGGCCACGGCGATTGCGCGCCGCATCAACCCGGCCTTTCGCATCGGCATGATGTTTGCCGACGGTATCAGTTATCCCGCCACCTGCAAGCCGTAAGATGTGCTGGCGACCGTGCGCCGCAACCAGATGGAATATTTTTATGGCGACGTGCTGCTGCGCGGCCGTTATCCGGGATACGCTTTCCGCTATTTTGAGGAGCAAGGCATTACCCTGCAATTCTACCCGGGCGACGAGGAGGCATCGCGCCACACCATTTTATGGCGATGTCTTATTACTACACCCGTATCAGCGATGCGCAAAGCGTCCAGAAACATAAAACGTCTTACGCCAACCCGCATATTCAGGCCAGCGATTGGGGATGGGGTATCGACCCGATAGGCTTGCGCACCAAGCTCAATTTGTATTGGGATCGCTATCAGATGCCAGTTATGATCGCCGAAAATGGCATTGGCGCGATTGATAAGCGGGATGAAAACGGCGAGGTGCAGGACGACTACCGCATCGAGTATATGCGCACCCACCTGGCGCAGGTGAAAGAGGCGGTCCGTGACGGCGTCGAGATTATCGGGTATTTCCCCTGGGGGCCCATCGATATCGTCAGCTGTTCTTCATCGGAGATGAGCAAGCGTTACGGATTTATTTATGTCGATCTGGACGATTACGGGCAGGGCAGCGGCGCGCGCAGCCGCAAGAAGAGCTATCGCTGGTACCAGCGGGTCATCGCCAGCCACGGCGAATCGCTTTGAGTCTCGCAGGCAAACCCGCATTGCTGGCGATGGCCGCCGGGACTTGCTGGGGCACCTCGGGCATGGTGATGCGTTATCTGGTGACCTATGGGTTCGATGCGGTTGAAATCGGCGCCCTACGGCTGCTGGTCGCCGCGGCGGCGGTGAGCGCCGCCGCGCTGCACGGTAAGGCCGGTATGCGCATCCGCCTGCGGCAGGTGCCGTGGCTGGTGGTCATGGGGGCGGGCGGCCTTTTTCTGTTCTCGCTGTGCTATGTCCTGTCGGTGCGTGAGGTCTCGCTCTCGTTGACCGCCGTACTCATTTATACCTCGCCAATGATCGTTATGCTGCTGTCGGTTTGGGTTTTCCATGAAGCATTAACGCGGCGCAAGTGGGTGGCGCTGACTCTTACGTTCAGCGGCTGCAGTCTGGCGGCGGGGATTTTTCCTGCCGCAGTATATTACTCATGGCGCGGGATCGGTTTTGCCCTGCTTGCCGCGCTACTGTATGCCCTATATGGAATAATGGCGAAAATACAGACCCGACGCTCCAAGGCGTTAACGGTCACCGCCTGGAGCCTCATCTTTGGCGCCGCGGCCGCGCTGCTGGTGGCTGGATATCCCCCATGGTCTGCGCCTTATACAAGCCGCACCCGCGTCGCTTATTTGGATTGCGGTGATAGGGGTGGTGAATACCGCACTGCCTTATTGGCTTTACACCCAGGCGGTCAGTCAGGGAGAAGCGAGCCTGGCGGCCATGATGGCCTCTGTGGAACCCGTGGTGGCGACGCTCCTGGGCATGATGGTATTTCCATGAAACACAGGGGCTGTGGTCCTGTTTGGGCACGGTGTTGGTCATCTTTGGCTTGGTGGTGATGCATCGCCCGACCCTGCGGCAAACCGCGCTGCCGTCCAGCACTGGATAAGCGCAGGCGCGATAGCCCAAAGGAGAGGAAATGCAAAATAAACATCTAAAATTGCTGCGTGTGTTTCTGGACAACGCCGACGCGCTCACCGCGCAGCGGCTGGCGATGACGATGGCAGTCAGCGATCGCAGCGTCAAAAATTACATCACGGAGATCAACGCCGGCGAACCCGGGCTTATCCAATTCTCACATCGTGGCTATTCGGTGGACAAAGCGCGGGCGATGCGCGTGTTATCCAGCCACAGTCACAAGATGCCACAGACGCCGGAAGAACGGGTCAACTATTTGTTGACCCAATTATTAAACAGTCGTCAGCCGGCAACGCAAATGCCGGATCTGTACGGCCTGAGCGACGATCTGTGCGTCAGCTACGAAACCGTGAAAAAAGATCGGTTACTGGTGAGGAAAAAGCTCAAGGATTTTAATCTTTATCTGACCGTCGCCAACGACAATTTGTTGATTGAAGGGCTGGAGCGGGACAAGCGCCGGATGTTTTCCAGCCTGCTTTATGCTGAATTCAGCGCCAACATTCTCAGTCTGGCGGAGATTGGGCGCGTGTTTCCGCAATACGATATCGATTTGCTGGTCTCCCTTTTGGTGGAATCATGCAAATCCTATCATTACTTTATCAATGAATATGCCTTGCTGAGTCTGGTGCTGGACGTGGTCATCAGTATCGACCGCATCCGCAATGACCATACCTTTAACTATAGCGCCAACGCGCAGCTCCCGGCCGGCGAGAAAAAATACGACGAGCGCGAAACCACACTGGCCCGCAAGGTAATCAACGATATCGAACAGCATTTCGATGTTATCTATAACGAGCTAGAAGCGGAAGCACTGACCGTGGTCTTGCTCAGTAGTCTTATCAGAATCGACATGGACGAAATCCATGCCGGCAACATCGATGCGCTGGCCGGAAAAAAATGTATGTCGCTGGTGGCGATACTGCGCAAGGAGTTGCAACGCTATGATTTTATTGATGACGATGGAGAACAGTTTCTGGTCCGTTTCACCATTCACATTCGCAACCTGCTGGTACGGCTGCAGCACGGACATGTCACCCGCAATCCGCTAACGGAACATATCAGAACCTCCTGTCCGCTGATATTTGAATGCGCGGTGGCGATTTCAGAAAAAATACGCTAGGCGACCGGCTTCACCGTGGATGAACACGAAATTGCCTATATAGCGCTGCATATCGGCAGTATTCTGGGTAACCAAATTGCCGGGCAGAATAAAGTCAGTTGCGTTTTGCTGGTGTCGCAGTATCACAATCATACCAACCGACTGGTAGCGCAAATCGATAATCTGTTTGGCCAGCATCTTATTATACGGGCTATCGTGACCACCTACGAAGAATTCGAGAAGCTGCCTGCGCCCGATTTTCTTATCTCCACGCTGCGGATCCCGCAAACCATGATGGAATGGGTGTATATCAGTCCGTTTTTAACCGACAGGGACATCTCTGCGTTACAGTACAAAGTCGAGCGGGTAAGGCAAAAAAAGAAACGGACACGGCTGCTGGAAAACTTGCAGCTAATTTCCAATGAAGCGCTGTTTTTCCACAATCCGACGCTGGCGGATGAAAACGAGGCGATTCCTTTTATGGCCGATGCGCTGCACCGCCACGGCTACGTGGATGCCTCTTTCGTAGCGGATGTTTTCCAGCGTGAGCGCGGTTACTCCACCACGTTCGGTAACATCGCCGTGCCGCATTCGATGAAAATGAACGCCGCGAAAACCGGTCTGTGCGTGGTGATAAGCGAAAAAACCTTCCCTTGGGGTAACAGCAGAGTCAACGTGGTACTGCTTTTTTCCATCAATCAGGCCGAACGCGCGCTGTTTTACGATATTTTTGATAATTTGATCGTCTTGCTGCTAGAACCGCCCCATTTGAAAAAAGCGAGCGAATGCCGGACATGGCAAGAATTTGTCTCTACCATCATCGACTGCTTTTAAGCGGCCGGGGTCGCAATAAATGCCGGGCACGCCTGCAATACCGGCGCAGCAGGGCGCAGGTAAAACTGCAAGGGTTCCTCCCTCGGTGGCAGGGTGGGCTATCACTGCCCGCTTGTCATCGCTATGCGGGTGGTCGCCACCGGCGGCGATGTCCCTTAGCCCGGCGAAATCGGCAGAATTGGCGAAACGGCAACCGGCAGATCGGCATTTGGCAACTGGCCAATTTGGCAACCGGCATTTGGCAACCGGCCAATTTAGCAACCGGCAGATCGGCAAACCGCCTTTTGGCTGCCCAGCAATCTTATGCAGGGGGCGCAGTGCTTATCGTGGCGGTGGTAAGTAACACGCTAAATTCTTGCGTTAATCTCTTTATCGGTGCCCGGGCGGTTTTGCCGGGCGCGGCGGTAAAATTGTCCTGTCGGGGTGAAAAGGATATAATATATTTTGTTGAATTTTCGCAAGGGCGACCTATGCTCCAGCATGAAAGTATCAGTCATAAAGTGTATGAGCTGCTAAAGCAGGAGATCATCTCCAATCAGCTGGCATCCGGGGACAGGTTGATTGTCAATACGCTCAGCAAGCGTTTTGGGGTCAGCGGTATTACCGTGCGGGAGGCGCTCTTTCGTTTGGCGGCAGAAAAGCTTATCGTGCTCGAACACAACAAAGGTTTTCGTGTGGCGCGCAAGCCGGACGCAAAAGACATTTTCCAGTGGCAGCAGGCCCGTTTGCTGATTGAACCTGAAGATAGCGGAGATGGTTCTGGCGAATATCTCCCGGCAAGAAATTGATCATCTGCGCCAATTAAATACCACCATGCGCTCGCATCACTATGGCCCGCGTTACGAACAATACAGTTATTTCATCAATTTGAATGCCGAGTTTCATAACCATATAATCCTGGCAACCCGTAATGATCTGATCATTGAAATGTATCGCACCTTGAATTATGGCCCTCAGGTGGGTCGGTTCCATGAATCCAGAGGGGTTTCCGACATTAATCAGCTTTGTGATGAACATGATGAAATTATCAATACCCTCGAGAGCGGTGACGTGCAAATGTATCGCCAACGCTCCCGGGACCATATTATTTTAGGCTTTGATCGCCAAATCACCTACAGCGCCAACCACTGAATGCGCCGCGCTAATAGCGGCGAGCCTGAAATCATTGGCCAGGCTATCGATGTTTTGTGTGATTATCTTTAATCGCCAAATAAATGGCCTCGGCAGACGTCTGCTGCATCAGGCCATGACGAAGGATTGCCGAAGACGAATCCTGGAACGCGATATAGCCATGATAATGGGGGCGCAGGTAGGCCTGTGATACCGTCGCCAAGGTGTCGGCGAAAAAGCCGTTGGTCAGTGCATTCGCACGCTCATCCTGCCAGGCGTAACGGTTGGCGGGTTGACCGCCATGCTCCACAACGTGTGTTTTCTGCACCTGCTCGGAAACATATGTCATGAGGTGCCTGACCAGTGCCGGCGTCGGTTGGCAGCGCACTGAAACGGCCAGCCCGGTGCCTCCCAGAACCGAGCCACGTAATGCCGGATCGCCGCAGTGGGGGATATCAAAGAATTTCACCGCTCTGCCGGTGTTTGGCGAACTGTAATTGACATAGCCGAAAATGGCCGGGCATACATCACAGGTGCCTTTCGCCATTGCATCTAATAAGCCGATAGGGTTAAGCGCGGTCAAGTGTTTATCTTGGTGCCGATAAATTGCTTGCATCATGCGCAGCGCCTCAATGGCTGTCCCGCTATCGAGAATAAAATCGTCACCCGCAAACAGCTTGCCGCCGAGTGACTGGCAGAGGGAATACCATGTCAGCAGGGCATGGGGGCCGCCCGGCGACAAGGCAGTCCGCCCGGGCAGCTGCTGGCTCAGGCGCACCACGTCAAGCCAGGTTTCCGGGGGCGCGTCTGTTGTATTTCCCGCCAGCGCGCACACTTGCGCCGCCGCATCCACCGGAATGGCCCAGTGTTGGTCGCCATAGCGATAGCTGGCAAAGGATCCGCCGGTACTCGTTTGCCGTAAATACGCTATCGCTTCCTGCGTCAAAAACGCTTCCAGCGGCCGCAGGCAGCGCTGCTCCACGGCCTCGCCAATCCCCGGATTATCCACGATCAGCAGATCATAGTTTTCGGCCAGGGCAGCGATGGCATGGGATTCAAATCCCTCCAGTGTCTGAATATCCCACTGGACGTGTAACGCGTCATCGGCACTCGCCCACGCTTGCAGGGGACGATAGCCTCGGGGATGATCACAGGTTAACCCTTTGAATAAATTCATATTAATCCATTGATTGAACAGTGTCATATTTATCGACAGACGGCATCATATCGGCTGGCGATGAGCTAATTGACGATCATTATCACATTTTTTAAATATTATATATAATATCTAAAATATTTAGCCTAACGTAAAGCCATCCATTTAATCTGCCTTTGGGCGGCAGTGACGACGTAGAAACGAGGTATGGGTATGTCAATTCTTGCAGGGTATCGGGTATTGGATTGTTCCATCGCCATGGCGGGGCCATTCGCGGCGTTGCGGATGGGGGATATGGGCGCTGACGTGATTAAAGTGGAACCGACGACGGGAGAATGGCAGCGACACACGTCAGCCGGTGGCGCTTATGGGAATATTATCAATACCTCATTTCTGTCGCTTAACCGCAATAAACGCAGTCTGGCGGTCAACCTGAAACAGGAGGAGGGCCGGGCCCTGCTTTATCGATTGGTCGCCACGTCGGATGTATTTATACAAAATTATCGCCCGGGCGTTGCCGCTCGCCTTGGCGTGGATTACGACACGCTTAAAAAGATTAAGCCTGACCTGGTGTATGTGTCTATGTCAGGCTATGGCGAAACGGGGCCGTACGCGAAACGCCCGGGCCAGGATTTGCTGTTGCAATCGTTGAGCGGCGCGATGTTAAGCACCGGGGTAGACGGGACGCCGCCGCAACCCTCGGGCCAATATGTGGTTGACGCCATTACGGCCTACACCGCTTTTGAAGGCGCACTGGCCGCGTTGTTGCATCGTGATAGCACCGGGGAAGGCCAGCTGGTACAAATCAATATGCTGGATGTGATTATCGCCAATCAGATGCAGGAAATGACCGTCTTTACCCAAGGACGCAAACCACAGCGCCGCAGCGAAGAGCCGCACGGGCATTGCTACATTCTCGCGCCTTATGGCGTTTTTCGTACCAAAGACAGTTTTATCACGCTGGTGACGCCGCATTTGCCCACGCTGGGTAAAATTCTGGATGTACCTGAGTTGGCCGCCATGGATGATGAGATTGATGGCCACACCTTACACCAGCGCGATTTCATTTTCCGCGTAACCCGGGAAAAACTGCGCGAGCGCACCACACAGGCATGGCGTGACCTGTTTGATGCAGAAGGACTCTGGAGCAGTGAAGTTTATGGTTATGAGGAGGTGGTTGCCGATCCGCAAGTTATCCATAACGTCACCTTCATTGAATACGATCATCCGAGCGAAGGGAAAGTCAAAACGCCCGGCTTTGCCATTAAATTTAGCAAAACGCCCTGTTCGTTACAGCGTCCGACGCCGTTTGTGGGCCAGCATACAGACGAAATTCTCACCGAGCTCGGGTTTAGCGAGCAGAAAATTGCCGCACTAAAAGAAACCGGCACCGTAACCCATACCCAAGGAGAAATACGCCATGGCTGAACCCGGTTTTGCCATTGACCACAACGTCCAGTTTGCGCTGGATGGCAACGTCGCGATAATTACGCTCAACCGCCCGGAAAAATTGAATGCGATCACGCCGTCGATGTCGCTTACCCTGACGCAACTCGCGGCGTTTTGTAATACCTGCCATGATGTACGCGTGGTGATTTTGAAGGCTAATGGGCCCAAGGCTTTTTGCTGCGGCAGCGATATCAAAGCTCTGGATACTTATCAATCGCCCTGGGCGCATCGTATGAAGCACGATCATTGTGATGCAATAGCAGAAATTAATAAACCAACCCTGTGTGCAATTAACGGTTATGCGCTGGGTGGCGGCCTGGAACTGTCATTATGCTGCGATATTCGGGTCAGTACCCGTAATGCCTTGTTTAGTGCGCCGGAAATTAAATTGGGTTGGGTAGGCGGCGGCGGGATGGCTGTTTATCTGAATAAAACTATCGGGGCATCCCGCGCTGCAAGAATGTTATATACCGGCGATCCCATCGACGCTGATACCGCCTGCGCCTGGGGAATCGTCGACGAGTTGTTCGCAACGCAAGAAGAGATGTTGTTGGCCGTTAAAACATTGGCAACCACCATTAGCACGCGACCGCCTATCGCTGCGCAAACGGCGAAATTAAATATGCGTGCCGCCGTTAATATGCCTTTGGACCAAGCTGTACGCCATGAACGAGATCTTCGTACTATTTGTTTTTATACCGACGACGCCCGTGGAGGAAAAGCCGCTTTCAAAGAAAAACGCGATCCGTATTTTCTCGGGGAATAAAAGCCAATGAAACCCGTTCATAACGGGTAAATAATTAATGTTTTTTTCAATTGCGCATCTCAATTACGCTATGTAATAAGAGAACTCCTACAGATTAATTAAGGGGAAACCCGATGACTACGCAGAAAAGATCAATGAAAGGGGTAGCGGCCGCGTCTTTGGTTGGCTCGGCTCTGGAATGGTTTGACTACTTTCTTTACGGCACCGCTGCGGCACTGGTGTTTAACGAAATCATGTTTCCCAAAGGGGATCATTTTGTCTCTACCATCCTGGCCTTCTCAACCCTGGCCCTCGGGTTTGTGGTGCGTCCGTTTGGCGCCATTTACTTTGGCCAGCTGGGCGACAAGATTGGGCGTAAAAAAGTGCTGGTCATTACCTTATTGCTTATGGGGTCGGCAACTACCTTAATCGGTTTTGTCTCCACTTATGAGTACGTCGGGGTATTGGCGCCTATCATGTTGGTCTGCTTACGACTTATACAAGGGTTTGGTGCCGGCGCCGAGTTTGGCGGGGCGGCTATTCTGACCGCGGAGAGTGCACCGGCGAATAAACGTGGTTTTTACTCATCTTTTCCCGGCGTCGGGGTCTATATCGGCTTGTTGTTATCAGCCGGGACCTTCGCCATCCTCACCCAATTGCCCAAAGAGATTTTCCTTGGCTGGGCTTGGCGCATTCCCTTTCTCTTTAGTGCGCTGCTGGTGGTGGTGGCCCTGATTATCCGTATCAAACTCTCTGAGACTGCCGCGTTTGAGAAATTGGCAAAATCCGGCAAGGTCAGTAAAAGCCCGCTACGTTAGCTGGTAAAAACCGAGAAAAAAAGCCTGTTTGTGGTCGCAGGCTCTCAAGTGGCGCAAAGCGGCGTCAGCTACGTTTACCAGACGTTTGTGATTGCCCATGTGGTGGGCACATTACATATGGCGCCGTCCGTCGGTCCGGTGGCGGTCGCCATTGCCGCGGCGTTTGCCATGTTCACCACTCCGCTGTTTGGTGCGCTGTCTGATAAATTTGGTCGTAAAGCGATTTATATGTTTGGTGCGGTGTTCTCCGCCCTGTTTGCGTTCCCTTTCTTCTGGTTGGTGAACACCGGAACAACATGGGGCGTCATTGTGGCCATGACCTTGGGTGTCGCTGCCATGCTGGGAACGCAGGGCGCCTTTTTCTCCGAAGTGTTCCCGTCCAAAGTCCGCTTCAGCGGTTTAGCACTGGGACGTGAGATCAGCGCCGCCGCGTCATGCGGTATCGCGCCGCTGGCTGCGGTGCTTCTTTCCGGCATGGCGGGTGGGGCGTTATGGCCGGTGGCGTGGCTTGCGGTTGCGATGAGTGTTATCACCCTGATTGCGGTCTGGTGCGCGCCTGAAACCCATAATCTGGATTTGATTAACACCGTCAGCCGTGACGGGGAAAAGACGTCAGCAGAGCCGAATGCTTTTAGCAAAGCGGATTCCGAGCGCCTGGTATAATGATCTGCTGCCAATGCCCCTGACGCGTTCTAAACCTTTATAAGACGAAGCCAGCGAAGCGGCGTCTGCCTGGGCAGGCACCGCTTCGTCTGCATTAGGCAACGATTTTCACCGCCGATAAACGACCAGGTTGCTTATCCCCGGGAAGCCTCTGGGGCAAAGCATGCCCCCAGGTAGGTGCTTTTTTCCCTCTCAAGACGGGTGAGCGCGGCTCATTTTTTAGCACCGCTCACACATTTTACATTTACTTCACCTTCAGTATTGTGCAATTCCCTTTTCCGCTATAACGTCTTCTGTGACGTTTTAGTGTAACGTTACAAAAGGGCGGAAATTGACGGTGTTTCCCTGCCATGCGTTTCATAATTTACAAAAAAATATACAGATCAACCGATTATAAGGAACCCTACAATGAAACTTCAGCCATCCGGTTTACGCCGACTCGTCATAGGTACTTTAATGACTTCAGCGCTACTAGCGGCGGGGAGTCTTGCTAATATTGCGCAGGCTGCCGTCAATTTTCGCGTTTATTCCTCTCTCACGGCAGATGACAATTCAGCGCATTACATTTGGTTTAAACGTTTTCAGTCCAATGTCGAAAAAGACCCCCGGCTGAAAAATAAAATTAAGCTTAACTACTTCCCCAATGCCATGCTGGGCAAGGAAGCGGACGCGACGCAACAGGTGCGTATTGGCGCCATCAATATGATGATTTCGGGCACGTCAATTTGGGCAACGATTGCGCCGGAAATAGGCGTACTGTATTTGGGGTATTTATTTAAAGACAGGCAGCAGGTGGGTAAAGCCCTGGATGGTAAAGCGGGCGATGCGCTGTCAGATCTGATGCTTAAGAAAGCCAATATCGTTGTTTTAGGCTATGCCTATAACCTCGGCGCGCGGAATATCTACACCAAGAAGGTGATTGAGAAGCCGGAGGATTTAAAAAATCTAAAAATCCGGGTGTTGCCGGTTCCGAACTTTATCGCCACCATAAACCATATGGGCGCGGTCGCTATCCCCATGCCGGGAGGCGAAGTGTATTCCAGCCTGCAAATGGGGGTGATTGATGGTCTGGAACATGACTCGGCCACCGTCCTCGCCAATAAATTTTATGAAATTGCCAAAAACGCCGTTCTTACACAGCACATTTACAACCCGATTATGATCGCAATAAATAACAGAAGCTTCCAGCAAATACCGGAGAACCTGCGCCCGGCGTTCATTGCCGCAGCAAGAAAAGCGACAGAGTATGAACGTCAACAGTCCTCGGTAGTGGAACAAAATGCCGTGAAGCAGTTGAAGTCGCTCGGGATGGTATTCCACGATATCGATCGCGACACGCTGCGTGCTGAAGTCAAGCCGGTTTGGGATGCGTTTCTAACGAAGTATCCCCAGATGAAACCGGTGGTTGATGATGTGGCCGCGGCAGAGTGAATCACCGACCTTTCCTCTATCTGCAGTGATAGGTTAGGGATGCATTGACGGGAACGTAATAACGAGGCTCCATATGGCAGAAAGATCTATGGAAATAAAAAATCGTGCCGGATTTCTGGTTTATCTTTCCCGGCTTAATAAATTCCTGACAACCATGACCGCCTGGGCGTGCCGCGTGGTATTACTGATTAATGTCCTGGTCGTCTCCACTTCGGTTATCTGGCGGTATGCACTGCATTCCCCGATTGAATGGGCTGAAGAAATGGCGCGTGCGATGATGATTGCGCTGGTTTTCTTCGGCGTGGCTACTTCCACCGGACGGGGGGGGACATATCGGCGTCGATCTGTTCTTGCGTTTTATTCCTGAGCGTATCCGCCCGTATATTGTGCATGCCAGTCGCTGGGTTCTGTTTCTGGTTGCCGTTGGCTTGGTCATTTCCAGCTATAGCCTGTTGCAGGTATCGCGTTTTCAGACCACGGAAACCGGCCTGCCCCAGGTTATTTCGATCACCCCGGTTATGATTGGCGCAGTGGTCATGATGCTGGGGGCGCTGGAGCATGCCCTGAATGAGCGCATGAAAGTGGTGTTGATAAGCGCTGGCGGCATTGTGCTGCTGGTGCTCCCCGGCTGGTTAAAGGTTTCGCTCATGGCCGACCCGGCCGCCGCCGCCGCCGGACTCATGCTGATTTGCTTTTTACTCGGCATTCTCGCCGGCGTGCCCATTGCGTTTACGCTTGGCTTGTCCGCCATGGTGTTTTTTATCTGCGATCCTTCTTTGCCGTTTGTGTTTTTCTCGCAGCAGGTGGTGGCCGGCGCGGATCATTTCGTTTTGCTGGCTATCCCGTTTTTTCTGCTGGCGGGGGCCGCCATGGAAAATAACGGCATGTCCACGCGCCTGGTGGAACTGGTCGTACGTGGGATGGGGCGTTTTCGCGGCGGACTGAATATGACCACGGTGCTGTCGATGGCGTTCTTCTCGGGGATTTCCGGCTCGAAGCTGGCGGATGTCGCCGCCGTGGGCGGTGTTTTGATGCCTGCCGTGCGTCGCGCCAACGAAGACAGCGAAGAGGCCGCCGGGGTGTTCGCCGCCTCGGCAGTGGTGGCGGAAACCATCCCACCCTGCGTCAATTTGATTGTGCTCGGGTTCGTGGCCAATATTTCCATCGGCGCCCTGTTTATCGCCGGATTAATGCCTGCCGCCTGTCTGTTGGTGCTGATGCTGATTGCGGCCAATCGCTTCGGCGGTAAGATAGACATTAAGGCAGCCTATCCGCAAATGCGCCCGCGGCTGCAACTGTGGTTAGGCGCAATCGTCGGTTTGGCGATGATTTTCATGATTGGCCGCGGCGTGATGATGGGGATAGCCACCTCCACCGAAATCTCCGCCTTCGCCGTGGTGTATGCCATCGTTATCGGCCGGCTGGCGTTTAGAGAATTGACGTTGCGGGCAACGGTGAAGATGTTCATCGACATCGCGGCGATGTCCGGCGTGCTGTTATTCATCGTCGCCTGCGCCACCAGTCTCTCTTATGTACTGACCATCCAATGATCCCGCAGCAAATTGCCGAACTGCTGGTAGGCATCGGTCAGTCGCAAGGCGGCTGGGTGTTTCTACTGCTGACCATCTTGATTTTGATTGTTTTCGGCGCCGTGTTGGGGGGCGCCCGCATTAATCATTTTTTCCCCTATTCTGGTGCCTATTGCCATACAGTTGGGCTTCAATCCGTTGCATTTCGGTATTGTCATGATTCTGGCGATGGGCTTTGGTCTGTTTTCGCCGCCGATTGGGCTTGGCTTGTATACCACCTGCGCCATCAGCGGGGTCGAAATGAAAAATGTGATTCGCCCGATGATAAAATATTTGCTGGTCTCCCTAGGCGGTATCATCCTGATCGCATTGATCCCGACGATATCCACTTGGTTGCCCTGTTTGGCAGGCTATTAATGCCGACTTATCGAACGGCATAACGGACCCAGCGGTGACGCTTTCAACACACAGAGACGACATAAGGAATAAGGAGCCTATGGCTAATATACGGGATGTCGCCAACCGCGCGGCGGTCTCTGTCAGCAGCGTTTCCAATGTGCTGAATAATCGAACCAACCAAATGCGTCCTGAGACACTCGCACGTATCCGCCAATCTATGCTCGACATGAACTATCAGCCTAATCGCATCGCGCAGCAGCTGAAAACCGGGCAAACGCGAATGATAGGGCTACTGGTGCCCTCTATCGTCAACCCGAGCTTTGCCATGTTGACCAGGGAAATCGATCGTGTAGCCAAGGCCCATCAATATCGCGTGTTGTTAGGCAATACCTATCGGCAAGCGGATGAAGAGCAGGCCTTTTTAGAGGATATGTTTGCCCATGGCGTAAAGGGGGTGATCGTGGTGGCCACCGCGATGGACCGGCCGCACTTTGCCAACGCCGCCCGGCAAGGATTAGTCATGGTCAACTACGACAGCTTGATGTCCTGCGATTCGCTGCAAGGGCAACCGCCGTTTGACAGTGTCTCGATGGATAACGTCGAAGCCGGGCGTCTTGCCACGGAACATTTGATTACCCGCGGCTGCCGCCAGTTGGCTTTCGCCACGGAAAGTTCGCTGACAATAAGCCGCTCGCAGAAAATTGAAGGTTTTTTCGTCGCGGCGAAGGACCACGGTCTACTAGATCATGCGCTCGTCATTGAGGGGACGGCTGAGGTTGCCTACGGCGATGCGGAGATGACCGAACTGGGGCGGGGGCGCTGGCGGCGAAAATTCTGCATGCCTCGCCGATGCCGGATGGCGTGGTGGCTATTAACGATGCGCTAGGAATAGGTTTGATGGCGGGTTTACGGCAGGCCGGGGTGCGTATACCGCAGGATATATCGGTTATTGGTATCGATAATATCCCGCTTGCGGATCTAGTGCAGCCGCCGCTGAGTTCGGTGATCCCGCCGTTGGCTGAGATGGTCAAGATGATGATAAATCGATTGCTCACCCGTATCGAAAATCCCGATCTGGCGCCCGAGGAGTTCCTCTTCGCCCCGCAATTGATCTGTCGACAATCTGTCGTTGGCGGGGACTAACGACCTATTTTGTTGTTGGCAATACCGACAGCGCGCGTGACGCAGTTATGCCCAAGAACAGGGATAGGCCAGACCGGGCGAGGACCCTATTGGCGCAGACCCTATCCGGTACCAGACAACAACGTCATTATTTTCATAAAACGAGTTCAGGAGATGTCAAATGGGTAATCTTTCCGGGAAAATCGCGTTTATTACCGGCGCAGGGCAGGGCATCGGTAAAGCGACGGCAAAAGCACTGATAGAAGCAGGGTGTGATATTTACCTGCATTATTTCAGTGACGATGATGGGCCAAAAGAACTGGTCGCACTGGCTACTTCGCTGGGGCAAAGAGCGGCCTATGGACAAGCGGATCTGACCGACAACGAAGACGCTGCAAAATGTACCGCTGCCGCCGCAGAATTTCTGGGGGGGATGGATATTCTGGTCAACAATGCCGGTGGACTTATCGGCAGAAAATGGCTGGGGGAAATCGATCCGCAATTCTGGCAGACGGTGATTGACGTGAATGTGACGACAATGTTCAACGTAACGCAAAGCGCGTTACCGTACCTGAAACAGGACCCAGACGGCGCCAGCATTATCAACCTGGCCTCGCTGGCGGGGCGCTCCGGCGGGCACTCCGGTTCGCTGGTTTACTCGACGACCAAGGGCGCCATTCTTACCTGGACCCGTTCGCTGGCCGCAGAGCTCGGCGAGCATGGCATTCGCGTCAACGCGGTGGCGCCGGGTCTTATTCTGGGCACGCGTTTTCACAATGTGCATACCACCCAGGCGTCGGCCGATGAAACCGTTCGGGCAATTCCGCTGGGCCGGGCTGGCAATGCGGATGACGTTGCGCGCGTCATTTGCTTTCTGGCGTCGGAATATGATGGCTTTATTTCAGGTGCGACCATCGATATCAATGGCGGCATTTATCGTATGTAATGCAGGGCAGAGACAGCATAATGAACGATATCGGTTGATTATGCGATGAGTTACGGGATGGAACATGCTTAAATCTGAAATACTTCATCCGCAGTTGTTGGGCACGCTTGCGCAATGCGGCCATAAAACGATGATACTGATTGCCGACAGTAATTATTCTGTCGTCACCAATTCATCCACCGGCGCCACCATTGTTTATCTGAATTTTGCGCCGGATATGATTGGCAGTCCTGTCATCCTTGAGAAATTGTTGACCTATATTAACGTGGAAAAAGCGACATTGATGGCCTCTCCCGATGATTTTGAAAATACCATCGAAAAAGAATATCAACGCCTGTTGCCCTTTGAGACAGAATATTGCTGGTTGGAGCGGGATGATTTCTACCATCAGGCGAAATCATCGGAAACGTTATTAGTGATTGCGTCCGGCGAAACCCGGCGATTTGCCAATATTCTGCTTACCGTTGGCGTGGTGAGTACCCCCTGAATCATGTTGACGATGGCGCGGTTGCCAGCAACCTCTTCGTCGGGCTAGTAGCCTAAAAGGGCGCCTCTTTGTTGTCGCAAGCGAAAAGTAATGGCTGCCAGCATCACCTGCCGATAACCAAAAACCTGCCGCCAGCAGGTTTTTCTACCTCTGGGGACGCTTACCGTAAGCGCTTTGCTTTGACGGTAGCCGGCCGTTTAGCACGCGCGCTCAGCATAATGGCCTATCTGGTTCATCACAGTCACCTCTTATGCTCACCCCGGTTGTGGCTTGCCCAGGGGCGCAGAGTCGTAACACAGCGCCGCGCTATTTTTGCTGGTGCAGTTACTTTGCGGTTACGGAAATGCCAGCAACAACGCGTTGCTGGCATGATAATACAAATAGCGTTGATGGTCTTCACACGCATTGCATCATAAAGACTGAACAGTGCTTATACTCGCTGGCGTTTTCACCTGGCGTTGAACCTGATTCGAGGTAACTATGAACAGCAGCACTGTTTCACTCCATAAAATCAAACAGTTTGATCTCCCTGTAGCAATACTGCTTGTTTTGCTTGGCTGCGTCCTTTTCTTCTTTTCTTTTGATCGACATATTGTCTCTATTCTCAAAACCACCCTGATGCATGAAATGGGGGTCGGCAATACCGATTATTCCTTACTAATAACGGCATTTATGCTGCCGTACACTATCATGTGTTTTTTCTCCGGGGCACTGGTAGATCGGTATGGCAGTCGCCTTATTATCACCGGGCTGATGGTGTTAATGGCCATCGCCACGCTGGTGACCGGTCTTACAACCTCTTTGCATGGCTTGATAGCGTGACGGGTGCTATTAGGGATGGCGGAATCCGGGATTGTACCGGCATTGACGCTTGCGGTGTTCACCTGGTTTAAAGCGGAGCAGCGCGCTTTTGCTTTTCAGTTAACGAATATTATCCAGTCGCTGGGGCTGATTGTCGGCCCACGTTTGTCGCTTGGGTCACCCTTTCCAGCGGCTGGCGTTGGGCGTTCTTCATTCCCGCCCTGGCGGGTGTAGTGGTGGGTTTGCTGTGGTTTGTGGCCAGCCGTCGTCCGCCGGTCGCGGTTGCTGGAGACCAACCTCAACCGGAACGCGCGGATATCACGTTTTTTGCGCGGTATAAATTGGTCTTGACCTCGAAACCCATCTGGGTGCTTATTTTTGCCCGCCTGCTTACCGATCCGTTCTGGTTTTTCTACCAATATTGGCAGGTCGGTTTTATGCAGGAAAAACTGGGGTTGTCACTCACCCGCGTGGGTGAATTGATGTGGTTTCCCCCCTCGCCGCCGTGTTCGGCGTGTTGCTGGCGTGTAAGATTTCCGACCGCCTGGTCGCCCGTGGCGTCGAGCCGACGCGCGCAAGACTGATTATTATCTGGTCGGTAACTTGCCTGGCGCCGCTGGTCTTTTTACTGCCGTCGGTCACCAATGATATAGCGGCTATGGGGATCATGGCCGTTATCAATTTTATGTGTACGGCCTGGCTGAGTGTGGCGATGATCATGATGGGCGGCCTCGCGCCGAGAATCGCTATTGCGACCGCTATCGGCATTATGAGTGCATTGGGGGGCATCAGTTCGATTATTTTTAACGGTTTTGTCGGTACGATTATCGATCACTTCGGTTATTCGGTGCCGATTTATGCAGGGGCTTTACTCCACCCCCTAGGTGCCATCATCCTGGCCGGTTACTTTTTATCAAGAAAAAATAAATTAGCACATCAGGAGCAGAGTTTATGAAACATGAGGTTATTCACTCACTGGTGGGTGAGGCGTGCGCAGATTTTACCGTGCTTTTCTGTCTTGTCACACATGAGGAATATTTGTTTGCCGCTTGGTATGATCCACGGCATCGGATCACCGTCTGGTGTCGGCCCCCGTCCAGCGAAGCGTGGACAACTTTACAGCCAGAGGGGTTTTGGATTGCTAAACGTAATCGCAATGCCAACATAACCGACTATGACTCACATAACTATCTGACGATGGCGATTGACGACGAAGGTCTTATTCATCTGTCCGGGAATATGCATGCCGATCCGTTAATCTATTATCGCTCGGCTAAACCGCTGGATATCGCCTCCCTGCGCCCGGTGCGGTCAATGGTGGGTGAGCGGGAAGAACGCACCACCTATCCGCTGTTTTTTAAATATGAGAAGGGATTGTTATTGTTCCGCTACCGCTACCGCGACGGCTGCAGCGGCAACGGGGATGATATTTATAATTGTTGGGATAGCAAAACGCAGACCTGGCGCCGACTGTTGGATACGCCGCTGCTCAATGGCGAAGGGGAAAGAAATGGGTATGCCCGACCCCCCGTCCCCGGGCCGGATGGTTATTGGCACATGATCTGGATGTGGCGGGAAACGCCAGATTGCGAAACTAACAATAACTTGTCTTATGCCAGAAGTCAGGATTTGCTGCACTGGGAAACATCCTCAGGCGAAACGCTTGATCTTGCCCCGCCATCTCCGTACAGCTTTTGTATCTTAAGTTAACGAAGCCCGCTGCCGCCGGTATTCTCTCGGAGAGTGATATCCCAGCGCGCTGTGCGGATGGTTTTCATTGTAATGCGTGAAAGCTGCTGCAAGGTTTCGCAGGGCTGTTCTCGCATCCGGTTTTGGCATGAACTCGATATAGTCTTCCTTCATCGTCTTCACGAACCGTTCGGCCATGCCATTGCTCTGCGGGCTGCTCACCGCTGTTGTGCAGGGCTCCAGATCCAGTTCTCTGGCGAACCTCTGCGTTTCATGCGCGGTATACGCTGAACCGTTGTCCGTCAACCACTACACCGCTGTATCGGGTAACCTGTCGCCGAAGCGCTTTTCTACCGACCTCAGCATCACATCCTGCACGGTCGAACTGTCGTAGCCTCCAGTGCTCGCAGCCCAGTCTATGGCCTCTCTGTCGCAGCAGTCCAGTGCGAAGGTGACCCGTAGTTTTTCACCGTTGTCGCAGCCGAACTCGAAGCCATCTGAACACCAGCGCATATCGCTTTCTGCCACCGCGATCCTGCCCTTATGCTCACGCTTCGGCCGCTCTGGTTTTCAATGTAATAACATCAGGTTATGCTCACACATGATCCTGTAAAGTCGTTTCGCATTTACCGGCGGCAGTCCCTCTGCGCGACGTTGTTTACGCAGGATTCCCCACACCCGCCGATAGCCGTAGCTGGGCATATCGCTGATGATGTCGAGGATGTCCGACAGTATTTCAGCGTCTGTCCTGCCAGTCGGCAGAACGCTTAATCCGCAGTGACAGCGGCGCACGCGACACGCTCATGGCGCGGCTGACCTGTGCTATTACAGAAACTTTGCGATCCCCGGCCTTTGGCAACAAGGGCGCGTGCGCTATCCATTTTCGTGACTGGCCGTACTCCACGGCTTCTTTTAGGATCTCAACCTCCATCGTCTTCTTACCCAGAAGGCGCTGGAGCTCCCGGACCTGCTTCAATGCAGCTGCAAGCTCAGAGGCAGGAACAACGTCCTCCCCGGCAGCCACGGCGGTGAGGCTTCCTTCCTGATATTGCTTTTTCCACTTAAACAGCAGGCTGGGCTGGATACCGTGCAGTCGTGCGACATGGAAGACATTCATGCCGGGCTCCATCCTCTGCTGAATAATGGCCATTTTTTCCTGAGGAGTTTTACGTTTACGGACTTCTTGACCTAACAGGATCCGGTCATATCAAAATTGGCGTTAGTGTTAGACATATATTCAAGCCTATCTCTTATCTGGAGATACAGCTACTGTCTGGTGTTTCAGGGGGATAAATCAGTCTTTGTAGTTTGTACTTTGAGCTCTGTGAAAGGCGCTTTGTATTCTGTGCAAGGTACGTGGATTCGCTGCTGGGCGACCCGTAGCGCCTTTAGTGGCAGACCAGGGTCGAGACGGTGGCGCCGTGCTTAAGCCAGCACCAGTCGTTTAATCTCCTGCAGCGTGGAAATTCCCTCCATTGGCCACTTGCGCGAAACCGCCAATTCGCCGCTGGCGTTGGCATAGGTTAGCGCCTCGCTCACCGGATGACCGGCCAGCAGCAGGCTGACAAACGTTGCGCCGAAACAGTCGCCGGCGCCAGTGGGATCCACCAGCGGCGTCTGGTAGCCAGCGACATGTTGCTCCTGCAGCTCACCTTGCAGCCACTGATAGTGGCTGGCGCCGTTGCCACCGCGCTTGATGGTAACATGCTGCACGCCTCCCGCCAGCAGGTCGGCCACGATAGCCGCCTCCGACTGATTGCGGCCGTGGTCGAAATACGTCATTTCCCCTTCGCTTGGCAAAAAAATATCGGTGTATTCCAAAATGTAGTCGAACGCCTGGCGCATCTCGGGGATATTCATCATCTCCTTGCGGATATTGGGATCGAAGGAAACGGTTACCTGATTGGCCTTGACTATCTGTATCACCTTACGCATGGCGTCAATGATACGAAACGAAAATAGCGACGACCCCATAATATGAAAGTGCTGGCAGCGCTCAAGCAAGGCGGGTTGAATATGGTCTGGGGAGAGAGGAAACCGCAGGCGCTACTGGGAATATTAAAGATAAAATCCCGCTCGAGGGGGGGCCGATAACTGACAAACGCGGTGCCGGTGGGGGCTTTATCCACCCGGGTGATGCCTTCGGTTGCCACCCCCTCCTGGCGCAGCCGCTCGATATTAAGTTCGCCGAAATCGTCGTTGCCGACGCAGCCGAACAACAGCGAGCTGAAGCCCAGCCGGGCGACTTGCGCGGCGAAGATGTCGGGCGCGCCGCTGGGATAGGGGCCGAGGAACTCGCCGGGCCGGGTGAAGCCCTGGTTATAGTTTTTACAGAGAAATTCTACCAGTAACTCACCTATAGTGCAGATGCTCACAGACATAGCGTCCCCTTAATCACCAAGTAGAATCCCGATTAGTCCAGGTAAAACACTCATTATTGCTGTAGCGGATGATGAAATCCGACTCGAACAACTGTTGTTGATAAAATCCGTTCACCGCGCCGCAGGTCACTAAATTGTCCAACTGGGTCAATTGCCCAGCCGGCGCGTGATTACCCTCGGGCGGCGGATAACCGGTGACCAGCAGTGTTTTCATCTGTGTATTGTCGAGCACCCGCTGGTAATGCGGTGCCAACTGTGGCAGCTCGCCGCTGAGGGCGCCGGTGGCATCCAACGATGTGGCCTGTAAAATACAGTGTGAAAGCGTGTAATGTTGCACGACGCTGTCCAGCGTTTTGCCGACTAGAACATGGCGGTTGCGGATCAACTCACTGCCCGCCAGGATTATCTCGCCATCGATAAACTCATCCGCCAGCAGGGCATGGTGAAGATCGTTAACGATAAGCCGCAGCTTTTTCCGACCGCTCAGCAAGGGGATAATCTTGCGGGTAATGGCGCCATGCCCCACAAACAGCGTGTCCCGATCGGCCACCAGGCGGGCGCAATGCAGCGCCATTTCCAGTTCCGCGGCGCGGTTGGGCACCTCGCCGGCCGGCGGTGATACACGCTGTGGCGCGATGGCGGCGGAAATGGCCCCGCCAAACGAGCGTTTCAAATAACCTTGTTGTTCAAGGTAGGCCAAATCGCCGCGAATAGTGACGCCGGAGACGCCCAGCTGTTCACACAGGCTTTCCACCCGTATCTCTCCCTGTTTTCGTAAAATCTCAGCGATTTTAAGTCGCCGCTTCAATAAGTTGGATGATTTTCTCGGCACGGTGCCATCCTGGATAAGCGGTAAATAGCCTCACTATAGTCCGCAAACTTTCCAATTGAAAGTTTCAGGCGACCCGAGCCGATGCCCGGAGGGGCGCAGGGGGCCACCCAACCGTGTTGCGCTGCCGTTGGCGATGGCTTCCCGCACGGTGCGCCGGGCAGGTATTGATTATTAGAAAATGAAATTAATAATAACCATTAATAATCATTGTCTTAAATCTTGATAATTGTACCATCGCCGCCTGGACAACAGTCTTTTTGCCCCTTTAGGCGTGGGTACCGGGGGTGGAGAAGCGAGGTCGAATCGCAAAAAAGAGTAACTCTTTCGTTTTACAATAATCATTATTTACGTTTTGTAAGCATTATGCTTAAATTTGATCGCTGTCACGCCATCGCCGCGACATAACCCTTATATTAAGTTTCAATTTAAAGGTTATTATGATTTTCTTGCGGCTTATAAGCAATTCACAGGCGCCGCATGCGGCAAAAGTGCGGATGGGTGTCTCTTGTTGCGCCGCTAATCGTTAAGGAGAAAGCGACATGTCAGTTATCTCCAGCAAATACCCGCTGCTGAAAGCACAACGTGAAGGTTATGCCGTGCCGGCATTCAATATCCACAATCTTGAAACTTTGCAGGTGATTGTGGAAACCGCGGCGGCGCGGCGTTCGCCGGTCATTTTCGCCGGCACGCCCGGGACATTCACTCATGGCGGCACCAATAATTTGGTGATGATAGCGCGCGCTTGCCGCTGAATATCGCCAGCCGCTGGTGATGCACCTTGACCATCATGAAACGCTGGCGGATATCAGCGCGAAGGTTCATGCCGGAGTTCGCTCGGTGATGATTGACGGTTCCGCGCTTTCCTTTGAGCGCAATATCGCGCTGGTTCAATCGGTCGTGGCATTCAGTCACCGCTTTGATGCCAGTGTCGAGGCAGAATTGGGTCTGCTCGGCGGCGAGGAGGACGATAAAGTGGTGGCGGACCGTGACGAATTGTTCACCTCCCCGGAGGCGGCCGCGGCATTCGTTAGTCGTACCGGTATTGACTCGCTCGCCGTGGCGATCGGCACCGCCCATGGGCTGTATAAAGCCGCGCCGCAGCTGGATTTCGCCAGGCTTGAGAAGATCCGCCAACGGGTCAGCGTGCCGTTGGTGCTGCACGGCGCGTCCGGCCTGGCCGATGAGGATATCCGCCGTGCCATCGGTCTGGGCATTTGCAAGGTCAATGTGGCGCCCGAGCTAAAAATCGCCTTTTCCGGTGCGTTAAAATACTACTTGCTTGAACATCCCGACGCCACCGACCCGCGCCATTATATGCCACCGGCGAAACGGGCGATGCAAGCCGTTGTCGACAAAGTGATTACCCTGTGTGGCAGCGAAGGCAAAGGATAAATCAGGTGAGTGTAGACAAACTGATTACCCTGTGCGGCAGCGCAGGTAAAGGATAAATCAGGTGAGTGTCGACAAACTGATTACCCTGTGTGGCAGCGCAGGCAAAGGATAAATTAGGTGAGTTGCACCTTATTGCTGACGGCCGCAGGTTGGCAACTCAATATCTCAGCGCAATGGCCGATAATAAAACGGTGGCGGCGGGAGCGCGAAGGTATTTATCGTTGCTAACAATGGCGAGGTTAATCGGGCCGAGCATAGGTTGGCACAACGCACAGGGCTGCGAATGCTTTTTTTAAACCCTCACTCTGCGTTAAGTCATTTGAGCAATTATGGCCGGCGCTGAAAATAAAGAAATAATATAATTATAAAAAAATAATTTAATGAATGATGTCTATGGCTATTAACTATCGGCTATCGATTATCCGTTTTCGATGATTGGCAACCGAGCACCGGTGCGGCCGAGGCCTATCATTCTTGCGCGTTGCGTCAAGCGCTTTCGGTAACCGGCCAGCGTGGCGGTGCCCCGGGTAAGGTGGTGCGCTGAGTAAGGTTTTGTCTCAGGGCCGTCGGCCTGTCCGTCCGGCCTAACTTCTTTAGTCACGGCGTCAAGCTGTGGCTGAATCGTCGCGTATGTTGCGGCGCTAACGACATTGAGGTCTATAAAACATGAAGCATGCCACTCTTATCGGCGCCCTATTGGCGGCGTCTTTATCACTGTTAATGCAGAATGCACAGGCGAAACACTACCTAATAGGCGCCTCGCTGCTGACTCAGCAGCATCCGTTTTATATTGAACTGGCGAATGCCATGAAAGCCGAAGCGCAACGAGAGGATGTGACGCTTAATATTTCAATAGCCAATCAAGATCTGAATAAACAATTATCGGATGTTGAGGACTTTATAACCAAAAAGGTCGACGCCATCATTATTTCACCGGTCGATTCACGCGACGTCCAGGCGGCCATTATCAAAGCGGAGAAAGCCGGCATACCGGTAGTCAGCGTTGATGTGGCCGCGGAAGGGGTACCCGTGATAAGCCATGTAGCGACCGACAATTATGCGGGTGGCGTAGAGGCCGGCCGGTTGATGGGGAAACTGCTCAACGGCAAAGGCGATGTGGCTATCATTGATTATCCGGCGCTGCAGTCGGTGGTTGCGCGGGTAGATGGTTTTAAAAAGGGTTTGGCCGCGACACCCGCAGTGAAGATTGTCGCGATTCAGCCGGGTATCACCCGCGCCGAAGCGCTGACCACCGCGCAAAATATCCTGCAGGGACACCCTAAACTGGACGGTCTGTTCGGTTTCGGCGATGACGCGGCGCTGGCCGCGGTGATCGCGGCGAAGTCGGCGCGCAATGATCACATCAAAATCATTGGCTTAGACGGTATGCCGGAGGCGCGCAAAGCGGTGGATAACGACCCGATTTTTGTCGCCGTTATCCAGCAATACCCGGACCAAATGGGCAGCAAAGCCGTAGCGGCGACCGTCGATTATCTCAACGGCAAAACGGTGCCGAAAACCATTGCCGTGGCCCCTGGCGTCTATCAAAAACCTTAACGGAAAACGCACTGACCGGCGTCGACCGGGCAGACAAGGCCCGGCCGGCGCCTGGCCGCAGGCCTCAGTAACCGGAGAGCATGATGTCGGACATTCAGCTGGAAGTACGCGATATCGCGAAAACATTCGGTGCCGTAGTGGCACTGCAAAGCGTCAGTCTGACGTTACGCCGCGGCAGGGTGCATACGTTGCTGGGGGAAAATGGCGCCGGCAAATCGACGCTGATTAAGATTCTTGCCGGTCTGTACTCCCCCGATCGGGGGGCTATCGTTGTTGACGGCCATGCCGTGACGATACGCAATCCCGCTCATGCCCGCGCGTTAGGCATCGCCACCGTGTTTCAGGAATTGAGCCTCAGCAACAATATGACGGTAGCGGAGAATATCTACGCCAACCATGAGCCGGCACGGTGCGGTTTTATCCGTAATAGCCAAATGGTGGTCGACTGCCGGCGGCTGCTGGCGGAATTAGGCATTGAGGCTGACCCGCATCAGCGGGTGGGGCGCTGTCACTGGCGCACCGGCAATTGGTGGAAATTGCTAAGGCGCTCAGCTTTCCAGCCTCGGTGGTGATTATGGATGAACCAACGTCCTCGTTAAGCGACGGCGAGGCCGCTATTTTATTCGGCATTATTGACCGCTTGAAAGCGCGTGGCTGCGCGCTGGTGTATATCTCCCATCGCATGGATGAAATCATGGGTGTGTCCGACGATATTACGGTCTTACGCGACGGTAGCTGTATTGCCACCCATCAGCGTGCCAATACCACTATCGCGCAACTCATCGCGCAAATGGTCGGTCGTGAAATGAAACATGTCTTCCCGCCGCGGTTAGGGGGTAGTCCTGACCCCGGCGCTGTGCCGCTGCTGGAGGTCAGGCATCTCAACCGACCGGGGCAGTTTGCCGATATCAGCTTCAGCGTCCGGCCGGGGGAGGTGCTGGGATTTTTTGGCCTGGTCGGCAGCGGGCGCAGCGATGTGATGAAGGGCATTTTCGGACTGACCCGATGCGAGGGCGACATTCTCTTGGCGGGTAAACCGGCGACTATCCGCTCTCCCGGCCAGGCCATCGCTCAAGGGATTGCGTTCGTCACCGAGAATCGAAAAGAAGAGGGGCTGGTGCTCAGTCACGATGTCAATCTCAACCTGCAACATATTGCATTTCAGCATGCCGGCCCGCTGATTAACCGGCGCCGGGAGCGGCAGACCACCCGGGAGGCGATTAGGCGGATGAAAATTCGCGTCAGTTCCCCTTATCAACGTGCCGGTACGCTAAGCGGAGGCAATCAGCAAAAAATCGTACTGGCCAAATGGCTGCAAAAAACCCCACGGGTATTGATTCTTGATGAACCGACGCGGGGCGTCGACGTGGGCGCGAAGTATGAAATCTATCAGGCGGTAAGCCAATTGGCGGCCCAGGGGACGGCGATTGTATTCATTTCCTCCGAACTGCCTGAGGTGATGGCGCTAAGCGATCGCCTGGTGGTGATGCGCGCCAAACGCATCGTGGACATTTATCCCTGTGCACAGTTAACCCCGGCCCAGTTCATTTCCGCCGCTACAGGAGTCGCATAAATTAGTGACAAAGCTCTCCTTTCTCCCGGACACCAGCGTGATGGTGCCGGTGCCGGCTTTATCCGCGCCGCGAAGCAGTATGGCGGCATCGTCGGCGGCCTGGTGGCCCTGGTGCTGTTGTTCAGCTTGCTAAACGGCAGCTTTTTTACCGCCAATAATCTGACTAACATCGTGTTGCAGGTGTCGATTATTGCCATTACCGCCTACGGCATGACCTATGTGCTATTGCTGGGCGATATCGATTTGTCGGTGGGCGCCACCATCGCCCTGGTGGGGACCTTCGCCGCGCTGGGCCTGTCGTTTGACGTTCCTTTGCTGCTGGTGCTGCCGATGGCGATCGTCGCCGCACTACTGTTGGGTTGCATTAACGGTGCCCTGACCGCGTTGGCCGGTATTCCTTCTTTTATCGTCACCGTCGCCACCATGGGGATTTTCCGCGGCGTGGCCTACATCGTCACCGATGGGATGCCGGTCATGATAAGCAGCCCGGGTTTCCTGGCGCTGGGCAACGGCGAATGGCTGCTGATTCCGGTACCCATCTGGATCCTGGCTCTGCTGTTGGTGGTTAACCATGCGGTGCTCGGCCGCACGACCTTCGGGCGCAAAATCTATCTGACCGGCGGCAACCGGGAAGCGGCGCTATATTCCGGCATCAACGTGACCGCTTTGCGCATCAAGGTGTTCATGATAACCGCGCTGATGGCGGGCATCAGCGGGCTGATTCTTGCGTCGCGCTTGTACTCCGGCCAGCCCAACGCGGCGCTCAGCTATGAGCTGGACGCCATAGCCGCGGCCGTTTTGGGCGGTACCAGTCTTGCCGGTGGCTATGGCACGGTGATCGGCACCATGATTGGCGCGCTGATTATCGGCGTCATCAACAACGGGATGAATTTGATGAATGTTCCCTATTTTTACCAAATGGTAGTGAAGGGGATGGTAATCCTGGTGGCGGTCTATGTCGACGTCAGAAATAAAAAGAAACGCGGTTGACCGGGGCGGCTTACAGCAAAAAAGAAGGAAATAGGGTGATGAACAGTATCTATACCATTGGTGAAGTACTGGTGGAAATGATGGCGGCTAACATCGGCCAGGGATTTACCCATCCTGGCGTTTGGCACGGTCCCTATCCCAGCGGCGCACCGGCGATTTTTATCGATCAGGTCAGCAAGCTCGGGGTGTCCGGCGGCATTATCAGCTGTGTCGGCGATGACGGTTTCGGCCGGCTCAATGTCGACAGGCTGGCCGCGTGATGGCATCGACACCCGCGGCATTCGCATGCTGGCCCAGGAAAGCACCGGCAGCGCCTTTGTCGCCTATCAATCCGGCGGCGAACGGGATTTCATTTTCAATATCAAGCATTCCGCCTGCGGCCGCATTTCGCCCCAGCAGGTGGCGGAAACGCTGCCGGCAGAGTGTCGTCACCTGCATGTCATGGGCTCTTCGCTGTTTTCCTTCCAGATGGTGGATGCGGTGAAAGAGGCCGCTGAGCAGGTAAAAGCGGCCGGCGGCACGCTCTCTTTCGCCCCGAATATCCGCAAGGAAATGCTGGCCATACCCGAAATGCGCGATACGCTGCATTTCATGCTTGAGTTGACCGATTGTTACCTTCCCAGCGCCAGTGAGGTTTTGTTGCTGTCGCCGGCCAACGACGTGCAGGGGGCCATAGACTGGTTTTTACAAAACGGCATCCGGGAAGTGGTCGTGAAGCGAGGCCGTGATGGCGCCAGCTACTACAGCGCCGAACAAACGCTCCATGTGCCCGGCCACCCGGTTATTGAAGTGGATCCTACCGGCGCCGGCGACTGTTTTGGCGGTGCATTCATCGCCTGTCGCCAGCGCGGTTTCAGCGTAAGCCAGGCGCTGTCTTACGCCAACGTCTGCGGCGCTCTGGCTGTCACCCGCCAAGGCCCCATGGAGGGCACCTCCAATCTTACGCAAATCGAGGCGTTTTTGCAGCGGCAGACGCCGGTTTCCGATAATCACAGAATTCAGGAACGTCAATGAAAACCTTAATAGCTCGACACAAACAGGGTGAACACCTGGGCATTTGTTCCGTGTGTTCTGCCCATCCGCTGGTGGTAGAGGCGGCGCTGCGCTTTGATCTGCATAGCGAGCGCCAGGTCTTGATTGAAGCCACCTCCAATCAGGTTAATCAATTTGGCGGTTATACCGGCATGACGCCGGCGGGCTTTCGCGATTTTGTTCAGGCCATTGCCGCCCGGGTCGGCTTTCCGCTTTTCCGTTTGATCCTGGGCGGGGATCATCTCGGCCCTAACTGCTGGCGCTATGAACCCGCTGAGGTCGCGATGGCGAAAGCTGCGCAGCTGGTGGCCGACTATGTGCGGGCGGGGTTTTGCAAAATTCACCTTGATGCATCAATGCCCTGCCTGGACGATCCGGTGCCGTTGCCGCCGGAAACGGTCGCGCTGCGGGCGGCGCAGCTTTGCGCTGCGGCCGAGGCCAGCGCCAGCGACGCCCAACGGCAGGCGTTGTGCTATGTCATTGGTACCGAAGTGCCGGTCTCCGGCGGCGAGGCGGACACAATAGGCAAGGTGCATGTGACCACGACCACCTCCGCGCAGGAAACGCTAAGCCTGCATGAAACGGCCTTCCGCCGGCTGGGGCAGGCGCAGGCGTTTGGCCGTATCATCGCCCTGGTGGTTCAGCCTGGGGTGGAGTTCGATCACAGCAATATCATTCACTATCGCCCGGCCGCCGCCCAGGCGCTGTCGCGCTTTATCGCCACCACGCTATGGGTGTTTGAGGCCCACTCTACCGATTATCAGACCCCGCAGGCGTTAGCACAGCTGGTGCAGGACCACTTTGCCATCCTGAAAGTCGGACCGGCGCTGACATTCGCTTTACGCGAGGCGATTTTCAGTTTGGCGCTAATGGAAAAAGCGTTGGTGCCGACAGAACGGCAAAGCCATATTCTGGCGGTGATCGACAGCGTCATGCTGGATGAGCCAAAATATTGGGAACAGTATTACCATCCGCGCCACTCCCAGGCGATGGTGGATTTACACTACAGTCTGTCCGATCGCATCCGCTACTATTGGCCGCAGGATCGCATCGCGGCGGCGCTGCGCCAGTTGATTGGCCAACTGAGCGCCTGCCGTTTGCCCCTTGGCATGTTAAGTCAATATTTCCCGTTACAATACCGGCGGGTGGTGGCGGGGGAATGCCGTGCGGATCCGCACAGTCTTATCATGGACAAAATCCAGGATGTGCTGCGGGATTACGCCTATGGCTGCCGGCCGCAGGCGGTCGCAGAGCCGGAGGTGCACGCGCTGTCGCGCTAAGGAGTAACGCCGGGGCTTGAACACGCCGTGGCGCTTAAAGCTGACGTTAGGGCGTTAGCGCGACCGCTCCGGGTATCGGTAGCGCAATGAGTGGGGCACTTGGCGTATCAGGGCCTATCGCGCGGGGCCGGGATCGGTTAAGGAATGACGTTAGGGCGTTAGCGCGACCGTCCCGGGTATCGGTAGCGCAATGAGCGGGGCACTTGGCGTATCAGGGCCTATCGCGCGGGGCCGGGATCGGTTAAGGAATGACGTTAGAACGTTAGCGCGACCGCCCCGGGTATCGGTAGCGCAATGAGCTGGGTACCTGGCGTATCAGGGTATATCGCGTGGGGGGCGGGATCGGTCAAGGCAAGTAGCGCGCCGGGGCCAGAATGGGTATAAGGAAAGCTGGCGCCGGGCGCATGCGGGAGAGCTTTTTTGTCCGCGCGGCGTGTGCGAACGTCGCGCTATGGCGGCTTTTGCCACGCGCGTAGCGCCTGTCTGGGCGGGCGCTTTGACGCTTCATTACGCGCATTATCGCTGACGAGATATAATAAATACGTTGGGCTGAAAAACGTAGCGCCAAACGTCATTATCTTTCTCGGGAGGCGGGATGCTGGATCATTTTGGCGGGAAGGAAAGCGAGAGCGAACGGCGCAACATGATTGATGCGCTGGCGCGCGGAGAGCAGGCCGGTATCTTTAACCTGATAACCGCGCTAACGTGTAAAATCCTGGCGGCGCCGACCAGCTTGATAACGTTCGTCGGGCAAGAAAAACAGGTAATTTATGCCAAACATAATTTTCCGCTGGATGAAACCCCGCGTGAGGATTCATTCTGCCGTTTCGTGGTAGACGCGCAACAAACGCAGGTGGTCAATGACGCCCGCCAGGATGCGCGTTTCAGCCAGAACCCGCTGGTGCAGGGCTTTCCCAATATCCGGTTTTACGCCGGCACGCCACTGGTCACCAAAAATAATATCGCCATCGGTAGCCTGTGTATCATCGATTATCAGCCGCGCACCCTGAACCATCACGAACGGGAGCGGCTGGAAGCTCTCGGCGCCATGGTCACAGCGTTCATGCAAGAAACCCATCGGCTGGGCCTTATCGATCCTGTGACGCTGTTACCCAACCGGCAGCGGCTTTATGATGAACTGGCTGAGCTAGATGAGCGCGTGCCGCGCTACGGACTGGCGCTGGTGGAAACTACCGAGATCGTCCGCCTGTATGATACCGCCAAAGCGTTCGGTATCGCGATGGTAGAGGCACACATCCTAGCGGTGGCGCAGCGCATGAGGGAGGCGCTGGGAGCACGCTATCGTCTTTACAGCGTGGCGTTCGGCCGGTTTTCCATACTGTATGATGAGAAGGACACCGCCGATCTTTTGGACAACCTTCGCCGTTTGCGCACCGCGTTAAACGCCGGCTATGAGCGGTTTTATACCCTGACGTTTGAACTGAACACCGGTTTAACCCGCTTTGATACGGCGACCCGTCCCCAGCCGCAGCAAATTCTGCGCGAATGCATGAGCGCGCTGCATGACGCCGTGAGCAGTAAGCAGGGCGTCATGCGCTATCATCCCGATAACGACCTGACGCAACAGCGGCTGACTACCATTGTGCAGGACTTGACCAAACGTATCTCGTCGACTGCGGGGTTTGCCATCCATTATCAGCCGAAACTGAACCTGCGCACCGGCATGATTGAAAGCGCCGAGGCGCTGATTCGCTGGCGGCATCCGCAGTTCGGCGACATCTCGCCGGCGGAGTTTATCCCGGTGGCGGAAAAGTCCGGGGCGATTTCCGCCATCACCCGCTGGGTGCTGCGCGAAGTGCTGAAACATATGGCGCTGTGGCGTGAGCAGGGCTGCCCGCTGGCGGTATCGGTCAACGTCTCGGTTCAGGATCTGGCCAGCGCTCGTTTCCTGCGGCTGATGCGTGAACTGAGAAAAGCGTATCCGCAGGCGGCGGCGCAGCTGGAATGTCTGGAAACGCAGGAAATATTGCATAACGAACGGGCATTGACCCACCTTGACACACTTAAACGCGAAGGTTACCGCATCGCCATTGATGATTTCGGCGCCGGTTACAGCAATCTTGGCTATTTGATTACTATTCCGGCGGACGTTATCAAGATCGACCGCTCGCTGATAAGCAATATGGCGGTCGATGCGCGTAATCGGGTGATATTAACCTATCTTATAAAAATGCTGCATGATCTGCATTATCAGGTGATCGCCGAGGGGGTCGAAGACCAGGAGACATTTGACGAAGTCTCTGCGTTGGGGTTTGACGGTGCGCAGGGTTTTTATATTTCCCGTCCGCTGCCGCTGGCGGCATTGGGTCAGTATATGGCAACGGTAGGGCAGCCGTGGCGCAGGGAAACAGACGCGGCGTCGCCGCTCTGAGCGCCGGCGCATACCCGTCTCAACTGTGGACGCCGTCGGGCGGCGATGCGCTGGCCAAAAGCGTTGTGACGCGCTGTTCCGATAACGCATTCGAGAACAATGGGCCCTGAAGTTCGTTACAGCCGACCTGCGCCAGCGCGGCCCGTTTTTCTTCACTGTCCACGCCACGGGCGGTGACCGACACGCCCATGGCATGCCCCAGACGGATGACCGATTCGATGATGGCCGCCGCATTGTCGTCCTGACCCATATGCTGGATAAACGAGGGGTCGATTTTGATTTTATCCACCGGGAATTGGTTGAGGTGCCGAATGCTGGAGTAGCGGACGCCAAAATTTTCCACGGTAATTTTAAAGCCGTTGGCCCGCAGCGATTGCAGGATGCCGAGGGCGTAATTGTCCTGGTTAAATAAAACGCTTTCGTTAACGCCCAGTTAGATGCGCGACGGGTCGCATTGCTGCACCTGGAGAATCGCTAAGACGCGCTCGACGAAATCCGGGCTGTAAAAATGCACCGGCGTGATGCTCACCGCGATAAATCGGTCCGGCCATTGCTGGGCAATGCGGCAGGATTGGGTCAGCATCCACTCCCCCAGAGCGATGCTTAAGCCGCTCTCTTCGGCCGTCAATAGTAACTGCGACGATGACAAATAGCGGTGCTGCGGGTGCTGCCAGCGTAATTGCGCCTCGAAGCCGACAATCCGCTCCCCGGTGATATCCACTTGTGGCAGGAAATGCAGCGACAACGCCTCTGGCAGGCGTAGCTCAGCACGGAGATCGCGCGCGATCGCTTCGCGCGCGCGCAGCGACTCGTCCTGGGATTGCTCGAACCACTGGAATCCGTCGCGGCAGCGGGACTTGGCGGCGTACAGGGCGATGCCGGCTTTGCGTTTCAAATCCTCTTTTTCGATAGCATCCGTCGGCGCCAGCGCCACCCCGATACTGACACCGATAAAAATATCGTGCCCGCCGAGATGAAACGGCTGCTTGACGGCATCAATAATGTGTAGACCGAGCGCCCGCACATCTTGCCGCGCCTTGACGTCGCGTTGCAAAATCATGAATTCATCGCCACCGGTACGTGCCACCAGACAGCCTTCGCGTACCAGCGTGGACAGCCGCGTCGCCACCGCTTTAATAAGCGCGTCGCCGCCGTGATGGCCCCCAGGCTGTCGTTAACCTGCTTGAACCGATCCAAATCCAACGCCAGCAGTGCCGTGCAGTCTGATTGGCGTGCGGGGTAGGCCAGCGCTTGCGCCAAGCCATCGTCGAGCATCGCCCGGTTGGGCAAGCCGGTGAGCACATCGTGATAGGCGACGTGCAGCGCCTGTGCCTCGCTCGCCTGCAGCGCAATCACAGTTTGGCGCAGACGCAGCGCCGATTGCCAGATGGCGCGCATCATCCAGGCTATCACGGCAAGCAGCAGCACCGCGACCGGCAGTATCACGGGCCAGGTAGCGCGCAGTACTTCGGCGCCGGGATGCTGTGGCCGCCAGCGGATAGCGCTGACCGGCTGTCCCTGCGGGTCGATAAGCGTCAGGGCGGTCTCGCGACGGTTCTGAGGAGTAGCGCTGAAGCGTAAAGGATTAAGCAGGTGGCGATGGCTTAACGCGTCGATGAAGGTGGCGTCCAGCGGCACCACGCTAAGCAAATAGAACACCGGGCCGGTGGCACCGGCCGGCGCACTCACCGGGCTTACGGCGATCACCACCGGTTGATCAGCAACACGGGCAAAGGCGGCCAGACCGCGCGGCACCAGATGCAGCGCCGGCGTCAGATGTGCGCTATTCGCGCGCGCCGCCAGCGGGGCATTTTGCGGCAGGCGGGACGCGGCAGTAATAAGCGGTGCCGCCAGCGGCAACAACGGCAGCACCGCCTGTGGCGCAAACCCCTGGCCGTTCACTGCGGCGTAAATACCCTGCCGGTGGGCGTTAAGCAGATACACCTTCTGATGATGGAATACCGTAAACAGCCAACCGCCGATATTTTCGTCCAGCCAGTGGCGGTCGGGGGCAGGCCGGGTGAGTTGTGCGTAAACCGGTGGCCAGGCGGCGATGCTGTATTGTTGCACCGCCAGTTCGTGCAGCTGATGCTCGCCGCCGCGGCGCTCAGCGTCAGGAGCAACACCAGCAGTAAATGGAATGAAACATTTTTGTAGTAAGTGCGGCGAAATCCCTCGGGTAAAGCCATACGATTATTCAACTGTCAATGTTTCCTGTCGCGCTGCAGCGGCTGCGGGTCTTGGTAATATCACACCCCTTAGGCTAGAAGAGGCTAACCGTTTAAGCCAGTTTTGTTCGCCTGCGGCTATTCTGACGCAGCGCGTTGCCGCGGCGGCGGGTCGGGCGTTAATCGCGCCAGTAGCGTCGCGACCAACGCCGCGCCTGGGCGCTGTGGCGCCAGGGAATCACCAGATACTCCAACGCCAGCACCATCAGGAAGATCACTACCCCCAGCAGCGCCAGAAAGGCAATAGCGGCAAAAGTACCGGCGGTGTTCAACCGCGTGTTGGCCTGAAGCAAATAGGCCCCCAGTCCGCCGCTGGTAGAGGCCGTCCATTCGCCGATAGCGCCGGTAACGCTGAAGGTGGCGGACAGCTTCTGGGCGGAAAACAGCGGCGTATAAGTGGCCGGCAGTTTGACATGGCGAAAAACACCGAGCCGGCTGCCGCCCATGGCGCGCACCAGATTCAGACTATCTCTGTCGACGGAACCGAGCCCGTCCAGCACATTGACCACGACCGGGAAAAACACCACCAGCGCGACGATAACCAGCTTGGGCGCCAGGCCGAAACCCAGCCAAATCGTCAGCGACGCCGAGATGGCGATGATGGGCACGGCCTGGCTGGCAATCAGCATCGGATATAACACGCTGCGTACCCACGGCACGGCGTCCATGACGACCGCAAAGCTAAAACCAGCGCCGGCGCCCAGTGCGAAACCTAATAGAAAAGTGAGGAAGGTTTGCCGGAACCCTTCCAGCAACACCGGCAGATCCGCCAGAATATGCGCCCAGGTTAGCGCCGGCGAGGGGAGAACATACGGCGGGATGTCCCACCAACGAACCGCCGCGGCCCAGAAAGCGATGACCAGCAGCAGGGCAATGAGCGGGCCGCCTACCGCTAATAACCCCTTAGGCAGGATTTTCATGCGTTGCGGACTCCGTGGTCGCGTCGTGATAAATCATGGAGAGTATTTGCCCCTTCAGCGCGATAAAGCGCGGGTCGGTCAGCGTGACGACGGAACGCGGTCGCGGCACGGGCACCGGCAATTGGGCGCCAATACGGCACGGCCGCGGCGTCATGACCACCACCCGATCCGCCAGCATGATGGCTTCGTCGATATCATGGGTGGATAAACACCACCGTTCGGCGTTGCTCTGATCACACCTGCAAAAACCACTGCTGCATAGCGAGGCGGGTTTGTGCATCCAGCGCGCCAAACGGTTCATCCAGCAGCATGATATCGTGCTCCATCGCCAGCGTACGCATCAACGCCACCAGCTGGCGCATGCCGCCAGACAGCGCGGCGGGGTAGTGGTTGATAAACTCCCCCAGGCCGTAACGCCTGGCCAGCGCGACACCCTGCGCGCGCTGTGCCCGACTGGCGCCGCCGTTGACCGTGGCACTCGGCACAATGTTGTCGATGACCGTCTTCCAAGGCAGTAGCAGATCCTTTTGCAGCATATAGCCAACGTGACCGCTGTTGCCGGTCACGTCGCGACCGTCAATGAGAACCTGGCCGATGTCGGGGGCCAATATGCCCGAAATGACATTAAACAGCGTACTTTTACCGCAGCCGGAGGGGCCGACGAGACAAATAAATTCACCTTGCTGCACTTCCAGGTCCGTTGGTGCCAGGGCGGTTAGCGTGCCGAAACGGCGACTAATCTGGCGTAAGGCTAATTTCACGGCGGACATCAACAGCCTCTTTTAGTGAAGCGCCGGCAATAGCAGCCCGGCGCCGGATACATTTTGGCGCGGCGGTGGCCGTCGCGCCCCGTACCACAGGTTACCGCGCCGGCGGCAAATAAGTAGCATAACGTCAATTTTGTTACTGGCATAGCTCCGCCATTCGTCTCGCTTGCCCGATGCATTAGCGGCTTAAGAGAGGCGTAGGCTGCCCGGGGCGGCCATTGCACTCGCGCTACGTTAACTCATAATAGCGCAGCTCGTTTCCTTTGCTATTGCCTGGTATAGCGGGCCGTTGGCGTTCATCCGGCGCCGTATTTGTCATCGGATTGCCATTCTAACAGAACCAGGCACGTCGCCAGAGGTTAACCCCGCAAGGGGCCGCACAATGAGAGGTGCCGTGCCGGCTGCCCGCGCGGTATAATCAGTAATCGTTTCACCCAATGCCGAAGTCATCTTTAAGGTGATTGCCTGTTTTGTCCTGGCCGAGCCAAATGTCACGCGCATTTTCCTTGGTCCGGCCATTTCGTCGCAATCGTTGCCTCAGCACCCGCAGGAGAAAAAATGTCCAGTGTTTATCCCGTTTCACGCCCACGCCGTTTGCGCCGTACCCCTGCTTTGCGCGCTCTGTTCCAGGAAACCGAGGTGCAACTCAGCGATTTGGTGCTGCCTATCTTCGTCGAGGAGGGGGTCAGCGATTATGTGCCGGTGTCCGCGATGCCTGGCGTGGTCAGGATACCTGAAGCGCGCCTGGCTTTTGAAATTGAGCGCTATGCCAAAGCCGGCATTCAATCCGTCATGACCTTCGGCATTTCCCATCATTTGGATGATATCGGCAGCGATACCTGGCAAGAGAACGGTTTAGTCGCACGGATGGCGCGCATTTGTAAAGATACGGCACCGGAAATGATTGTCATGTCCGACACCTGCTTTTGCGAATATACCACCCACGGTCATTGTGGCGTGGTGCACGATAACGGGGTCGACAATGACGCTACGCTTGTGAACTTGGGGCGTCAGGCGGTGGCGGCGGCGCGCGGCGGCGCGGATTTTATCGCCCCGTCGGCGGCGATGGACGGGCAGGTGCAGGCGATACGCGCCGCGTTGGACGGTGCCGGCTTCATCGACACCGCCGTCATGGCGTATTCCACCAAGTTTGCCTCGGCCTTTTATGGTCCGTTTCGCGAAGCGGGGGGCACTGTCCTGAAAGGCAACCGCAATACCTATCAAATGAACCCGATGAACCGCCGCGAAGCGATACGCGAGTCGCTGTTGGATGAGCAGGAAGGAGCCGATGTGTTGATGGTGAAACCGGCCGGCGCCTTTTTGGACACCATCCGCGATATCCGCGAGGCGACCCATTTACCGCTGGCGGCATATCAGGTGAGCGGCGAATACGCGATGATCAAATTTGCCGCCGCCGCCGGCGCCATTGACGAACGCCAAATCGTGCGCGAAACCCTGGGCGCTATCAAGCGCGCCGGCGCAGATATTATTCTCAGCTATTTCGGCCTGGATATTGCCGAACAGGGTTTTTGATTCATCAATGCCCGGCGCGGTAACGCTTTACGGCGCCGCGTCGTCTGGTTTGCCTTCGACCGCAGCATGCGCTTCGACGGCATCAAGCGAGAAAAAAAGCGCTCCATTTCTTGCTCAATGGACAAACTCTGCTTAAATAAAGCTGTGTTGGCGGCAATGACGCAGCAATCAATAATTACGAGTCACATCCGGTTACGCCCGCCTCCCGGCGCGTTGCAACCCCTTTGGCGTATTCTTTGTTTTCACCAGGCGAAAAGCATCGTTCACTTCATCATGTCAGAGGATGATTATGAGTAAGACGCTTTTGGCAGTCGGCTGCCTGGCCGGCGTTTTCTGCTGTTATTCGGCGCGCGCTGCCGAAGCTACTGGTACGATTAACGCAACGCTCACCCTGACCAACGGTTGCTTAATCAATGGCGACCCTGCCACCACCAATGCCAATTTCGGCAATCTGGATTTCGGCACGCATGCCGCAACCTTCGATACCCTTGAGGCCACCATGAGCGTTGACATCGGCGACGGTATCCGCGTGCGTTGCTCGGATGGCGCCGCATCCTATATTGTGCAGATCACCGGCAGCAGCAATCCTGCGCCCTCCCCTCCAATACCCCGTATGGTACCGTGACCGCCAACGCCCATTACATGACGTTGACCACCGACCCGACGCAGGCGGTGGCCTATACCTTGTACGATGACGCCGGGTTTACCTCCGCTATCGCCAACGGTACTAACCTGACCGCCGCGTCTACCTCTGATCCGGTTAACGGCGAAATCTATCCGATTTATGGCCGCATCACCGGGGGAGGCAACAGTACCAGCATTCCAGCCGGGACCTATGCAGATGTTATCAATGTGCAGGTCACCTACTAAATTTTGCGCCAGAGTAAGTGGCGAGAGCGCATTAACAGGGTATTGACATTCCGATGGGGTTTGTGGCCGCTGCTGGTAGGCATAGTGACGTTGCGGGCAGCGGAATTGCCTAACCAGAGCTTTCAGGTCGCGGCGACGGTAGTCGCCGGTTGCCTGATAAACGGCGGCCCCACCATTGGCAAACTGGATTTCGGCAGCCAGGCCGGCAGTGACAGACGGCTATTTACCGCGAGCATGGTGCAGAATACGGCGTTTTCACTGGCCTGTTCGCCAGGTACCACGCTGAGTATGCGTATCGATGGCGGTAGCCATTATACCCGCCAGCGTAACTTACAGCGTGTCGGCGGCACGGAGCTTATTGGTTACCGGCTTTACACCGATGCCGGTTTGACCCCCGCCAACGCCATACCGGTGGGGCAGGATGTGTCGCTCTCCTACAGCGACGCCAATCATATTGTGCTGCCTGTCTATGGCGCGCTGCAATTGTCGGGTATGTCGGCGTCGGGGACCTATACCGATACGCTGACGGTGACGCTGTCATGGTAATGTGCGCCGTGCGCCGACTGGGCGGCGGCGAGGGAGTCGGTGGCAGTTAAGGAGCAGTGAATAATGACAGGAGCAGGTAGAACTCGCGCTTTGAGGCGTCTGGGATTGTGGCTGGCGGTTGCCAGCCTGCAGGTCGGCGGCGCGGCGCGGGCGGGAAACGCGGTCCTTATCTGGCCGGTGGATCCGGTGATTACCGCCGCACAGAAAGCCTCGGAATTATGGGTGGAGAACCGCGGTACCAGCACAACGCTCATTCAGGTCAGGGTGTTCGGCTGGCAACAGCGCAATGGCACCGACGGCTATCAAAACCAACAGCGGGTTATCGCCAGTCCCCCCATGCTGCGTCTCGAACCGGGGCAAAAACAGGTAGTGCGTCTGCTTAAGCAGCCGCCGCCGGCCGCCGGCGAAGAGCTAGCTTACCGGATATTGCTCGATGAAATTCCGACGCCGCATCTAGACTCACAGGATAAAACCCACAGCGTCAACTTCCAAATGCGCTATTCGCTGCCGCTGTTCGTTTACGGTGAACGGGCCGCGCCCGACGCCGGCGAACCGTTGCTCAGCTGGCGGGTGGTCGAAGAAGGCGGCGGGGTGTTTCTCGAGTTCAGTAACCACGGCTCGGTGCACGCACGGCTCATCCAGGCCCAGTTTGACCATCATCGTTTAAGCGAGGGACTCTTGGGCTATGTGCTGCCCCACGCCAGCTACCGCTGGCCGCTCGAGGGGACCCTGGCCCGCGGCCAGCAGTTGGAGTTCCGGCTGGATAATCGCGATCGCCTTTGGCGTAGCGGCGCGCAGCAAGCGCAGTGAAGATGCGTGGCTGCCGGCACAGGCGTTTTCCCACCAGCACCCGGCGCCGCGCTATCCCGCCAGAACCAGCACCGGTACCGTGCTTAATTACGATGTCTACACCGCCCGTTTTTACAATGGTGCGCTGCGCACCTCCGCCTGGAATGAATGGCGCATGTTCGGCGATTACGGTTATTTCAGCCATGACGGCGTGCTGCAACGCAGCCTGAGCGGCACCAACAGTACCCGTAACGGGTATATCCGCTACGACACCGCCTGGTCCAATGAGAAAGAAGATGACGCCTTAAGCTGGACCATTGGGGATCTGATTACCGGCTCGGTCTCCTGGAGCAGCAGCGTCCGGGTCGGCGGAGTGAAAATAGCTCGGGATTTTGCCCTGCAACCGTACCTGGTGACCTACCCGCTACCGTCATTTAGCGGCTCGGCGGTGGTGCCGACTACCGTCGATATGTTCGTTAACGGCTTTAAAACCAATAGCGAGTCGGTGCAACCCGGTCCTTGGTCGCTAAACAATCTGCCCTTCGTCAACGGTGCCGGCGATGCGGTCATTGTCACCACCGACGCGCTCGGACGACAGGTGGTGACCACGCTGCCGTTTTATGTGTCCAGCACCATGATGGACGCGGGGCTAGCGGATTTCTCCGTTTCCGCCGGCGCGCTGCGCAAAGGCTACGGCACATCAAGCGCCGATTACGGCGAGGTGGTCGCCAGCGGCAGCTATCGTCGGGGGATAACCGATTGGCTCACGCTGGAAACCCAGGCGGAAGGCTCGGACAGCCTGGCGCTGGGGGGTGTCGGCAGCCAGCTGCGTCTTGGCGCGTTGTGGGTGGTGAATACTCCTGGAGCCATAGCCTGTGGCAGGGGCAGCAGGGGGATCAGTACGGCTTCGGCTATCGCTATAACAATCGCATGTTCAGCATCGGTACGCAGCATATCCTGCGTAGCGCCCGGTTTGGCAATCTGGCGATTTACGATAACGGCGATAACCCCCTGTTGCGCGATACGCGCTGGAGTCTGAGTCGCCGCAGTGAACAATATAATGCCACCCTGTCGCTGGCGCGCTACGGCAGGCTGGGCGCGGCCTATGTAGCGATTCACAGCGCCCAGGGCGAGCGGACGCAGTTGTGGAACCTGTCGTGGAGCAAATCGTTATGGGGTGATGCCAGCCTGTTTGTTGCCGGCAGCTACACGCCACTGCAGGCGGGGTGGAGCGGGGCAGTCGCCCTCATCGTGCCGTTTGGCGCGCTGTCAAACGCCAGCGCTGGGGTGGAGCGGTCCCCTGGTGGCGGCATGGCGCAGCGGCTCACCCTATCCAGCGCCATGCCGTCCGATGGTGGCATCAGTTGGGATCTCGCCTATGCCCACCAACGGCGCGCCGCGGATTATCGTCAAGGCATGATCGGCTGGCGCAATCCGCTGATGGAAATTGATGGCGGCATTTACGGTTACGGCTGAGAAAACAACGTCTGGAACGATCTTAGCGGCGCGCTGGTACTGATGGATGGGCAATGGTTGGCCGCTAATCAATTAAATAATAGCTTCGCGCTGGTGAAAACCGGTTATCCCAATGTGGAAGTCAGTTATGAAAATCAGTTGGCGGGCGTCACCAACGCCCAAGGCTATCTGTTGATTCCAGGCGTTAGCGCCTATTATCCGGCGAAGTACGCGATCAACCCCCTCGATTTGCCGCCGGAAATCACCGCCGCCCGGGTAGAACAGCGGCTGACCATCCGCCGGCAGAGCGGCTATACCGTCAATTTTGGCGTGCAGAAGCTTCGCGCAGCCCTGGTTATCCTGCACGACGACCAGGGCCAGCCGCTGCCCGTCGCCACGCAATTGACCCGGCCGTGCCAACCGACCGAGGTTGTCTGCTGGGACGGCCAGGCCTGGCTGGATAATCTTGGCGACGAAAACCTCATCACGGCACAAACGCCGGATGGACGTCGCTGCCAGGCGCGACTGACGCTGCCCGGCGGTGTGGTGTATGCGCTGAAAACCTACGGGCCGGTGCGATGCCCGTTGAATGAACCTGCGTCAGGAGCGCCCCATGACTAGACCCCGCCTGCGACGTTGGCTTCTGCTGCCGTTATTCATCTGGGGCGCTGCCCGCGCCGCCTGTTCGCTGCCCGCCAGCAGCGCCAACCTCGGCAGCGTGACGTCGTTTGTGCTTAACAATCAGCCCAGCACCGCTAGCGGCGAAGTCCATGTCAACTGCGGTGCCGGCAGCGTCGCGTCGCTGCTTTCTTCCAACTACATCCGACTGCAACTGACCGGCGCCAGACAGGTGTCCGGGGGCCGGACGGTGCTGCAAAACGGCAGCGACGGCGTGCCGGTACAGCTTTGTACCTCGGCGAATTGCGCAACCGAACTGAGCGTGGGCGGCAGTGGCGTCACTTATGGCTCACGTGAGTTGATTAATCTGGTGGGCATCATGGGCAATCTTAACTTCACCCTGCGGCTGTATCTGCGCACGTTGCCGGGCGTCACGGTCAGGGCGGGCACCTACAGCGGAACCTTGAACGTGCTGACGCAATATAATATCTGCACCAGCATCGGCGTCGGCGGCATGTGTTTGCCCGCCGGCATGAAGTCCGGCGCGGTGGTGGTGCCGATGAGCGTAACGCTGGTCGTCACCAACGACTGTATCGCCATCACCGCGCCGAACCTCAATTTTGGCAGCGCGCCACTGGTCGCCAGTTTTAACGATGTCACTCAAAGCATCAGCGCCACCTGTACCAAAGGCAGCAGCTACTCGGTAGGCTTTAGCAACGGCGCTCATGCCATAGGCAATGTGCGCAACATGGCCAATGGCAGCCTACGGCTGAGTTATGAAATCTACCAGGCCAACGGCAGCCTGCGCTGGGGCAGCAGCGGCGTTGAGCGCGTGGCCAGCGCCGCCGCCATCAGCGTGACCAGCGATGGGTTGACACGGGTGTTCAATTACGTGGCGAAAATCGTCAAAACACAAAATACCCCGCCGCCGGGGGTGTATACCGATAGCGTGGTCATCGACTTGGCTTTTTGACAGGCGAGGGTGCGTTAACACCCGAAAATTACGGGTTTACAGAAATTGAAAAATCTCATTTTATAACGCTAAAACAAGCCATTGCTGGCCTAGGCAGCCGAAGCCGGCGGCGCGACTTGCGTCAATGTCCCGTCCCGCGCCGGTGAACGCCTTGCCCTGCGCGCCGCGCATGTTCTAAGCTTAATGGTTTCGCTTCCGATAGGGATTGTTATGCCCGATTTCGTTTACCTCTCCCTGTGCGCCATCCCGTTTGTCACCTGTATGTTGCTCTATCCGCTGGTGCGTAAACCCTTCGCCGCCGAAATGGCCGATGAGGGCAAATTCGTCATCATCGATGGCCTGCGCAACGCCGGCTACATCGCCAGTTTCAACGAGCTGGTGCCGCGTATTCTCACGCAGTTGTGGTCGTTTGGCGTCACGGTTTTTTATGATTACCGGCTATCTGTTCTGGCGTAAGGCGCTGGCGCACGGTGTGGGAGAGGCGGTGGTATTTTACCGTCGGCGCGTCTTCCGCTTGTTACCGATGTACCTTATCGCGGTGACGGGGGTGTATTTTCTCTCCTCCGCTATCGGTTTTACCGCAAACATGAACGCGGGCTACCTGCTGCGCTCGCTGGCGTTCTGGCTGTCGTTTGGCTTTATCAGCGGCATGACGCTCACCGATGGCAAACCCGGCTGGCTTATCTTGTGCGGCGTTTTCTGGACGCTGGCCATTGAGATGAAGTTTTATCTGCTGTTTCCGCTGTTGGCGATGTTCGCCCGGCAACGCCTGTGCGGACTGGTCGCGCTCGGGGCGATTGTCATCCTGTTGCTATTGCTGCATTGGGCGCAGGCAATCTCGGCGGTGCAGTACAGTATTCTGTTCGCCTTCGTGGGCGGCATGTTGACCGCCACATTACACACCTGCCCGGGTTTTCACGCCGAGACGGCGGCGCTGCTTAAAAAGCCGGTCTTGAAACAGGGGCTCTCGGCGGTGGCGCTGGCGAGCGTCGGCCTGAGTTTCTATCTGTTTGACTTTGCCTACACGGGCCTGTCGGTATTGCTGATTGCGGTGTTTTTCCTCATCACCGCCAGTGGCAATGACCTGTTTGGCCTATTACGCAGCCCGTCGCTGCGTTTCGCCGGGGTCATAAGCTACAGCAGCTATTTGCTGCACGGACTGATGTTAACCATCAGCTTCCGCTGGCTTTATCCCCATTGGGGGCCTTTTGTCGCGTTGATTGCGGCCTGGGTAGCGGTTTTCATCGTTAGCGCCCTGACGTTCGTTAACATTGAGGCGCCATTTATGCAGTTAGCACACGGCCGGTCCCACGCGTGCTCCAGCCGTAACCGGGAGGCGGTGGCGCTGAGCGCCGCCGGCGGGATCAGCGGCCGTGGCACCAATAGGCCATCAGGCTAAGGGTTTCCCGCTGCAGGCCGCAGGTGTGAATCAAGTAGCGGCGAATCGCTTTCACCCCGGAGGATTCGCAGGCAATACAACCGTAGAATGCGGAGTGCGCCGGCGCGGCGCTTTCCCACATTTGCTCAAGCTCCGGTCGCAGAACGGACTGAGCCGCTTCATCCTGGCTGCGTGGCGCATCATCGGAGATCACCAGCCGGGATTGCAGCGCCGTCAACAACGCCTGGCCATAGGGCTGCTGGGGTAGACTCTCACGCGCTAGCCAATGGATTTTGGCGAAGGTATAACTATCGAGATGCTGTACATCGGCGCGGAGCGGCACTTCAAAAAAAGCCTGCACCTGCGGCGGCGTTGCCAGCGAAGACAAAGACTCAAGAATGCCCAGCGCCGCCGGCGTCGCGGTTTCATCCGCCACCAGCAACACCTGCCGTACTCCGTCCGGGGGCAACCATTCAAACCCGCCGCCATGGCCGCCGAAGGCGGCATTGGGCGCAATAAGTTGCAAACGATCGCCGGCGCGAGCGTGGTTGAACCAACGCGAAGCCGGGCCGTTATCGCCGTGCCGCACAAAGTCGATATCCAGCTCACCCTGAGCGGGCCGCACATTACGC
This sequence comes from Candidatus Sodalis endolongispinus, assembly GCF_018777395.1. Classification (GTDB taxonomy): domain Bacteria; phylum Pseudomonadota; class Gammaproteobacteria; order Enterobacterales; family Enterobacteriaceae; genus Sodalis_B; species Sodalis_B endolongispinus. Next base: position 103,955 of record NZ_JAFJYC010000002.1, read on the forward strand.
AGGGTGTAGGTACGTAGCGGCGGGCAGCGCCAGCCAGGCGGGATACCATTCGCCGTTATCCACCAAACAGGGCGGCTCGCCGCTGGCCAGCGTCAATACCACTTTGATGCGCTGATCGGGTGCGTGGCGGGTCATGTTTGCGACGTCTGCGCCGTAAAACACACAGCATTGCAGTGACGGGGTGATGGCAACGCTTTCTTTTAGCGTCACGTCAAAAATCTTATATCTGGATGGCCCTGATGACACAGTCGCTCCTCACATTCGCCTGACATGTACTCCTGTCGATTGCGCGCAACTGTATCATCACTTAAAGATAATAGGAATAATTCTCGATTTCATTCAGCACGAAAGCCCGCGCACTGATGGCCGACGACCGCACGGTGTGACAGGGGGCGACGTACCCGCCTCGCCAGCGCTGAGGTTAAGCGTCGTTAGCGCACTCGTCTGGTCAGCGCTGAGGTTAAGTGTCGTTAGCGCACTCGTCTGGTCAGCGCTGAGGTTAAGCGTCGTTAACGCACGAGTCTGTTCAAAGCTGACGCTAAGCGTATTTTTAGCTTTGTTTAGCGAAAAATTTAATTTCACACCCCTAAACACCCGAACTAAGGTACCAGTGAATCCCTGTCGCCGCGGCTTGCAGCCGGCGTCGGCGGCAGGATGATCCCGGCCCCGGCAGGGCTGCGATCCGGGCCAGGCGGCGCTGTCAAAGACGCCGGTTATGACATGCGTGCCCGCGCTCAGGCGCGCGCTAGGACACCGTTGTACATAAGGAGCACCATGGCGATTATTCCACTCGACACCCCAAAAAAACCGCTGGTCGACCGCGTCGCATCGAACCCGGACGCCTCGTTTACGCCCTGGCGCTTTGGGCGCTGCCGGTGTTGTTAATTCTTATCTGCAGGCAGCGGCACAGGCCGGCTGGTTGTCCAGCCGAATCTTGCCGGCTCCGGTGGCTATCGCCAAAACCTTTTGGCGGTTGACCGCAAGCGGTGAGTTGGCGGCTAACCTGGCCATCAGCAGCGCCCGCGCCTTTACCGGATTCGCCATCGGCGGCGGTATCGGGCTGGTGCTGGGGTTCATTACCGGTCTGTCGCGCACCGGCGAGCGGTTATTGGATACCTCGGTACAGATGCTGCGCAACGTCCCCCATCTGGCGCTGATCCCGCTGGTCATCTTGTGGTTTGGCATCGATGAAACCGCCAAAATATTCCTGGTGGCGCTCGGTACGCTGTTTCCCTTGTCCCTTAATACTTACCACGGTATCCGCAATATTGACCGCGGTCTGCTGGAAATGGCACGCAGCTATGGGCTGTCCGGCTTCTCTTTGTTCCGTCAGGTCATTTTGCCCGGTGCGCTGCCGTCGATTATGGTGGGGATACGCTTTTCCCTGGGGCTGATGTGGCTGACGCTTATCGTGGCGGAAACGATTTCCGCCAGTTCAGGTATTGGCTATCTGGCGATGAACGCCCGGGAATTTTTGCAGACCGATGTGGTGGTGGTGGCGATCATTTTGTATGCCATGCTGGGTAAGCTGGCGGATGTCTGCACCCTGTTACTGGAGCGCGTCTGGCTGCGCTGGCACCCGGCCTATCAGCATAAGGAGACAGCGGTATGACCTTCGCGACAAGAGTGACCGACGCTACCCCCTTGCAAATTAACCAGCTGGAAAAGCATTACGGCCCGCGCCAGGTGCTTGAGCAGATAAGTCTCGCCATTCCCGCCGGTCAATTTGTGTCGGTCGTGGGCCGCAGCGGCTGCGGCAAAAGCACGCTGCTGCGCCTGCTGGCAGGATTGGAACAGCCCGATGGCGGCATGCTAAAGGCTGGCAATGCCAGCCTCGGTGCGGTGCGGGATTCGACCAGGTTGATGTTTCAGGATGCGCGGCTGCTGCCCTGGAAAACGGTGCGCGATAACGTAGGGCTCGGGCTTAAGGGCGACTGGCTCCGGGAAGCTGACGAGACGCTGGCGGCGGTCGGGTTGGAGCACCGCGCATCCGAGTGGCCGGCCGCGCTGTCCGGGGGCTAAAAACAGCGGGTGGCGCTGGCACGGGCATTAATTCACCGGCCGTCGCTGCTGTTGCTTGATGAGCCCTTAGGCGCGCTGGATGCGCTTACGCGTATCGAGATGCAGGCGTTAATTGAATCGCTCTGGCGCCAGCACGGGTTTACCGTCCTGTTAGTGACCCATGACGTCAGCGAGGCGGTGGCGTTGGCGGATCGCGTGGTGTTAATCGAAGAAGGGCGCATTGCGCTGTATGTAGGGGTCGACGCCCCGCGTCCGCGGCGGCGCGGCAACGTCCGGTTGGCGGAGCTGGAGGCGGAAGTCCTCGAGCCGATTCTGCACCCCGCCGGCCAGCCGCCCGCGGTGCGTTACGCCCAGAGTGTGTAAAGGTAAGGGTTAACGAGATGGTGAATATGCGGGAGCGCCGCGTTACGCCCTGGGCGTCTTGAAGTGAGGGTTAACGCGATGGTAAATATGCGGGGGCGCCGCGTCGCGCCCAGGACGTGTAAAGGCGATGCCGTCCTGGGAGGCGGTCGGCCGACGCTATTTGGCATTGACCGGTAGCGTGACGGGACGGTGCCGACCCAGATGCCAGGCCGCCAGACTGGCCGCCAGCGACAGCGCCACCAGCGCGTAAGTAAAGCTGCCGGTCGCGGTGCGAATCGTGCCAATTAGCCAGGTACCGGCAAAGACCCCCAGGTTATTTAATGCGTTGATTTGGCCTATCGCCACGGCCGCGCTATGGGCCGGCAACTGCTCGGTGGCCATGGCCCAAAACGGCCCTTTGATCATTGAGGCGGCGATGATCGCCACGCACAATACCGCGATGGTAGGACCAAGAGTGGACACCCACATGGTGCCGGCCAGCCCGGCGGCGCCCAACAGCAGCGGCAGGCAGGTATGCCAGGTCCGTTCACGATGTTTATCCGAATGGGCGCCCCACTAATACATCGCGACGCTTGCGATGGCGAACGGAATGGCATTGAGCAGGCCGATTTGCATGGTGGACATATGGAAACTCTTGATCATTTGCGGCTGCCACAGCGACAGGCCGTTGGTCACCGCGGTACCCCCCATATACACCAGCGTCAACAGCAACACCTGCTTATTAAATAGCTGACGCCATAGCGGCACCTGGGGGACATCCGCCACCGCCGCCGCGTCGGGCTCGGTCAATTCGCGCGTCAGCCAGTCGCGCTGCGCCGCCGTCAGCCAGCGAGCGGATGGTACATCGTGCGGCAAAATCAGCAGCGCCAGCAGGCCGAGTGCCACCGCCGGTAGGCCTTCGATAATAAACAGCCAGTGCCAGCCACGCAGGTTCAGGATGCCATCGGTTAACAGTAAGGCGGCGGAAACCCGGCGAGCCGAGCACGCTGCTCAGCGGCAGCGCCATCATCAGGATAGCCACCATCCGCCCGCGCACGGTCTTAGGGAACCACAGCGTAAAAAAGTAAGTGACGCCGGGAAAGAAACCCGCTTCGGCGATCCCTAATAAAAAGCGCAGGACGTAAAACGACCATGGCCCCTGCACCAGCGCCATCCCGCTGGAAATCACGCCCCAGACCACCATCACCAGCGATAACCAGCGGCGGGCGCCCACTTTGACCATCATCACGTTGCAAGGCACGGAGAAAAAGCAGTAGGCGACAAAAAATAGCCCGGCACCCAGGCCGAAAGCCGCCGCGGACAGACCGATATCGTCGTTCATTTGCAGGGCGGCGAAGCCCACATTGACGCGATCCAGCGACGCCAGAAAATAACCCAGGGTCAACGAGGGCATTAGCCTTAGCGCGACTTTTCGCAAGGTAGCGGTTTCAAGCTCGGTCACATTTTCCATCGTCATGGTTTCCGTTAGCGGGGCGGCTTACGCCGGGAATGTCCATCAGCCAGCGCGCGATCAGCGCGGCAATAGCGTGGTTGTTAAGCTCCATCATCAGCATGTGGGAATTCCTCGCCATGCCCTCCCGGGGGAGATCCAGAATATCCACCCGCGCGCCGCGGGCGAAAAGTCGGTCGAAATAAGCGTCGGTACGTGCCCGTATCTGTGGCCAGCGGGCGTCGCAGTGCACGTTATCGCCATACACCAGCAGCAGCGTGATATCGGCGAGCGCCGCCAGAGCCTCCTCGCCGCCGCCCTGGGCCGGTTCGATGGCGACAATGGCCTTGACATTGTTAGGCCGGCGGGCGGCGGCGCGCAGCGCGAACACGGCGCCCTGGGAATGGGCGATGATTATCTGCGGACCCACCCGGTCCAGTAGCCGGCAATAGGCGGCCAGGATCAGATCGTCGGTGGTGGCCCAGCGCGGTACCACTTGGCACATAAAGTGCTCGAATGCGTTGAGCGGGAATTAGCAATGGGGATAGGCGGCGGCCTGCAGGGCGTCCGGTGTAGCGCGCGCAACGCGGGCACCGATGCGGAACTGGCAGAAACTGTCCTCGGCGGTGCGTAAAATTGCCGGCGAAGCGAAATGCGGATCGCGCGGTGCCAAGCCGGCCCGCCCGCGCTCCACACGGCGTCGACGTTATACACCGGCCAGCCGTGGCGCAGAAAGTAGTGCAGCCAGCCTTCGCGGCCGTCCGGGGTGCTCTCCCACATCGCGCCGGTGAGCGAGCCGCCATGCCAAAAGCTCAGCGGCAGGTTATGCGCCGCCGCGGCCGGGAGAAAATATTGCACCCAGGTCTGACCCACGCTGGTGGTGCCGTTAGGGTCGATACTCACCGGCACGCCGTCGGGCGCCAGCACATAGTCGCTGACCGGGTCGCCGGCGACGGTTTGCGGCGACCCGCCAAGATAAAATGATCCCATTTCCCGCAGGAAATAGCCGTCCTATAAGGTCATAATGTCCTTCATATCATCCATTGAGCGTATGCCAGCCGGCGGCAATCGTGCGGCGGGCGGCGAGAAGAGCGGGCAGGTGTGACATTGTCACTTTTTCCGGCAGGCGGTCGGTCGGACCGCCCAACGTCAACGAGGCAAACACCTCGCCGCCGGCGTTGAACAGGGGGACGCTCAAACCGGTGACATGCTCCAGGCGTTCGCCGCGCGACAGCCACCAGCCTTGGCGGCGAAGGGTGTCCAGGGCGTCAAGCAGGCGCCGTTGACTGCTGGATCAAGCGCTCACGCTGCGCCTGCGGCAGGAAAGCCAGTATGACCTTGCCACGCGAACCCAGCGACAGCGGCGTGCGCTCGCCGCTGCGGATGGCAATAATCACATCGCGGGCGCTCTCGGCCACTTGGACGCACAGCGCTTGTTCATTATCCAGTACGGTAAACCAGGCGGTTTCGCCGCTGATGTCCGCCAACGCACGCAGTTCGCGGGCAATAATATCGTCCAAGCGCAGGCGTGAGCGGAAAATCTGGCCGTATTCCCAGAAACGGGCTCCCGGTTCATAACGCTTGCTTTGCGGACACTGTTGCAAAAAACCGCCGTCGCGGAAGGCCGCCAGCGCCCGCTGCACCACGGAGGGGGAAAGCCCGCTGTACTGGCTCAGTTCGCGTACGCCCCAGACCGGCCGCTCAAGACTGAAGGCGTCGAGTATACGCAGCGCATTGCGCAATGATTTCATAACACCCCTCGTGTCCCGCTATCTGGAACAGTGTTTCTGTTAATGCCAATTTTGAGTATGTAACCGCCGTGTTGCGGGGATGTCAATATGAAGTCATTATTTGCTTCCAAATATATGATGCTTGACACATTAGGCCGCGACCGCAGCGGAGGTGACAACACGCGGAGACCGGTGCGACGCAACATGGCATGCGATGCGGGCTAAGGACGCTGGCGGCGGTGCGGGGATCTTTGGCAGACAGTCTGCTGCACACCAAGGTGACTGCCGCAGCAACGCGTCAGGGAGCTTGCCGCGGCACGCAGGGCGGCGCGGGGAGGAGTCTTACCTGCCGCAGCAAATGCAAACATTGGCCACCGCCGGTCAAGATAGCCGTGACGCCCCCGTGGGTCATCCCGCAAGCCGCTTGTAGCCGTCAGACCGTGGCCACGGCGTGCGCACTCGCTAGCGCGGGCCGGGGGCCGCCGTCGGTCACCACGCCGCCGGGCAGGAGGAGAGCCATCGGTAGCGCGGGATGACGGCAGACCGCGGCCACGCCGCCCCCCACCACGGCGTACGCTCTCGCTAGCGCGGGAGCGGGTCAGACGGCGCGGTTGCACCGGCCAGAGTTGGTCTGGTCACCGCACCAGCACGATTTTTCCGCGGGTGGCGCCCTGTTCCAGCAGCGTATGCGCCTGACGCAGGTTGTCCAGCGTGATGCCGTCAAAGCGACGGGTCAGGGTGGTGCGGATCACGCCTTGATCCACCAGCCAGGCGACTCGACGTAGCAGGGCATGCTGGCGTTCCTGCGTCGCGGTGTGATACAGAGAACGGGTAAACATCAGCTCCCAGTGAACGCTGATGGATTTGCTTTTAAACGGGACAATATCAAACTGCTGTGGATCGTCAATCAAGGCCAATTGCCCTTCCGGCGCCAGCACCTCGATAATCTGCGGAATATAGCTTGCGGTGTGGTTTAATCCAATGACATTGCTAACATCGGTGATGCCTTGTTGTGCCAGCTGCGGCGCCCAGGGTTGGCTGTGATCGATGACCGCATGCGCCCCCTGATCCCGTACCCAGCGGCGGGTTTCGTCCCGCGAGGCGGTGGCGACCAAGGTGAGTCCCGTGAGGGCGCGCGCCAGTTGCAACAGTATGGAGCCGACACCGCCGGCGGCGCCAATGACCAACAGGGCGCCCGGCGCGGCGGGATCCCGCTGCTGCACCTTCAACCGGTCGAACAACAACTCCCAGGCGGTAATGGCGGTCAACGGCAGCGCGGCTGCCTCGGCAAAATCCAGCGACGCCGGCATCGGTCCCACCAGCCGTTCATCCACCGCCTGACGTTCGGCATAGCTGCCGGCACGGCGTATATCGCCCGCGTACCAGACCCGATCGCCGACGGCGAAACGGCTGACGCGCGCGCCGGTGCCGAGCACAATTCCGGCCGCGTCCCAACCGGGAACGCGCGCCTCGCCCTTAGGCGGTGTACTGCCGGCGCGCACCTTGACATCGACCGGGTTAACGGCAATCGCTTTCACCTCCACCAGCAAGTCATAATCGCCGAGCGTCGGCTCCGGCAGGTCCAGCTCGACCAGCGCGTCGGGCGCGGTAATCGGTAGCGGTTGATAAAATCCAAAGGCGTGCATAAGGCGTTTTCTCCTGAGGCTGTGGTTCAACCGCCACACCCGTCGGCGCGGCGGCGTTAACGATAACTAAGCCTAGACTGCCGGATAGCGTTAGGAAGAAACAGGGGCTATATTGCCAAAGACTTTCCCCAAAATGACGAAAATCATGCGTCTTGATGATCTGCGCGTTTTTGTGCAAACCGCTGATGCCGGCAGTTTCTCACTGGCGGCACGCCAGCTGGATCTAACCCCGGCCTACGCCAGCGGTGCCGTGATGCGCCTCGAGCGGGCGCTCGGCACGCGCCTGTTTGTGCGCAACACCCGGCACCTGCGGCTATCGGAGGCGGGCGAGCGCTATCTGCCGCATGCGCGTGCGGCGCTGGATGCCATGGCACAGGGCCAGCATGCGCTGGCGCTGGGGCGGGATGAGATTGCAGGATCGTTGCGTCTTTCGGCTCCGTCGGATTTTGGCCGCCGGATATTGCTGCCCTGGCTGGATGATTTCCAGCAACGCTATCCGCGGTTGAGCGTGCAGTTGAGCATTAGCGATCGGGCCGTGGATCTGGTGCGTGAGCCGCTGGATGCGGCGATCCGCTATGGCGCGCTGATGGATTCGTCGCTGGTGGCTCTGCCGCTGGTAGCGGACCTGCGTCGCGCGTTGTGCGCCGCGCCGGCGTATCTGGCGCGCTACGGTACCCCTGACGCGCCGCAGGCGCTCCGTCAACATAATTGCCTGCGCTATTTTTGGGGCGATACCACTTACGAACGCTGGCAGTTCCATTTACCGCACGGGAGCCAGACCGTGGTGGTCAATGGCGATCGCACCAGCGACGATGCCGATCTGGTCCGGCGCTGGGCGGTGGCGGGACAGGGCATAGTCTATAAGTCTCGCCTTGACCTGCTGCCGGATATCCTCGCCGGGCGGCTCTACGAAATCTTTCCCGCCTATGGCGAGCCTGCGCCGCTGCAGCTGGTGTGTGCGCATCGCTCGCTGTTAACTCCGGCGGTACAACAGTTACTGGTCTTTCTGCGTTCGCGGGCGGCTTCTTAGCGGAACGGCGGCTCGTTAAAGGTGCGCAACTTGCGTGAATGCAGATTGTCGCCCTCCTCGCGCAGCAAACCGATGGCGCAGATACCGATTTGCAAATGCTCAGAAATGGCGCCTTCGTAAAACCGGTTGGCCTGGCCGGGTAATTTGATTTCCCCGTGCAGCGGCTTATCGGAAACGCACAACAGCGTGCCGTAGGGCACACGGAAACGATATCCCTGCGCCGCAATCGTAGCGCGTTCCATATCGACCGCCACCGCGCGACTAAGATTGAAGCGTAGCGCCGAAGCGGAATAGCGCAGTTCCCAATTGCGGTCGTCGGTGGTGACTACGGTGCCGGTGCGCAACCTGAGCTTGACCTCTTCGCCTGGCATGCCGCTGACCGTTTTGGTGGCGTCAAACAGGGCGCGCTGGACTTCGGCAATACTGGGGATCGGGATGTCCGGCGGCAGCACGGCATCCAGCACATGATCATCGCGCAGGTAGGCGTGCGCCAGCACGTAGTCGCCGATGGTCTGACTTTCGCGCAGACCGCCGCAATGCCCGATCATCAACCAGGCATGCGGACGCAGTACCGCCAGATGATCGCAAATCGTTTTGGCGTTGGAGGGGCCGACGCCGATATTGACCATGGTAATGCCCTGACCGTGGCGGTCTATCAGATGATAAGCGGGCATTTGATGGTTTTTCCAGGCCAGATCCGACACCTCATCTTCCATCGGCCCGTCGTCGCCGGTTAACAGATTACCTCCGGCGCACGACAGGGCGATATACGGACTGTCCGGGTCGCCTATTTGCTGGCGCGCCCAGCGGACGAATTCGTCCACATAGCGGGTGTAATTGGTGAACAAGACGTAGGGCTGAAAATGTTCTGCCGGCGTGCCGGTATAGTGTCGCAGCCGCGCCAGCGAAAAGTCGGTGCGCAGCGCATCGAAATGGGACAGCGGGAAGCGGTTGCCGGTCTGAAACAGACCGTCGGCGGTTTCATCGCCGATTTGCGCCAGTTCAGTAGTCGGAAAATATTGCGCGATGCCGGCGCTCATGGAACGGTCGAGGGCCAGATTGGCGCCGTCGATGACATAGGGGAAAGGAATTTCCTGTCGTGACGCCGTCACTTCTATTGTGGCGGCGTATTCGCCTTCCAGCGTCGCGAGTTGCTCCGCCAAATAGGCGCGGAACAACTGCGGCCGGGTGATGGTGGTGACGTAACTGCCGGGGCGAGTGAATCGCCCATAGGCGCGGGTTTTGGCCTGCGCGTGCGCCACGCCGTCCCAATGAACGCGCATGGGGATAGGCGAACAGCCCCCGGTCGCGTGCTTCACGGTCTGGCAGCGTACCGTCTTCAATAAAAACCTGGATGGCGGTGCGCAGGGCGCTGACCGCCTCCTGGTACAGGCGTTCTAGTTTGTCCAGCGCCTGGTTGGCGGTGAGATGAATTCCGGGAGTGACAGACATAACGACTCCTAGGGCAGCAAAAAAGGGCGAGCACCGTAAGCCGTGCCGGACCATATGCCAAGCGTGCGGCGCCCGCGCACGCCGCAAAAGCGGCGTCCGGCTGGGCTTAATCCTGCAAATACTGCTCGGTCAGCCGCGACCAGTAAGCAGCGCCCACCACCAGATTCTCATCGTTAAAATCATAGGCTGACTGATGCAGCATTGCACTGTCGCCGTTGCCGATGCGCAGAAAACAGCCGGGACGTTGCTGCAGGAAATAGGCGAAATCTTCGCTGCCGGCAATCGCGGCTAACGGTGTGACGACCTGCGCATCCCCCAGCAACTCACGCGCTACCTGACAGGCGAATGCGGTTTGCTCAGGCTGATTAATCAGCACCGGGTATCCCGGGATGAAATCGATTTCCGCGCGCGCGCCGAATCCCGCCACATGATGTTCCACCAGACTGCGGATGCGCGCTTCGAGCGCGCGGCGCACGTCGGCGTCAAACGAACGTACGCTGAGCGCCAACCGGGCGCTATGGGGGATGACGTTCGGCGCCTGGCCGGCGTTGAAGGCGCCAATGGTCACCACGGCGGCGGCGAAGGGATCGGTATTGCGCGCCACCAGCGTTTGCAGCGCCATGACCAGACTGCTGGCCGCCACAATCGGATCCACCGCCATTTGCGGGCGCGCCGCATGGCCGCCCTTACCGTGCACGGTGATATATACCGTATCGCAGGCGGCCATAAAGGGACCGTCGCGGAACATCAGGGTGCCGCCAGGATAGCCGGGATGATTGTGCATGCCGAACACCGCATCGCAAGGAAAACGCGCGAACAGACCGTCCTCAATCATGCGCTCAGCGCCGCTGTTGAACCCGATTTCCTCGGCGGGCTGGAAGATAAGATTCAGGGTGCCCGAGAAGTTGCGCGTTTGCGCCAGATGGCAGGCGGCCCCCAACAGCATTGCGGTATGACCGTCGTGGCCGCAGGCGTGCATTTTGCCCGGCGTCTGGCTGGCGTACGGCACGCCGCTGGTTTCTTCAATCTGCAGCGCATCCATGTCGGCGCGCAGACCGATAGCCCGTCGGCCGCTGCCCACGCGCAGCGTCCCCACCACGCTGTGGCCTCCGATGCCGGTGGTCACCTCATAGCCCCAGGCATGAAGTTTTTCCGCCACCAGCGCCGCGGTGGCTTGCTCTTCATTGGACAATTCGGGGTGTTGATGCAAATGCCGACGCAGCGCGATCATGGTTTCATGCAGGGGCGACAGACAGGCGACTTCAGTCAATTTCAGCTTGTTATTCATTACGATAGGTGTTTGGCAGGCGATAGGGTGCTTTGAGTTTACCATTTCACCCCCGGTGAACACATCACAAAGTGCAGGCAAGTGACTTTTCCGGCCCCGGCGCGTTGCCCGCGCCGTCAGATGTCCCCCAACATTTGCCGCAGCACCGTACCTGAGCCGGTACGGGAAGAAGGGGGGCGGTGCTTTGCCGGCGCCGGCGCGTTGCCCGCGCCGTCAGATGTCCCCCCAACATTTGCCGCAGCACCGTACCTGAGCCGGTACAGGAATAAGGGGGCGGTGCTTTGCCGGCGCCGGCGCGTTGCCCTGCTAATGAATGGGTCGCTCCTTGGCAACAAGGTCATTGCCGCGATGAACGGTTATCAGGTAATGCATAGGCGATAACGTAATCGCCGCGATCCGGCGACTGACGCGCGCCGCCGGCGGAAATGACGATATATTGCCTGCCGGTGGTCGGCGACACATAGGTTATCGGGCCGGCCTGGCTGCCTACCGGCAGACGGGCGCGCCACACCACCTTGCCTGTCGCGGTATCAAACGCGCGCAGGTAATAATCCTGCGTGCCGGCGAAGAACAGCAGGCCGGACTGGGTGACCATGCTGGGTCCCAACGTCGGCATGCCCACCGCCATCGGCAGATGCATTTTGATACCGAGCGGCGGTTTTTGACAAGGAATGCCGAGCGGCGACAGAAAGCGCTCACGCACCGCGCCATAGGGCGTGCCCTCTTGCGGTACCAGCCCCATTTCGATCCCGCTGGCACCCTGCGGTACTTTGGCGCGTTAGACCAGGTTGTTTGCCAAACCCAGGCGCATATCGTTGACAAAGATGATCGCGTTATGGGGATCCAGCGCGACGCTGCCCCAGTTCATGCCGCCCAGCGAACCGGGGAACTGCAACGCGCGATCGCGTCCCGGCGGGGTAAACACGCCCTGATGGCGCAGGCGTTTGAAGGCTATCCGGCACAGCAACTGGTCGAGCGGCGTGGCGCCACACATGTCCGCTTCGGTCAACGTTTGGTTACTGATATTCGCCATGCCGACCGAAAAGGGCTGGGTGGGCGAATAGCGTTCGCCGGGGGTGTCGCACACCGGCACGGCGCGCTCTTCCACCTTCGCTACCGGCTCACCTGTTACGCGGTTGAGCATGAAGATCATGCCCTGCTTGCTGGTTTGGACCAGTACCGGCGTGGTGCCACCGCTACCGTCCGGCAAGTCATACAGTAGCGGCTGTGCGGGAAGGTCGAAGTCCCATAAATCGTGGTGTGTGGTCTGAAAGTGCCAGCGGACCCGTCCGGTCGACGCGTCGACCGCCACTACCGATGAACTGTATTTATCATCCAGCGCGCTGCGTCCGCCGCCGAAGAAGTCCGGCGTGGCGTTGCCGGTGGGCAGATAAATCAGATTGAGCTTTGGATCAAAGGACATCGCCGCCCAGACATTGGGCGTGCCGCGCGTGTAGGTCGAGCCCGGCGGCTGTGCGCGGGTAATGGCCGGATTTCCCGGATCCCAGGCCCATACCAGCGCGCCGCTATGGACATCGAAAGCGCGCACCATGCCCGGCGGTTCACCGGTGGCAAAGTTATCCGCCACCCGGCCGCCCACCACCACCCGATCGCAGGCCACCAGCGGAGCAGAGGTTTGCTGGTAATAGCCGGGCTTGATTTCGCCCATGCCGATGGTCAAATCCACGGTACCGCCGTCGCCGAAATCGGCGCAATGCCGGCCGCTATCGGCGTCCAGCGCGATCAGACGGGCGTCGATAGTCGGCAGGAACAAACGGCGCGCGCAGACGGTCGGCGCTGCGCCGGGGGTAAGCTGGACGGCCGTCGTCGCAGCCGGCAGCGTCGGGGCCACGGCGTCAGGGGTCAGGGGGGCGTTACGGCGCTGGGTGGCTGCCTGTTACCCTTGGCAGAGGTCGGTGGGGTCTGGGTCACTGCGGCTGAGGCAGCGTTCGCAGGAGCAGCGGCGCGGGCAACCTGTGTGGCAGCGGCGTCGTCGGCGTAATAGCCAAGACCACGGCAGCGCTGCCAGTTGGGCGCACTGGCCAACGGATCGAAACGCCAACGCGTTTTGCCACTGTCGGCCGCCAGGGCCAGCACCTTACCGTAGGCGGTGCAGACATACAGCGTATCACCCACCTGCAGCGGCGTGTTTTGGTCTTCCGCACCGGCGCCATTGCTAAGGGGGATATCGCCGGTATGCGCTATCCACGCCACTTGCAGTTGGTCAACGTTGGCTTTGGTTATCTGGTCCAGTGCGGCGAAGCGATCGCCGGCGGTGGTGTTGCCCCAATGCAGCCAATTTTTCTGCTCTGCGCCCGGTGGCACGGGGTAGACCGGTACCGCCTGCCGTGGGCTCTGACTATCGGCGTTGGCACCAGAGTGTAACCCAGACTGGCAGCCAGACAGAGCGCCAGCAGCGCCGCCAGGCCATAACAGGCGCGATGAAGACCGGTGTCGCCCTGACGGGCTTTTAGCGGCGGGTAAGCCAGTGTTACCAGTAAGTCCAGCACGCCAAACATGAACAGGCGCGAAAACAGCGGCCAGAAGCTGAACCCCGCATCCCAGATGGCCCAGCACAGGGTCAGTAGGAACGCCAGCGCATAGATCCAGGCGCCCGCGGGTTGCAGGCCGATGAGCAGGCCCGCGGCCACCGTCAGCATCAGCCCCATGAACAGAAAATACCGACTGCCGCCATGGGTGGCCAGATAGCCGCCCCCCGCCGTCATGGCAAGACCGATTAACGCCATCAGTCCCCCCAGCGGCCGTACGAAATAGACGGCGCCCGGCCGTTTGCCCGTTATCTTAGTCATAGCCTGTTCCTGCTTATCAATGCCGATGCCTGCGGCGGGTGCAGGCCCAACGACAGGGAATAGGATGTCAACGCAATAGTGCCGTTAACGGTGCGCTCGGTTCAGGTCTTGCAAAGATAAACAGTAACGGGCGCTGGAAAAGACGCCCCCGGGCATGTCCCGTCGGCCTTGGCCAAGAACGGGACACAGCCGGCGCGTATTATTGGAATGTATAGGCGAGCGAAACCCCGCCGCCACAGTTTCTGCCCGCCGCCGGTTCAAAATAGCGGCCATTGATTTCATTGACGATGACCGACCCCGCATAGCGGCGGTCAAACAGGTTATCCACCCGGCCGTACAGGTTCATCAGCCAATTGCCCAGCACATAACGGTAACCGGTATCCAACGCGGCAACGGTATAGGCTGGCGCCTGCTGGCTGTTTTCATCATCGACGTCAATATCGCTCATGTAGCGCACTTCCAGGCCGGCATACCAGCCTTCGGGAGGGGACCAGGCCAGCGAGGCGTAACCCATGTTGCGGGCGATGCCGGGCAGGCGATTACCGGCAGCGATGGCATCGCCATCGCTGCAGTCGCTGCTGCCGCAGGCGCGGGTGCGGTAGGTCGCATTCAGCAACGTCCACGCCAGTCGCAGCTGGATATCTTCGGCGAATTGCTGACCTAATGACAGCTCAAGGCCACGACGGCGAGTTTTACCGGCATTGGTATAGCTGGTGCGGCCATTGCTGATGTCCGCCACCACGATTTCATTCTCGGTGTCGGTCTGAAATAACGCGACGGTTGCCAGCCCGCTGCCGATGCGCGCTTTACTGCCGACCTCTATGGTATTGCTGGTGGAGGGTTTCAGCGCATAATTCAGGCCCGGCTGATTGTCGGGACGATAGGAGAGTTCGTTGATAGTGGGGGTTTCAAACCCCCTACCGGCAGATAAATACGCATTCCAGTCATCGGTGACGGCGTAACTTAATGACCCCACCGGCAGCCAGCGGTGATAACGGGCGTTGCCGCTATCGTCGCCATTGTCTGCGGTGATATAGCGATCGTCGGAGTCGAACTGAACGTGGCTGAAACGCACCCCGGCGTTTAGCGTTAAGCGGGAGGTCAGCGACCAGGCGCTTTGCAAATAAGGGTCGAGACTCCACATCAGGTTATGTTCGTTACGGCGCAGATTACCCTGGGTACCGAGCTCGGTGACGCCATTGTTCAAGGTATAATTTTCATAGCCTTTACGCTGTTCGGTCATCGTTTCATAATCCAGACCGCCGGTCAGCGTGAGCGGCACGTCGCCGAGCGCGCCACGGTGCGTCCAGCGGGTATCGATGCCCTGATAATGACGGGTCAAATCAATAACGCCGCCGGCCTGTAAAGGGTTGGCCTGGGTGGCAACCGGCATTGCCTGATATTGGGTGGTGTCACGCTCGCCGGCATACATCATCACGCTCAGGTCGTCATTGTCGCTCATCTGCCGCTGATAACGCAGGCCGGCCTGCGTCTGGGTCAGAGTTTTGCGGGTATTGAACTGTTCAGCGCGGGTGGCTTGACGGGGATTGTCATGCCACTGATCCTCGGTCAAACCGCCGGGATCGTTGGCGGTAATATCCACGGCGTTGATTAACAAAGTCAGAGTGCTGACATCGTTAATGCGCACTCCGAGCTTGGCATTGCCAAGATTCTTGCGCGCATCGCTATGATCGCGATAACCGTGGGTGGTAAAACGGGTGGTGGAGACAGCGTAGTTGACATCGCCGGCCTGTGAGCCATCGGCGCCGGTAGCCTTCACGCCGTAGCGCCAACTGCCGTAGCTGCCGGTATACAGGACCGCTTCTATCTTATCCGGCTGGCTGCCGGTGACGGTATCCACGTTAACAACGCCGCCGTAAGCATTACCGTACAGCGCGGAGAACGGGCCGCGCAGCACCTCTACCTTGTCGACGCTGCTAAGATCGATATTCGACGTCTGGCCCTGCCCATCTGGCATGGTGGCCGGAATGCCGTCGACGTAGATACGCACGCCGCGTACGCCATACATCGAGCGGGCGCCAAACCCCCGCACCGACAGCTGCAGGTCCTGGGCATAATTCTGCCGGTTCTGAATTTGCAGGCCCGGCACGCTGCCCATGCTTTCCGATAAATTGACTTGCGGCTTAGCCTGGCGGAAGTCCTCGCCGGTAAGCACGCTGAGGGCGGCGGGCGTGTTCAGCTCGGCTAACCCGCTGCGTGGGGCGGAAACGATTAGCGTCTGCGTTGGGGCGTCGTGGGTCTTCTCCGGCGGCGTCGGCTCGGCGGCGCTGCGGCCCGGTAATGATAAGGAAAAGCAGACCAAGGTAGAAGAGAACCAGAAACGGGGTGAGGCGTTGATTACTTGGGTTGTCATTGTGAATTGGCCGGCAGGCCCGGTACCTGTTAAATCCATTTAAACGGATAGTAATACGGCCACCACATTATTGAAAAGTACAAATGACATTAACCATCGCCAACAGGCGGCCATTCACCGCCGCTTAGGGGGGCAAGCTGGCGTTTTTCCGCCCGTCCGGGAGGGCCTGACGCTGTCCGATTGTGCGCCCGCCGTCGTTATTGCCGGCGGCGCGCGTCGCGGGTCGCCGACCCGCCGGCCACCCGCGCGGGAGCCTTCATGAGCGCGGGCGGAGCAGCGGAACCCGGCCAGGAGCTTATTCTTTGCCGCCCGTCTCGCCATAGTATTTACGCTTCGACATCTGGCCGATACCGGGATTAAAACAATTGCACGGATCCAGCTGTCGGTAGAAGCGTCGCAGCGGTGGCGCCGCGGGGTAAAGATGACCGACGTTGTGCTCGGCGGGATACTGTGCGCCGCGCGCGTCCAGCCGTTGCCATAGACTGTGTTCCAGCGTCAGGCAATCCTGGCCTTTCTTGATGATGTAATCCTGATGGAAAACATGGCACAGGAAATGACCATAATACAGTTTATGAACCATCTGCTGGTCCAGCGCCGGCGGTAAATGCTCAAACCAGTCTTCATCATTGCGTCGCAAAGCGATGTCCAACGCCACGATACCTTCCACCGCGCGGGAATGGACGGCACGGTAACGGACCGCCGCGCCAGCGGCGGCAAAGCGATGAAGAAGCGCTTTTTTGCCTTCCTGCTCGCTGCAGGCGAAAAAACCGCCTTCGTGCCCGGCGAAATAGTCGTCGAGGAAAGCCTGCGCCTCCGCCACCCACTCCGCGCTGACTTTGAGCAACAAATGATGTTCATAACGGTCCCGATACGCCTGCATGCGCGCCGGCAGGGGATTAGGCAGCAGGCGGCTGAGGAACTGCAACAGCCGATCGCCGCAGTGCGGCGGTAAAAAAGGCAGCCGTTCCGCCAGTAAATCGAAGCGGTTTTTCAGCGCAAACAACGCCGGCAGGCGCGCGGTGCCCAGCCAGTGGATCAGCAAAAAGGTGTCTTTACCGTAGCGGGCGGCAATATCATAAGCGTCGCGGTGCAGATACTCTCCGGAGAGAGGCAGATGGGTAAACCGGCTTAAGATATGGCGCCGGATAGCGGTCAGTACCGAGGTCTGGTTGGTGCCGATATAAAACACCCGCGAGCCGTGGGCCATGGGAAAAGTATCCAGCCGTACGGCGAACACCATCACTTTGCCGGCGGACCCCGACGCCTCAAACAGCCTGCCGGGATCGGCATTGAACCGGGCGGGGGTAGGCTCATCTATCAGACGGACATGGTCGGCATAACCTTTGTCGGAGCCATCGCCGGTATCATAGCGAATATCCTGCTCGCCGTAATCGTCCTGATCCAGGCGGGCCAGCAGCGTTTCTTCGTCCCCCGCCAGGGCGACGCCCAAATGATTTATCAGCGCCAGCTTGCCCTCGGCGTCGACGCGGGCGAACACCGATAATTGCGTATAGGCCGGCCCGCGCTGCACCAGGGCGCCGATACAGCTGGAGCCTATCACCGAATGCGGCTCGCGGCCCAGCGGGGCAAGCTGGCGCTCCAACTGGTTGAGCGTCGCGCCAGGCAGGCAAATTACCTGCAAGCCGTTGTTGATGAGCCTGATTTTGTTCATGCGGGTGGTGCTGAGAATGACAATATCGCGGTCGTAAGCATCGCCATCCGGGGTCGAACCGCCGGTCAGGCCGGTATTGGCGGCCTGAGCGATAACCACCGCGCCGGCGTCAATGCAGGCTTGCAGTACGCGCCATTGTTCCACCAAGGAGCCGGGCCTGACCACTGCCGAAACGAAAGCCGGTGCGGTAGCGCCGTGTTTCCCCCTCTCCGGTGAGAACGTGGCCGGCGCCGACCAGCGCAATCAACCGGTGAATAAGGCTGGCGCGCGCGCCTGCCGTCAGGGGGGTGTCCGATGAGGTTTCTTTAGATAACACTGACATCGTTCGCTCCTTGATTGTATGGCGAGGCGGGCCGCGGTCAGCCGCGATTACGCTCCCTATTAAGCTTGTCGGCGCCGTAGAGCCGCGTGTGCGTCTTACGCCGCTGCCATTGCCAGCCGGCGGCCAGGGCCACAAACCAGAGCGGGGTCACCAACAGCGCATCACGGGTATCGTTTTGCAACACCAGCAGCGCCAGCACAAACAGAAAAAACCCAAGACAGATCCAGCTCATACCTCTACCGAGCGGCATTTTGAACCGGGACTGCCGGTGACGCTGCGGATACTTGCGCCGGTAAACGAGATAAGAACATAGAATAATCGACCACACAAACATAAACAGGATGGCGGCGACGGTGGTGACCAGCGTAAACACGGTCATGACGTTGGGAATAAAGTAGATTAACGCCACGCCCGCCAACAGACACAGGCACGAAAACAGCAGGCCGTTTAACGGCACCGCGCGCCGTGAGAGCTGGGCGAATCGCCGGTGGGCGACGCCTTGCTCTGCCAGGCCGAACAGCATCCGGCTGGTGGAGAAAATACCGCTATTGGCGGACGATGCCGCCGAGGTCAGCACCACGAAATTAACGATGCCGGCCGCCGCCGGCAATCCGGTCAGGGTGAACATGGCGACAAACGGGCTGCGGTCCGCCGACACCGCGTTCCACGGCGTCACGACCATAATCGCCAGCAGCGCCAGCACATAAAACATAATCACCCGCAGCGGAATGGCGTTGATGTCCCGGGGCAGTACCTGCTCTGGATCCGCGGTTTCGGCGGCCGCGGTGCCGACCAGTTCGATACCGACAAAAGCGAAGATGGCAATTTGGAAGCCGGCAAAAAAACCGCTAAGGCCGTGGGGAAACACGCCGCCGTGCCGCCAGATATTGTCGAGCCCCGCATGATCGGTGGCGGAACTGGGATAGTGCATCGCCGCAAGCGTCGCGCCAGCGATAATGAGCGCCACGATGGCGACAATTTTGATAATTGCGAACCAGAATTCCATTTCACCAAACATTTTCACCGTGGCGATGTTTAAGGTGACAAACACCACCACATAGAGCAGCGCGCTCATCCAAATGGAAAATCCGGGAAACCAGAATTGAAAATAAGCGCTGATGGCGACCACATCGGCGATACCGGTTACCACCCAGCAAAACCAATAGGTCCAGCCGGTAAAATACCCGGCCCAGGGCCCAAGCAGGTTGGCGGCAAAATCGCTAAAAGATTTGTAGCTCAGGTTGGAAAGCATCAGCTCTCCCATCGCGCGCATGACGAAAAACAGCATAAAGCCGATGATCATATAAACAAAAACGATTGACGGTCCCGCCAGACTGAGCGTTTTACCCGAGCCCATAAACAGGCCGGTACCGATGGCGCCGCCAATCGCCATGAGCTGGATATGTCGGTTAGTCAGCGTGCGCCGCAGCTTTTCGGGCGTTTGGGCGGGGAGGGGTGCCTGATTTGTTTCAACAGCCATCGTGACCTGTTCCTGTCGGTGATGTTGTGCCGGCGTTTAAGCCGAATTCCTGTAAACATGCGGTCAGCGCAAGAGGGCGCAGGATGCGCCGGTGACCGGCCGGGCGTAGGGCGTGCCGTGCCGACGTCAAGCGGGACGGGGACCTTACCGCCCGTGCCATCCACCGGTCACGGTGTATGCCGTGTCTGGGGGGCATCGACCTTGAGCACGCAGCGCCAGCGGTTAATCGGACATGATGCGTGCCGCAAGCTCTGCACGGGACGAACCGCATTAGCGGCCATAAGATAGTGTATTAATACTCAATAGGGTTAATGTTTTTTTATTATGGCAAAAGCCAGTATGCACTTGGTAATGATGACCAGGCTTTCTAATTGTCCCGATACGCCCTATGGGGTTCTTCTTCTTCTCCCTGCCGTTGCTGCGGTGCCGTGGACGGCGGCGGTCAAAACCAGATTAAGCTTGTCGCGGCCCAGGTGAGGGTGGTGGTGGCCAAAACCAGAAAAATGTTATTGCGTATCACATGACTGCGGCGGTAATGGCGGCGACGGGGCGATGGCGCGTTCCGTGGCTTAGGGTCTGGCGGCGATGACAAACAGCACCGCCCAAGACCGGGTATGGCTTAGCCGGGCAGCGCGTGGGGGCTGGTGGCCGGCGCCAGACCTTCTTTCGCCAGCGAATCGCGGGAGATATCGCCGATAGTTTTGGCGCCGGTCAGCGTCATCGCCACCCGCATCTTTTTTTCAATCAGCGCCAGCAGGTGCGCCACGCCGGCCTGACCCGCCGTCGCCAGGGCGTAAATATAGGCGCGGCCCAGCAGTAGCGTATCGGCGCCGAGAGCCAACATTCGCACCACATCAAGCCCGTTGCGCACGCCGCCATCGGCCAGAATGGCAATATCGCCCTTCACCGCATCGGCGATGGCGGGCAGCGCCCGGACGGTAGAAAGCACGCCGTCAAGCTGCCGGCCGCCGTGGTTGGATACCACAATACCGTCTGCGCCGAAACGTACCGCATCCCGCGCATCATCCGCATCAAGGATCCCCTTGATAACCATGGGACCTTGCCAAAAATCGCGGATCCACTCAAGATCGCGCCAGGAAATCGACGGGTCGAAATTATTGCCGAGCCAGCCGATATAATCTTCAAGCCCGGTGGGCGTTCCCAAATAGGCGGAAATATTGCCCAAATCGTGCGGCCTGCCGCGCACGCCGACATCCCAGGCCCAGCCGGGGTGGGTCATCGCCTGCCAATAGCGGCGCAGGGCGGCATTCGGCCCGCTCATGCCGGAATGGGCATCCCGGTAGCGGGCGCCGGGCACCGGCATATCGACGGTGAACACCAGCGTCGAACAGCCGGCCGCCTTGGCGCGCTACAGCACGTTGCGCATAAACCCGCGATCCTTAAAGACATACAGCTGGAACCACATGGGACGGTTTATCGCCGAGGAGACCTCCTCAATCGTGCCGACCGACACGGTCGATAGCGTGAAGGGAATGCCTTTGTCATCTGCGGCGCGCGCCGCCTGCACCTCACCGCGGCGGGCATACATACCGCACAGGCCTACCGGCGCCAGCGTTTGCTTGAATAACTGCGTTTCGAGACTGAGCTCGGCCATATTGCGAAGTACCCGTTGGCGCAACGCAATGCTTGCCAGATTGTCCACATTGCGCCGCAGGGTGTATTCTGCATAGGCGCCGCCGTCCAGATAATGGAACAAAAAAGGCTGCAGTTTACGTTCGGCCGCGGTGCGATAGTCGTTCGCTGATGAAATGATCATAGCTCTCTCATTATGTCTCAGTGAAGGAAGGAGGAAAACGGCCAAGACGAGCCAGGCGCGCGTCTTCTTCCTGTAAAGACCTGAGCGTCTGATGCACGCTGTCCAAATGGGCAACTGCCGCCGCGCGCGCCGCGGTGGCATCGCCGGCGAGGATGGCGTCCAATAGCACCTGGTGCTGCTCTGTCAGACGGGCGAAATGGGTGGGGCGGGTATACATCCGCTGGCGGCTTTGCTGCACCGAGGTTTGCAGCAACGCAAAAAGGCCGCGCATCGTTTGCAGCAGCACCAGGTTATGCGACGCTTCGGCTATGGCCAGATGAAAGCGGACATCGGCCTGCGCCGCCTGCTCGGGATCATCCTGGTCGCGCACGCGCCGTGTGGCGTCAAAACAGGCCTGCAACCGCGCTTTATCTTCCTCTATCGCGCGTAACGCGGCGTGCCAGGCGGTGCCGGCTTCGATGGTCTGTCGCGCCTCCAACACGTCATAACGATAATCAGCATCATCAGCCATTAAACGCTGTAACGGCAGGACAATCCGATGCTGCGTCCAAAGCAGGCCATTATCTTGCACAAAGGTACCGCCGCCGCGACGGCTGACCAGCAGCCCTTGGCTAATCAGTTTTTGAATAGCTTCCCGCAGAGAGGAGCGGCTGACGCCCAGCTCGGACGCCAGCTGACGCTCGGCGGGTAAGTGTGCGCCCGCCTAAAACGGCCGCTGAGCTATTATTCGCTCAAGCTGGCGCGCGATGCGGTCCGCCAGACGTGGCGGGGTGTCAGTTGTCATGGTTTTCAGCTCCATTACATTCCTTTTATAGCACCAGGCCCTGGCAGCCGGATGCCCTGGGCCCATTGCAACGCCAACGGCGGAACAGCTGAACGCGCGGCGCCGCAGTAAGCGCGATGCCCGCGCCTTGCTCCACATCCCTGGCATCGTCTGACCACCGCGGCGGCGGTCGCGGCCTTTACCGCAACGCCGCGCCATCAGGGTGGCAACCGCGTTCACCCGCAGGGCCCGACAACAGACGCGGTCGCCTCGCACCAGAAGTAAAGCCAACAAGGTGAACGCAGTTGGTCGGACCAAATTAGTAAATTTCCATATATGCCACATAAAGGTAATCTTTATTTAACAAATGGCAACGCCTCAGGCGACATAAAGCGTTTATTCACAATGCATGTCACACTTTTTTGCCTTTGGTCGGACCAAAAACGCACCTGGCAGCGTGGCGTGTAGCGCTGTTCAGCGCTTTTTACCGGTGGATGACTTTATTAAGCTTTTTTTGTCCTTTGACAGCGCAAAGCAACTGCCGGAGCTTAAGATCACCTCACTTTTAGGGAATCACTATGTTTCACTTTACCTTTGGCCGCCGCGGTGCGCTGCTTGCGCTGCTATTCATGTTAGGAATCGGAGCGCAGGCCGCGGCGCGGGCGGAAGTTACGCTCCGTATCGGCTATCAAAAATCCTCCACCTTGATGTCATTATTGAAACTGCAAGGCACGCTGGAACAACGCCTGGCGCAGCAGGGCGTGAAAATCAGCTGGTATGAATTTTCAAGCGGCCTCCCGTTATTGGAGGCGCTGAATATTTGCCATGTGGATATTTCCGCCGATGTGGCCGACACCGTGCCGGTCTTCGCCCAGGCGGCGGGGGCGGACTTGACCTATTTCGCCCGCGAGGAACCTTCACCGAACGCACAAGCCATTTTGGTCGCCCGGGATTCGCCGCTTAAGACGTTGGCGGACCTAAAAGGGAAACGCATCGCGGTGACCAAGGCGGCCGGCAGCCATTATCTTCTAATCGCCGCGCTGGAAAAGGCGCAGTTGACCTTTAAAGATATTACACCGGCCTATCTGACCCCGGCGGATGGTCTGGCGGCGTTTCAGACCGGCAAGGTAGATGCCTGGGTGACCTGGGAACCTTTTGTCTCCAGCGCCGAACGCCGGCAAAATGCCCGCGTGTTGGCCGGCGGTCAGGGACTCGTCAGCTACCAGCGTTATTATCTGTCCTCCAGCGCCTTTGCCAAACAGCATCCCGAGGTGCTGGCGTTGATTTACCGCCAACTGACGCAGTCCGGCGCCTGGGTAACCGCCCATCCCGCGCAGCTGCTGGGCCCGCTGTGGGGCAATCTTGACGCCGCTACAGTCGAGCAGGCCAACGCGCATCGCAGCTACCGCGTGGTGCCGGTGACCCGCGACAGTCTCGCGGAGCAGCAGCGTATTGCCGATGCCTTCACGCAGGCGTGGTTGTTGCCCAAGCGCATTGATGCGCAGGCGGTGTCCGTCTGGCAACCGCCGGCGTCCTGAGGCAGGCGTGCTGGCGCGCGCACCGACCTCTCAGCGTCGCCGCCTTGCTTCTCACTGCGGCCGGCATCCTAAGGCAGGCGCGTTGGCGCCCGCCAACGGCGGTGCTGATGGATGACGTGGTTGCCGACGCAGACTGGACAATGGCGCCCAAAAGGCTAAACTGAGCACTGTGTATTCATACAAAGCTTAGCCATGACATTGGATCTTTTTGAAGACGCGACGCCACCGCCCTGGCGGGAAACGATCGCGCCGGGGGCGGTGGTGCTGCACGGTTTCGTGCACGAACAGGGGGCTGAACTGCTGGCGGCGGTGCAGTCTGTCGTGGCCGAGGTGCCATGGCGACATATGACCACGCCGGGGGGCTATACCATGTCGGTGGCGATGAGCTGGTGCGGCCACGGCTGGAACAGCGACAATCATGGTTATCGCTATACGCAGCGTAACCCGCGCAACGGCCATCCCTGGCCGCCGATCCCGGCCATCCTGATGGCGCTGGTGGAGGAAGCAGCACAGCAGGCGGGTTTTGCCCGCTTTGTGCCCGATGCCTGCTTAATGAACCGCTACGATGTCGGCAGTAAACTTTCTTTGCACCAGGATAAAGACGAACATGACTTTGGCGCGCCAATCGTGTCGGTCTCCTTGGGCCTGCCCGCGGTGTTTCAGTTCGGCGGTCTACAGCGCGGCGATCCAGCGCAACGTATCCCGCTGGCCCATGGCGACGTGGTGGTATGGGGCGGCCCTGCGCGGCTTCGCTTCCACGGTATTTTGCCGATTAAAGCCGGCTCTCATTCCCTCGTAGGGCCGCATCGTATTAATATTACGCTACGTAAAGCGCTCTAGGCCGCCGGGCAGGCGCTGCAAAAAGGTCAACGATGCAGGATATTTCCCGAACTGAGGCCAAGCCCGGCCGATTTTTTGTGCCGATCCCCGCTCTGCGCACCTGCCCGGACGCCACGCGGGCGGAAGAGGGGATGTATCCGATTGCCGCTGCCGGGCAGGCCGTCGCGCAACTGTGGCAGACATCGCAATCGCTAGTGGCGCCGGCCAGCTACCGCCGCTTTGCCGGCTTTGAGCGGGTTTGCCATGACTTAGCCGCCGCCGGCTGCCCAGTACTGCTGCGTAAATCCGGCGGCGGGCTGGTGCCGCAAGGGCCGGGCATCATTAATCTCAGCCTGGCATACCCGACGGCGCGCGCGTTTGGCGATGCCGCCGAGGAGGTGTACCTCCATTTGTGCGGGATCTTGTCCTATGGGTTGGCGCGGCTGGGCATTACCACCGGCTGTCAGGCGGTGGCGGGCTCTTTTTGCGATGGGCGCTATAACCTCGCCTGCGGCAGCGGGGCGCAGGCGCGCAAAATTGCCGGGACCGCGCAGTATTGGCGCGCCGCGTCGTATGCCGATGGTCGGGGGGAACGGCGTCATGTTGTGCTGGCCCATGCGCTGCTGTTGGTTGAGTGTGATCTTCTCGTCGCCCACCGTCTCGCTAATGAATTTGAATCGCGCTTAGGCACCGGCCGCGTATATCAGGTAGAAAAAACCGTCAGCGTGGCGCAATGTCTAAATGTGCATTCGTCCGACTTGCCCGGCAAGCTAACAGAAGCCTTAATACAGCAATTAACGAACCAGCCGGCGCCTATTTAGCGTCCGGTTACGAAGGCGTGCTAATTTCAACTCTATCCGACCAAAAAAAGAACTTTAGCACGCCTTTGGCTAGCGCCAACTCAGTGTCAGTAAACGTCATTGGCTTAAGGTTTGTCGAGCATCTGCCTACGGTGGTTAGCTATGCACCACATGGTCATAGCGAGGGGAATTGATCCACAAGCACAATATATTTTGACGGTTTTCCAGTAGGGGCGTCTCTTTTGCAAACCGATTCCTAAGGCATCCGACGCGCGGCAAACATACCATCACCCGCGAGGACGATAAGTAACGCAGCGTTAAAATGGCTACGACAATAAGAACGGGTTCATTATAGGAAAAATGCGCAAGGAAGAATGTGCGAAACATTTTATTACCATTTTTTTGCCCAAGTGTCAGCCAACCTAGCCGTCGGGACCTTTGTTGCTAACATTCCATCACTATCCTAGCGACAATCAAGATAGATTATCTCTCATCAGCCTCGTTTCCAGAAGGATTGCACTCCTTTTTTAGTCGCTGAAGATCTTTTTTATGTTGAAGCCCACTACTAATTCAGATTTGTTCGCCTTGTATGTCAATGCAGAACATGCGATATAATACCAGTATTTGATTTGTGGTTATAAGATTATCTCTGAATCGGGAAAAAGAATGTGGCTTAAAACATGCTCATGCCTCATTGAAGAAGAATGCTGTTTATTGGCCGGCATGGGTGAAAAGTAGTACAGACTTACGACTAGATATTCGAGTGGTTTGCAGAAATATTAACTTTATTAAGGTGTATGTGGGATGGATAAAAATAGAGAGCGTGATATTCAGATAGATATCATGAGAGATTTAGGACTGGTGTTAATCGTCTTAGCGCATGTATCACCACCCGGCATAATTTTTAATTTAAGAGTTTTCGATGTCCCAATGATGGTTTTTGTGTCAGGTATGTCGTTCTTGGCATCAGGTAAGACAAATATAAATGTCAAAGACTATGTAATTTCAAGAACCAGAAGGATGGTGGTACCCTTATGGTTTTTTCTTACGTTGCTGTTTCTGATTGTGTATTTTTTCAAAATTGATGCTTTGACAAATATGCTTACACCAAAGAAAATTTTATACTCTTATCTGATGTATTCAGGGATTTGTTATGTATGAATTATACGAATTTTCCTTATTATTGCGCTATTGGCTCCATTTTATTCTTTTCTGGCAAGAAAAATGAATAATACTCAAATTATTCTTTTTATTACATCTGTTGGTTTTTTCTCGCTAAATTTACATTACCTCACTAAAAATGTTGCAGGCGTGAATGTCATATTTTCCGAGTTCATCATCCCCGCGGCTTCCTATGGTGATTGCTTTGTTTTTGGTTATTGCTTTAAAAATTTTCAACGAAGGATTATTGGCTAATAATATTTATTTCTCTAATTTACATAATCATTGTGGAAATTGTCAGCTTGGTGGTTAAGGGTCGAATCATGGCGCCGCAAAGTTTTAAGTATCCTCCAAATTCAATTTACTTGTTTTATGCATGTTTTGTTATATCCTGTATTATGATTGTCCTGCCTAATATAAAGATATCAAGTAGGTATTTTATCCGTGTGGTTGTTTTTATATCATCAAACACGATGTGGTTATATTTCCTTCATATTCCCATTGTCGAGTATATGCGCCATTCTAGCGCTAGCGCGCCAGACAATTTTGTTATGCGATGGGCGATGGCTTTGTTGTTCCACATCTCCTTTTTCATTGTCCAGCGATTCATCTTGCTACGCCTGGCCGCCAAAATGACCAACAAAGGCACAGCAAAGTTCATTGTTCAGACTTTTACCGGTTGATTTTTGATTAAAAAGAGCCGTAAAGCCGTTCTTTCAACCGCAAAAAACCGGCTTCCTTAGCATCGGCATAGACCTAGCATGTGCAGCAAAAATGAAGCCGTGTGAATTGGTCGGTGTCCGAAAGTCCTAAGATTTCCTTGGAACGCCGAGCTCCATTTTCAACCATGGCCTATCTCCGTTGCTGGCACTGATTCATGGCAAAGGCCGAAGGCGTTCGGTAATACCGCGATCATGACGCCGAGCTTTGACTCAGGCCTGTCTGCAAGCGCATCAAACAGACAGTCTGGCGCAATAATTTGCGCCAGGTTTGGACATCTATAAGCCAATGGCTATGACGCTACAGTTCTTCTATTTGAGGAGAATCACTTAACAACGGCTTGGCCAGATAATACCGCGTAAATTGATGGGCGTAGCCCGCGAGACGGCCGTAAGTGCGATAGCCCAGTTTTTGGTAAAAGCCCAGCGCCTGGAAACTAAAGGTGTCCAGGTAGGCCTGATGGCAGCCGCGCGCAATGGCCTCCGCTTCCGCCTGCTGAATTAATCGTCTGCCGAGTCCACCATAGCGATACTGTTCATCAATCCATAGATATTGTATTTCAAGCGACCCCCACCAGGTGCTGGCGAGCAGCCCGGCGATAATATTGCCGGCCTCTGCGGTTAACGTTAAGCGTAACGGACGCATATCCACGGCCTCGAATTGGGCACTATGCGACCACAATTGCTGTTGAATAAACTTTTCTTCCGCGTCGTCGGCCACGTCGCTAATATGAATAAAGTGGTTGTCCTGTTTCATGTAATTGGCTGCCTAAAATAACGGTGATAACTGGTAAATAATGCTGGATGTGAAAATGATTTTATTATTCTCGCCGCAAGGCCTACCGTTGAAAATAGGAAGGCGGCGAGCGAAATCTCAGGCGCAATGTGTTGCGCTGGCCTGACGTCAGTTTTGCTTTTAACGCAGCTAAACGATGACGCCTGAGCCTGCGCGCGTCAATAAGTAACGAATGCTGGCTGAGGGGAGCGTTATCGCGGCTGTGCCGAGCAGAGGGGGGCAAAGCTGCCTATGCCCCTCGCCGCGACCCACATCGGAACACGCGCCGGCAATCTGCCAGCGTGGTTAATAAGGGGGCAGCGCATCTGCTGCGCCAGCGGC
This sequence comes from Candidatus Sodalis endolongispinus, assembly GCF_018777395.1. GTDB lineage: Bacteria > Pseudomonadota > Gammaproteobacteria > Enterobacterales > Enterobacteriaceae > Sodalis_B > Sodalis_B endolongispinus. The sequence goes on from NZ_JAFJYC010000002.1 coordinate 132,267, forward strand.
GAAAATTTGCTAACGTCATAGCCGACCACCACCGCGTAGAGGAGAGTAATCATGGCCAGTTTGACGGCGAAAGATTTTCATCCCGACCTGCTTGAGCTGTATGACTATTACGCCCACGGTAAGATAACCAAACGCGAATTTCTGGCCAAGGCGGCAAAATACGCCGTGGGTGGCCTGACGGCGGCATCTATTCTATCGCTGATGAGTCCCAATTACGCCATCGCCGAGCAGGTGGAATTTACCGACCCGGCCATTGTAGCGGATTATCTCAACTATCCTTCGCCGCAGGGCCACGGCCAGGTGCGCGGCTATTTTGTCCGCCCAACAAAGGCGGCCGGCCCGACCGCCGCAGTGGTCGTGGTTCACGAGAACCGCGGGCTTAACCCTTATATTGAGGACGTCGCGCGCCGTCTGGCCAAAGCGGGGTTTATCGCGTTGGCCCCCGACGGGCTGAGTTCGGTGGGCGGTTATCCCGGCAATGATGAGAAAGGACGGGAATTGCAGGCCCAGGTGGATCCGGTGAAGCTGATGAATGATTTTTTCGCCGCGATAGACTTTTTAAAGGCGCATCCGGCCGGCAGCGGCAAGGTGGGTATCACCGGGTTTTGCTATGGCGGCGGCGTGGCGAATGCGGCCGCCGTGGCCTATTCCGAACTGGCTGCGGCGGTGCCCTTCTACGGCCGTCAGCCGAGGGCGGAGGACGTGCCGCGCATCCAGGCGCCTTTGCTTTTGCATTATGCCGAACGGGACAGCGCCATTACCGACGGATGGCCGGCCTATGAGGCGGCCCTGAAAGCCACGGGAAAGACCTACCAGGCCTTTATCTATCCCGGCGTTAATCACGGTTTTCATAACGACTCGACGCCGCTCTATGATAAGCCGGCGGCGGAGCTCGCCTGGCAGCGAACGCTGGACTGGTTCCGGCGTTATCTGGTTTGACGCGCGGGGGAGAGGGACAGCCGAAGACGCCCCGGGCGGGGCGCCTTCGGGGTGAGGGTTACAGCGCCGTTTCGCGCCAGGCGGTATACAGTAGCGAATCCTCAAGCGCCAGGGCCGACAGCGGGATGAGTTCTCCCGCCGGGACATCCTGCGTCAGGGTTTTTTTGGCCAGCAGGTAAAAGGGCGCCACGCCCTGGGCGTCGGATTTCGCCAGCGGCCGTGCGCTTACGTGGTCGATGGTATGGTGGTGCCCGCCCATCGTCAGCGTTTCCCCTTTGGCCAGCGGGCGCTCCGCGTAACCGGCCATGACCGCATGCACTTGCTGATCGTGGGCGCCGGAGGGACGATGGTGCAGCACGGCCGAGAAGAGACTGATGGGCGATTCCAGCCCCATGATGTGGTAGGGCAGATACAGCGCGGCATAGCGCCGATTGCGGATGACCACATGGCCTTTTTCCGCCAGCATCTTCCAGGTTTCTTCGTCGTCGCAACGCACCACGATAAATACGCCGCCGCCGAAGCTGGCTTCGTCGTGGCGACGCAGACAGTTAAACACATCCACCACGCCGGTTTGGGTCAGAATGCCGCCGTCCTCGCGCGGGATAAAGATGTCCGCCAGCTCATGGATATGGCAAAGCGGGTAATTCAGCGTCGGGGTGGCCGGAACAAAGCCGAGAGAGTTGGCCACCACGTTCATTTCACAATAATCTGGGGTGGCGCTCTGCGGCAGCATCGCCAGCGCTTCGCTGCGCAGACGCAGCGCGTATCTGCCACATTCTGTTCTGGCAGAGACCACCGCGCGGACAGCTGCGGTACCTCGACGGTTTTATCGGTATAGTCCAGACGGCCGCTGTCCTGATGATAAATGTAGTCATATTCGCTGGATTTACCGGCGGCAATGACCTCCAGGCCCAACACTTTCGCCCAGGTATAAAGACCAATCAAATTGCTGGGTTGATCGCCGTCTACCGTGGTGTAAACGGCATTATGCTGTGCCGCCAGACGATTCAGCCAGGGGCCGGCCACCGAGTCGGTTTCTTTGCTGACCATGCCGACATGGATACCGCGCTTAAGCGCCGTCACGGCGATGTCGATGCTTACCTCGGGCTTGCCGGTGGCCTCGACCACCGTATCGAACTCCAGCGCCGATAAAAGCTGGTAATCGCTGATGATCGCCAGTTCACCGTCCTGTTGGCGGCGGCGCACGTCCTGCTCCGACGTACAAACGCGGTTATCCTGGTCGCGGTAGCGCAGGGCGCTTAATAACGCGCGGGTACCGTCGGTATTCAGGTCGCACAGCGCGACAATATCTATCGCCGGAATAGCGCGGCATTGCGCCAGCAGTGAGCGGGCGAAGCCGCCGCTGGCGCCGGTCACGGCGATGCGGACTCGGCGCTTACCCAGCGCGTCAAACAATAAATGGTAATTCATGGTAATACCTCGTTATTAGGCAATCGGTAAATTCAGTAGCAACACCAGCAGCAGACCCAGCAGCGACTGGAAGGACACCAGCAACGTCCAGCTTTTCAGCGTCTGGCTTACGGTGAGGCGGAAATATTCTTTGAACAGCCAGAAGCCGGAATCGTTGACGTGCGACAGCATCAAGCCGCCGGTGCTGGTGGCTAACACCAGTAATTCCAGATTAACGCCGCTATTCGCAGCCAGCGGCGCGACGATACCGGCGGTGGTGACCACCGCAACCGTGGCGGAGACGATGGCGATACGGATAAGGGCCGCGACCAGCCAGGCCAGGACCAGTGGCGAGATATTCCAGTGCACCGCCCAGTCAGCGATAAGCGTGCTGACGTGGGTGGCTAACAGCATTTCTTTAAAACCGCCGCCGGCGCCCAGAATCAGGATCACCGCCGCGGCCGGCCCCAGGCTTTTACCAAGGATTTTCTGCAATTGCTGCATACTGTAGCCGGAGCGCACGCCGAGGGCGTACAGGGAAAACAGCACCGCCACCAGTAAAGAGACAATCGGATCGCCGACGGCATTAATCAGCTGCGCCAACGGATTTTCCGGCGCGACAGCGTGGCCCAGCAGCGTGCGGGTCATCATCAGCAGCGGCGGCAGCAGGATGGTAAACATCGACAGGGCGAACGACGGCTCGCGTTTGCCTTCGGTATGGGCAGTCGGCGGCGCGACAGGTTGTTCGTCGGTGCCCGTGTGGCTGAGCTCAGGGAAATATTTCATCGCCAGATGGGTAAAGACCGGCACGGAAAGAATGGCCATCGGTACCGCGACAAACAGGCCGTAAAACATCGCCATGCCCGCATCGGTATGATAGGTGGTCATCGCCAGCGTCGGTGCCGGGTGTGGCAGCAGCAGACCGTGGGCGACATACAGCCCGGCCGCCATCGGGATACCGACGCGCATCAACGGGGTTTTGGTGCGTTGGGCGATGGCATACACCAGCGGAACCAACATCACGAAACTCACATCGAACAGATGGGGCAGGCCGATTATCAGTGCCGCCACGCAAATGGTGGCAGGGATCGTCCGGGTCGGCCCCAGGCGGATAAACGTATTGGCTATTTTATCAGCACCGCCGGTTTCCAGCAGCACGCCGCCGAGCATGGTGCCCAAACCGACCACCAGACCCGTGGAGGCCAGCACGCCGCCAAACCCTTTTTCAAAGCTTTTAATCGTGGTCACCTGCGATAGACCGGCGGCAATGCCCAGAAATCCCGCCGCGATAATCAACGCCAAAAACGGGTGAAATTTAAACCGGGTTATCAGGATGATTAATACCGCTATAGAGCATATTAACCACAGAAATTGTGTATAATCAAAATGCATATGTCCTCCTGACCCGCAGGGTACAGGCCATGATAATGAATGAATTTATTCGGCGCCGTCGCGTGCGCTTGTTATTAGGATTCCACTGTGTGGTGATTCAGCTCTTTACCACATGCAGGTTAATAGCAAGTTGTTTAATTTTTTCCTGTATTTCCTCCGGCAATAAATCATCGTGAATAATGTCGTCAAATACCTGCAGCGGACAAATATTAAACATGCCGTATTTGCTGCTGTCTGACACCAGCACGCTGCGGCGTGAACTGGCCAACGCCGCCTGTTTCACCAGCGCCTTCCCCTCATCGGGGGTAGACAGACCGTGTTCGATATCCCATGAACTGGTGCTAATAAACGCGATATCCAGATTCAGCCCGCGAATAAAGGCGGCCGCGCTGTTACCGATACAAGATCGGTTGCGGCGATCCACCTGCCCGCCGGTATGAAAGAACGTGATATGCTGACGCTCCATCAGATAGTCACCAATCGTGAAATCGTTGGTTACTATCGTCACTTTTTTAATTGGTCCGCGATACTGCGCGCGATTTCATAGGTGGTGGTGCCGGCATCAAAATAAATAACCTGCCCGAATTCCACCAGTTTTTCCGCCATCCGCGCGATATTACGCTTGCTCAGATGATGTAATTGCGCTTTTTCCTGCCAGGGTAATTCTTGCTTGAGCGCCTCGTTTAATTTTGCGCCACCGCTGATAATGGTGACTTTGCCGTCTTTTTCCAGCATCTGAATATCGTGGCGAATGGTCATATGCGAGACATTCAATAACTGTGCCAGCGCCGAAAAAGTCACGTAGGCGTGCTGGTAAAGATAGCTGTAAATAAAACTCTGTCGCTCTTCTGGCAGCATGTCGATTTCCGTTATGCATGGCGTTTAAACGTGATGTCCAACTCGTGGATCTGTTCCGGGGTCAGCGTCACCATGCCGTGGGGCAGCAGGGTGAAATATAACCGCGCGGTATCTTCCAGCTCCTCGGCGTTGAACACCGCTTCCCGCAGGCTGCCCGCCGCCGACCACCGGCCCGTGATTGGCCAGCAGCATGGCATTATGGCGTGGCGCCAGCGCGCCTATCTCCTCAGCCAGCCCCGGATCTCCCTGGCGGAAGTAGGGCACCAGCGGCAATGACCCGACGCGCATCACGTAATAGGGCGTGATCGGCGGCAGACAGTTAGCGGCGTCCAGCCCCGGCAAGCATGACAGCTCGGTCAACGACGGCGAATGCAGATGCACCACTCCGCCGGTTTGCGGGCGCTGTTGATAGAACGCCCGGTGCATAACCGCTTCCTTTGACGGTTTATCGCCCGCGACCCACTCTCCCTGTTCATCCAATTTACTCAGACGTTGTGCGTCGAGCGCGCCGAAACTGGAGTTGGTCGGTGTAACCAGAAAGCCCCCGTCGGGCAGACGACAACTGATATTCCCGGCACCGCAGCTGCTATAACCGCGCATAAACAGCGAATGGGCCAGGGAGACCATCTGCTCGCGTAATTCGGCTTCAGTCATGATAAAGTTCCTGTGCTTTACTGAAAAAATCGGGATCGCCAAAATTGCCTGATTTCAGCGCCAGCCACAGCGGTCGCTGCAAATCTCGCACCAAGGGGACGCCCGGCGCGATGGTTTGTCCGAGGTCGAAGCCCGTCACGCCAAGCTGTTGAGCGATCAAACTGGAGGTTTCGACGCCGGCGACGATAAATTTGCAAAAGCCCTGCTGGCACAGCAGCGTGGCGATACGGGCGAAGCAGGCTTCGATCATGGCGCCGATATCCTCGCCGGGATAGCGCTGGCGCAGGCGCTGTACCTCGTCGGGCGCGTCGGTGGCATACAGCAGCGGCGCGGTGGCGTCGGGCTGGTCGCGTACCCACTCGGCCAGCGCGCGGGCATAAGCGTCGGGGTCGTGACGACAGCGGTCGATATCCAGCGCCGGTGCCTGTTGCCGGTAGCGTGCCACCTGCTGATTGGTCATTTGCGAGCAACTGCCGGACAGGACAACGCCGCGACCCGCGCGGGGCGGCGTCTCCTGCGGTTGCGTCGCGGCGCGCTGGCCGGTGGCGTGAGCGGCAATGGCGCCGCCCAACCCTGAGCCGCCGGTCAGCAGCACCGACGCGGGCAGCGCGGCAGCGAGCGCCGCTAAATCCTGACTGTCGAGCGTGTCGGCCACCACATAGCGGCACCCTTGCTGTTGCAGTGTTTCCAGATGCTGGCGTATGGCCGCTTGCCCATGACGGATGCAGGCGAGAGGCAGCAGGCCGGTCTGCCACGCAGACTGGGCATCCATCAGACGCAGCAGATTGGCGTCGGTCATCGGCGTCACGGGATGATGGCGCAGGCTGGATTCACTCAGCAACTGGTCGAAAACAAAGAGGTAACCGTGCACCACCGTCCGGCCATTGACCGGCAGCGCAGGGCACAGGACGGCCAACGGTTGGCCGGTTTCCGCCAACAGGGCATCCGTCACCGGACCAATGTTGCCGTGCGCCGTGGAATCAAAAGTGGAACAATATTTAAAATAGAGCTGGTCACAGCCCTGCTCACGCAGCCAGCGCGCGCCTTGCAGCGACAGTGCCACCGCCTCAGTCGCCGGGCAGGAGCGGGTTTTCAGCGAGATGACCACCGCATCGGCCGGGGTCGACAATGGCTGTGTCGGCACGCCGTTCAACTGAACAACCCGCCAGGCGGCGGCGATGAAACTGGCGATATCCGTCGCCCCGGTAAAATCGTCGGCGATAACGCCAAGCCTGATAGGCATGGTAGCCGTTTCCTTGCTAATGTGAGAATACGTTAAATTATGTGAGATATACTTTCACATTACCATGATGCCATTCACGAAAAATCACCTGTCCTAAAGCGGAGAGTTGGCTATTAATAATTGATTTATATATATTTTAAAAAATGAGCATCTTCACATCGTCATGTGAAAATATGATATTGCCCTTAAAAAGGGAAACTAACCAGGCCAAAAAGGCGGCGCTCAAGGCAGGTACCGGTTGGCAAAGCGGTGCTAACGCGTGAGGATACGGTCTGCGAAAGTAGGCAAGGAACCAAAGGCGAGATGATGCGCAGACTGAGTGAAAGGCCCCTGAGCGGGGCGAAAGCGGTCCCGGTGGCTCATGACGCGGCCGGCCACAGGGCATCGGACACAACAACTGCCTTGCCGACCCGGTCGCTCATCATTCCTCAGCACCAGGGCAGCATCTGGCAGCGCCGCGGCGGCGGTATCACCACACGCTTTGCCTTGTGCATCCGCACTGACGGGCAGCGGCGCGGGTTAAAGCATGGCGGTAAGTGCGTTTGCGGCCAAATAAGCGAAGCGTTACCAGCGCCTCGCACGTTCAACGAAGCTGCGCTCTTGTCGATGCCGGTTTGCGCCGCGCTCAAAGCGCCGAAGGTGGCGCCGACGTTCATAGCGTTGGGATACTGTTCCGCGACGTAGGCGAGCAGCAGCTCTTGGCTGGCGGTATCTTTTACCTCAACGACATAGTTAACGTAGCCGCTCATCAGGCTACGTCCGCCCCGTACCGACTGAACAATATTGTAAGGGCCGCCCGCCAGGTCAAATTTGGTAAAGGTGCCAATGACCTGTGGCGTGGTGTCTGCGCCGGTCAAGGTCAGTTTCAGCCTTAGCGCGTGCGTGGCGCCGGCGGTGGCGGTGATAGCAAAGCGTTCAGCCAGCGCGGCGCTGAATTTTTTTTGCATGTAATCCGCCAGCTTACGGCGCTCATCCGGTGTCAAATCATTGAATTGCGCGTCGCTGCCGCTGTATATCTCCACCGGCTCCACCTGAATGCTGCGGTACTTACTCCAGTTGACGGGGGCGGCGTATTTGAAGGGAATACGGTCGCTGTCCTCGGCGGTATTAGGCGTCAGGCGTGGCGAGGATTCAATGCCGGCATATTTTAACGGCGCGGTCGAGGAGCAGCCCGCCGCGGCGGCGACAAGGACAAACAGGCAGGTAAGGCCTAAAGCACGGAATGAATGGTTCATTTCCTTCTTCTCCGGTTGATTTTTGATGAAATATAAACAAACTGTACGGTATAATTAATATTAATTACCCCGGCGATGTCAAGCAGAGGTTTCAGGGTGAAACGGCGGTGGCGTTTGACGTGCGAGGGTACAGAGAAAAGAGCATGGCGGTTAAGGGCGGCCTCTTCCCAAGACGTTGCACACAGCTTAAACCCGAGAAAAACACAGCAGAAACATCCTATCCAGGCGCTAGGCAGCAAAAGCGCGATAAGCACAGCAGGAACATTCTATGCAGGCGCTAGGCAGCAAAAGCGCGACAAGCACAGCAGGAATATTCTATGCAGGCGCTGGTTAGCAAAAGCGCGATAAGCACAGCGGGAACATCCCATCCAGGCGCTACTCAGCAAAAGCGCGATAAGCAGTGCCGCAAGACCCTTTACTGGCGCTTAAGGTCACCGTAAGCGCCCGCGCGCTGGGCAATCCGTTAACGTCACCCTTTATTTGCGCTTGTGGCCAGAGGGCGGGGGTTTCACATCACCGCGCTTTTTAGATAATGGCCGTGGTGCCGGCGACATCAGCGCCGAAGGGGGGCACCTGTTATTGTTTCACTTACCCATCGCCATGGCGGTAGAGCAGGGGCTGTTGATCTTCAACACCGCCGTGGTGCGGGGCGGACGACGCTGCCGACTCTGCAAAAGCACCCAAGGGTGCCGCTTAGCGAAAAGGCCCGCCCGAAAGCGGGCGGGAATCTGTCAGATATGGCTACCAATTGAAAGGTAGCCGGCCAGCAAAACAACCGTTGCGCCTGTACATAGGCTAAACACTAAACGCATTATCCCTCCTCAAAACAATGATACGCATCCGCTTATTGATAGCGAACCCAGCACAACCCCTGTTAGTAACAAAGACCGGTACAGCATAACCCTCTCCATCTTAATAATTAACTGTACGGTTTAGTACATTTATTGTCTGGGCACTGTCAATGGGGTCATGAAAATTAATGGTGCAAAGCATCATGGGGGTGGCACAAGGAGGGGCCTAGCGAGCCCCCTGCAAAAACACGGCGACGGCGCTTGCAACCATTAAAGCCACCTGCTTTGCGGAATAAACCGGCAATTCGCGTTTCAGGAACAGCTCATCGGCTTCCGCCTTGACCAGCGCGGAGAACTGTTTCGCCCTTAATACCGGACAGCCGGGTGACAGATCGCCGCTTTCCATATGCCGTTGCATTAACCCCTCAAGCGCATGCATGCTCTCGCGCACGCCGGAGTCGTAGAACAGCTCACCGATATCGGAATAAGCGGCTTCGCCCACGACCATACGGTAAAGCTGCATGGCCTTCCAATCGGACGTCATGGCCCCCAGCATACCCTCGCCAAACCGCTGCAGCTTGTCTGCGAAGGTCAGCTTTTCCTGTTCGGCGCTGCTCAACTCCTGCGCGGCGCGGATAAGAAACAAAGTAGCGTAGGTACGCACGACGGCGTCGAACAGGCTTTCTTTCGAGGTATAATAGTTATACAACGTGGCCTTTGAGCCTCCCGCCCGCTTTGCCACCTCATTCATTGACGCCCGCTCGTAGCCGTGCTCGAGAAAAACGGCGGCCTAGGCGTTAAGAATGTCTGTTCGTTTCTGTTCTGTTAGCGTGCGCATATCTTATCTCCCTGTGTCAACAAGGGTAGATTAACAAAACCGGTCGGTTCATTAAAGGTAAGAGTGCGAAGAGGGTCTGTTCGCCGACAGCGCGGCCAGGTAAAGGATCCCCTCCATTTCGCCGCGGCGCGGCTCATCAACGGATCCCCTCCCGCGGAGGAGAGGGGCCCTAGAAGCGCTAGGGGGGAGCGAAAGGGGAAGCGTGAATAAAAAAGGCGACCCGGAAGGTCGCCTTTTCTTCAGCCGGGCCGGGTTACACCACTGGCGTGTTGCGAATCAGGTAATCGAAGGCGCTGAGTGAGGCTTTGGCGCCTTCGCCCGCCGCGATGATGATCTGCTTGTAAGGCACGCAGGTGCAGTCGCCGGCGGCGTAGATCCCCTTCACGCTGGTTTCACATCTGGCGTCAATGAGGATTTCGCCGGTCTGATTGCGCTCCACCGTCCCTTCCAGCCACTGCGTGTTGGGTAGCAGGCCGATTTGCACAAAAATACCCGCGACCGACAGCCGGTGCTCAGCGTCGCTGACGCGATCTTTATAACGTAAGCCGGTGAGCTTGCTGCCATCACCCTCAACTTCCAGGGTTTGAGCATTGAGACAAATAGTTACGTTGGGCAGGCTGCGCAATTTAGCCTGCAACACGGCGTCGGCGCGCATTGCCGGCGCAAACTCCAGCAGGGTGACATGCTCAACCAGCCCGGCCAAATCAATGGCCGCTTCCACGCCGGAATTGCCGCCGCCGATAACGGCCACCCGCTTGCCTTTAAACAGCGGTCCGTCACAGTGTGGACAGTAAGTGACGCCGCGGGTGCGATACAGCTCCTCGCCCGGGACATTCATATTCCGCCAGCGCGCGCCGGTGGCGATAATAAGACTACGCGCTTTCAGTCTGGCCCCGAAGGCGGTCTCAATTTGGTGCGGCTCGCCCGGAGCGGTAGCGGGGATAAGCCTGCTGGCGCTTTGCACATCAATAACATCGACATCATACTCGTCCACGTGGGCTTTCAGCGACGTGGCCAGTATGGCGCCTTCGGTTTTCGGCACCGAGATATAGTTTTCGATGTCGACGGTATCCAGTACTTGACCGCCAAAGCGCTCGCCCAACAGACCGGTGCGAATCCCCTTACGGGCCGAGTAAACCGCCGCCGCCGCGCCCGCCGGGCCGCTGCCGATGATCAATACATCATACAGCTCGCGTTGGTTAAGCGCCTGCGCCGCGCGCTGTTCCGCGCCGGTATCGATCTTATTAACGATTTCGCTCAGCGTCATCCGCCCCTGGCCAAAGGCTGCGCCGTTCATGAAAACGGCCGGAACGCCCATAATGTTACGTTCCTGTATCTCGTTTTGGAAAGCGCCGCCATCAATTGCGGTGTGGTGGATGCGCGGATTGAGAATCGCCATCAGGTTCAGGGCCTGTACCACGTCCGGGCAATTGTGGCAGGTCAGCGAGTAATAGGTTTCAAAATGAAATTCGCCGTCGAGCTGGCGGATTTGATCCAGCAGCGACTGCGCTTCCCCGCGAAGGGTGCCCGCCGGTTTGCAGCAGCGCCAGCACCAGCGAGGTAAATTCATGGCCCAGTGGCGAACCGGCGAAGCGCGGTCCGTGATCCGCACCGGGATTGGCGACCCGGAAAGACGGCTTACGCACCGGCAGGTGATTGTCTTCGCGCCAGGTCACCTTGTCCGACAATTCGGCGATATCCGTTAGCAGCCCGCGGATTTCAGAGGATTTGGCGCCGTCGTCCAGCGCGGCAACCAACTCAACCGGCTTGGTCAGTTTCTCAAGATAGGCCTTGAGTTGGGTTTTCATCGTCGTGTCAAGCATGGTCTCTCCCGGGCAGTCTAAAACGGGCGCAGCGCACCCGCTAAGGCAAATAACGTCAAAAAGTCAAACCAATGGCGAGGTTAAATTTTGCCAACCAAGTCCAGCGAAGGAGCAAGCGTAGCGTCGCCTTCTTGCCATTTTGCCGGGCAGACTTCGCCGGGATGGCTGGCAACGTATTGCGCGGCTTTCACTTTACGCAGCAGCTCGCTGGCGTCGCGGCCGATACCTTCCGCCGTCACTTCAATGGCCTGAATGATGCCCTGCGGATCGACAATAAATGTGCCGCGATCGGCCAGACCTTCGTCTTCACGCAGGTTGTCGAAATTGCGCGTCAACGTCCCGGTCGGGTCGCCGATCATGGTATATTTGATTTTTGCAATGGTTTCGGAGCTGCTGTGCCAGGCTTTATGGGTAAAATGGGTGTCGGTCGAGACGGAATAAATGTCGACGCCCAGTTTTTGGAATGCGTCGTAGTGATCCGCCACATCACCCAGTTACGTCGGGCAAACAAAAGTGAAATCGGCCGGATAAAAGAAGAATACGCTCCATTTCCCTTCAACATCTTTGTCGGTGACCTGTACAAATTCACCGTTTTTGAACGCTTGGCTGCTAAAAGTCTTGATCTTGGTGTTAATTAAAGACATTTTTTACCCCCGTTTGATTGATGGGCCAAAATTAACAAATCATGCTCTGCCGATCCAATATGTAGATGTTATCGATTCAATCAGTCATACCTTTGTTGGCCGCCACGGCGACTGTCTAACGGCGCCGGCGGGCGCATAGCGGATTGACTTTTAACTTCTGGCGCTCATCAATAGCGCCAATCCGCGCCAGCGCGGCGTCAATTCCAGCGCCAGTTTGACCGCCAACGTGAGCGGCACCGCCAGCAGCGCACCGGTAAGGCCCAATAGGCTTTGCCAGATCAGCAGCGACAAAAAAACGGTGCAGAGCGACAAATCCAGACGACGGCCCATTAAAACAGGCTCCCACAGGAAGCTGAATACCAGGTTAATCAACAACAAAGCCGCCAATAATCACAGTCCGGTGGCGGGGCCGTTGAAGAGAAAGGCCAAGAGCAGGGGTGGGATGGCGGCAACGAGAGATCCCACCAGCGGAATAAAGTTTAATACGAAGGCCAACACCCCCCAGATAAAGGCGAATTTCACTTTTAACAACAGCAGCGCGCCCCATACCTCCAGACCGATAAACAGACTGATGACCGTTTTCAGTGCCAAATAGCTTGTTACGCTATCCAGTCCCTGTTGTAACGCCGACCACTGTGGTGATGGATCCTGCAACAGGCGTCGGCATTTGACCGCTAACGTCGGCGCATCCAGCAACATAAACACCACCAGCATAAACACCATCGCGATGGCCGTCAGCATCCCCGAGATCCGGCCGACGGCGCGGGTCGCAATCGTAAGCAGCTGAGCGGGGTCAATCATGGCCCACAACGACTCGACCGTTAACGTCATCCCGGCGCTTTGCAGGAAAGCGGGCACCGCCTGCAGTCTGTCGGTCAACAGCAGCGGAATGTAGGCGCTCATTTGCCGAAGTTCCGGCAGCGCCGCCATGATGATGCCCAGCGTGACCAGCAGCGCCAGGAGAATACTGACGCTAACGGCGATAATCGCCAATCCCCGCGGTACCTTGAGGCGTGCCAGCCGGTTGATAGGGCGCATCAGCACTAGAGCCAGACTATAGAGAAGTAATTTATTTGATACTTACGGGAATTGGCGGGATCTGGCGGGAATTCGTGAGATTTCTTAGGCTTAGGATGATTTATGTATTTGATACCGATGAACAAAAAAGAGCCTATAGGCAAAACATTTGATACTCACCACTACGGCCTTAAAACCGCTTTAATACTTAAAAAACCCAACTCTTTTGGGTTTAGCCAGTGCATCAAGCACTGGCCTAATACTTATAATTTACTTCCTTCGTAAGGGTACTACATTGCTTGATAGCATGTAAAATCTCTCTGACTCGATCAGCCGGTAGTTCCTGCAAACTTAAAGCAGCCGTCCGTTGTTCTCCTGAAAGCTTAAGTAAATCCAAGCCTCCTTGTTCCAGCAGCAATGCCAGTACTTCAGCGCCTTTACGCCCTAGCAATCTAGCTAGCTTTTTTCGCTCTACAGGCTCCAGCGATCTTAAATAGCATTAAGGTCTTGCAGGTCTTGATCATCAGGTAATGATACATCCTGCTGTGCCTGCTGACCATTTACCAGCCAGTCAATACCGACACTCTCTTTATGAGCAATAATCTGAACCATACTTAGCAATGGTTGCGTATTCTTGCTTAAGTGGTTATTCAAAGTTGATGTTGGAATCCCCCAGTCTTTTGCTGCCGCACGGACACTTCTGTTACCTATAAGCATTCGTAGGCGATCTTTAAAACTTTCTTTTCCATCAAATTGCAAGGAAAGAGGCTTGCTTTTGGTGCTTGTCATTTTCTTTTCCTATAACTAATTGAAAAAATAAGATTAACTTAACTTGGTTAACCAAAGGGCTTTAACTGAAAAGAAAGATGCTAATTTGATTTACTTTGATTTAAGTTAGGATTATTGTCGTATCTACAGATAACACCAGCGTGTTATCGGTACGCTAACTGTTCAGGGTAATCGAATGATGCTTAGAAATGAAGAAATAAACCGCGACTGGCGCAGGGAGTACATTGTTGCGGCAGTACATGTGAAGGGATTCACGTTGCGGCAACTCTCGTTAGACGGTGGTGGTGATTGGGTATTCAATAAAAACGGGCATTTTTACTCTCCCCAAGCACTCCATGCCGCAGGCGCTACCTATCAAGAAGATGGCAATATCCACGGGTCATTATGGGGCGGCCATCTTAGCGGATGGCTAAATAATACTTTTGTACGTGATATTCGATTGGGCCACATGCAGGAGGTTCAGGTATGGAAAGGACCAGGCATTCGCGATGAAGCCTCCTATGTGATCACTGGCGTATACAACGGGAATGTTGATGCCTATGTGGATTATGTTCAGCGCCGTATCTTACAAAAAACGTTAACGGTAATTGGATAAATGTGTGGTTTATGTGATGAAAATATTAAAAACTTTAAGCGCTATCACTCTGATGCTGTTGATAAAAAATGGTTAGAACATGCTGTTGGGGCGATTTTTCTTATCTCGGAAGATGGTCAGGACTGGTATGCGTGCCAGAAAAGCTTTCAGCCCGATACGATGAAAGTCGAGTATGAAGCCGACGGAGTTATACGCTCGATGGGCTATGATATCAGCGGTTTCTGTCCCGATGGATGCAGCATAGCCGAAGTATCCGAATGGCCTAAAGAGGCAGCCCTTAACCGGAAATGGTGTTTTATCGATGGTGAGGTTGTTCTACGCATCTATACGGCAGATGAGCAGAGAAAGCAAGCCATCCATAAACGAGACTATCTACTTGAGCAGGCAGCAAAAATTATAGCGCCGTGGCAGGATGCGGTAGAGCTGGAGATGGCTTCATAAGCCGAAAAAGCATCACTGATAGCATGGAAAAAATACCGAGTGCTGCTAAACCGTGCTGATATCAGCAAAGCGCCGGATATTGCGTGGCCGGAATAGCCACAGAAAGCAAAGTTGAATATCAGGCTGCCCTGACAATGTAGTTAAACGCGACATTTCGCGGGCTGGTTTCTTCAGCCGTTCTTGTCACGCGAGATGAATCGAAATGCCATTTGGATGCAGTCCACCGGTCACTCCTTGAGGTTGCATCATAGTTCACTGAACCGCCACCATCACAATATAATGCGCCTTTGGGAGGAAAATTCGATAAAATTGCCTGGTCGTCCATCGTCCACTGTGCCCATATTTTCTGCATGGCATCCGCTTGCGTACTTAATATCTTACGTCCGTTATCCACTTTTCGTCCAGCATCCCATCCCCGGATAAATTCGCCGCGTAAATCAGGGAGTTTTCCTGATGGATAGGCGAGTGCTAAGAGCGGTTATTTTTTCTTGTCGAATGGCTCACCGTTGCAGATAAACCAACCCGTTGGCGCACTTTCCGTTGGCCAAGGCAGGGGAACGCCTACGGGGATTTCAGCGCGTAATACTTCAGGTGTCACAGCATGAACGTCAGTGGCGGTTAGCTGCACATCCTGAGTCAGTGTTTTACCGTTAATTTTACGCTGATTGGGTGTTGCATTTTTAGCCAGATTTACTGTTTCCAACAAACCAAGGTTTTTCAAAATTAAGGTTTTTGCCAGTTTCCCGCCAGAGTAAGGGCTAATCATGCCTTGGTAAGGCGAATGCATGGCAAAACAAGCAGCATTTGTCGCTTAAATAATAGCCAAAATGCCGATTTACAGCAAAAATCGAGGGTTTGATTGAATTTTGAGCAGGTTTTAAGGGGGGTATGAACGGGCAAATCGCGCTACCGACCTTGCGTCGGCTAACATGAAACTGATCTTGCCCCGCCATCTCCGTACAGCTTTTGTATCTTAAGTTAACGAAGCCCGCTGCCGCCGGTATTCTCTCGGAGAGTGATATCCCAGCGCGCTGTGCGGATGGTTTTCATTGTAATGCGTGAACGCTGCTGCAAGGTTTCGCAGGGCTGTTCTCGCATCCGGTTTTGGCATGAACGCGATATAGTCTTCCTTCATCGTCTTCACGAACCGTTCGGCCATGCCATTGCTCTGCGGGCTGCTCACCGCTGTTGTGCAGGGCTCCAGATCCAGTTCTCTGGCGAACCTCTGCGTTTCATGCGCGGTATACGCTGAACCGTTGTCCGTCAACCACTGCACCGCTGTATCGGGTAACCTGTCGCCGAAGCGCTTTTCTACCGACCTCAGCATCACATCCTGCACGGTCGAACTGTCGTAGCCTACAGTGCTCGCAGCCCAGTCTATGGCATCTCTGTCGCAGCAGTCCAGTGCGAAGGTGACCCGCAGTTTTTCACCGTTGTCGCAGCCGAACTCGAAGCCATCTGAACACCAGCGCATATCGCTTTCTGCCACCGCGATCCTGCCCTTATGCTCACGCCTCGGCCGCTCTGGTTTTCAATGTAATAACAGCAGGTTATGCTCACACATGATCCTGTAAAGTCGTTTCGCATTTACCGGCGTCAGTCCCTCTGCGCGACGTTGTTTACGCAGGATGCCCCACACCCGCCGATAGCCGTAGCTGGGCATATCGCTGATGATGTCGAGGATGTCCGACAGTATTTCAGCGTCTGCTTCGTCATTACGCCGGTTACAGCGCCTGTCCTGCCAGTCGGCAGAACGCTTAATCCGCAGTGACAGCGGCGCACGCGACCCGCTCATGGCGCGGCTGACCTGTGCTATTCCCCGGCCTTTGGCAACAAGGGCGCGTGCGCTATCCATTTTCGTGACTGGCCGTACTCCACGGCTTCTTTTAGGATCTCAACCTCCATCGTCTTCTTGCCCAGAAGGCGCTGGAGCTCCCGGACCTGCTTCAATGCAGCTGCAAGCTCAGAGGCAGGAACAACGTCCTCCCCGGCAGTGAGGCTTCCTTCCTGATATTGCTTTTTCCACTTAAACAGCAGGCTTGGCTGGATACCGTGCAGTCGTGCGAGATGGGAGACATTCATGCCGGGCTCCATCCTCTGCTGAATAATGGCCATTTTTTCCTGAGGAGTTTTACGTTTACGGACTTCTTGACCTAACAGGATCCCGGTCATATCAAAATTGGCGTTAGTGTTAGACATATATTCAAGCCTATCTCTTATCTGGAGATACAGCTACTGTCTGGTGTTTCAGGGGGATAAATCATTCATGATGTTTTAGGGACAATAAAAGCGTTACATCAGTACAGCAATTGGTATCAAATAATTTTTATTTGTGTGATTTTTGATCGTATCAAATATTTGCCTTTCGGTATCAAATGATTTGCCGCGCTATAGTAGGCCGTTTTTTTTGCTCAGGGTATAAACATGACCTGCACAGGCGATTGCGGCGCTGTCAAAGTTTATCACGCGCGGCGTGTCGGCAGGGCTCCGACAATGCGCGTCGAGCCGGGAGGCGCGTTGATCAGGCCTGCCGGCAGGTCAGACGACCCGGGGTGTGGGATAGTGGCGCAATCTTGCCGTTAAACCGCCAGCCGCATACCGTCAAACTACCTGCCCGTTGAGCCATCAGCAGTCAAACCGTCAACCGTCAACCGATAAACCGTCCTGCCGTCAGGGTGATAGACGGCGCGGGCGGCGGTTTGCTACCCGGCGGGGGTTTCAGACTTGCCATTTTATGATATGAGAAGTTTGGGCTATGTCCCGTTCAAACGCCGTAGCGGCCGGTGACAAAGCGGCAGAAGCCCGGTAAGCATTGGCGCCCAAGGCTTAAGACAAGCCACCGACATTCGCTTCTGGGCGGTTAGAACGCCGGATAGGCATCGTGGCCGGCTAGCGAAAGCAATGGCGCGCCGGCGCTAGCGTGAGGCGGGCTGTCCACGCAGACAGTAGCGCCCGCTTCGTCGCGGATATTTCAGCCCGGCGCCCGCCTGGCGATAATAATGCGGGAGGATATGAACCGAAAGACGCTTGCTGGATCTTGTACGGCATAAACGACGTTTTCCCTTATTCTTTTGGCGATTGACCAAATGGATGGCCGCCGGGCGAAGAAGGAAATATCGACGGCCCAAGGCACCTCTTGTTTGCGCAATCAACGGCTATAAGGGGAAGATTCACTCGCTAATATACACGCAGGTTAACGAACATATTCACCGGATAAGAAAGCTATCAATAATGCGGCATAACGCACATTTTGCCAGCAGTGTAGCCCTAATTTGGCCTGGAGATTTGCCACCTTCTTTACTGCCTTGTGCATTATACTGCAAGAGAAAAAAGCATACGCTAACCGTCAGCGATAGAAATCACTGCAGGTGAAATATTTCTTGAACATCAAAATGTCCTCTAATCAAACCGGGTTCGGGGTAACGGCCTTTTTACTCATTGGTAAATTAGCGGACAGAAGTGCGTCGATTTGTCACAATGGAATAGTGGCCCCGCGTCTATGAGTATGCGATTGTGAAGATAATGTTGGATTATAACGGCGCAATGGCGGTGCTAGCGTGAAACGCCGTGGGTATCCCACGCTTACCGCCGGCCACCAGTTAATTATTCTGTTCATAATTTACTCATAACAAGGTTTGTTTGCTGATTATTTAAAAGACATTGTGGCACAGATCGTCGCGGAATAGACTTTTGCAGAAGGGAAACCTGTTGCAAGGTGAAGGGGAATAGGGCAACGGACTGGCCCTTTGTCAGCCGCGTCCGGCGCTTGGCGTACATAAAAAGACCCGCTGCGGGCAGCGGGTTTTTTGCAACTTGGATCGAACAGGCGATTACAGCAGGAAATCTTCCAGTGCTTTGCCTTCTTCATCAATCGCTTTTTTGATTACCGCCGGGGTGCGGCCTTGGCCGGTCCAGGTTTTAACGTCGCCGTTCTCGTCGGTATACTGATATTTCGCCGGACGAGCGGCACGCTTGGTTTTACCCGCGGATTTGGAGGAACTCATCGACTGCAGCAATTCGTTCGGGTCGATGCCATCGGCAATCAACATTTCGCGGTATTGCTGTAATTTGCGCGTACGCTCCTCAATTTCAGCCTGGGCTTGACTATCTTCCTCACGGCGTTCATTGACAACGACCTCTAGTTTCTCCAGCATTTCTTCAAGAGTTTCCAGAGTGCATTCTCTGGCCTGTGCGCGCAGAGTACGGATGTTGTTAAGAATCTTTAGTGCTTCGCTCATTGACTTAATCTCGAATATTATAAAGGGGGCGTTTCACCAATAATAGAGCGCTAGTTTATTTTCCGCAATACCCAGATTGTGATTAATTAAAAATATTCTTTATAAATGCCTGTGACCCAGCAACTGTAAATATACTGTGTTCGCCGGGCGAGGCAAAATTGATTCATCAGGTTACGTTTTTCCTTCAGGACGCCTTATGAGTGCATAATGCACTGCTGATTTCATTATAAGGAAGGTTTATATCACCGTGCCAGCGGGGGGTTATAACCGCTGCGGCCCTGTTCAGAGGCTGAAAATAAAAGCTTTGCAGCATAATCTCCTGCGATTTTTATATCATCTGCGGTGGAACACTCCCCGGCGGTCTGGCTTGCCAGCGCGATAAATGTTGCCCGACGGCGCGCTATTACCGATTGCGCGGGCCGCTTTAGCCGGCTTGAAACTATAACCCGGCCGCCGTTGGCCGGTGATGCGCGTTTTTTATTGTTTTGTGGAAGCAAGTTATTGTCACCTGCGCTGATCGCTGCCGCTGGCTAGGGATTGCGGGCGCCGGGCCACCTTCATCCCACTGGCGAATATGATACACTCTCATCCTATTTATTTGGTCCTATCATTGAGACGGAGTGCCGTACGGATGGCGCAACTCTATTTTTATTATTCTGCAATGAATGCCGGCAAGACAACCTCGCTGCTGCAGTCCTCCTATAATTATCAAGAACGCGGCATGCGCACGCTGGTGTTCACGGCGGAAATCGACGATCGTCACGCCCGTGGTCAGATCCATTCACGTATCGGGCTGTCCTCTCCTGCGGCGGTGTTTGCTGCCGAAACCGATATGATTTATCCCCCTGAAACACCAGACAGTAGCTGTATCTCCAGATAAGAGATAGGCTTGAATATATGTCTAACACTAACGCCAATTTTGATATGACCGGGATCCTGTTAGGTCAAGAAGTCCGTAAACGTAAAACTCCTCAGGAAAAAATGGCCATTATTCAGCAGACGATGGAGCCCGGCATGAATGTCTCCCATCTCGCACGACTGCACGGTATCCAGCCAAGCCTGCTGTTTAAGTGGAAAAAGCAATATCAGGAAGGCAGCCTCACCGCCGGGGAGGACGTTGTTCCTGCCTCTGAGCTTGCAGCTGCATTGAAGCAGGTCCGGGAGCTCCAGCGCCTTCTGGGATCCTAAAAGAAGCCGTGGAGTACGGCCAGTCACGAAATGGATAGCGCACGCGCCCTTGTTGCCAAAGGCCGGGGAATAGCACAGGTCAGCCGCGCCATGAGCGGGTCGCGTGCGCCGCTGTCACTGCGGATTAAGCGTTCTGCCGACTGGCAGGACAGGCGCTGTAACCGGCGTAATGACGAAGCAGACGCTGAAATACTGTCGGACATCCTCGACATCATCAGCGATATGCCCAGCTACGGCTATCGGCGGGTGTGGGGGCATCCTGTGTAAACAACGTCGCGCAGAGGGACTGCCGCCGGTAAATGCGAAACGACTTTACAGGATCATGTGTGAGCATAACCTGATGTTATTACATTGAAAACCAGAGCGGCCGAGGCGTGAGCATAAGGGCAGGATCGCGGTGGCAGAAAGCGATATGCGCTGGTGTTCAGATGGCTTCGAGTTCGGCTGCGACAACGGTGAAAAACTGCGGGTCACGTTCGCACTGGACTGCTGCGACAGAGAGGCCATAGACTGGTCTGCGAGCACTGTAGGCTACGACAGTTCGACCGTGCAGGATGTGATGCTGATGTCGGTAGAAAAGCGCTTCGGCGACAGGTTACCCGATACAGCGGTGCAGTGGTTGACGGACAACGGTTCAGCGTATACCGCGCATGAAACGCAGAGGTTCGCCAGAGAACTGGATCTTGAGCCCTGCACAACAGCGGTGAGCAGCCCTGCGAAACCTTGCAGCAGCGTTCACGCATTACAATGAAAACCATCCGCACAGCGCGCTGGGATATCACTCTCCGAGAGAATACCGGCGGCAGCGGGCTTCGTTAACTTAAGATACAAAAGCTGTACGGAGATGGCGGGGCAAGATCACCCCCGGACAAGCGCCCCTAACACCGCAGCGGCGACCAGCGTATCCCCGCTGGAGTAGTCAGGCTCCTCAAAAACGAAATTGTCTAAAACCAGAAGAGATATTTATCAGACCGTCACCGACAACATCATTGCAGCGCTTTAAGCCGGTGTAAAACCGTGGTCCTGCCCATGGCAGCGTGTATCCGGCATGTCTGTTTTGCCTTCCAACTTCGCAACCGGTATCGCGTATAGCGGAATGAATATCATACTGTTGTGGTGCAACGCGTCAAAACAGGGCTTTGGTGATACACGCTGAATGACCTATAAACAAGCACAGGCAGTCGGTGGGCAGGTTCGCAAAGGCGAGCACGGCACGGCGGCCATTTTCTATACAACCTAAGGGAAGGAAAACGAAGACGGTGAAATCGACCAGATACCGATGCTGAAAACCTTCAATGTGTTTAATGTTGAACAAATTGATGACGTTCCACTGACAACTGAAACAGTCAGCCCGGAAGCAACCTTTGACCCGTTGCTGGAGGCTGAAAATCTGTTCTGGAAGAGCGGCGCAAACATCATTGAGAAAGGACAAAACGCCTTTTCCCGGCCCTCAACCGATGAAGTCGGGCTGTCGGAGCGTTACCTTTTCTGATGCCGCCAATTTATACGCCACTAGGGTGCATGAGCTAGTGCACTGGAGTGGTGGTAAAAGCCGTCTCAATCGCGAGATGAAAGGCAAATTGCAGTGAGGATTATGCTTTTGAAGAGTTCATCGCCGAGCTGGGAAGCGCGTTCCTGATGGCGGAGCTGGGAATTGTCGCAGAGGTCCAACACGAAAGCTGTATTGCTCCTCTGGCTGAGGCACGGAAAAACCACAAACGCTGTGTTTACAAGGCCGCCAGTGCGGCATGAAAAGCGCCTTGTTATTTGATGGATAAGCGCTGCGTCAGGTCGCGTGACGCCAAAACAAAAAGCCCGCTCAGGTTTCCCTGAGCGGGCTTTTCTAAATTTGGCTCCTCTGACTGGACTCGAACCAGTGACATACGGATTAACAGTCCGCCGTTCTACCGACTGAACTACAGAGGAATCGCGAGGGCGGAGCGAATCATAGCGGGACACCGATGGGGTGTCAACGGATAACCGTATGAAACGGCGCGATTGCGCAAGGCTTAGCCGAATGAGTGATTTTCAGCGCCTGATACCGACGTTACGCGCCGCTGCGGCCCCGCGGATGCGCCCGTTTCAGGGATGTGGGTTGTCACGATCAGGCGTCTAAGTCATGCCGCGCGCATCCTGTGCTCGGACGGCGTGCAGGGCCGTGAGCCGCGCCAGCGGATCCTGGCGGTAAAAATGGACAAAACAGCGGTAAAGTTCGGCAAACCGCTCCGCCAGCAGTTCGGGAGAGATAAAGAAGTACTCCGACAAAACGGCAAAACACTCCGCAGGATCGCTGGCGGCATAGGTATCCATGCTGGCCGCGTCTTCGCCGACTTGCTCCACTTCATCCTGCAGGTCCACCATGGCGCCATGCAACAGTTGCTCCCAGCGGGCGACCTCGCGCAGCGGAATGAGGGGAATGCCGTTCACGACGCCTGCGTTACGTAAATCGAGTTTGTGAGCGGTTTCATGAATGATCAGATTGAAACCTGACAAATCGAACGAGTCCTGAATTTCGAGCCAGTTCAATACCACCGGTCCTTGATCCCAGCTTTGCCCGGAATGCACGACCTCACCTTGATGCACCAGGCCAAAATCATCCTGCCAGCTATCCGCGACCACGAACGGCGCCGGGTAGATCAGCACCTCATGAAAGCCATCGAGCCATTCCAGCCCGAGCTCAAGCACCGGCAAAGAAAATAATAACGCGATCCGTGCCTGCTGCTGTGCATCCAATACCAGTTCCTGTAAGGGGACCAGTTTTTTCTGTCGCAAAAATTTCTTTGCCAGAATGACTAATTTTTGCCGCTCATCGGTCGAGAGCGGCGTCAATAACGGAATCAACGCCGCCCGATCCCAGTCCGTTTCATCTGAGCTGGCGGAATGCGTCGTTTGACATGGCCATTTGATCATCATGTTGCTCGATAAGTCGTCACTTGAATCCTGGGGACGGATTAATACTGTTAAAATGCCGCAAAACAGGGCATGATAGCAGACGCAAAAAAGGAGAGGTGCCGGAGCGGCTGAACGGGACGGTCTCGAAAACCGTTGAAGAAGCGATCCTTCCCAGGGTTCAAATCCCTGTCTCTCCGTCATTCTTCCATAGATTATAAACTAACATTACTCCAATTTTACCCCGCTGAGAATTTCTGACAACCTCCGCCCAGAAAATGCCAACTGATATCAACTCGTTGCAGGCTGATAATGCATCCTGAAGGTCTGTGGCAAACCCGGTAAAAGTGATACTCGATACTTATAACCCATTATCAAAGGGTGGCGCACAAACGTCAACGGTAACACTATCGGTGCGGTGGTGAGGATCAACCCGTCTGGCGCCCATCCAGGGATCATTCTGGTGTTTACCGGCGCCCTATTTTGCGTGCAATGGAATAGCCTTGAGGTGTGAACGTGGCGTTATTGAAAGCGCGCGTGTTGAGAGACTGCAACAAAAGTGCTTAACACGCTGATGTTGGTCCACGCCAATGACGCATTGGACATCTCATAAGGCAGCTTCGCCGTAATCATCTGCGGCTTAATCCCACTTGACCCCAGTCATGACACTGGCGCGGCAATGCCTGGTTTTGCCAATCTTTTCCAATCGAATGGATGTATAGACCTCCGAAACAAAAAAGGTACTGAACCTGATTATGTTACCCACTGTCATAGCAAAAAAGGGAAACCATGTGTTTTCCTCAACATGCTTACTCAGTTTTTGCATGCAAAACAATTGCTCGGTTACTAAACCGATACGGGGGGCATGTTTTCTGCAGGCTCTACACCGCTATTCTCAAATAGTTCCAAAGTGCGTAATGTCATTCTTCTCTTATTGTCTGCACTTACAGTCAAGCACATTGACCTAAAACAGATGACCTAATGATAGGGAATGCGTTGGCCATGACGCCCAAAAGTGGCTGATAGTGCGCGATGCACAAGTCATGGCGTCTTGTTAAAGGCCTTGTTTGGCTGCGGCCGCAGTCTTAACTTTCCTTAGCTGCCGAATACCCACGCTCAAGCGCTACTTTCGCTGCGCTGATGTCTTGACGGCGACGATATATTAAGGAACGAGGCGGTTTATTGCTGTTTGACGATGGATAAAAATGGCCTAACCAGGATGCGCCAAAGCAAATGTTTGTATTTCACCCGCCAGGGCATTTGATCTATTAGGGTTTGCCAGATGGCAAGGCGAGTTGCAATAGGTTTTGGACTGGTACTAATGTCTGACTGACCGGCATGAATACTATGCAAAATGACCGGTGGTACCACGGCGCGAACCTGACATAACGAGTAGTCCTGGAAAAGTGAAGATTTGTCGGCCACCATCCATACCGGATACAGCGCCGCCGCCATGTTGCGCGCAGCTGCGCGATTAATGACATAACCGTGCGTCATCGATGACTTTGTGCAGGCTATGCGTGGTATTCAGTACATGTTTGGGCTTCTTCAAGTATTGATGGCAGGTCGTGAGTAGCGTCAGCAACGGGCGATTGGGATCATTGTGCAAAGCGATATGGCGAATAATCGGCATGGCTTCCGGTGTAAGTTTGGCATCATCCTCCAGGATCAGTGCTTGTTCCAGGCCTCGCTCATCAATGAGGCGATAGATATGAATATGGCTAAGAGCACAGCCTATTTCACCCGGACGGGTGGCGTAGTTGATTTCACGTGTATGCTTTACAGTGTCCTCGCCGCTGAGAAGGTGACCATTCACGGCGTCGATAAACTCATAATCCAGAGAGTAACGTCGACATTGATATTCAATACATTGACGGCGCTTTACCGATTCTTTCAGATTGATGATAAAAACTTTCACGCCTTTTCCATGATGTGAATTATAAATGGTGCGCAGCGCTATCTTGCTATAAAAACTAAGGTGTTGTGTAAATCAATTATTTGTTTTATATTTTTCTTGCGAAGCAATTGAATCGCATGATCCTGTTCACATGATTTTTTTGATGCTAAACTCGTTGTAAATAATACCAGCAAATCTTGTGCGCTGGCGAGAAATTCACGTATGTATCGGCAATATTGATTTATCCCCCTGAAACACCAGACAGTAGCTGTATCTCCAGATAAGAGATAGGCTTGAATATATGTCTAACACTAACGCCAATTTTGATATGACCGGGATCCTGTTAGGTCAAGAAGTCCGTAAACGTAAAACTCCTCAGGAAAAAATGGCCATTATTCAGCAGAGGATGGAGCCCGGCATGAATGTCTCCCATCTCGCACGACTGCACGGTATCCAGCCCAGCCTGCTGTTTAAGTGGAAAAAGCAATATCAGGAAGGCAGCCTCACCGCCGTGGCTGCCGGGGAGGACGTTGTTCCTGCCTCTGAGCTTGCAGCTGCATTGAAGCAGGTCCGGGAGCTCCAGCGCCTTCTGGGTAAGAAGACGATGGAGGTTGAGATCCTAAAAGAAGCCGTGGAGTACGGCCAGTCACGAAAATGGATAGCGCACGCGCCCTTGTTGCCAAAGGCCGGGGAATAGCACAGGTCAGCCGCGCCATGAGCGTGTCGCGTGCGCCGCTGTCACTGCGGATTAAGCGTTCTGCCGACTGGCAGGACAGGCGCTGTAACCGGCGTAATGACGAAGCAGACGCTGAAATACTGTCGGACATCCTCGACATCATCAGCGATATGCCCAGCTACGGCTATCGGCGGGTGTGGGGCATCCTGCGTAAACAACGTCGCGCAGAGGGACTGCCGCCGGTAAATGCGAAACGACTTTACAGGATCATGTGTGAGCATAACCTGCTGTTATTACATTGAAAACCAGAGCGGCCGAGGCGTGAGCATAAGGGCAGGATCGCGGTGGCAGAAAGCGATATGCGCTGGTGTTCAGATGGCTTCGAGTTCGGCTGCGACAACGGTGAAAAACTGCGGGTCACCTTCGCACTGGACTGCTGCGACAGAGAGGCCATAGACTGGGCTGCGAGCACTGGAGGCTACGACAGTTCGACCGTGCAGGATGTGATGCTGATGTCGGTAGAAAAGCGCTTCGGCGACAGGTTACCCGATACAGCGGTGCAGTGGTTGACGGACAACGGTTCAGCGTATACCGCGCATGAAACGCAGAGGTTCGCCAGAGAACTGGATCTGGAGCCCTGCACAACAGCGGTGAGCAGCCCGCAGAGCAATGGCATGGCCGAACGGTTCGTGAAGACGATGAAGGAAGACTATATCGAGTTCATGCCAAAACCGGATGCGAGAACAGCCCTGCGAAACCTTGCAGCAGCGTTCACGCATTACAATGAAAACCATCCGCACAGCGCGCTGGGATATCACTCTCCGAGAGAATACCGGCGGCAGCGGGCTTCGTTAACTTAAGATACAAAAGCTGTACGGAGATGGCGGGGCAAGATCACTATATAATTGCTTGTAATCAAAATAAATATGATATTTTTCTGCGACGATGAGATTCAGGATACAGCCGGGACCCGCAGTCGACTGAGCCGTGCGCAGTGATGGGTTCTTAGCATGACCTGAAGCCAGCTATTCTCTGCATTGAAAGGGGTTTCCCGCTTGGACGATCTTTGCGAATGCACTGAAGCGTCATTGCACCCGCTCTCCTGAAACTGAACATTATTAATGTACTAATAAATGAGCAATTCCCGGCAGTCTAACGGCCACACGTCCATTAAAGCGATATTGTGCGGGTTCCTTTTTTTATCACGTCGAGGGGTGAAAGCGTTAACATAGCAGCCTAACGGGCGACGCTGACATGACGCTACATCGCAAAATATAAGATGTGAAAATTTATTTTGAAATTAATTATTTTATTGTTATATTCATGTGGGTGGGTTACTGACCCTTATGCAATATCAGCGCCAGGACAATTCGAACAAATTAAAATTTGCGAGAATAAAGGATTTTTCTGATAGCGATCCGTGATTTCTTGTGGATAATATTGGCCCAACGGCCACGAAGACATTTCCTTAAGCAATAAATCTTCAGGGTTGGGGGAAATGTATTGACAATGGCCACATTCCGTTTAATAGTTATCCTCTGACGATCGAAAAAATGCTGCCAGATCGCTTCTCTCCGCTATGAATAGGCTGGGGTTTCCGATAGAATCGAACGATGATCTAAAATTATTTGCTTCAATTAATTAATAAAAATGATACGGTCTCAGTGTCACTTTTAATGGGTGCTACCGCATAAGGTCGGTAAAGTGAGTACTTTTAACCTATGAGCCATCAGCTTTACCTTATAAAAGAATCAAAAGTATTAATCGTTAGAATAGATGGTCTTCGACAATGCGTAATGTTGCCCTATCGACGAGGGTTATTCAATCGCGCCTGAAGTAGCTAAAACTGCCGCAGAACAAGGATGGACGGGGGAATATTCAGAATTATCTTTAGTAGTTTGACGTATTTGACATCGTAATGATTAGCGACACTGTTTCGCGTAAGCATTACGGCGGGAATAAACGGTGCGGACGAAAACGTCAGCGCCCAAGCCAGGATATCGCCATGAAAAAACTGAGTGCGTTGGTGGGCGATAATGCCCAGAAAGGGAACGTCGCCCCTGAAATGAATAGTCAAGAATGGATGGATGCAATAAATCGCGAGTTGTCCGCTATTGTCAAAAATACGGGAGTCACCGTAGAGGATGATAATGAATAAGCGCTATATGCCGCACTGAGCAGATTGCTGCGACGGTCAGGGGAGTAAAAGCAATTCGTCTGCCACAAATCAAACGCCCATTACAACAATAGGTAAAACATTCGTCTAGAGGTTACCCGGGGGCCGGCGTGGCTTTATCGCAGCGCGATCTCCCCTGCGGTATTCGTTTTAGATACCGGATGTAAGAAGCGACAAAAATGGCGTGAACGGCGGTGTGGTAAAAGGGTCGGACAATACGTTATATTCCCGGTGCCGGTAAAAAGAATATGCTTTTGCCGGCTTTCGCCATCGCGCCACGGTCGTTGACTGATTGTCGTTCCCTTGCCTGGGTGCGAGCTTACTGCGTTAAGGCAGATTGTGCTTCCGTCAGTTCTTGCTCAGCGCGTGCAACTTTTTTTGTTTTTTGCTAATTTTATCGCTATTTCCCGTTTGTTGGTCCTGCGCTAGTTCGCGTTGTCGTTGCGCCAGTTTACTTTTTTATCGGCGACGTGGCGTTGACGGTCTGCCTGCAGCTTATCATCGCGACAATGGGCGGTTATTTCAGACATCGCTTTCTCCAGACCTTCTGCACGCGCTGTATTGCCCTGGGCGCGGGCTTGAGAAAGTTGCCTTTGTACTGACTGTTGTTTGGCCGCGCAGCCGCTTGCCGCCAGTGCATTTTGGCTAGGAGAAGCCAGCATAAAACCAATAAGCGTAAGATAAGAGAGTGTCGATTTCATCGGCGATCCTTTTCAAGGTAAAAGATAAATGTATGCATAATAAATTTAGTCTAACTTTACCAGAGTTAACGGTTGGGGGAAATATGTCACGCGTCCTCGGCGGCGCAAAAAAGTGACGCAGCGCTGAATACGAACAATAAATCGTAATGGGTAGTCTACGATGAACTTAATCGCAGGTAATCTGCCAAAAACGTCGTATTGAGAATAATTCGAGTTGAACTTAAATGTCGTCACAAGCCCGACTGATTAGTGACTCAGGGTATTCGCGAGGTGGTCCTGGGTTCAGGAAAAGTTGGACAGAGTAATATGCGAGGTCACTGCCATGACGAAAGCATGAGATAAACGGATGAGAACAATTCTTTTTTAGCTAATGAACCCTCCGGGCGCGGTCAAAACTAGAAAATAGCATAAATATAAGCAGGCGTTTTTTATCACGCCAGTGATAGATGCTGATGATGTGTCACAATTATTCGTCTAAAAGTGGTAAGCGGCCGTGCTGAAAATCTGCATGCAGCGTTCTGTTGGCCCTATCCGTGGTGCCGTTGGTATAAAGGAGGATAATAGTCATTATGGGGTTGTTTTAATATTTTCCAGAGTGATGCAGAACCGCCGAGGTGGTTATTTCGACCTTTCAATTTCTTATTAGCGAAAAAAAGCTGTTTTTTAAAATCTCAAACTCACATAATAAACATATAGATTTTAATATTTTTGAACGTTTAAGGTAAATGATTATCATCTGGATTAAGCATCATGATTGCTAAGCTGTCTAAAAAAAGCCTGACGCGCCTTGCGTCCCTGGTATCGCTTGGCGTCGCGTTGACACTGGTCTGCATCAAAATTTGGGCGTGGCTGGAAACCGGCTCCATTGCATTACTGACTTCGGCGGCGGACGGTTTGGTGGATGTATTGGCGTCGATAGTTACGCTGGTGGGAGTCTATTATGCTCAGCGACCGGCGGATCGCGGCCATCGTTTCGGTCATGGTAAAGCGGAAGCCATTGCCGCATTCGTGCAGGCACTGCTGCTGGCGGCGGCGGGGGTTGCGCTGGGTATAGAGTCCATTAGCCGTCTTTTGACACCCCAGGCGCTTGCCGCGCAGCAGCTTGGTATCGTCGTGATCGTTGCCAGCACCCTGTGCGCCAGCCTACTGGTGACCATGCAGACTTTAGTGGTGAAATATACCCACTCGACGGCGATTGCCGCCGATCGTGCGCATTACATTACCGATATCGCGCTTAATCTTGCGGTGCTGTGCGCGCTGGTCCTTGAAAACCAGTTTGGCTGGGTCCGGGCAGACGCCAGCGGCGCGCTGGCGATTTCCTGCTATATGGTATGGAATGCGCGCGGCATGATCCAGTCAGCAATGCTGCAATTGCTCGATCGTGAATTGGATGGCGCCGATCGCCGGCGTATTACCGTTGCGGCGCTGAGTTGTCCCGGAGTGGAATGGGGGCATGACCTGCGCACCCGCAACGGGGGCGATCGGGTTTTCGTGGAGCTGCATGTGGAAGTGGACGGGCAGTTGACCGTCGACGCAGGGCACGCTATTTGTGATCAAGCTGAAGCGGCGGTGAAGGCATTATTCTCTGCGGCTGAGGTTTCCGCTCACCTGGAGCCGGCCGGGATCGCCGATGAACGTCTTGACGATCTGATTAAATAGTGCCTTAGGCGTAACCAACGCCCCGGGTTTACGTTTTTATGGGTAAAAAAAACACCCACTGAAAAAACCGTGGGTGCCCAACATCACTTTCGTCATCACCGGAGCGGGATGACCTAATGAAGCTAACATCTAACGGCAGTGCGAACAAATGAGAAAGGCTAATTATTTATTTTCAAATATTAATCAATATTATAGCCTTAGCCACAGTAGCAGACGGGGCGTTGGTTCGCCCTCGTCGCTTATTGTCTGGCGCTGCAAACTAAAGGGATAGGACTGTCGTTTCACTTTCATGAAACGCCGGAAAATATCTCGATTTAAGGCATTGTTTTAAAATAATCGGTCACTCCTTAGGCAAAAAGTTAGCGATACCACGAGTTTGCGCTAAAATAGTGTTATGTCTAACAAAAAGGAGTTGGTTATGAAGAAAGTCTTTTCTGTGTGTTCAGCGGTGATTCTTTCAGCCTTTATCGCCGGCTGCTCAAGCAACTACGCCATGCACACTAATGATGGCAGGACTATCGTCAGTGATGGCAAGCCCAAGGTTGACGATCAGACCGGGATGATCAGTTATGAAGATGCCAATGGTACGAAACAGCAAATAGCCAGAACAGATGTGAAAGAAATGGTAGAAATCAAATAATCTCGGGCAGACCCCTGCTCGTCGTAATCATCCCCGCTGCCAGCGGGGTTTTTTTGGTAATAATACCGGGCGGCGGTGGGTGTTTATTAGTTTGGTCCAAACTTTCGCGAGGCGGTGAACCTCTCGAACGGCCTAATTGCAATAAAATATGACCAGAGAGTTAGGAATGCGTAATCATCGACTAAAGATGCGTAAAACGCCTTGCTTAATGGGGAGATTGGCGCTTTTATAAATGTAATGACAGGGTTGATAGGTGCAATATGAGAAAATTACTGGTACTGCTGTTATCCGCCAGCCTGATGGCGCCGGCGGCGGTGATTGCCGGTCCTGGTGGTTACCACGGCGGCCCCGGTTTTGGCGGCCCGGGCTGGCATGGTCCTGGACCCGGTCGCGGAGCACGCTTCCCCTTCCTGCCCGGCGCGGCGGAAACCGTGTTAATCGCCGGTCTGACCTATTACGTGCTGAATGGGATTTATTACCAGCGGCAAAATGACCAATATGTGGTGGTTGAACCGCCATCGCCGCCGCCACGTTATGTGGTCGCCGGTAATAATAGCAACATGACCGTAGTGGACATGAACGGCGAACGCTTCTATGTGATTCAGGGGCATTATTATCGTCGTAATATTGACGGATAGTATCTGGAAGTTCCCCGTCCACCGGGTCTGTGATGTTCTCATCTCCCTGGAAAGGCCTGCCGGCGGCAGGCCTTTTTTCTGCTCGCGCTAAATGCTGAAAACTTATTGTTACCCGCCTGGCGTCGCCCTGAATATGCATTAAAATTACATAACAATTAAAAGGGCATTTCCCGCCACACGGCGCTTGAACCGTGACGGGTCTCTGGGAGGTCAGGTGAGGACATATAAAAAGTCTCGCCGAGAGCGCTGGATGAAAACCCGTCAGAAGGGCTTTCTTCACTATATTTTGATTCGCAGCTTACTGGGCTGGGGCGTCACTAGCGCCGTCGCGTTTTTGTTGCTGGTTTATTGGCTATTCGACACGCCGGTGATCAACTTTGCAGGTCTGCTCACTTTTTTGTTTACGTCCTAATCAGCGTGCTACGTGGTTGCATTAAATGGGTGATGATGGAAAAAGAGCTGAAATCAGGACTGAAATAGGCAGGCTCCGCCTCGATAACGGGCTGCCCGGACAAAGGGTGGTTCGCGCAGGCAAAACCGATTACTATGCCTGCAGGCGTTAATATGCACTACGTCTGATTTAAGCCGTTATGCCCAAGGATGCCACCATGTCTGATGCGATCGAAAGTCAGTTGATCCGCCGTTTTTGCCGCTATTTGGCGGTGACGTCGCAAGGCGATACGGCGGCCAGTAAGTTGACCCGTCCCCACGGACAACAGCAACTTGCTGCTATGATGACCCGGAAGTTAACATTACTCGGTCTGGATGACGTCGTCATCGACAAGCAGGCCACGGTCACAGGGGTCAAACCGGGTAATCGGCCCGGTGCGCTCTGTATCGGTTTCATCGCGCATCTGGCCAGGTTTTCCCCGGCGGTGCCCGATTTTGACCTGCAAGCGTTTCACGATCGCCAACAGCAGACCCTCGCGGTTGCCGCTGAATTAGGCAGGCGCTATCCTGATGGGAATGTCACGGTCACCCTAAACGACGTCTACAGTAATGCGCCAGGCGAATACCGACGCGCCATTGATTTGCTATTGCAGGCGTTGGCGGCACTGGCGGTTGTGCCCAAAATCATTCCCATGCGCGGCGGCACCGACGGTGCGGCGCTGTCTGCTAAAGGGATTTTTATCCCTGACTATTTTACCGGCGCCCATAATTTTCATTTACGCTTTGAGTTTTTTACCCGTCAGCGCCTTTGTTAGCCGTTATTTGCTGACCCGACACATTTGCCTGCTTGCCGCTACACAACAATAAGCGGTCATTGGCCCGCCGTTCGCAGCATCAGGCACGGGCGACAGTAAACAGGTAGAAGAGGAAACCCGTCGTATCATGCCACTCGTTATTTCGCGTAATAGCGCCACTTTGTTAGGAGGCGCGGCGATTTTACTTTGGAGCACCAGCGTCGCACTTATTCGCGACATCAGTGAAGCGCTAGGCGCATCTGTCGGTGCTGCGATGCTTTATAGCGTAAGCACGGTGTTTTTATTGCTGCTTATTGGCTGGCCAAAACTGCGCGGCTGTTCCCGCAGTTATTTTTTCTGGGGCGGTCTACTGTTTGCGGTGTATGAAATTTGCCTGGCGTTGTCGCTGGGCTATGCCAGCGATCGTGGCCAGGCGATTGAATTGGGCATGATCAACTATTTGTGGCCTTGTTTAACCGTGATGCTGGCAATCATGATGAACGGCC
The DNA here is from genome assembly GCF_018777395.1 of Candidatus Sodalis endolongispinus. Classification (GTDB taxonomy): domain Bacteria; phylum Pseudomonadota; class Gammaproteobacteria; order Enterobacterales; family Enterobacteriaceae; genus Sodalis_B; species Sodalis_B endolongispinus. The sequence goes on from NZ_JAFJYC010000002.1 coordinate 165,328, forward strand.
AGCGCGGCGGACTTGCGGTGTATGCCGGGTTATTGCTTTCTCTCTTCGGCATTGGGTGGTTAATGTGCGGCGACGGGACCTGGACGCCGTTACATATGCTGCACAATATCAGGCAAAATCCGTTGAGCTATAGTCTCGCGTTTTGCGGGGCCATCATTTGGGCGCTCTATTGTAATGTGACACGGAAATACGCCGGCGGCAAAAATGGCGTGGCATTGTTCTCTTTAACCACTTCCTTACTGTTGTGGCTGAAATACGGATTTAGCCATGAAGCGGCACTGGTATTCACGAGTACGGTCGTCCTCCAGCTGTTAGTCACCGACGCCATCATGGGCGCGGCTTACGCCGCATGGAACATCGGCATTATACAGGGCAATATGACGCTTTTAGCCACCGCATCTTATTTTACGCCCGTGTTATCAGCTGCATTCGCCAGTCTATGGTTAGGCGTCGACTTAACCCCCGCGTTTTGGCAGGGGGTCGTAATGGTCTGCGCGGGGTCGCTTATTTTCTGGTGGTTTACCCGCCGTGCGTGATACGCCCGGAGGAAAGTCGTGCAGCGCCGGCGGTTAGCGCTGGCACGCCAGAACTCATTAAATAGATAGAGCAAAGGTAAGACAGGGGTTTTGTTTAGGCCATAAGTTAATAGCCAAAGGTTAATTCTTTTCCAATCATATGCCTATTGCGTTTATCGCCATCTCGCGCTATCGCCCCTCTGGCGAAAGAATGAACGGCTGACTACGCTTTCAGCATTGATGACGCGATAGATCCCGTTGTCAATATCAAAGCACAACACGGGTTGTTGCTTATGACACTCTGTCATGATCATTAATGGAGGCTATTATGGCTGAACATCGCAGCGGTTCCGGAAATTTTGCTGAAGATAAACAAAAAGCGTCTGAAGCGGGTAAGAAAGGGGGTCAACAGAGCGGTAGCGGCGGCTTCAAAAATGACCCGAAAAAAGCCTCTGAGGCAGGCAAAAAAGGCGGCATGCATAAAGTGAAATAAAGCCGTCCTTTACGGCAGATAACGCCGACTTTCCAAGGCAATAACACCGCCAGCACCGTCTGGCGGTGAAGCTATTTCCACCTTCCCCTGCGCTTTCGGTCGTCACATTTGTCGATTCTCGTCCTGGGAAAGACTGTTCATCAGGAGTAGATATGGATTTCGTTAAAGTCATTTTTGCTATTCTCTTACCGCCGGTAGGCGTTTTTATGGAAGTGGGTTTTCGCGGCGCATTTTGGCTAAATATTTTACTCACGCTACTGGGCTATATTCCGGGCATTGTCCATGCCGTCTGGGTGATCGCCAGCCGCCGTTAATCCTTCTTCACTCTTTAGTAATAGCTTTGCTTCGGCAGGGTTATTCTCGCGCCAATATATCGCAGACCGGCACCCCGTCCGGCGTAACGCCTGAATTGTCTATACTCATAATAATCAGGCGACAAACGGGGGCGCTCGCGCCACGCCGGCCGGCGTCAGGGCGGGGTGGTGCGGTCGGGACTTTATTTGTCAGTATGAACGGACCTATGATGATATGAAGACTGCGGGGCCGCGAAGATCGAAGGGTTTTGCCTCGGACAGCAAACATCGCTGACGCGAGCCCAAGCGGCCTTATTGACCGTCGACCGTTAAGGTAATCATCCTGGTCCGGCTGTTTTTTTGTCACGCAAGGGAAATCATTATGGCGAACGATCCCCACTATCAGGTCCTGTTGGACCGTATCGAAGCGCTCGAGGCGCGGGAACGTCAACTTACGGTGACGTCTCATGCCTATCAGGTGGTGTTGACCACCATCCTGGGTAATCTCGATCCCCAAACCCGCGACCGGATCATTACCATGGTGGATGAAGCTCATGAAATCGCCTATTCCCAGGCGGTAAATCGCAGCGACCGGCATCTTTACGAGGTTATCAAAGGCGCGGATGAAGTGGTGCAGCGAATGTTCAACTATGCTCAGGGCAATCCGCATTCAGGGCTATGAGGATTGCTGTCGGAGGGTGTTGGCGCGGCCACCGTCCGACACCCCGCTGCCGGCTGATGCGCTACCCCTCTTTCCAGGTCGCCCCGACCCTTCACCATGCCTGAATACCGTCAGGGAAAGACGGGCGGCATTTTTGACGCTGACACCACGCCTGTAAACGTTACCTATTCCCTATTCGGCCCGGGCATGGATTTTACGCGTTGACTCAGGCAGCATATGGACCGTTTTATGCCGCCGGAATAAGCCCCAGCCTTTGGTACTTTGGGCGGCGATATTGGCTGTTAAAGGATATGCTATGACCAGATTGACAGGGGTAATACTGGCAACATTGATGTTGCTCGGGGGATGCGACGGCGCCACACCATCGGATCAGGCGCCGCTTTGGCGCGCCGAAGGGAAAACCATGGGCACCTATTATCGTGTGCTGGTGGCGAACCCGCCCGCGGCAGCCTTGACGGGCCTGAATGGCGCGATTGAGCAGCAATTGGCCGAGGATAATCACCAGATTTCCACTTGGCAAGACGATACGATTTTATCGCGATTTAACCGTTATCGCGGCACCGACCCACAGCCGATTACCACCGGCATTGCGGATATTGTCTCTACCGCATTGCGTATTGGCGCGAAAACAGGCGGCGCGATGGACATTACCATTGGACCACTGGTGAACCTGTGGGGATTTGGCCCGGAAAAACAACCGACAAAGACACCGGACGCTCAGCAAATCGAAAGCGCACGCGCACGCGTTGGGCTGGGGCATCTGCGGCTTATTGAAACCAGTAATGGGCAGTGGCTGCAAAAATCGGTGCCCGATATGTATGTCGACCTTTCCACCGTCGGTGAGGGGTATGCCACCGACCACCTGGCTGCCTTGTTGGAGCAGCGAGGCATTACCCGCTATCTGGTATCGGTAGGCGGCGCGGTGTTGACCCGTGGTGTGTCTTCCAGCCAGCAGCCTTGGCGAGTGGCTATCCAGCACGCGACGGATGAATCCGTGGCGGCGGAGGCTGTCGTGGATCTACAGGGACACGGTATCAGCACCTCCGGCAGCTATAGGAACTACTATGAGCTTGAGGGTAAGCGCATAAGCCATGTCATTGATCCTGTCACCGGTCGGCCGATAGATCACAAACTGGTTTCGGCAACAGTTATTGCTACAACGGCGCTGGAAGCAGACGGTTGGGATACCTGTTTAATGGTGCTTGGCACCGAAAAAGCCAAGCAATTGGCGCTGCAAGAAGGCTTGGCGGTGTTTTTGATTACCAAAACCGAGCAAGGGTTTACTACCTGGATGTCACCGCAGTTTTCCTCCTTCATCATTTCGCAGAGTGATAAGGGCGCTTAACATCGCGGGCCTGGGACGATAACCCTGCCTTGACAATGGCCCTGCGCTCGGTAATCCTCAACAGGCTTGACCTTCAGGAAACGACACTTAAGGAGAAAACGATGGGTAAATATCCTTTCTTTCCGCTGTTACTGTTGATAGCGCCATTAGTGGCCAGCGCCGCTGATGCGCACCATGAGATGGCCGGCATGAATGCAGAAAATGATCAAGGAACGCTTTCCGCTGCCAGTAAAGCTTACTTGGATTCGATGAAAAACATGCACGGCGATATGAGTGCCGGCGTGAAAGCCGCCGATCCGGACGTGGCTTTCGCCCAAGGGATGATCCCCCATCATCAGGGGGCAATCAATATGGCGGAAGTCGAACTTAAATACGGTAAAGATCCGGCCATGCGCAAGATGGCGGAAAATGTCATCAGCGCGCAGAAAGCCGAAATCGCGACCATGCAGCAGTGGTTGGCGGAGCACGGCCAGAAAAAATAGCCCCTTGACACCTGTCGGTCGACGAGTTTGTCTTAAAGGCTAAGGCTAAGGCTAAGGCTAAGGCTAAGGCTAAGGCTAAGGCTAAGGCTAAGGCTAAGGCTAAGGCTAAGGCTAAGGCTAAGGCTAAGGCTAAGGCTAAGGCTAAGGCTAAGGCTAAGGCTAAGGCTAAGGCTAAGGCTAAGGCTAAGGCTAAGGCTAAGGCTAAGGCTAAGGCTAAGGCTAAGGCTAAGGCTAAGGCTAACGCCAAGGCTAAGGCTAAGGCTAAGGCTAAGGCTAACGCCAAGGCTAACGCCAAGGCTAACGCCAAGGCAAAGACTAACGGTTAACGGGCTTACTGGCTAAGGGTGAACGGTGGCCTATCGGCGCTGTTGTGATGCTGATTTTGTGCCTGTCAGCGCTAGCCCGCGCCTTGATGGTCCTCTTGAGCCACAGTTTGACCCGACCTGCGGGGCTTATGGCCCTTCAGCCGCAGGCATACCTGTCCTCCCAACCCTATTTCACCTCATTGCAACCGATCCCATGGCGGTTGTCGTAGCCATTTTCATCCGTGCTCCCAGATCGACAGCCGTGTTGCCTTATCTTCCTTAACACGGCTGCTATAGCCGTTTTGTGACGCCTTCGCAGGCTTGTGGTCCCGGCGGCTTGTCTGGCCGACCGCATCGCCGGAGGTGGAGCGACCGCCATCCCCTACGTTGAACCTCTGCGCGCGAGCAGGAAAAGAGACAACGTCTTGAGCCACGGCAGCGGGCAGCACGCCAATCTGGCAGGTGATCATCATCGTATTCGGGCGGTGTTCTGTTTATTTTTATTAAACTTTTGCTTCATTTTTTTTCCGGGGGTTTTCTTGCCTCGGGAAGGGATGAAGAGTATGTAATCATGTTCAACGCGGTATGAAATGAGCTAAAGGGGGTCGAGAAGGGGCGGCCAGGCGTCGCATGCGCTGAGAGGGTAGGTGTCAAATATGAAATTAAGATCATGATAGATAATTATTAAATCAATAAATATGGCAAAATGCTATCGTAAAAAAAGCCCGCCTTAGGCGGGCTAAACGACCTCAAGTTACACCAGGGAAATTTTCTACTACTGGATTATAGTACGCTAATCGCCATCAAATGCTATTCATAAAAGTTCTTTTTTTATTCAATTATATCAATTTGTTTTATTGATTCAGCGGGGGCAAATTTCACCGTTTGACAGCGGCATGGACCTGAGCGCTGCCGCTGCTGCAGGCACTGGATGGTTTGTGGCGCAGCCGCTGCTGCAGGCTCAGGGTAGTTAACGGCGCAGCCGCTGTCGTTGGCACCGGATGGCCAACATCGAAGCTATGGAACATCACTCAACGGCGGCCGCGGGCGAAACGGGGTCGTCAAGGAAAGGGTAATGTATTGATATACCTTCGCGCAACGCACCCCGAACAAACTCAGGAAGACTGCCTGCTACAACGTCGCGCTAACGAGGAGGCTCGCTGGGAAACCGATAACGTAACGACGGCGTCAGAGGCAGTGCGAGTTCGTTACGGCATGTCTGCGGGGTGATGCCAAAATATTTTTTAAATAGCGTGGTAAATTGCGATTGGGAATTAAAACCATAAGACACCGCAATATCCAGTATGTGCTCGTCTGAATGGCGTAGCCGGTGGACGGCTTCGGTTAATTTCCATTCGCGGATGTAGCGGCCGATAGCCATGCCGGTGGTGGCGCGAAAAATTCCTTGCATATGCCAGACGGAATAACCTGAACGCGTGGCGATTTCCGGTAAAGCGATATCGCGGTCCAAATGATCCTCAATCCAGTCTGCAATGGCGGCCACCAGCGGTTCATTAGGTTTTAATTCGCGCATAGCGGGTTTGGTCCGGTTTACTGCCTGCTACGCCGTGAGGTGAACCTGAAGCGAATCTCGCCCCAAAGTCATCAGCCGCGGCCGGGTGTGCAGAATGAACAACAATGGCCGGTTACCCGGCCGACGTTACAGCGGCAAGCGTCAGACATTCCCTTTATTGTCTTTTTCGACCGCATCATAGATACGCTGCATGATATCTGGAAAGGCGGATTGCACGCGGCTCCAGCTTGGGATGAAAGGCTTATCGTTCGGCCGTTCAATAAACGCATGGCCGGCGTCAAGAATACATTGCATAAACAATTCCACCGCCGCTTCTTCACTGTGCTGGTCAAAGCTCAAGCCGTTCATGATAGCATCATGATGGTAAAATTCCAATATATCCAATGCGTTACGATAATAGGTCGCTTTTAGTACCCGGAAAGAATCACTGGTAAGATTGACGCCCATGGTCGCCAATTTACGATAGAGGGATTGGATAATATCGTTGCTCATCCGTTTCAGCCCCCCTGAACCATCCTCTTCCGCCAGCGGCTGATGTTTATGATCGTAATTATCGGCGATCTCAACCTGACAAATGTGATTGGGCGAGTAATTGCGGTAGATTTCCGACAGCAGGCCGATCTCTAGACCCCAATCACCGGGGATTTTCATATCGTGCATTACCAGGGTGCGCATCGCGAATTCGCCAGATAAGGGATAACGGAAACTGTTGAGGTATTCCAGATATTCATAATGACCATATACATTTTCCAACGAGCGCAACAACGGCCCCACCAACAAACGCACTACGAGGCCGTTCATTTTGCCATTGGCGACTCGGGCGTAAAACCCTTTACAAAATTCGTAGCTAAAGCTGGGGTGTACTACCGGGTAAAGTAAACGCGCAAGCATGCCGAGCTCATAGGTAACAATATCGCAGTCGTGCAGCGCAACCGCCATGGTACGATCCGATGCCAGCGTATAACCCGTACAAAACCAGACATTACGGCCTTTGCCCGGCTCGTTGGGAGAAAGCCCTTCCTTTTCCAGTTCCGCATCGATAGCTTTTAGCCGTGGTCCATCGTTCCACAGGATACGATGGTGTTGCGGCAGGCGGGAAAAAAACTCGCGGGCGTGGAGGAATTGATCACGGTCGGCGCGATCAAGACCGATCACTATCTCTTCCAGATAAGGCACGCGCGCCAATTCATCGATAATGTGGGTCAGCGACGGTCCTTCCAGTTCGGAGAAGAGCGAAGGAAGGATCAGTCCCATCTTTCGTTTACGGGAAAAGCCTATGAGTTCGGCCTCCAATTCTTCCACTTTCCGCCCGGATAGATTATGGAAATTGGCAATAATTCCGTTTTGGTGAAAATCGCTCATAAAAAACCCCCAATGGCTGTGGTTTTTATTAAATTGTTATGGGTATGACCTTAATCACGCCTCGGTAATGAAGTGGTCCAGACCTTCCCGCCAACCCTCCGGTCCAAAGGCGTGGGTGCGATAAATTGCCGGGTGCGTTGTGGACAATGCAACCGGCGTTTTACTGTAACCGCGGATAATCACGGCAAAATCCACCTCCTCAAGCATAGAACTATCATTTGGACCGTCTCCCAGGCCCAGGGTTTGCCATGCCCTGCCGTCGTGCTGGTGGTATTGACTGACAAGCCAGCGTACCGCCGCGCCTTTGCCGCTGCCGCGCGACATGACGTGGTAAAATCTGCCGCCCTCGGTGATGGCCAAATCCTCGGCCGCCAGCTCGGCGGCGAAAGCGGCGAGTCTGTCATCGGTATCGCGCCAGATGAGAGCTTCCGAGGCTTCGCGGGTTTTGGCCAACTGCGCTTCTTTCAAGCTAAGACCGGTCCATTCCGCAACTTCGTTTGCGGTCACGTCACCAAAACCAAAGAATTTATAGCCGTGTGCCTCGCGCAGGCGGGTCATTACCGCACGCAGGCTGATGTAATCTTTACCGGTAAAGTTACCGGCTGATGCCTGTGCGTTTGGCCAGCGTGCGTCCAGCTGTAGAGCCGCGCCATTTTCAGCAATGAACGGTGAGCCAATCAGTCCCAGTTGCGCCTGCAGCGCAACGATTTCAACCGTCGTTTTACTCGAACAAATAACAATTGGTATTTCTTTGGCTTTCAATTTCGCCAGCCAGGGCGCGGCAGGCTGCCAGCTATAGGTATGGTGATCCAGTAAAGAACCGTCTAAATCGGTAATCACCAATAAGGGGTCAGTTAAGCTCGGCATGCTGTTCTCCGCCTGTTACAGATCTTGGCGTCCACGCGGTCGCCTCTTCAGCCAATCAGTATATACGATGGCTTATTAATCTATGGGAATAAATGGTCATTTGAACGGTTGTTGAGCGGACAAATGTTAACCAGAAACTAAAATCGTGTTTATGGTTTATCGGAATGCTCCTAATTGCAGGCCAGATGGAATCATCTGCAGGTGAGGCGAACAACGCTGAAGGTTTATTAAAATATTGATAATATACAACGAATTGTGACGTTTTGATGGTTCGCTCCGGCCGCGTTTTTGCTCAGGGTAACCGGCCTGGAAGTTAAGCAGATACAAAAACAAACGTAACGTTACTTGCCAATTATTAGGAACTGTATAATATGAGGAAGGTAATATGATTTCCTAGTGTAACGAACTTTGAAATTCATCCCGCCAAGGCGGTATGTATGCTTCCCCGGTCTGTTTGACCGGGGATTTTTTTATATTCACACCCTGCGATCAATTATTGACTTCATTGACGGTAAAATCGCGAATATCCAGTGCAAATGCCTCCGCCAGCTCGCCGAATGTGGTGTATTGCCGCCACTGCACGGTCACCATGTGCGCCTCTTTATTATCCGCGTGCTCTTGCACCGTCTCGCCGGTAATGTCGGCGACGGCATTTAGCAACGACGCTACGTCGATGCTTATCTCACGTTTCATGTGTTTGTTATATTCTTTGGCGGAAGCCATAGCAGTCCCCCCATAGAGAGTACGAAAAAGACCCTATCAGTATAGCGGAGATTACCGCGGCCCGCGCAACGGCGCGTCCGCACCGTATGCGACGAGCAGCTACCGACGGCAGAAAGAAAGCAGGAGGAGCAGCCTTTCGGGGCACTCAGATCGTGAACGCAATGCCGGCCGACACTGTGTGCATCCTTTATCACAATCTTGCTGGCGGCTGAGGGAAGAGTGCATTTATACTACCCCTAAGTGTGTCGTAATGAGGATAAACATGAAATTGCATGATCGGGTAACAGTCAAAACGGACGGTGGGCCACGTCGGGAAGGCACTATTCTGGCGGTGGAAGAGTTTAGCGAGAGGGTCATGTATCTGGTTTCGCTTGATGATTATCCTACCGGCATTCGGTTTTTCAATGAGGTAAGTTCACCCGATGGGATTTTTGTCGAACCACATGCGGGCGAAACGCAAACAAAATAGTCCTCTGTGCCTGCCAGGATAAAACAGCGCCGCCGGCAGGAACACCGACATTATATGTGCCTGCCAGGATAAAACAGCGCCGCCGGCAGGAACACCGACATTATATGTGCCTGCCAGGATAAAACAGCGCCGCTGGCAGGAACACCGCCATTATTGTCGCGGTGCCGTGCCGGCGAAAGTAACCTAAGCTGCCTTTTTAGCGCGCGTTGACAAAAATGCCAGAGGTGACGGTTTCGGTCAAACGGACGACATGATAAATCACCTGCTTATTATGGGTCTTAATTTTGCGTTTGATGTTGCATTTATGCGATGAAACCGTCTTGGCTTTAATCTGCATACTGTCAGATATCTGGATCGTATCTTGACCTGACATCCACATCCGCAACATATGCGATTCGGTCTGGCTCAGGCGGACAGGGTTGATGTCCAGGCCCGTTAAATGCGCGTGCTCAGTCACGCGGTTTTTACAGCATCCCGCGATGAGTGAATTGAGCGTGGCGGGCTTAATCGATTTTGAAGTTATGATGAGATTTTTGCGCACAAACAGGTAGTCTTCAAAATGGATATTGGTCATCGCCATAAAAATGAAAAAAAGCGTTTCAGGATGAGCCGTAATAACGCGCTTAATTCTACCTGTAGCATCAGGTTCATTTATAAAGCATTCTTCATTGATAAACACGACTGCCGGCTTAAGTTTATCGCATCGCGCCTGAAGTTGTGCAATGTCATTTACCGTATTGATATTTCGACGCTTTACCCCTGTGTCGGTCAAAAAACCAGTCAACCCTAGTCGGGTATAACTGCATGAGTCCATAATAATCGTTGCCATAGCGTACCCTCACCCACCTGATTCGTTTATCCGTTTTACTCAACAATAAAATGCTCAAAAGCCTCACAACACTTCTGTACTTTTGATTATTTTTTTGTAGCCATAGCAAATGTTTTAACCACAATGTGTGATCTTAATCAACGATATTTTTTTCAGACAACTCTTAAGGTGTCTTATCAAATACCATTTCTTAACAAATCGGCAAAGCGCCAATGCCGCCAGCAGCGAGGGGAACGCCCGGATTTTGCTGCGCCGGCACGGGGAAGAAACTCGCCCAACCTTTGAGGTAACCAGTTATTAGCCTGTTGATTATTTTAATTATAAATCATATTTTGCTAATTATACATAAGAAAAATTCATTAATTTTTGCAGGCGTTTTTTGACCTCACTGTAAGCATGGAAATGATTTGTAACGTTTTTGCAGTAAAGTTTTTTAGATATTTATCAGCTAATTATGTTGAAACAGGTTAAAAGATTACCCGTTGCACTCCGCTTTTGCCGATTTTTTGTGCTAGCGGTACCTTCGCCCGTAGAGAATTGTAAATCCTCTGCCGGCCACGGCAGATTTGTGGCTTAAGATTAATTGACTTGACCTGGAGCACGAATGCGTCGCATTACCGTGTTAGAGCGTATGAAAAACGGTAGCCTTGGCTGCAGGCATGCTGCCCTGATTGGCCATAAGGGCTGCTGTCGGCCTGGGGGGCTGTTTTAGCGCCTTTCGCTTTCAGGCTAAATTTCGGCGACTGCAGGATAAAATTGTGATCCGTCAGTTGTTTTTATGTTAAGAATAAACGGGTGTACGCTGGATAAGGTCCCTGGCGCGGTTATGACAGAGTGGGTTTTCCTGACTATACTCATTATGCTATCACCGCCGCAGCCCTGACTCAGGCGGTTCCAGAACCAAGCGACAGACGACCTATTGTTTCGCGTGTCGAAGGTACCGGAACAATGAAAGCCGGGTGCCGGCAAAGCACATCTTAAGGAGCATGACCAAAACCAGGATCCACTTCATATTCTTGCACTCCTAAGAAATCCGCTTTCACGATGGTATGTCAGGGCAGCCCGACGTAGGCATAGCAATGAAATTTTGGACGATGCGCCACCAAGAGCGCGCGTGAGCGGGACATAATGAGGATAAAAAGGTATGACACCAAGTGATTCAATACCCCCGATAATGTTAGCGGATACCGCCTGGTTTTTTGACGTGGATGGAACGCTCGCCGGCATTGAAACACGGCCTGAATGGGTCACTATACCTGCAGATATCAAACAGGCGTTATGTGAACTTTCCACCGCTGCTGACGGTGCCCTGGCGCTGTTGTCAGGCAGGCCGGTCGCGGAGCTGGATACCCTGAGCGCGCCGCTGCACGGGCCTGCTGCTGGGGTTCATGGTGCGGCGCGACGCCCGCGGCGATTTACATCGCGTGACATTGCCAGCGCCACTCGCAACCGCATTAGCGCAGGAGCTTAAACAGGCTGTCGCCGCGTTTGACGGATGCCACCTCGAAGAGAAAGGGTTGGCGTTCGCGCTGCACTATCGCCAGGGGCAACAACACCAGGAGAGATTACTGGCGCTGGCGCAGGATGTAGTAAAACGATATCCCGAACTGGTGTTACAGACCGGTAAATGTGTGGTGGAGCTTAAGCCCGTCGGCGTGGATAAAGGCGCGGCGATAGCGGCATTTATGCTGGAAACGCCCTTTGCCGGACGCACGCCGTTGTTCATTGGTGACGATCTCACCGATGAAGCCGGCTTTGAGCAAGTTAATGCGTTACAGGGAATTACAATTAAAGTCGGACCCGGTAGTACGGTTGCCCGTTATCATCTGGACGATGTGAACCAGGTACACCAATGGCTCCTGACATTGGCAAAACAACAAAAAATCAATTTATTAAAACCAAAAACTCGGTTGGGGAGGGTTTATGAGTCGCCTAGTGGTAGTATCAAATCGAATAGCGGCTATTGAAGGTAAGAAGGAAAGCGCCGGTGGTTTGGCCGTCGGCATTATGGATTCTCTTAAAGATCAGGGCGGGTTATGGTTTGTCTGGAATGGCAAAATAAGCTAAGAAGATGAGCCACTTGAAAAAAACCAGCAAGATAACATTACCTTTGCCGCATTTAGTTTGAAGCAAAGCGAGTATGATCAATATTATCTCAATTTTTCTAACACCGTTATCTGGCCCGCTTTTCATTACCGCCTGGATTTAGTGCAATATCAGCGTGAAGATTATGATGGCTATTGCCGGGTCAATGAAATGCTGGCGGAGCGTCTCAAGCCGCTGGTAAATGACGATGATATTCTCTGGATACATTATTATCATTTATTGCCCTTTGCCGCCGATTGCCGCAAATTGGGCATGAAAAACCGTATCGGTTTCTTCCTGCATATTCCCTTTCCCACCTCCGAGATCTTCAATGCGTTGCCCCCGCGTAAAGAGCTGTTAGAAAAGCTGTGCGAATATGATCTATTGGGCTTTCAGGCGGAAAGCGATCGTCAGGCGTTCATTGAAAACCTGGCGTTGGTCACAACAGTCGAAGATCTGGATGATGATCGTATTAAGGCCTACAACAAGCCGGTAACGGCGCGGGTCTACCCCATCGGCGTCGAGCCGGAAAGTATCCGCGAACTGGCGGAAGGCCCGTTACCCCCCAAACTGGCCCATTTGCGCGATAAGATGAACGGTCAGCTGATTATCAGCGTTGACAGGCTTGATTATTCCAAGGGGTTAACGGAGCGCTTTCAGGCCTACGAGACGCTACTGGAGAACTACCCACAGCACCGGGGTAAAATCCGTTATTTCCAGATTGCACCGACGTCGCGCGGCGATGTGCAGGCGTATCAGGATATCCGCCACGAGCTGGAGACCGAAGCCGGACGTATTAATGGCCACTTTTCTACCTTGGAATGGACGCCGCTGTTTTACCTCAATCAACATCATGAACGCAGTCTGCTGATGAAAATCTTCCGCCATTGTGAGGTGGGGCTGGTGACGCCGCTGCGCGACGGTATGAATTTGGTCGCCAAGGAGTATGTCGCTTCTCAAAACCCCAATGATCCCGGCGTGCTGATCTTATCGCGTTTTGCCGGCGCGGCCAATGAACTGACCTCGGCGCTGCTGGTCAATCCTTACGATCGCGACGGGGTTGCCGCTGCGCTGGATAAGGCGCTCAGTATGCCGCTCAGCGAGCGTAAAGTGCGTTACCAGGAAATGATCGCGGTCATCAAGAAAAACGATATCTTGCATTGGCGTCAGTCATTCCTGACCGATTTAAAAAATCCCTTCTAAAGCTGAGGTTGCCGGCAAGACCATCTCCAACGCCACGCGATAATCATCAACCTCATCCTGGTTTAGGTCAGGATGAGGCTTCTCGGGGGGAGGGGCCACTGGGGCGGTCACTGCGCTATCGACCCTGGTGTTATCGCTGCTACATCACGGCGCTTTCGATCCTAGGTGTTCACTGCCACGCCACGGCGCTATCGTTCCTGCGTTATCGTTGTCACGCCACGGCACCATTGACCCCTAAGTAATCGCTGCAACACCGCTGTGCTATCGGCCTCGGCGTTATCGCCGTCAGCCCTGTCTGGAAAGGAAATGATTTCGTGGCTAGTCGCCTAGGGCAAGCGACGGCCAAAACGCTGGTTGAAAAGAGCGTCTGGTCAAAGGTTGAAGTCGAGAAAAGGTGACGTTGTCACTGAGGGTGATTTAAAAAAAACCGGCAGCGCGCAGGCGTGCCGGTTATGCTCACCGGGAGATAAATTTAGCGGCGGGAGCCGAGAATTTTGGCAAGCAAGAAACCAATGCCGCCGGCGATGAGTAATGCCGGGACCGGATCTTTGCTGGTTTTATCTTTAACGCTGTCCACATAGTCGTTAAAAGTGTAGGAGGCTTGTGCGGCTTTTTGCCGGATTTTCCCTTCAAAGGTGAGAGAATCATCGTCCGTTGCTTTGCCAAACGCTTCCTGGCCTTTCCCCGCGAATTCTTCAACTTTATCTTTGGCTTTATCGTACATAGTTCTCGTACTTTGCAAGTGGAAACCCTTTAAATATAGACCAAATAGGCGCGTTTGCAGGGACAGGGGACAAATCGCTCGGCAAGACGGCCTCCTAACCCGTTGCGCCATTACCGCTTGCGGCGGTAGATGCGATGCTCAACCATGGTACCGATGACCCGGATGGGGATGTTGTCCGATCGCATAACGGGGTAATCAGTGTTAAGCGGCACCAGTTCAAACACCTGCTCGCCTCGGTCATCAAACGACACCGGTCGGTATTTCTTGAACGTGGCTTCGTGATCGCCGTTTTTCGCCACCACGAATTCCCCCGGCTGTGGCTCAATATCAGGGTCGATTATCACCACATCGCCGGTATGAAAAGACGGTGCCATGGAATCGCCCTCGATTTTAAGGGCAAACGCCTCGCGCGACCAATTCATGTCGGTCAGTAAATACTCGAAATCATCGTCATCGCCGTTAATGGGCGCTTTCTCGGCGAATGCGCCCGCCTGCACGACATTAATAAGCGGGATTTTACGGCTACCCACTTCCGCGTGGCTCAGCAGGGTGGGGCCACCATTCATTAACCAGTCGGGACTACACTGCAGGGCGCTGGCGATACCGACGATATTACGCGGTTTGCTGGTTTTGCCCTCCTCAATACTCACCCAGGATTGCTGGCGGATGCCGGCGAGGGCAGCGGCCTTCACTTGCGTAAGACCCAGACGGCGCCGGCGTTTTTTGACTCGTTCAGCTAATGTCATTATTCTACTCCTCAGGATATGATACCGTCAAAACTGTATTTTACAACCCCGTTAAGCGGGGTTTTAATACAGATTAAACTGTATTAAATTGGCGAAATCGGTGATTCATGTTTTTTAGGGTCCTTGGGGGGCGGGCATGCTAAACACGCTGACGAGAGAGGAATTTTTTACCGCGCTGTATCAGGTGGTGCATCCTTCCACGCAGGTAGACCACTCGAACGGGCTCTGCGGCCGACAGCGAGAATTGCATTTGCTTGAACAGGCGCTCTGCGCCCCCGGACGTCATGCGCTGGTCTATGGCGCGGCGGGCATCGGCAAAACCTCTGTGGCCCATACGCTGGCGACGTGTCATGCGCTACGTTGCCCGCCGGTCAAGATCAGTTGTGAACCCGGTTCAACGCTGCTTTCCGTCATGAAACATGCGGTAACGCTCGGCGACAGCGGTCATCACCGGCGCTATGAATCGCTGTTCGGCGCCCACTTTTCGCTGGCGGGCAGCGGCATAAAATTTGAAAAGAAGACCGTAGAGCAGCCGGCCGTAACGGCCATCAACGATAATGCGGCAGTCGTAACGGCGCTGGATGCCTGGGGAGAGCGTCAGCGATCCCCCGTCTGGCTGATTATCGATGACGTCGATAGGATGGTGAGTGGCGAACAGCGACAGGGCTTTGTTACCCTGTTTAAGCAATTGGCGGACCGGGCATGCCGGGTGAAAATGATTTTGGTTGCCCGGGGTGAACATCCTGGGGAGATAGTGGGCGCGGAAGAAGGTTTCAGCCGTCATCTGCTGCCCGTCAAGCTCGCCCCTCTCACGCTTGAGAGCGGCTATGAATTCATCTCGCGTTGCCTGGCGGCTTTTGGGCTGCTGATGGTGGAGCGGCTGAAGTGGCGGCTGGCGCGCGCCTGCGCAGGTCAGCCGCGCAAGTTGCATCTGGTTTGTGAGAGCCTACTGATAAGCGCCTGGGAGCGGGGTGGCCAGCATATCTGCTGCCAGTAGTGCCAATACGCCCTGCAAAGTCTGCAGGGCGTATGGCAGGTGCCAGAGGGCACTGGGGGGCGGGGGAAATGACAGCGCTAACCGACACAGTCGGCGCACAGACGCAAGACGCGTGCTTAGCCGATAGTCATCAGGGTGGCATTGCCCCCGGCTGCGGTATTGACGCTGATAGCACGTTCGATTAACAGCCGCTCCAGCGCTATCTGGCCGTCCGCCCCGTGCATAACCCTTTAATGCAATCAACGGGCCGTGCCGCGCTGCAAGCGTTTGTGCCAAGTTGCGCAATTGATCGGAGTCACCGTGGAACAATACCGCATCCAGCATTACCTCCGCCTGCGTCCAATCAGCCAGCAGGGTGATGCGTTGACTGACCGGATCGGGCAGCACAGCGAACAACCGGCGGTTTTGCGGCGACTCCATCCATAGCGCCCGGGCGCCAATGCTGGTGGTGGCAGCCAGTTGTATCAGCAGGTCCGTGTCCTGGTCTGCCAGACACAAGATGTGTTCGCGCGGCAGTAGCCGGTAACTGTTTTGTTCACCGGTGGGACCGATTAACAGGCGTGTGCTGCCGGCCTGGGAAATCTCACCCAAGTGGCGACATTGAGCGGCAAGCGTCGGCTGATGGGCTTCCATCCAGGCGACCAGGGCAGGGTGTGCCTGCTGCAAAGTGTCCCGCCGGCTGAAATCCGCCGCATGCACCGCGTCCAACGCCTGCAGCGAGGGCAATAACGCATCATCGCGGCGCTGGGACAGTAAACGATACAGATACAGCGGACCGCCGGCTTTGGGACCCGTTCCCGATAACCCTTCGCCACCGAAGGGCTGGACGCCAACAACGGCGCCGACGATATTGCGGTTAATGTAGCAATTGCCGACATGCGCCCGCTCGGTGACACGTTGAATAGTTTCATCAATGCGGGTATGCAATCCGAGGGTCAGGCCATAACCGCTGGCGTTGATCTAGTCGATAATGCTGTCCAGCGCGCGGCGCTGATAACGCACTACATGCAACCCCGGCCCGAAAACCTCCTGAGTAAGGGCCTCTATACTGTCGAGCTCAATCAGGGTCAAGGGAACAAAGGTGCCCTGGGCATCGCAGGCGGCATCAGGCGCGGGCGTTTGCCAGACGGTATAACCCCGCTCGCGCATCGCGGTGATGTGGCTGTCGATGGCCGCTTTTGCACCAGCATCGATAACCGGGCCGATATCGGTGGCAAGGCGTTCCGGGTTGCCGAGGGTGTATTCCGCCATAGCACCGCGCAGCATACGCAGCGTGCGCGCGGCGACGTCCTCCTGGATACACAGCAGGCGTAGCGCCGAACAGCGCTGTCGAAGGCCGAGGCTACCACATCGGTGACCACCTGTTCCGTCAGCGCCGAAGAGTCCACCAGCATCGCATTCAGTCCCCCGGTTTCGGCGATAAACGGTATCGGGCGGCCTTGAGGATCCAGCCGCGAGGCGAGGGTGGTTTGCAGCAGCCTGGCCACTGCCGTCGAGCCGGTGAACATGACCCCCCGCACGCGCGAGTCAGCTACCAGCGCCGCACCCACGGTCTCCCCCCCTTGCCCGGCAAAAGTTGCAACACCCCCAGTGGCACGCCGGCCTCGAGCATTAGCGCTACCGCCCTGGCGGCGATAAGCGGCGTTTGCTCCGCGGGTTTGGCTAATACCGTGTTGCCCGCCGCCAGCGCGGCGGCGATTTGGCCCAAAAAAATCGCCAGCGGGAAATTCCATGGACTGATGCAAACCACTGGCCCAAGAGGGCGATAACTGTCGTTATCGAAATCACGCGCTATCTGGCAGGCGTAGTAACGCAGAAAATCCACCGCCTCGCGCACTTCGGCCACGGCATTGCTGAAACTCTTGCCCGCCTCACGTACCAGCAGGCCGATGAGCGGCTGCATGTCCGCTTCCAGCCGGTTGGCGGCTTCCTTTAACACCGCTGCGCGGTTGGCGGGCGGGGTGGCGGACCAGAGCGCCCCCTGATGTACGACGGCGACCAGCGCGTGCGCCACCTCATCGGGGGAGGCATACCGGCATTCACCCACCACATCGCGATGATCCGCCGGGTTATGCACCTTCTGCACCGGTCCGTTACCCACCTCGGTGACGACCATCGGCGCTGCCTGCCAGGTCTGATGTTCACCATTAAGCAACGCGGCCGACAGGGACGCCAGGCGATGCTCGTTAGCCAGGTCCAGCCAGGCGGAATTGCGCCGTTGCGGACCATACAGATCGCGCGGCAGGGGTATTTTCGGATGGGGCAGGCCTGCGCGGCCTTCGTGCGCCGCGAGCTGGGTCACTTCTTGCACCGGATCGGCTATTAACTGCTCCAGCGGCACGGCGGTATCGGCGATGCGGTTGACGAACGAAGTATTGGCGCCGTTTTCCAATAATCGTCGCACCAGATAGGCCAGTAGCGTTTCGTGGCTGCCAACGGGGGCATAGATGCGGCAGGGCCGGTTTAACTTGCCTTACCTACCACTTGCTCATAAAGCGGCTCGCCCATGCCGTGCAGGCACTGGAACTCATATTGGCCCGGATAATAGTTTTGGCCGGCGAAATGATAAATCGCCGCCAAGGTATGGGCATTATGGGTGGCAAATTGCGGATAAATATAATGTGGCACGCTGAGTAGCTTGCGCGCGCAGGCAAGATAAGAGAGATCGGTATAGACCTTGCGCGTGAAGACCGGGTAATCCTCCAGCCCTTCGATTTGCGCGCGTTTGATTTCGCTATCCCAATAGGCGCCTTTCACCAACCGGATCATCAGGCGGCGCTTGGCGAGATCAATTAGCTCGTCAATCACCTGCGGGCAGCGCTTTTGATAGGCCTGGATGACAAAGCCGATGCTGTTCCAGCCCGCAAGCGTCGGCTCGAAACAAAGTCTGGCCAGCAAATCGAGGGAAATTTCCAGCCGGTCGGCTTCTTCGGCGTCGATATTAAGGCCGATATCGTATTGACGTGCCAGCAGAGTAAGCCGCAACAGCCGCGGATAAAGCTCCGCCATCACGCGCTCATATTGCGCCCGGCAATAGCGCGGGTGCAGCGCGGAAAGCTTGATGGAAATCCAGGGCCCTTCATAGATACCGCGGCCGCTGGAAGCTTTGCCGATAGCATGTATCGCCTGCTGGTAAGAAAGCAGGTAGGCCTGGGCATCCTCTTCCGTTAACGCGGCTTCGCCCAGCATGTCATAGGAGTAACGGAACCCCTGCTGTTCCAGACGATGCGCATTGGCCAGCGCCTCGCCGACGTGTTCGCCGGTGACGAATTGCTCGCCCATCAACCGCATGGCCATATCCACACCCTTGCGGATCAAGGGCTCGCCGCTTTTGCCGATAATGCGGTTAAGGGAGCGGGACAGGCTGGCTTCGTTGTGGGTCGCGACCAGCTTGCCGGTGAACAAAAGTCCCCAAGTGGCAGCATTGACGAACAGCGATTGACTGCGGCCCAGGTGCGTTTGCCAGTTGCCGTTACTAATCTTGTCCCGAATCAGGGCATCCAGCGTGGCTTTATCCGGGATCCGCAGCAGCGCTTCGGACAGGCACATCAGCGCGACGCCTTCCTGGGAAGAAAGGGTAAAACTCCTGTAACAGATCCTGGACCATACCCGCGCGGCCACCGCTGCGCTTTTGGTGGCGCAGCTGATTAGCCAGTTTACCGGCCAGATTCTGAATGGCTTCCGCCATCGGCGCCGGATGACGGGCTTGCTCCAGTAGCCAGGGTACCGCTTCGGTTTCCGGGCGGCGCCAGGCGGCAGTGACGGCATCCCGCGTAATCGACTGCGGTAAGATCTGTTCCGCCAAGTCAATAAACGGTTGACGCGGCTCTTCAGTCACCTTTTGCGCGTCCTCTGCTTCCGCCGCCGGCAGCGGCAGACCGGGGGTTGCACCTTGCTCCAGTGCGTCCAGGTAATGGAATATCGCTTGCTTTATCAGCCAGTGAGGCGTGCCGCCTGCTTGATGCGTTCACGCGCGGCATCGTCCAATTTGACGCCCATTGTGGTTGTACCCATGCTGTTCCCGTTCCGCCTGTAAAAGAGGCCTTACTATCGCTAATGTTGCAACTTAGTGCAACCCTGTAAAGAGAGGTTTAATTGATCGTTAATAGCCGTTTGTGTCAGCGATCACAGCGCAGCCTGCACAGGAACCCCTACCGTGAGTCAATGTATAAGTTTATGTAATCGGTGCGGCGGTCGGGTCAATCGGGCTCACCCGCAGCTTGACACACGGTTAACGGCTACTTAATTGAAAAAAAGTTGCAATGTGACGGCAATCTGTAGCAATGTCATTATACTGAAGGCATTAAGCGGCGTCTCTACCGTGTCGTTGTCACGGTTACCATGGGGATCGCTAATGACAGTGTCCTGCTACTGGCTGAATACTGACCATCATTCCTTATCAATCACCCCCCGAAGCATCGGCGGATGCCGCTTCGAGACCTCTTTTCCCTCTGATTTTCTTTGCGTCATCGCTAAAAGATACCTTTTCTGTTCCATGTTCCCCCCGGTGAAAGACCCACAGCGCCGTGCATTATCTGACGTTGCCGCAGGCCCATCACCTTCTTCGATGGCTCTCTATGGCTTGAAGGAAGCCACAACCTCATCTGTATGTGAAGCGTAATCACATGGCCTGGTCCATGTGGAGAGTGAACAAACTGTAAGGTGCCACTATGGGAAGACAAAAAGCAGTGATCAAAGCTCGTCGTGAAGCAAAACGCGTCATTCGTCGCGAGTCACGCAATCACAAAATGCGTGAAGAGGACTCGGTCACTTCTCTTGTTCATATGAGCGGGATTGAATCAATCGGCATGGCGCGCGACAGTCGCGATACATCGGCTATAGAAGCGCGTAACGAGGTTCAGGAGCAGTACCTGACGGCCATTGAAACCAGACAGTTGATCTTCGCTACCGGTGAAGCCGGTTGCGGTAAAACTTTCCTGAGCGCCGCCAAGGCGGCTGAAGCGTTAATTCATAAAGAGGTTGAGCGGATAATAGTGAACCGTCCCGTGTTGCAGGCGGATGAGGCTCTGGGTTTTCTGCCCGGCGATATCGCTGAGAAGTTTGCCCCGTACTTCCGTCCGGTCCATGACATTCTGCTTCGTCGGCTAGGGTCGTCGTTTATGCAATACTGTCTGCGTCCGGAAATCGGCAAAGTGGAAATCGCCCCTTTTGCCTATATGCGCGGCCTGACGTTTGAAAATGCGGTCGTTATTCTTGACGAAGCGCAGAATGTGACGGTCAATCAAATGAAGATGTTCCTGACGCGGTTGGGGGAGAATGTCACGGTCATTGTTAATGGCGACGTGACGCAATGCGATCTGCCGCGCGGGGTCAAATCGGGGCTGGCGGATGCGCTGGAACGGTTCCAGGAGGATGACGATATGATATCGATTATTCGTTTCAGCCAGCAGGACTGCGTGCGATCGGCGCTATGTCAGCGCACGTTGAGTGCGTACGGCTAACGTCTTTTCGACGATAAAAAACCCGGGTGATCACCTGGGCTTTCTTATTAAATTCTGGCGGTGAGGGAGGGATTCGAACCCTCGATACACTTTCGCGTATACGCACTTTCCAGGCGTGCTCCTTCAGCCACTCGGACACCTCACCACGTGTTAACCATGAGGTCAACGGGGCGCTACTATATGGATTCGCCCCTTGACGGTCAAGCATAATTTTGGCAACAAATACTGATTGCTCAAGGCGTGAGCGTTTATCGGGTGAGGCATTGCCGGCCATTACAGCGCGGCTAAGGCTGGGCAAAATAATATGCGTTACGGCCTACCGGCGTTGTGGCGAAATAACCGGAGCCGATGGAGAAAATGATCCTCGCTGGCGCGGGGAAGGGCGGCGAAACGGCGGATTGAGGACCGCAGACGTGTTAGCCACAAACCGCATGCCCGCTAATATTACCGTCAGCGGGCTAAGCGGTTCCAGGATGGCCATGCCCAGGATAAGCGGCCGGCACAGGTGAATGCTAAAATACGCTTGGCAATCCCGTTAATCAATGAAGAAGCTGCCCCACTTATGCTGTATTTCCTCCGGGTAGATTCGGCATAATCCGCCGCCGGGGGTAAAGGTCAATTCGCCAAAGTAGATTTTGTCGTTGGCCTCATAAAAGTCGATACGCAGGTAAGAAAAATCTTTGGCGATCCGTTTGGCCAGCGAGGTCATCAGCGCCAGATGTTTCGGTTTTCCCATCGGCACCGGGCTGTTTTGTAACCCCATACGAATATCGGTGCGCTGCCAGTTTTCATCGAAAACGTCCCGGCGGTGCGCGCCGAAACGGTCGTAATCGACCTGAATAAAGATATTCATCTCGCCCTGGCGGTTAAAACAGTGAAACTTGATATCGTTGGGGACATGCCCGTCCACCAACAGCAATTCTTCAACCAGCAGACAGGGTTTAATATTTTTATAATGTTTCTCGCGCGACATTTTATAAAAGCTACTTTTAGTCCAAAATCGAGTAGTTGCGCTCAATTCCGTGAAGGTTAACGACGATTTATCATAAACCACTTGATTAAAACCTGAGCCGTGGTTGTCCTTGATGACAAAAGACGCCGGCAGTGAGGCGAAAATGTCTTCCGTCAACTCATCGCAGCGACAGAATAAGTTAATCAGGTACTCTTCACCGATGGTGGCAGCAATATGTTTTCTGACTTTGTATTTGTCCGCCAAGTCGGTATAAATAGATTTCGGCCATAGGTTCCTAAGCGTAATCTTTTCGCTAAAGGTGGTTGGGTGAATCAAGTTCGGCCATTTTTTGAAAACCTGTGAATATTTTAGCTGATGATAGATCAGGTCCGGCAGAAACTTTGTGTCTGTTTTAGCGATTGGATTTAGCATAATGTTTAACCTCAGAAATTAACAAAGGTATACTCTTGTCTGAGGATAATATTTGGCTGGTAATGAGGCATTTTCTGAAGAAGGCGTTGAGTATGAAAAGTGATGAAAATTCTGAAAGTAACGTGGCGAATGCTGCTCCTTTTATTCCATATAGCGGGATGAGATAGCTGTTGAGGACGATGTTGAGTACGGCGATAAGCGGCATATTGACCGCAACAAAACGAAATCCGGCATTCATGATGATCACTCGATAAGCCACGGTGCCCATGACGCTGAAGCAGGTGGTCACCGCACCTATCAGCAAAATGCTGGCGGCGACGTGATAGGCTTTACCGTAAATCAGATCGATAATGGGCCCGCTCAGCAGGCTGACTACGGCGATGACGGGTATAAATATGCTGATGGCTATTACATACAGCAAATGGATCAGCTCATCGGCCTTACGGCTGCTTTTTTCTCTGACAATGGTCGACATCATGGATGTCACCAGCGCCGATGGAATAATCGCCCAGCCTTGGGTAATAGATTGCGCCGCGCTGTACAAGACGACGGCATAACTCCCTAAATATTTCGCCAGCATAATTTGATCAATAAGCGTATAAATCACAATGGATAAGCTGAAGATGGCCAATGGGAAGCCGACCTGCAAAAGATATAGATGATATTTTTTAATATGACGTGACGTTAGATTCACTTTGATTCGACGATTCAACGTCTTTTGCGAATAACTAAACAGCACCCTGCGGATCATGAACGGCACAAAACTGCGGGCCACAACATAGGCGACGGCAAACCACACCAGGATCATTTTCAGGTAAACAAACGTCAGGTTCATAATGATGAAAAGCAAAAGGGCACAGTTGTTAATAACTAAATTGATTTTTGAGCGCAGAGTAGCGTCGAAGAAGAGTTTGTAAATATCATGAATGCTGAAGAACGTACTCAGCAATAGCAGGGCCAGAATGACAACCTCGTTATGTTTCAGATTCAGCGATGCCCATATCATTAACGCGGCACTAAAGAGCATAAACATTTTAAATTTTAACTTTACCGATGCTGTCATTAACCGCATGCCGGAATATTTGTTCTTGGCAATGCGATTAAAAAGGATGTTATCGTTCCCTAATTGAACAAAAGGCATAATCAGGATAACAATAGACAATAAATAGCTAAAGGCGCCAAAATTAGCTGGCCCTAAATAACGGGCGACAAACATGGCAGAGATGATACCTCCCCCGGCAAAGCACAATTTTTCAAGAATGATCCAGAACGTATTAAAAATAATCGCCGTCATAGTTACCATTTCATATTGAGTGAAAATAAACCGCAGGGCAAGGTTGTCTGCTGCGACGCTTCCGTTAAGCTGCGATGACGAATATTTCACGCTATTGCAATATAACTATATCTTGCCGTCAGCGCGAACAACTGAAATTGACGTAAAATAAATTTCATCCGTGGCTATTTCATATTTCATTTAAGATTAGGATGAAACAATGAGCAGCCAGATTTAATATAAAAAACCCGCCAAAGCGGGTTTTTCGCGAATGTGCGCTGAAAGTATTAGCGTGACGAACTGGGGTTGCAATAAAAGTAGGCGTCTTCCAAGCCACCGGTCGCGCCAATGCAACTGTTGGAATGAAGTAAGAGAGGATTATCATTCACCGAGCAGGTGGCGGATAGGGTGCTAAGGTCTTGCCAGTCTGCTTTTTCATCTTCTACGCCAGTAAGCGGAATATGCTTGTTCATCAAGTAGGTCAGAACGGTAGCCATCAATATACAGATTGTTCGACTCAATAGGACTATTTTACGTTTTTGATAATAGAGTCTTTGTGTCAGCGAAAACAGATAACGCCAAACGCCCATTCCCTGTAAACTTTTATCGGTGTAGGCATCTTGATATAGATCAGCAGGTGTTTTGGCATGAGCCGGTAACGCCCATACCGGCTCTGCATGATCAGAGGGATCCATATAGGTTTCATCGATCACTCTGGGGACCGGCTGCGCCGCTGACGCCTGTTCAGTCCGATGAGGCGGCTGTTGGCGGCCGGCTTGGCTATCCGCCCCGCTTACGGGGAGGGTATAAGGTGGGCTGGAATGCATGTCAAATCGATGTTTCTCTTCGATTATACAGCCAACACGCGGCACAGTTTTTATAATTTCGTGTTCTTTGTCGCCTATTTTTTTACGGATTGATTTTATTGTTTGATTGATTGTAGAATCAGAGCAATAGGTTCCTTTCCAAATTTGATTAACAAACTCACCACGCGTGACGGCTTTAGGCGAGTTTTTTACCAATAGGCTCAATATTTGGTACTCTTTCCAACGAAGCCGGGTGTGTAGATCGGGGGCGACTTTTACATCAAGGTTATCGACGGTAATAGTTTCTGTAAGTTTCATTTAAAAGTACCTCAGATATTTTTTTCTTATCGTAATGCTTTCTCATAAGCTATACATGAAAATGAAAACTCAATTAATTAGATGACATGATTTTCATTCTTTTAAGCGTAATGAAACATGAATCCTCCTATGAAGATGAGTGGTTGTGAATGCTAATCAAAGTTAGTAGAAGGCTTGGCAAGCTGTTAGGGTAATAATTCTTAATTTTATAGTCAAATTATCCTTTTTTACTTTGAGGCGCTATTGGCAGAACGGTATGGATTTATACCATGGACAAAACGATTTTGTATGATATTTATCCAAAGATAATTGGCTCAAAAAAATAATTTTGCAATGGGTTTTTAGCTGATTTTGTGAAATTAAATATAAAATATTCAACTTAATGATTTTTAATGCTTTCACCCTAATAATGAAATTAACCTTGTAACGATAACGCTTACTTTTGTTTTTACGAAAATTACGTTAAATTTCATCTCATGGTTCGTATTTTATCGGCAGGGTAAGAAAATATGCAGTGTTTTATGCTGCCGGCATTCACTTCATTAGTGATATTCATTATGCGCCGTCGGGTGTAAGTAGTGTGATTGCAAGCCGCTGGCAGGCGTCCATTTCATCAAGTTCACATAAAATATTTGAGTTTTATCCTAAGGGCTTCGCCGCGTGAAATATCCTTCGCGCGAGTAGATATCTCGTTTTCACGACCTTGCGTGCTGCAAAACGACCGGTGAAAGGAGGGTTAAATAGCTAAGAAAAACTGGAGTAATTTAGGATTTTTCCGCCCGATAGTCACCGGAAGTTATTTGTTAAACTGGATTAACGTTACTGTTTAACCTTTTTTATCTATTCGTCCAGCTCGGCGCGTGGAAAAGGGTACGCCCGGCGGTTGATGGTGGGCACGCGACGTCGAATCTCAAGGTGCCGCGCGCTTACAGTCCGGCAGCCTCCTTAATGCCGGCGGGGGCAGGGATCCTGGCGATTATCTTTTGGTGAAGACATTAGGCTTATGAAACCCAGTATGCTTCACGGGAACATTTTTGCTTCGCCGATGAGGCACCGGCATTGCGCATTAGCTTAATCTATGACACTGTCTGCGCCGGTTAACCGCTATAGGTGTTAAAATGAATGATTTTTCGCTGGTGTGCCGGCTACTTGGTACCTTGTTTTACCGTCAGCCGCAGGATGAGGTGCTGGCGGCCGTTGCTGACGTTTATCGCGCAGAACAAGCTGGCCGAACACTGGCCGCTGAAACAGGATGCGTTACTTATATCCATGCAGCAAGAGTGTTATCCCGACGTGCTGCAGCGGGACTTTATGGCGCTTTTTTGCGGCGATGCTCCCAAAGTTACCCCCTACCGCTCCGACTGGCTTGACGCTGATGAGAGCGAGATTCGCGAATTTCTGCTTGCTCGCGGTATGCCTTGCGGCGAGAAGCCGACCGACCATTTTGGCGCATTGTTGCTGGCGGGATCCTGGCTTGAAGATCAGGCGCAACAGGACGAAACCGAAGCGCAACGAGAGCTGTTTGACCGTTTTCTTCTGACCTGGGGCGAACAGTTTCTTAGCAAAGTGGAAGCGCATGCCGACACTGGATTTTATCGTGCGCTGGCGATCCTCTGCCGGGAAGCGTTGCCTGAATTACGTGATGAACTGGGCGCCGACGTACAGCATCAAGGGTAGTGGGCCGCGGTGAAAAGCGGTGATAGGCAATCGCTGGCGCCATAATCTGAATTGGCTTACGCCTTAACGAGTCAATTAGAGCAGCGGCGCGCCCGGCGTCCCCATTTCCTGCCGGTTTTAGAGGAACGCCAGACGACGTTTGTCTCAGCATTGCACCCGGTACCGCGCGTTGACGCTGCTCACGTCGGGCCAGCCTGGCCTATGAGGATAACCGTAATGTCTGCCGGGCTTACCGCCGCTGGATCAGCGGGTGAACGGAATCACCAGCTCGCCGGGCTTGACATCGAGCCCTTTCGCCAGCGCCTCGCTTTTGTTGCGACTGGCGTCCAGACGATAGGCCGGCTGGCTATCAAACCAGCTTTTCAACGATTGCTGTAAATAAGGCCCCAGCGTGCGCAGAGTGCTGGTGAGTTTTTCCTGGTTGACGTCATAGTGAACCAACTGCATATCTTTGAGATAAATCGCCCCTTGTTCGACGTCATAATAGGGCTGTGCTTTCAACGTTAACGCGACATCGGCCTGCTGCGATCCAATCAGAGAAACGACGTTGAAACGGGCGTTGCCGGCCAAGGTCACTTTGCCGGGCTCTTCCCTGCCAATTTGGCTGTGTAGATCCTGCAGCACGATATCGGCCGAGATAAGGCCCGGAATACCGATGGATTTGTGAAAGTCATTGTGCTGTTGCAGATAGTCATTCACTTTCTGTTCGCTGAGACTGTAATGCGTCAACCTGTTACAGCCGCTCAGCAGCAGGCCGCAGACCACCACCGCCAGCGCGAAGCGATTACCTGGTTTCATTCCTTTCCCATTGTTGTTACGACCTCACCGCGAGGGTTGGCCAAGCATAACATAATTGCGGTAAGGTCAGGGATCGGCAACGCTCCTGTGTGGCGTTGCCGATGCAGGTTATTGCGCTAGCTTTACGCCGGCTGATACGCCATACCAACAGATTAACACGCCATCCGTTGCCGGTTAGTACGTCTTGCCGACAGGCTAATTCGCCAACCCGGTGCAGGCTAATACCTCGTGTCGACAGGCTGATATGCGAACCCGATGCAGGTCATTGCGCCATGCTGGAAAGAAGGTTGACCTGAGTTTGTTTAGCCATATTATCGCGGTAGTCGGCGACGCGGGTGGGCCAGTCGATACCGGCGACGATGGTTAACGAGCGCAGCCAGGGAAACAAGTGAATATCGTCTTCAGACAATTTGCCGTTGCAGGCGTTGGGCTGTTTGATGAGTGGATCCAACTCGCGCAATTGCTGACTGATTTTTTTGACCAGACCCGGCGTGTGATCCAGCAATTGCGCAAAATCCCCCGTGCTGGCCTGTTTTTTATTGATGAAATATTGGCGGGCCTGCTCGGTGGCGAATTCTTCCAGGCTTGCGCGCACAAAACGCGGCAGCAACAGACGCTGGGCGGTGTCGCTGATGTCTTTTAGCCATTTGCCGATGGCGGGCTGGGTTGGACCGGTCAACAGCGGCTGCCGGTCAAGATGGTCGACGTAATGCACGATATCCATGCTTTCCGGCAAATAGCTACCGTCTTCTTTTTGCAGGATCGGCACCATTTTTTGACCTACCATGGAAATGGGGGTGCTCTCATCATCATTCGCCAAGACTTCCAGCGCGATGGGAATATTTTTGAGGCCAAAAATCATGCGGGCTTTGACGCAAAAAGGGCAGTGCTCATAGATGTATAATTTCATAATGTCGGCATCCTCCCGTAGTGTATCGGCGCTTGTAGCGCCGACAAGATAGTTTAAAAATAAAGTATGGGTAACATTTCGCGTGGGATCAACCGCAGCGCGGGCACAGATGGCCAACATCCGCTCAGGCCAGATGCGCCGTCAGGAGCCTTCGCCCCGGCCGTTAAGCATCGCGGGCTCGATGGGCCGCTGCTGGAATTGACGATACAAGCCCAGTAAAGTGATGAAGCCTATCAGCCCCAGCATGAACCAGGTAAGCTGCGGGATCTCCAGCCGGTTGCCGACATCATACAGCCAGCCGCCGCCGCTATAGCCGATAGCGCCGCCGAGTGCCAGGCCCAGCCGGCTAAATCCCATATAGCTGCCGCGGGCGCGGTTGTCTGCCAGCGACGCGCCGAGCGTTTCGCGCGCGGGCTCGGCAATGACTGAGCCAATATAAAACAGGCCGATGAGCATAAACAGGGCGCGCAGATCCTCAATCAGACCGATGGGAAACAGGCTCAGCAGCATAATGGTCAGTCCCGCCATCAACCGGGTTTCCAGCCTGAAGCGCTTTTCGCTCCAGCGGGCAATGGGGTAGAGCAACGACAGCGACAGCGCCGCTTCGATAGCGTACATCCATTTCACCGCCGCTGGCTGTCCGGCGCCCTCATTGACGCGAATCGGCAGCATTAACATCACCTGCACCGACAGCATGTAATAACCGGTCAAGGTCAGTACGTAGGTGACAAAACGCTGGTCGCGCAGCACCCGGCGCATCCCTTCCAGCATGGGTGCCCGCACGGTGGAAATGCGATAGCCCGGCAGCAACCAGGCATTGAAAATGGCGGCAAACACAAACAGCACCGCGCCGGCCAGGAAGACCAGCTTGAAATCATAGCGCAACAGCCAGCTGCCGAGCAGCGCACCAATAACGGCACAGGCGCTATCCTGCATCATCAACAGCGAATAGAAGCGGCCGCGCTCCCACGGGCGCGTCAATTTGATCACCAGCGCCGTTCGGTGCGGATCGAATAAGGTGCCCCCGAGCGCGGACAGCGCGCAGGATAGCCACAGCAGCCAGGGTTCATCGGCGATGCCTATCAACACAAACCCCAGGGCGCGCATCAGCATACCGGCGATAATCATCGGTTTTGCCCCGAGTTTGTCGGCGAAGGCGCCGCAAAAGATCCCCAGCCCCTGCTGGATAAATTGTCGCAGGCCCAGCGCAATGCCCACCAGCAGCGCGGCCCAGCCGAGTTGATCCACAAAACGGATGGAAATGAGCGGAAAGACGACATAAAAGCCCATTACCACCAGCATATTATCCATTAACAGAAAATATTTACCCAAGCTCCGAGCTTGCGAGACCGACGACATGCTCCACCCTAAGTTGCAATATAAGGCTACGAGGACAGCCTATTCTGACCGGAATATTTGTTTAGCGATAGTGTGCTTAGGGATGATATTTTTTAATAGCGCGGAATTAGCAAAGCATATACTTTATTATCACCGTTATATTATTGTTTATAAGTGGCGCAGCGCCCCGGTCAGCATAAAACGCGGCATGAGGCTCAAGAAGATCGAAGGCAGGGTGATTGATGCCCAAACGTCGACCTTCGCGCCAGTAAGCGTCAGTAAAACGGGAGGGCGAAGTAAAGATGTTTGGCTATCGCGCAGCGTCGCCAAAGGTGCGACTGGTCACCGACCGGCTGGTGGTACGTCTGGCTAATGAACGGGACGATTACCGTCTGGCGGAGTACTACGCGGGCAATCGGGATTACCTCAAACCCTGGGAGCCGATACGCGACGAGAGTCATTGCTATCCTTCCGGTTGGCAGGCCCGTCTGGGGATGATTAAAGAAATGCATCGCCAGGGCAGCGCGTATTATTTCGTCCTCCTTGACCCGTTGGAAACGGAAATCCGCGGCGTGGCGAATTTCAGTAATGTGTTGCGCGGCTCATTTCATGCGTGTTTTCTCGGCTATTCATTAGGGGAAATGTGGCAAGGGCAGGGGCTGATGTTTGAAGCGCTGCAGGCCGCGGTGCGTTATATGCAGCAGCATATGCACCGAATAATGGCTAACTATATGCCGCACAGTCATCGCAGCGGCAGTTTACTTGCCCGGCTCGGCTTTATCCGTGAAGGTTACGCAAAAGATTATTTATTGATCGATGGCCAATGGCGCGATCATGTCTTGATGGCGCTCACCCACAGCGGATGGACGCCCGGTCGTTAATGCCTTAGAGGAGGGGTGAGGGGTATGACATTACGCATTGGTATAATCGGCTTGGGCGGCATTGCGCAGAAAGTGTATTTGCCGCTGTTGAGCAACGCCGGGCGCTGGCATCTGGTGGGCGCATTTTCACCCAATCAGCAGCGGGCGCAGCCGCTTTGCGACAGTTATCGCATCCCTTATTACGCTCGGGTCGATGAACTGGTGCAGCAGTGTGATGCGCTGTTTGTCCACAGCAGCACCGACAGTCATTATGAGGTCGTGAGCAGTCTGCTGCGGCGTGGCCGGCATGTGTATGTGGATAAGCCACTGGCGGCGACGCTTGAGCAGGCAGAACAGCTGTTGGCGTTAGCCGCCCGGCATCAGCGAATACTGATGGTAGGCTTTAACCGACGTTTTGCGCCTCTTTACCTGCGTCTGAAGCAGGATATGCAGCACGGCGCTTCGCTGCGCATGGACAAACATCGCAGCGACAGTGTCGGGCCGCAGGACGCGCGTTTTACCTTGTTGGACGATTATTTGCACGTGGTGGACACGGCGTTGTGGCTGGCCGGCGGCACGCCGACGCTGCCCGGCGGACGGGTGCAGACCAACGCGGCCGATCAGCTGTTGTACGCTGAACACGCTTTTCGCTGCGGCGATTGTCTGGTCACCACCGCCATGCACCGCCAGGCGGGTAGCCAGCGGTAAACCGTTACCGCCATTACCCGTGGTGCGCTTTATCGGGTTGAAGAGATGCGCCATTTTCAATGGGAGCGCGCGGGCACGCTAGGGGAGTTGCCGGTCCCAGACTGGCAGACGATTTTAACCCAGCGCGGGTTTACCGGAGCGGTAGAGCACTTTATCGACTGTGCGGCGAACCAGACAGCGACGTGTTTGAGCGGTGAGGAAAGCATCAGCGCGCAGCGCTGGATTGAACAACTGCTGACGCAACGCGAAGGCTGACGTACGCACGCCTTCCGCAACCGGTATGGCGCGGCCGTACCTTTGTCGGCCGGCAAGCGGGAGCTGCGTCGTGACGGCCTTGGTCGGGCTGCATAAGCTTGATGCCCGCATCGCAGGGGCGGCTGCAATGCCTGAAGGACTATTTGCGCCTCAGCGACAGTGACAGCCTCAGCCCAAGGGACCGTCTCAGCTAAGGGATCGTCCCAGAGCAAGAGCGTGTCTCAAATTCAAAGAGCGTCTTAGAGCAAGAGACTGTCTGAGAGAAAGGGGCCGTCTCACAGTGAGAGAGTGCCACAGAGCAAGAGACCGCCTCATACCCGCCGCAATGGCGGTGGCGACGGCGACAACGGACAGTAGCGATTTTCTCCGGGCAAGGTAGACTAGGCGCACCCATAAGGCTCAGGATGTGCCGGGCGGCGCGTTAACTTCAGGTCGACGGCGTCCGGGCGCTACAGAAAAATTACACCATGAATTTATTGAAATCGCTGGCGGCGGTCAGCTCCATGACTCTTTTTTCCCGCGTATTGGGGTTTATCCGCGACGCCATCGTGGCGCGGGTATTTGGCGCGGGTATGGCAAGCGATGCCTTCTTTGTCGCTTTTAAAATTCCCAATCTGTTGCGGCGTATCTTCGCCGAAGGGGCCTTTTCACAGGCGTTTGTTCCTATTTTGGCGGAATATAAGAGTCAGCAGGGCGACGCGGCGACGCGGGTATTTGTCGCCTATATCGCCGGCTTGCTCACGCTGGTGCTGGCGCTGGTCACCGTGGCCGGTATGCTGGCCGCGCCCTGGGTGATTATGGTCACCGCGCCGGGGTTCACCGATACGCCGGAGAAATTTGCCCTGACCACGGCGCTGTTACGCGTCACGTTTCCCTATATTTTGCTTATTTCCCTCACCTCGCTGGTAGGGGCGGTCCTTAATACCTGGAACCGCTTTTCGGTGCCGGCGTTTGCGCCGACCTTACTTAACGTCAGCATGATAGGTTTCGCCTTGCTAGCGGCGCCGCTGTTCCATCCGCCGGTCATGGCGCTGGCCTGGGCCGTGGTCGCCGGCGGCATCCTGCAGCTGGGTTATCAGCTGCCGCACCTGAAAAAAATCGGCATGCTGGTGCTGCCCAGGCTGCAGTTTCGCGATGCCGGCGTTTGGCGCGTGCTGCGGCAAATGGGGCCGGCCATCCTCGGCGTGTCCGTCAGCCAAATCTCCCTCATCATCAATACCATTTTCGCCTCCTTTCTCGTCTCCGGCTCGGTGTCGTGGATGTACTACGCCGATCGCCTGATGGAGTTCCCCTCCGGCGTGCTCGGCGTGGCGCTGGGGACCATTTTGTTGCCCTCGCTGTCGCGTAGCTTCACCCGCGGCAATCATGATGAATACTCCCGTTTGCTGGATTGGGGGTTGCGCTTATGCTTTATGCTGGCACTTCCCAGCGCCGTGGCGCTGGGGATCTTGGCGCATCCGTTGACCGTGGCGCTATTTCAATACGGTAAATTTTCCGCCTTTGACGCCTCAATGACCCAACGGGCGCTGATAGCCTATTCTGTGGGCCTGGTGGGTCTGATTTTGGTTAAAGTGCTTGCGCCCGGGTTTTATTCCCGCCAGGACATTAAAACGCCGGTACGCGTGGCGATGATCACGCTTCTGATGACGCAATTAATGAACCTGGCTTTTATTGGTCCGCTAAAGCACGCCGGCCTGTCGCTGTCCATCGGTCTGTCCGCCTGCCTCAACGTTGCGCTGCTGTACTGGCAATTACGCCGGCAAAAGCTGTTTGTGCCCCAGCCGGGATGGCTCGGCTTTTTCTGCCGGCTATTGCTGGCGGTCATGATTATGGCGGCGGCGTTAATCGGGCTGCTGATGGTGATGCCCGACTGGGCGCAGGGCAGTATGCCCTGGCGGTTGCTACGGCTGATGGGGGTGGTTGCAGTGGGCGGGATGGTCTATTTTGCCACGCTGTGGCTGGTGGGATTCCGTCCACGCCATTTCGCGCGCTCGGTGCAGACTCACTAAATCCCGGCACGGCCAAAACACTGACCCAGGCATAGCCAAAAAGCGGAGCCTGGCCTGCCGCACTATGGAACCAGGGTCTGCCGCACCACGGAACTCTGACCTGCTGCACTATGGAGCCCGGGACTGCCCTGAACACGCAACCCCCGGCAGATACTGGAATGCGATAAGCCCTGGCATCAGCTAAAAAAAACCGGCCCGCAGCAGGCGGGCCGGCGTGGTAATGACAGCGGCGACAGGCGGCTTAACGTCCCCGCTATTAAGCGTCAGCTACATACGTTCCACGGTGTCGATACCCAGCAGATCCAAACCTTGCTTAAGCGTGCGCGCGGTGAGCAGCGCCAATTGCAGGCGGCTTTGGCGCAGCGCCGCATTCTCGGCATTCAGGATCGGACAGTGCTCGTAGAAAGCAGAGAACAGCACGGCCAGATCATAAAGATAGGCGCATAGCACGTGCGGCGTGCCGTCGCGTGCCACGGTTACAATGGCCTCTTCCAGCTGCAACAGACGAACCGCCAACTGAGCTTCCTGCTCCGCCTCCAGGCGGATGTCGCCGGTGAGCTGCTGTTCATCCTGGCCGCTGCGTTTGAATACCGAAGCGACACGGGTATAGGCATATTGCATATAAGGCGCGGTGTTGCCCTCAAAACTCAGCATATTGTCCCAGTCGAAAACGTAATCAGTAGTACGGCTTTTTGATAAATCGGCGTATTTTACCGCCCCGATACCCACCACCTGCGCCAACCTTTCCAACTCCTGGGCGTCCATGGTGGGGTTCTTGGCGGCAATCAGACGGCGGGCGCGTTCCAGCGCTTCGTCCAGCAGCTCTGTGAGCTTGATGGTGCCGCCGGCGCGGGTTTTAAACGGTTTGCCATCTTTGCCCAACATCATACCGAACATGTGGTGCTCGAGCGGTACCGTTTCAGGGACGTAGCAGGCCTTGCGCACGATAGTCCAGGCCTGCATCAGGTGCTGATGCTGACGTGAGTCGATATAGTAAATAATCCGATCGGCCTTCAGTGTTTCATAGCGGTATTTGGCGCAGGCGATATCGGTGGTGGTATACAGGTAAGCGACATCCTTTTTCTGAATGATCACCCCCATGGGCTCGCCTTCTTTGTTTTTGAATTCGTCGAGAAACACCACGGTGGCGCCTTCACTCTCCACCGCCAGCCCTTTCGCTTTCAAATCCGCCACAATGCCGGGCAGCATGTCGTTATACAGACTCTCACCCATGACGTCCAACCGCGTTAGCGTAACATTAAGTCGGTCATAGGTTTTCTGGTTCTGCGCCATGGTGACATCCACCAATTTGCGCCACATCTGCCGGCAATATTCGTCGCCACCCTGCAGCTTCACCACATAGCCGCGGGCGCGCTCGGCAAACGCCGGATCCTCGTCATAGTGCTGCTTGGCGGCGCGGTAGAATCTTTCCAGACTGAAAAGTTGCATTTCCGCTTCGCCGCCATCCTGTACCATTTCCAGATACGCAATCAGCATGCCAAATTGCGTTCCCCAGTCGCCAACGTGGTTGGCCCGAATCACGTTATGGCCCAAAAACGACAGCGTGCGCACCGAGGCATCGCCAATGATGGTGGAGCGCACATGGCCGACATGCATTTCTTTGGCGACGTTGGGCGCGGAATAATCCACCACGATGGTTTGCGGCGTAACGCTGGTAATGCCCAGTCGTGCAGAAGAGAGGGCCGCGGCAAGGTGGTTTGCCAACCAGCTAGGCTCGAGAAAAATATTGATAAAACCGGGACCCGCGATGTCGACTTTTCGGGCGATACCGTCCAACTTCAGCAAACCGACGACATTTTCCGCCAGCTTGCGTGGTGGCAAACCAAGCTGTTTGGCAATTGCCATGACGCCATTGGCTTGATAGTCGCCGAAC
The DNA here is from genome assembly GCF_018777395.1 of Candidatus Sodalis endolongispinus. Classification (GTDB taxonomy): domain Bacteria; phylum Pseudomonadota; class Gammaproteobacteria; order Enterobacterales; family Enterobacteriaceae; genus Sodalis_B; species Sodalis_B endolongispinus. The sequence continues at coordinate 200,674 of NZ_JAFJYC010000002.1, forward strand.
TGAGCCTTCGCCGATTGACGCACCTGCGCTTCGCAGTCGGCGGGCGCGCCTGCGGCCACCAGCGCCTGCTGGATTTTTTCTGAGAGAAGTGTGTGGATGTTCACCGGAATACCTTTATTGCATGGTCGGGAGGCAGGCAGAGCGCTGACATTCCCGGGCAACCTGACTACGCCACCGTAACCGGGCGGCCACGGTGGTCAGATCCGAAAAATAAACCATGCTTATACCATAATCGGCGGCGGGAGTCAGTAGAGCGGAAGGGCAGATTCAGCGGGCGGGGTAAGAAAAGGGAAGTGGCCGCCCGCCGCATTGCGGGAAGCATGAGAAGTTATCGGTAGCGCCGGCGTTCTTTGCGGGATATGCCGAGCTGATTGCGATTTTTGCTGCGTAAATGCTGGATAATGGAATAGACAGCGACAATAACCAGCAACAGGCATAAAGTTAATAATAGCATTTTATATACATTCGATTATTTAGGAGACTAAAATAGCTGATATAACGCAAGCGCACAATCCAGCTAACGCGCTTTCAGAAAATACCTATCTTTTATGCTTGTCACCGCATTGAAATATGACATAAACCTGCTTTGTGTAAGTTTAATGTCAGCCATTATGGCCTATCCATTATGCAGTCGCTGAACTACGATAAATATTTGTCATTTAATGCCCTCTTGCAAATAAACAGATTAATCTTAATACTCTATTGCGCCGTGTTGCGCCGCCGGCCGGGTGAGCGAAGCGGCTCACGGCGCGGCACGCCGGGCAAAGGGGATGCGGTATGAGGGTTGGAAAGACAATTAAGGATAAAGAAAAATGAATTGGACTGAAGTTCCACAATTATTGGATTTGAAAATCGATTTTCCGCGTTTTGAATCGGAGCTATATGCATTAACTAATAGATTGGGTATTTTGCCAGAAGCTTTTCTTATCGATCATATTGCGGTGCGCTGTCATCAAGACGTCACGGCACAATGGTGGTATCAGGGTTTTTCTCAATGCGGCCGTCTTGTAAATGAAGCGGAAATTAACGGCCGTCGCATTGCGTTGTTTGAACTGGCGACGCCGCTGAATTTAGGCGTGCAGGCTATTCATTGCATCGAGTTACCCTGGCCCGGCGAGCGGCGTTATCGCCATGAAGGGTGGGAACATGTCGAAATAGTGTTACCGGGAGAGGCGGAAACCCTGTTTGCGCGAGCGCTGGCGCTGCTGTCGGATCAGGCGCTGGCCTCGCCGAGCCTGCGCATCAAGCAAAGCCAGCCGCAGGCTCAGGCGGAGACGTTAACCAACCCCACACTGGCGGTCAGCGATGGGAGCGTCACCGTGAAATTTCACCCTTACGCCCTGCGCGATATTGTTAACGCCGAGCGTCCTTAACGGCTTAGGGACGGCTAAGCGTTATACCCGCCGGAGATGTCTGCAGGCGTGAGCCATGCGATCCAGGGCGGTATCCAGTACCGTTCTGGGACAGCCGAAACTGAGCCGGACAAAGCGATCGTCACCGAAATCAGCCCCGGCGGAAAGACCGCCCCCCGCCTGTTCAAAGAAGGCGTGAGGGTTGTCCACGTCCAGACCGCTGGCGTCAATCCAGGCCAGATAAGTTGCCTCTGGGCCTGCCAGCGTCAGGCCGGGCATTTCTTGCAGGCGTTCCGCCAGCCGGTCGCGGTTGCCGCGCAAATAGTCCAACTGCTGTGAAAGCCACGCCTGACCGCCGCGCCAGGCGGCGTTGGCGGCGCACAGCGCCAGCACATCCACCGCTCGCACTATGCCTGCGCGCTGCGCGGCAAATTTCATGCGTAAACGTGGGTTGGGGATCACCGCTACCGACGCTCCCAGGCCGGCGATGTTGAAACTTTTGTAGGGCGACATAAGGGTAATGCTGCGCTGCGCCGCCTCCTCGTTCAGAGGGAGGCGAAGGGGATATGGCGCAACCCCGGGGTCAGCAGTAAATCACAGTGGATTTCATCGGAACACACCAGCAGATCGTGCTGTTGTGTAAAGGCAAGATGCTGCATAAGCTCTTCCCGGCGATAGGCGGTACCGCCGGGATTGTGGGGGTTGCAGAGCATCAGCAGGCGTTCGTCGCCGGCGAGTGCCGGATCGGTGCCGGCGAAATCGACGCACCAGCGCCCGTTAGCAAGACGCATCGGCGCCAGACGCTGTTGACGGCCTGCGCTACGGGCGGCCGCGCGAAACGGTGGATATATAGGGTTAGGAATAACCACCGCTTCCGCCGCCTCGGTTAGCGCACGGACCGCCAGATGTAGGCCGCTGACCAGACCCGGCAGAAACACCAGCCATTCCACCTTGATGTCCCACTGGTAGCGCTCGCGCATCCGTTCAATAAAGATGTCGCCGAGCGCTGTCGGCGACATCCCATATCCAAACACACCATGATCGACACGGGCGCGCAACGCCTCGATAATGCAGGGCGGCGAACGAAAATCCGTATCGGCCACCCAGAGCGGAATGACATCCTGCCCGGCATACTTTTGCCATTTATAACTATCGCTGTGACGCCGTTCGATACATTCATCGAAGTTGAATGCCATAGTCATTTCCCTGCACAATTGAAAAACAAAAACGCCGCCGTTTGCTGGCATAGTGTGTTATGCCAGTTATTCATGGCCGTCAAGAAAGGAGTAGTATACCATGCCAAAACTGGAAGTTTGCTGCTATAGCGCGGAGTGCGCCATAGCGGCCGAGCAAGCGGGCGCGGACCGGATTGAGCTTTTGTGCTCCCAAAGAAGGGGGGTTGACGCCCAGCTTTGGAACATTGCAGGCGGTGCGTGACCGCGTTGCGTTGCCGGTTCATCCCATCATTCGTCTGCGCGTCGGCGATTTTTGGCTACAGCGACGCCGAGTTTGAGGTGATGCTTAATGACGTCGCGCAGGTTCGCGATATGGGCTTTCCCGGATTGGTGATTGGCCTGCTCGATGCAGATGGACACGTCAGTCTGGCGTGTATGCGGCGCATCATGCACCTTGCCGGCGCGATGGCAGTCACTTTTCATCGCGCTTTTGATATGTGCCTTAATCCTTATCAGGCGCTGCGTCAGCTAACCGATTTAGGGGTGGCGCGTATTCTCAGTTCCGGTCAGCAGCAGAGCGCTGAAGCGGGTTTAGCTTTATTAAGGGAACTGACCGAGCTAAGCCGTGGTCCAATTATTATGGCGGGGGCGTGCGTGCGATTAACCAACCTGCACAAATTTGTGCAGAGCGGTATCCAGGAGCTGCATAGTTCAGCCGGACAATTTGTCCCTTCCGGCATGCGCTATCGCAAAGCGGGCGTTAGCATGAGCGCCGACAGCGAAGCGGATGAATTCAGCCGCTACCGTGTCGATAGTGAAATGGTAGCCAATATGAAACACGCGCTGACCGTGTTGCCCGTCGCGACGCGTCCGGCGTGATAAGCAATTTTGCCGCGCACACGCTTAAACCTACGTGATGCTTGCAAGTACCAAGCCCCAATCACTTGTTGGGGCTTTTTTTTATCCCCGGTCATTGTGAAGCGCCTATACCCTGACGAGGCCATCAGTAACATTGATAGCGCAGCCGCGAGGGCTAGCGCCGGGGAGGGCGCACTAAGACATCAACGCTAACGCCACGTTAATCGTGCGTGCGCCCAGGTATCAAGGTTGCTCCGCTAGGTTAATTGTAAGCGCACTCAGTCGTCAGGGTTTCTCCGCCACAATGACCGCGCGCAGCGGAGCGGGGTGACCCTCGAGGGTCAGCCGCGGATCGTCGGGATGGAGAAAATCCGCCAGAGATTCGCTGGTCATCCACGCGGTACGCCGCTGTTCATCGGTGCTGGTGACCGACATATCCACCTGACGCACGTTGACAAAACCGCACTTTTCCAGCCAGCCTACCAGGGCGGTGGCGGAAGGAATAAAGTAGACATTGCGCATCTGGGCGTAGCGTTCACCGGGCACCAACACCTGTTGGCGGTCGCCCTCAATGACCAGCGTTTCCAGCACCAATTCACCGCCGCTGACCAATTGATTTTTCAACTGCAGCAAATGTTCGAGCGGTGAGCGACGATGATACAACACCCCCATGGAAAACACGGTGTCAAAGGCGGCTAATTCCGGTAACTGCTCGATGCCAAATGGGAGCAGATGCGCCCGTAAATCACCGCCGAGCAGCTTACGCACCGCCGCGAACTGGCAATAAAACAGTTGCATGGGATCAATGCCGACCGCCAACTGAGCGCCGGCTCCCACCATGCGCCACAGGTGATAGCCGCTGCCGCAGCCGACGTCCATAATAAGCCGACCGGCCAGCGGCGCAATATGCGGTAGCACACGTTCCCATTTCCAGTCGGAGCGCCATTCGGTATCAATATTGACGCCATACAAGGAAAACGGGCCTTTGCGCCATGGCATCAGCTGACGCAGCAGAGATTCGATCCCCGCCCGCTGGCCGGCTGACAATGGCGGGTCGCAGTCCGCCGCCACGCCGTGCAACATATCCAGGCGCGCGGGGGTGAGCATTGGCAGTCGCTCCACGGCGTTGAACCATTGACTGAATTTGCCGTGCTGGGAGGTTTGCTCCCACTCGTTAAGCTGCGCGGTCAGCGTATTAAGCCAATGGCTGAGTGGATTCTTGGCGATAAGCTGATAAAAATCGGCAAATTGACTCACTGCCCGCTCTCCGGTTTGATGGCAATCAATGAGCCGAAATTAAAGCATTGGAACCACACTTCGGCATGACCGAAGCCCGCCTCGGCCAGGCGCTGTTTATGCACTTCCACCGTGTCGGTGAGCATCACATTTTCCAGCATGCTGCGTTTCTGACTGATTTCCAACTCGCTATAGCCGTTGGCCCGTTTGAAATCATGATGCATATCAAACAATAGCCCGCCGATGCGCTGATCCTGAAAACTGAATTTTTCCGATAATACTAATGCGCCGCCCGGGTTTAGCCCGGCAAAGATGCGATTTAGCAAGTTTTGCCGCTGTGCCGGCTCGAGAAACTGTAAGGTAAAGTTCAGCACCACCAGCGAGGCGTTTTCAATCGGAGTGGTGCGAATGTCGCCTTCGATGATGGTTGTGGGCGTCGTGGCGCGAAACGCTTCAATGTGGTGCCGGCAGCGGGCTATCATCGCCGGCGAGTTATCCACCGCAATAATGCGGCAATCGGCATGGCTGATAGTGCGGCGCATCGCGAGCGTAGCGGCGCCGAGGGCGCAGCCGAGATCATAAATCTGCGTTCCCGGGCGGGCATAGCGGCTGGCCAACATCCCAATCATTGAAATGATATTGGAATAGCCGGGCACCGAACGCTCGATCATATCAGGGAAGACTTCGGCGACGCGATCGTCGAAAGTCCAGTCGCCCAGACTGGCAATGGGCGCTGAAAAAAGGTCATCACGATGGGTCATGGCAATCATCACGATGGGTCATGGCAAAATAAGCGTCGTTGTACAAAACGCCTATTCTATCAGAACGCGCCAATAAAGCATGTGTCACGCGCGGTAGCGGCTGGTCGCGTTATTGCCAGCTCAGCACCACATCCCAGGGCATGAACCAGAGATTCAGCAGCACCATCAATACCAGCGAGCAATAGGTCGCGCTCATGCCGGCGCGCCGCCAGCGATATTCCCGCGTCCGCAGGCCATAATAATGCATCAGTCGCCCGGACATCAGCATCAGCCCGCAGATGTGCAAGGTCCAGTTGGGCGTACCGTTCATTTCCAGCAGCACCAATGTAATCAGGCCGATAGGAATGTATTCCACCGCGTCGCCATGCACCAGGATAGCGGTCTGTAATTCATAGAAACCGCCGTCACCGGTGGCCACGCGGTATTGGGTCCTGAGCTTGACCACATCCAGCGATAATTTTATCAGCAGCAATGCGCCCAGCACGACATATAGCGCGCTAACCATCCTAACTGTACTCCTTTTATACCCTACTTTTCGCGTGCAAAATAATAGCCTGAGTCGACGGCAGTGTCGCAGAAAAAAGCGGGTGGTTCACAGGGTTTTGCCCGCTCAAAAAAGCGTTTCCTGCTGTGGCCAGTGCGGCGCCAGGCCAATGGCGGGGATTTCTGCTGCCAGTTTTGTCCACAACCGCTGCGCCAGCGGCGGCGCATCAGCAACATCCGGCGTATGAATAAACAAAAATGGTGTACCCCGTTGAACCCACGCCGGTAAACGCGCCAGCCACGGCTGGAATAGCGCGACATTATCGTCAGGATCGTCGGCGCCGATAAAGCGTACCAGCGGCCGGTCGGCGGTCAGCACCGCATGTACTGGCAGCCGGGGTTTTTGTTGTTTGGCGGCGCGTAATGCCGGTGAGGTGGGCAGGGCAGCATGGACCGGACGGCTGTCGAGGATAACGCGGTTGACGCCCCGCTGTTGCAGGCCCTGATTCAGCGCACGTTCCTCGTCCTGCTTGGCGAAAAACGCCGGATGGCGTACCTCGACGCCGTAATGAAACTCCGTCGGCAGCGCATCAAGAAAGGTCCAGAGGCTCCCCAGATCCGCCGGGCTGAATGCCGCCGGAAACTGTAGCCAGTATTGACCAATGCGATCCGCCAGCGGCGCCAGGGTGGCGAAAAACGTCGCCAGCGGCGCTTGGAAATGGCGCAGGCCGCCATGATGGCTGATGGTGGCGGGGAACTTAAAGCAAAACCGAAAGGTTTCCGGCGTCATGGCGCGCCACTCGCGCACCCGCCCGGCGTCGGGCAGCGCATACAGCGTGGTATTACCCTCTACGCAGTTAAAATGGCGGGCGTAATCCGCCAATGAACGCAGGCCATATTTACCCCAGCCGCTGTGCTGCCACTGGGGCAGGCCGATATAGAGCATAGTATCTCCGTAATAACGGGGCCGGCCGTGTAGGCGACGCGCCGGCTCCAAAGCGGAGCGACCGCCAGCCGCAGGGGTCACCCGATGTTCCGGCTCCAAAGCGGAGCGACCGTCCGCCGTATCGGTTACCCGTCTCGCCGGCCCCAAAGCGGATTGACCGCCCGCCCGGAGTTATCCGGCGAGGGCGGCGAGCACTTGCGCGCTGTGGCGCACCCGGCCCAAGCGCGGGAAGATATGCTGGAAGCTGCCGTCGTGCTGGGTCTTATCGTGGGCGCTGCAGATATCTTCCACCAGCACCAGTTCAAAGCCCAGTTCCCAGGCATTACGCGCGGTGGATTCCACGCCAATATTGGTTGAAATCCCCCCCAGCACAATCGTTTCGATCCCGCGCCGGCGCAATTGCATTTCCAACTCGGTGCCATAAAAGGCGCCCCACTGGCGTTTAATGATGCGGATATCGCTGTCCTGCGCCTTGAGATCGGCGGGAATGTCCCACCAGTTCGCCGGCAGGGTACCGCCGCTGGCGCTATCCACCGGTTGCTTCAGCGCGTCAGCGAAATCGGCCGACCAACCGACGCGCACCAGAAACACCGGCGCGTTGGCGTCACGAAAACCCTGCGCGAGGTCGGCGGCGCGTTTGACGACATCCTCAGCGCTGTGCGGTCCGCCGGCGAAGGGCAAAATCCCTTCTTGCAAATCGATAAGTACCAGGGCGCTACGTGAAGGATTGAGCGTTAACATGCGGGTCTCCCATGAGTGAATGATGCCCGGCAGCGGCAAGTCGGCCGCGCCGGTCAGCCAAGAGTATGTTACTCCAGGGCGGGAGTGACAGTGTCGCCACGGTGAATTTTGTTAATATTTATGAGAAGAAAGGCTAATTTCACCGGCCGGCGTACCGGCAACGCAGACGGGCTTATGCTATGCCTGAAATTCCTTTATAATGACCGCCTTTCAAACGCCGGCCCGTGCAGCGCGCACCTGCCGGCCGGTGATGCCGGGCACAGAATCCGGCGCCGGCTCGCCCGCGCCGGGCGCAGCCATTAATGAATAACAGCTCGTTTTATCCCATTCCGGCACCCGCTGACGGGCTGAATTTTAAGGATATCCTAATGCGTACTGTATATTGTGGACAGCTAAACCTGTCACATGTTGGCCAGGAAGTGACGTTATGCGGTTGGGTTAACCGCCGTCGCGATCTGGGCGGTCTGATTTTCATCGACATGCGTGACCGGGAAGGCCTGGTGCAGGTATTTTTTGATCCCGACCGTCAGGATGCCTTTGCCCGCGCTGCCGAGCTGCGCAATGAATTCTGCCTGCAGTTGACGGGTATTGTGCGCGCCCGCCCGGACAGCCAGGTCAACAGTGATATGGCGACCGGCGCTGTTGAAGTAATGGCCACCGAGCTTACCATCATTAACCGCTCAGAGCCTCTGTCCCTCGACAGCAACCAGAATAATACCGAAGAGCAACGGCTGAAATTCCGCTACCTCGATTTGCGCCGCCCGGTTATGGCGCAGCGCCTCAAAACGCGGGCGCGCATCGCCAGTTTCGTCCGCCGCTTCATGGACGCCGAAGGTTTTCTCGATATCGAAACACCGATGCTGACCAAGGCGACGCCGGATGGCGCGCGCGATTATCTGGTGCCCAGCCGGGTGCATAAAGGCAAATTTTACGCCTTGCCGCAGTCGCCGCAGCTGTTCAAACAATTGCTGATGATGTCGGGGTTCGATCGTTACTACCAGATTGTGAAATGTTTTCGCGATGAGGATCTGCGCGCCGACCGTCAGCCGGAGTTCACCCAGATAGACGTTGAAACCTCTTTCATGACCGCAACCCAGGTGCGGGAGGTGATGGAGCGGCTGATTCGCGATTTGTGGCGTGAGATTACCGGCGTTGACCTGGGCGTCTTCCCGCAAATGACCTATGCCGACGCCATGCGCCGTTTCGGCTCCGACAAGCCGGATTTACGCAACCCGATGGAGCTGGTGGACGTGGCGGATCTGGTCAAGGACGTGGAGTTCAAGGTGTTCTCGGCCCCTGCCAGCGACAGCCAGGGCCGCGTCGCGGCCTTGCGCGTGCCCGGTGGTGCGCAACTGAGCCGCAAACAGATTGACGAGTATGGTAAATATATTGAAATCTACGGCGCCAAAGGGCTGGCGTGGATGAAGGTGAACCAGCGCGCCGCTGGCGTGGAGGGAATACAAAGCCCGGTGGCCAAATTCCTCGGGCCGCAGGTGATTGAATCGATCCTGGCACGCACCGGCGCCGCCGATGGCGATATCATTTTCTTTGGCGCGGACCGTAAAAGCGTCGTAACCGATGCGCTGGGGGCGCTGCGTCTGAAACTGGGGCTGGATTTACAGCTCACGGCAACCGACAGCTGGGCGCCGCTGTGGGTCGTCGACTTTCCGATGTTCGAGGAAGACGGCGAGGGCGGGCTGGCGGCCATGCATCATCCGTTCACCGCACCGAAGGATATCGATGCCCAAACGCTTGCCGCATCGCCGACATCAGCCGTGGCCAACGCCTACGACATGGTGATTAACGGTTATGAGGTCGGCGGCGGTTCGGTGCGTATCCACCGCGGCGACATGCAGCAAACGGTGTTTGGTATTTTGGGCATCAACGAACAGGAACAGCAGGAGAAATTCGGTTTTCTGCTCGATGCGTTAAAATATGGCACGCCACCGCATGCGGGTCTGGCCTTTGGCCTTGACCGGCTGGTGATGCTGCTGACCGGTACCGACAATATCCGCGATGTTATCGCATTCCCGAAAACCACCGCAGCGGCGGATCTGATGACCGAAGCGCCCAGTTTCGGCAATGCCGATGCACTTGCCGATCTGTCGATTGCGGTGGTCGGCAAAGGGCGGGAGCGATGGAAAGCGGTCGCTGATAATGCCCAATAAACGCCCGGTTTCGGTGCTGGTGGTCATCTCTGCCGACGACAGCGGGCGGGTATTGATGTTACAGCGCCTGGACGACCCGGCATTCTGGCAGTCGGTTACCGGCGGTATTGATGCCGGCGAACTTCCAGCGGCAGCGGCGCGGCGGGAAGTCCGTGAGGAGAAACCGGTTTCGATGTGACCGCCGGCGGGCTGACGCTCACCGATTGCCAGCGCTGTGTTGAGTTTGAAATTTTCAGTCATTTTCGCCACCGTTACGCCCCCGGAGTGACGCACAATACAGAATATTGGTTCTGTTTGACGCTACCCTGTGAGCAGGCGCCAATGCTGAGCGAGCATTTGATCTGGCGCTGGATGGCCGCCGCGGACGCCGCAGCGTTGACCAAATCCTGGAGTAACCGGCAGGCGATTGAAGAATTTGTTATTCATCCGGCCTGAAAAGGCTTTTTTCGGAGAGAAATATGGCAGGTCATAGTAAGTGGGCCAATACTAAGCATCGTAAAGCCGCACAGGACGCCAAGCGCGGGAAGATTTTTACCAAGATCATCCGCGAACTGGTCACCGCCGCCCGTCTGGGCGGGGGCGACGCCGGTTCTAATCCCCGTTTGCGCGTGGCGGTGGATAAAGCATTAGCCAATAACATGACGCGCGACACATTAAACCGCGCTATCGCCCGCGGCGTGGGCGGTGATGACGATTCGCAGATGGAAACAATCATTTACGAGGGCTACGGCACGGGCGGTACCGCGGTCATGGTGGAGTGCCTGAGCGATAACCGCAACCGTACCGTGTCCGAAGTGCGTCACGCGTTCACCAAAACCGGCGGAAATCTGGGTACTAACGGCTCTGTGTCGTATTTGTTCACCAAAAGAGGGGTCATTTCCTTTGCGCCGGGGCTGAGCGAAGATACCATCATGGATGCGGCGCTCGAGGCCGGCGCCGATGACGTTATCACCCATGATGATGGGGCCATTGACGTATACACTACGCCTGAGGCTTTCGGTGAGGTAAAAGACGCGCTGGAAGCGGCCGGGCTGACGCCGGAAGCGTCGGAAGTGGCGCTGGTGCCGTCGACCCGCGCCGATCTGGATGCGGAGACTGCACCGAAATTGCTGCGCCTTATCGACATGCTGGAAGACTCCGATGACGTGCAGGAAGTCTACCACAACGGCGAGATTTCCGACGAGGTGGCGGCGACCCTGTGATGACCGCGTCCCCGCCTTATCTCACGCGCTGGGCGGCAGCGGTATGACGGTGATTCTGGGCATTGACCCCGGTTCGCGCATTACCGGCTATGGCATCGTGCGACAGGAAGGGCGTAAACTGACCTACCTGGGAAGCGGTTGCATCCGAACCAAAGTGGACGATTTGCCAACACGACTGAAGCTGATTTATGCCGGCGTCTCCGAAATCATCACGCAGTTTCAGCCCGACTGTCTGGCGATAGAGCAGGTCTTTATGGCCAAAAACGCCGACTCGGCGTTAAAGCTGTGTCAGGCGCGCGGCGTCGCCATCGTGGCGGCGATGAATCTGGATTTACCGGTGTTTGAATATGCGGCGCGGCAGGTTAAACAAACGGTGGTCGGCAGTGGTGCGGCGGAAAAAAGTCAGGTACAGCATATGGTGCGTACCCTATTGACGCTGCCGGCTAACCCGCAGGCGGACGCCGCCGATGCGTTGGCTATCGCCATTACCCACTGCCACGTCAGCCAGAAGCCTTGCGCATGGGCAGCGGCGGGCTGAATCTGGCACGCGGCCGGCTACGTTAGGCGTCGGTGGCCGCGTGTTGAACTTCAGGCTGGATATCCATCCAGCCTTTATTATGTTATAAGCATAACCATCATAAGCAACAACCTGACGCGTAAAGGAAGGTCGAGGTGATCGGACGTCTCAGAGGCATCATTCTGGAAAAGCAGCCACCGCAGGTGCTATTGGAAACCCATGGAGTAGGTTATGAGGTTTTTATGCCGATGACCTGTTTCTATGCCCTGCCGGAAACCGGCCAGGAGGCGGTCATCTTCACCCATTTCTTGGTGCGTGAGGACGCCCAGTTGCTGTTTGGTTTTATTCATAAGCAGGAACGGGTGCTGTTTCGCGAACTGATTAAAGTGAACGGCGTCGGGCCGAAGCTGGCGCTGGCGATGTTGTCCGGCATGTCGGCGCAACAGTTTGTCAGCGCCGTGGAACGCCAGGAAATCAACGCGCTGGTGAGATTGCCCGGCGTCGGTAAAAAGACCGCGGAACGGTTGGTGGTGGAAATGAAGGACAGGTTTAAAGGCCTGTCCGGCGATCTGTTCGCGCCACAGGGCGCGGGTGAAAAGCCTGCCGCCATCGATGTGCAGACCCCGCCGGCCAGCCCCGAGAGTGAAGCGGTTGCCGCCCTGGTGGCGTTGGGTTATAAACCGCAGGAGGCAAGCCGAATGGTGAGCAAAGTGGCGAGCGCCTGCGCTGATTGTGAAATGCTTATCCGTGATGCGCTGCGCGCTGCGCTGTGAGGTAGAGGATGATAGAAGCCGATCGACTGATGAGTGCTGACGTGGTGACCCAGGAAGAGGTTATCGACCGCGCTATCCGCCCGAAAAAACTGGAAGACTATATCGGCCAGCCGCACGTGCGCGAGCAAATGGAGATCTTCATTCAGGCGGCGAAAATGCGCGGCGACGCGATCGATCATCTGTTGATCTCCGGGCCGCCGGGGCTGGGTAAAACCACGCTGGCGAATATTGTCGCCAATGAGATGGGGGTCAATCTGCGCACCACCTCGGGGCCGGTGCTGGAAAAAGCCGGCGATCTGGCGGCGATGCTGACCAACCTCGAACCCCATGACGTGTTGTTCATCGATGAGATTCACCGACTGTCGCCGGTAGTAGAAGAAGTACTGTATCCAGCCATGGAGGACTATCAGCTGGATATCATGATAGGCGAGGGGCCTGCCGCCCGCTCCATTAAAATCGAGCTACCGCCGTTTACGCTGGTGGGGGCCACCACCCGCGCCGGCTCGCTGACGCCGCCGCTGCGCGATCGTTTTGGTATTGTGCAGCGGCTGGAGTTTTACCAGACGAAAGATTTGCAGCATATCGTCAGCCGCAGTGCCGCCTGCCTGGCTCTGAATATTACCGAAGGCGGCGCGCAAGAAATCGCCCGTCGGGCGCGCGGTACGCCGCGCATCGCCAACCGGCTGCTGCGTCGGGTGCGTGACTTCGCTGAAGTCCGGGCCGCGGGCCACATCACCGATGACGTGGCGGTGAGCGCGCTGAATATGCTTAATGTCGATACCGAAGGGTTCGATTTCATGGACCGCAAGCTGCTGCTGGCCATTATCGATAAATTTGTCGGTGGGCCGGTCGGCTTGGACAATCTGGCGGCGGCGATTGGCGAGGATCGGGAGACGATAGAAGACGTGCTCGAGCCGTTTTTGATTCAGCAGGGGTTCATACAACGCACCCCGCGCGGGCGCATCGCCACCGTGCATGCTTACCGCCATTTCGGGCTTGAGGGACATGGCGGCTTTCCCGAATAATGCCGCACGGCACGGCCATGGCCTGCTATTTATCGCGCCGTTGACACGAGCGGCGCCGGGGTGTCCTGCGCGCGAACGAGGATTGTCCCGCGCGGCGGTGGGGTGATCTGCGCGCGAACGAGGGTTATGAGCGCGTTTTCAGCATCAGGCTGAACAGAAACAGCACCGAGGCGCACAGCACCACGGACGGGCCGGCCGGCGTATCGTAGAGCGCTGAAAACGCCAGCCCACCGGTGACCGCCAGCGCCCCGGCCAGGGTGGCAAACACCGCCATTTGCTCCGGGCTGCGCGCGCAGCGGCGGGCGGCGGCGGGGATAATCAGCAACGACGTAATAATCAATGCGCCGACAAATTTCATCGCCAGCCCGATGGTCAGCGCCGTGACCAGCATCAATAACAGCTTGATGCGGGGCAGGCGGATCACGTCGACGTGGGCCAATTCAGGACTGATGGTGACGGACAACAGCGCGCGCCATTGCCACAGGATAAGCGTCAATACCACCGCGCCCACCACGGCCACCAGCGCAATATCCTGCGGTGTGACCGCCAGTAGATCGCCAAACAGATATGCCATCAGGTCTACCCGCACCCCTTGCATCAAGCTGACCACTACCAGACCTAGCGAGAGCGACCCGTGCGCCAGGATGCCCAGCAGGGTATCGACAGCCAGTTGCGGGAAGCGTTCCAGCCACACCAGTCCCAGCGCCAGCGTGACCGCAATCACCGCATAAAACGGATTGATATTCAGCAACAGACCGAAAGCGACACCCAAGAGTGAGGCGTTGGCGAGGGTATCACCAAAATACGACATCTTGCGCCAGACCACGAAGGCGCCAAGCGGACCGGCCGCCAGCGAAAGCAGCACGCCGGCACACCAGCCGGGCAGCAATAATTCAATCATGGCGGCACTCTCCGGGCGGCTGCGCGGCCGGCATCACCTCGCCCTGCAAATCGTGGCGGTGATTGTGATGATGGCGGTAAATGGCGAGCTGCGACGATTCGCGATAGCCAAACATGGCAATAAAATCCGGATGGGCCGAGACTACTTCCGGCGTGCTGGAGCAGCAAATATGGCGATTAAGACACAGCACTTCATCGGTTTTCGCCATCACCAGATGTAAATCGTGTGACACCATCAACACCCCGCAGCCGAGCGTACGGCGAAGGTTGTCGATTAAATCATACAACGCCACCTGACCGTTGACATCGACGCCCTGGGTCGGCTCATCCAGCACCAGGAGCTGTGGCGAATTAATCAGGGCGCGCGCCAGCAGCACCCGCTGCATTTCACCGCCGGACAGCTTCTGCATTGGCGCATCGTGCAAATGTTGCGCCTGCACCCGGGCTAGCGCCGGTCCAATATCGCTTTTCTTCACCCCCGGTCGCAGACGCATAAAGCGTTCGACCGTTAACGGCAGCGTGGGATCCAGATGAATTTTCTGCGGCACATAACCGATGCGCAGTTTGGGCTGGCGCGTTAGGGTACCGGTGTCGGGGGTTATAAGGCCGAGCACTATCCGCACCAGTGTCGACTTACCGTCGCCGTTCGGGCCGAGCAGAGTGAGGATGTGTCCGTTACGCAGGGTAAAAGAGATATCGTGCAGTACCGCTTTCCGGCCGAAGGTGACGGCAATGTGTTCAAGAGTTACCAAGTCGGTCATGATGATTACGGTTGTTAAATTGCCGCGTTATTATAACATAACAATCCGCTTCGTTACCGATGAGTTTATTGCCATGCCCGCTTCCCTTACCACCGCCGTGTTGCGCCCTGTCAACCGTTCCTGTCGTTTCGCCTTATGGGGTGTCGCATTGGGGGTCATGGCTTGTGTGCATGCCCAGGCTGCGGTCGTCAACTCTATCCGTCCGTTGGGGTTTATCGCCGCCGCCGTTGCCGATGGCGTGATGCCGGTGGAGGTGATTTTACCCGATGGCGCGTCGCCTCATGATTATGCGTTGCGGCCGACGGATGCGATGCGCTTGAAAAAAGCGGATGTCTTGGTCTGGGTCTGGCCGGAGCTGGAGGCATTTTTATCCGGTCCCGCCTCATCAATGCCCGCCAATCGCCGTATTACCCTGGCAAGCCTGCCGGCTGTCACGCCGCTGCTGCAAAAAGGCGGCAAGGAATTGCATGAAAATCATTAACATGACGCTGATGACGGTCACGGAGACGGTCACCATCATGGTGAATATAATATGCATCTGTGGCTGTCGCCGGCCATCGCTCAGCGCGCGGCGGAGGCGATACATGACCGTCTAATGGAGTTAATGCCCGAAAAGAAACAACTTTTGGACGATAATCTGCGCAAATTCAACGTCGTCTTGACAAAAAATGACAAAAATATCGCTACAATGCTGGCACCCGTTCGCGCTAAAGGGTATTACGTATTCCACGATGCGTATGGGTATTTTGAAACATACTATAGCCTGACGCCGTTAGGATATTTCACTGTCAATCCCGAAATACAGCCCGGCGCGCAGGCTTTACATAAAATCAGAACACAGTTGGTTTCGCAAAAAGCGACCTGTATTTTTGCTGAGCCACAATTCAGGCCAGCCGTTATCAACGCCGTCGCCAGCGGGACAAACGTGCATATAGGCACCCTGGACCCGTTGGGAATAGGTATCGCTTTGGACAAGGAAAGCTACGCGCGCTTCCTGTTGCAACTGTCGAACCAGTACGTGAGCTGCCTGGAAAAGAACACATGAGGATAGTCATTAGTGCAGCAGATAGCCCGCTCTTTCGCCCTGGCGTTTAATCATCTGCCGCGACCCCACCGCGTCATGCTGGGGTCGTTAACCATCGTTACACTGGCCGTCGCCGTTTGGCGACCTTATATTTATTCCCCGGTAGTGGAACAGCCCAACAGCCGTATCATCCCGCTGGAAGACCATCAATTGCGCGAGCTGACGCCCGAAGCCAGTGAACCCCTCGACCAGACTACCCCGGACAGCGACGAAGATATCCCCAAGGATGAGCTGGACGAACGCGTGGAAGGGGAGGCCGGTGTGCATGAATATATTATCTCCACCGGCGATACTCTGAGCAACGTTCTCACCCAGTACGGAATCGATATTGCCGATGTCACCGCGCTAGCCCGGCAAAATCCCGCGTTGCGCAATTTGAAGATAGGCCAGTCCCTCTCCTGGACGCTGACCGCCGACGGCGACCTGCGGCGCCTGACCTGGGATGTTTCCCGCCGCGAAACGCGCACCTATGACCGCATTGACGGCGGCTTTAAGGAAAGTATCGCCAATATGACCGGTGAGTGGCGCAATACGACCATGACCGGCCATCTCGACGGCAGTTTTGTCACCAGCGCCCGCGCCGCTGGCCTGACCGGCGGTGATATCAATTCGGTGATCAAAGCCCTGCAGTGGCAGCTGGATTTTCGCAAGCTGCGTAAAGGTGATCAGTTCTCGGTTCTGGCCTCAAGGGAAATGCTGGACGGCAAGAGCGCCCAAAGCCAATTGCTCGGCGTACGCTTGCGTAGCGGTGGTAAAGATTACTACGCCTTCCGTGCCGATGACGGTAAATTCTATAATCGCGATGCCGCCGGTCTGGCCCGGGGTTTTATGCGTTTTCCCACCGTGAAACAATTCTGCGTCTCCT
Organism: Candidatus Sodalis endolongispinus; assembly: GCF_018777395.1. Taxonomy (GTDB): domain Bacteria; phylum Pseudomonadota; class Gammaproteobacteria; order Enterobacterales; family Enterobacteriaceae; genus Sodalis_B; species Sodalis_B endolongispinus. Next base: position 217,521 of record NZ_JAFJYC010000002.1, read on the forward strand.
CCAATTTCAACCCGCGTCGGCTTAACCCCGTTACCGGGCGCATTGCGCCGCATCGCGGCGTCGATTTCGCCGTGCCGGTCGGTACGCCGGTACTGGCGGTAGGCGACGGTGAGGTGATGGTCAGCAAACGCGACGGCACCGCCGGAAATTATGTGGCTATTCGTCACGGTCGTCAGTATATGACCCGCTATATGCACCTGAAAAAACTGCTGGTGAAACCGGGACAGAAAGTGAAGCGCGGCGACCGTATCGCCCTGTCCGGCAATACCGGCCGCTCCACCGGCCCTCATCTGCATTATGAGGTGTGGATTAACCAGCAGGCGGTCAACCCGCTGACCGCCAAACTGCCGCGCACCGAAGGTCTGACCGGTCGCGATCGCGCCGAGTATCTTGCCCAGGTCAAACAAATGCTGCCCCAGCTGCAGTTAAATTGATATGACGCCCTCGGCAGCCGTTCCTGCATCGGCTGCTTTTTTTATTTATAATGCGGTCAACCGCAGTATGGGCGCGTTTAACAGCATTGAGAAAGGCATGGAAAAGACAAATAAAGGACAGACCGAGTTCATCCCCACCTTTAAAAGCGCATTCTATGCGCCACGTTACTGGGGCGTATGGCTGGGAATTGGCGCTATTGCCGCAGTAGCCTGGATCCCGCCGCGGCTGCGCGATCCCGTTTTGGGCGCGCTGGGTCTGGCGGCCGGCCGCGTGGCGCAAAAGGCGCGCTTTCGCGCCCAGGTCAACCTGGCCTACTGCCTGCCGGAAATCGACGCGCCGCGGCGGGAAACTATCATTGACGACATGTTCGCCTGCGTCACGCAGTCCACCATTCTGATGGCCGAACTGGCCTGTCGCGATCCCAAGCGGGTCCTGGCGCGCGTACGCTGGCATGGCGACGAGCTGATCCAACGGCTGCAGGAAGAGGGACGCAATGTCATCTTTTTAGTTCCTCACGGTTGGGCCGTGGACGTGCCGGCGATGCTGATGGCCGCGCGCGGGCAGAAAATGGCGGCCATGTTCCATAATCAGCGCAACGAGCTGGTGGACTACATGTGGAATCGCGTGCGCCGGCGTTTCGGCGGGCGTATGCACGCCCGCAATGATGGCATTAAACCTTTTATCAGCTCGGTGCGTCAGGGGTATTGGGGCTATTATCTGCCGGATCAGGACCACGGCGCGGAGCATAGTGAATTTGTCGATTTTTTTGCCACCTATAAAGCGACGCTGCCCGCTATCGGGCGCCTGATGAAAGTCTGCCGCGCCACCGTCGTTCCTTTATTCCCGGTCTATGACGGCAACACCAGCCTGCTGCATATCCATCTTCTGCCGCCGATGGCGGATCTCACGGACGCCGATGAGGCCACCGTGGCGTGGCGCATGAATGAAGCGGTGGAAACGCTGGTCCGCCCAAATCCAGAACAATATACTTGGGTGCTGAAACTCCTTAAAACCCGCAAGCCCGGCGATCCCAACCCCTATAAACGACCATCGCGCTGACCGACGCTCCTCCGCCGGCTACGCCCGCGCGCAACCGGCGGCCAGGCAATGGCCCGCCGGCGCGCTGCTGCTCAATTGAACAGCATACGCACTGTTTCAACAATGAGTTGAATATTCAATACGATAAGTATCGCGGTCGCCAGCCAGCCGAGGACAATAAACGGTGTGCAATTGACAAACTTGCCCATGCGTTTTTTGGAGGACGTTAAATACAGTAACGGCACCATCGAAATCGGCAGGGCGATACTCAAAAAGACCTGGGTGTAGACCAGCAGCTTCTCAACCACATCCCCTTTATCTCCCCACCAATAAATACACGCTACCACCGGCATAATGGCAATCAGGCGGGTAATCATGCGCCGCTGCCACAGCGGAAGTCGGAAATTAATGAACCCCTCCATAACGATTTGCCCGGTCAGGGTCCCCGTGATAGTGGCATTCTGACCGGAGGCCAGAAGCGCGACGGCGAATAATGTGGACAGGGTAGAGCTGGCGATGGCGCCGACCATGGTACTATCTTGCAGGGCGTCGTACAGTTGGGCGAAGCGGCCGATATCATCCGGATTTTTGCCGAAAAACAACGCGGCACCAAGAATGAGGAGCAGGCAATTGATAATGAATGAGAAGCCAAGCTGCACATTGGAATCAATCGTCGCATAGCGGCTCGCTTCTTTCAGCGCCCGTTCATCGCTGCGGTCATATTGGCGCGATTGGACGATGGAAGAATGCAGGTACAAATTATGCGGCATGACGGTGGCGCCGACGATACCCAGCGCAATAAAGAAAGCGGAATCGCCGACCGCCACCCACCTGCGCGGTGAGTATATCGCTTTGCGGGATGAACGCGCGCAAGATTTGGCCCAGATCGGGATTGACCAATGCTACCTCATAGGCAAAAATAACAAAAATAGTGGCGATCAAGGTAAAGACTAGCGCCTTAATCTTCCTGATGCCGAATTTCATCAAGGCCAATAACAGAAAAACATCCAGCACGGTAATAATCACCCCGAGCAGCAACGGGATCTTGAACAATAAATTCAGAGCGATGGCGCTACCGATAACCTCGGCGATTTCTGTCGCGATGATGGCTAATTCGGTGGTGATCCACAGCACGACGGCGGTGCGTTTGCCGACCAGGGCTTTCGTGGCCTGCGCTAAATCCATTCCCGTTACAATGCCCAGTTTTGCACACATGACCTGCAGCAACATGGCAATAAGACTGGAAATCAATATCACCGACAGCAGAAGATAACTATAAAGCGCACCCCCCTGGATAGAGGTAATCCAGTTACCGGGATCCATATAACCTACCGCGCCCAATGCGCCGGGCCCTGAAAAAGCAAACAGTTTCCTGAAAACCCCGCCTTTTCCCGTGGGGACGGGAATGGTTCCGTTTATTTCTTCCAGACTGTTTTTTCTGACTATTTCCATCTTTTATTCCAAATTGGCCGAGAGCGTGACAAAAAAAGATTTTATTATGAGTAGGAATGAGATTCATTATCAACAACCGGCTTATTGAGTTCCGGTTTACTTCAGGCAGGCACAATCCTGCGCGTAGCGCGCCGAAGGTGGCCTCACCATTAGGCGTTCAAGCAATGACCCTGCCGCGGGCAGGGCGCGAGCCGACTCGGGACCATCCCTGTCGCGGCGTCGGTGAACGTAGGCAATAATCGCGTATTTGGCAGCAAATAATAACGGGTGTACGGGGAAGGCGGCGGAATTATCCCAGGCTGTTTAAAATGGGTTGAACTTCCTGCCGAACGGGGGGCATTTACCGGCAAGGCGGCGCCGGCGAACGCGGGCGTCTTTCCTCCTCTCGGCGCTGAGCCGCTCTGACCTAGGGCACTTGTGGCCCCAGGTCCCGGTCGAAGATAGCGTACTGCCTGCGGCACCAACGTGAAAGCACACTCATGCTGGCTACGTAACGGCTAGCGGCGGGGTCGCAGCAAGGCGTCGCCGTCCGCGATAGCCGCATCGCCGCCGCTGGCTCAGTCTGATTGGAACGAGGAGGTACGCCAAAGAAATGGGCGCTAAGGCCATGGAGGCCGCGTCGGCACAGGCCACCGGCGCCAGTGGCACCCCCCGGCATCAGCTCATCCGGGGGGGAATCGTTTACAATGCGCGCAACATGACGATACCGGGTTTGTTTTGCATATAGTCCATAAAAGGGGTGTCAACCACTTTGCGGTTGCGCTGTAAAGACGAGGCATTACGATAATAGAGCTGGTCCCCTATGCGGATGGCAATGCCCACATGGGAAACATCAAGCCCGTTAAGTTTTGAATAAATGCCGATATAGTCGCCTGAATGGATAGCATCAAGTGCGGTCTGGTCCAACGCTTTGGCAGGAATGTAGGTGATGTCCCGCTCGAAAATGCCAATGGCGGGAATGAATCGACCCCCATCTGCTTTTAAATTTAGTTGCTTATGGACCACCTCGGCCTTGGGACTGATTTGAGCGGTCACGTCCAGCGCATTTCGCGGTTGGCTTACAAACCAATCCGAGAAGAAATGTTTACGGTTAACAAAGGACACTTTGCCCTTTTTGTAGCGGGTTTTCACCAGACGGTCGAGAAAATCCGCCTTGCTTGCCGACTGGCTCAATGCGTGCACGTAATCCAGCAGCGTGAAGCAATCGACACCGTTAAAATCCACCACCAACTTCTCGGGCACGGTCGCTGAGCCAATTAACGTATTGGCTTGATACGGCGTGCCGAGAAAAGACTGTGATACCTGTTCAATTAATTCCCCGCGACTGTGCTGTCCCGGTGTTTGTATATCATTGATGATATGCTGCGCTTTAGTGGCGCTAATCGCATCCATGGCCACCGGGTATTTTTTGGGTGAGCATGCCGATAATAGCAGGCATAAGGGAATGAACAGATATTGACGCATGGTGATTTCCTTAAAGCGGTAAGCGAGAACAAAGTTGAAGTGAATTACCGCTCGATGTCAAAAGTAACCTGAATTCTGTTGTTGTTTCATTTATGTCTTTGCTAAAAAAACAAATGGTATAGGTAATGATTATTATCGAGTTAATTTATTTACTCTTTTACCGTTATTATCGCCATGCTCTGAGATCAATATCGTAGACTGTAGCAGAACGTTTATTCATCGGTGGGCGTAAGCTGCCGATAAGTGTTGCTTTAAGCGCTGAAAGAGGGCGCCGTTGACTAAACCGACGGCATAGCTGAAACGTTTAGCGGTCTTACGCCACCGTGTTGAGGGTTATTATGGGCGCAGTCGCGCAACTGGGGAGGTGTTATGGGAGGATCGCATATCACGCTGGCTACCCGCGGCAATACGGCTGGGATATCGCGTGAACGGAGATGGATCATAGCAGGGCGGAGCATAGACAACATTACCGTATCGCGTGGCAGAATAATGGTTTTGAGGTTAATACGCTAACACTTATGTATGCCGGGAAGCCTATTGCCAGGACGATATTTAATCAGCAGGAAACTGAATTTCTCAAAAAGCGGTTTTTTAACGAAAATAACGGAGAAATCATCTTGCGTATTGCCCGGACCGTGACTAAAACTGATAAAGAACGCTACGCGAGCGCGTTTTTATACCACTATAAGCACTATAAACAGCAGAGGACCAAAGCGGCACCTGAAACTGCACCAGCCGCCTGGTCATCCGGTAGCGTCGCGGCGGCGTCTTCTGCTTTCCCGACGCAGGCGGCACGAGCCCTGTCAGCGGGAGGCGACAATCACATCGCTGCCATTGACCGTTTTTTGGCGCAGATTAGAGGGAAATCCATCAATCAACACGTTATTGCCAGAGGTAAAGAGATTGGGCGGGGATGCTATGGTTCTGCCTATAAAATTGGCGCGTTTGTGGTGAAAATTCCCCGCAACAAAGATAAGGTCTGGATCAATTTCTCGGCGCAGCCCAACGCCCATCCTATACGCACCCAATATTACCTTAACAGGGCCAATGATGAGCCTGATTTTGCCCGCGCCGCGGTAATGACCAACAAACATGGCGATTGTGTGGATGTGCTGGTCACAAGATTTATCGCCGGCAGCACCTTGGAAGATCTGTTCGATGAAGAGGATGGGGATGCGCTGCGCACCAAGGCGCTGCAGCAGCTTAATGCGCGCGGGTTATTTATGCATGACGCCCACGTAAAAGGCAATATTTTGGTGGATGAAGGCGGGCAAATCTATTTTGTCGATGCTGATCAAATGGTCATTGCGTATCATCAGCGGCTAACGCGCGCACCATCCTTTGCCACCGAGGAATTGGAAGAGGTGCTGGAAGTCTATTATCAGGCGATGGCAAAACGCGCGCTGAAACGTGGCAAACGCAATGATGACTATTTGCGGCGTCTGTCAGTGCTGCGCGCGACCCACCGCACCGGGCATCACGGCCGCCGGGTGCGGCCCTTGATGCCCTTGTCGGCGATTATTCCACGCGCAGAATGCGGATGGTGTTGGTGGTGCCCACCATGTCCATGACATCGCCCTGAGTGATAATCACCAGGTCTCCCGATACCAGAAAACCTTTATCGCGCAGCAGATTGGTTGCATGAGTGGCCACCGCCACGCCTTCACCGGCGCCGTCAAAATAGACCGGCGTCACGCCGCGATAAAGTGCGGTCAGATTCAGGGTATGTTCGTGGCGCGAGAGGGCAAAAATCGGCAGACCCGAGCTGATACGCGACATCATGAGCGCGGTGCGGCCCGATTCCGTCATTGAGATGATGGCGGTAATGCCTTTCAGGTGGTTGGCGGCGTACATCGCCGACATGGCGATGGCTTCTTCGATATTATCAAATTGCACGTCCAGACGATGTTTGGACACATTGATGCTGGGAATTTTCTCCGCACCCAGGCAGACGCTGGCCATGGCGGCCACCGTTTCGGCGGGATACTGGCCCGCGGCAGTTTCGGCCGACAGCATGACCGCGTCGGTGCCGTCGAGCACCGCGTTGGCAACATCCATGACTTCGGCGCGCGTCGGCATCGGATTGGTTATCATCGACTCCATCATCTGCGTGGCGGTGATGACGGCGCGATTAAGCGTACGGGCGCGGCGGATCAGTTTCTTTTGGATACCCACCAGTTCCGGGTCGCCGATTTCAACCCCTAAATCGCCGCGGGCGACCATCACCACATCGGAAGCGAGGATAATATCGTCCATCGCTTCCTCGGTCGCCACGGCTTCGGCGCGCTCGACTTTCGAGACGATTTTGGCATAGCTGCCCGCGTCACGGGCCAAACGGCGGGCATAATTCAGATCTTCACCGGTGCGCGGAAAGGACACCGCCAGATAATCGACGCCGATTCGGGCGGCGGTAATGATGTCGGCTTTGTCTTTCTCGGTCAGCGCTTCGGCGGACAAACCGCCGCCAAGCTTGTTGATGCCCTTATTGTTGGACAGCGGACCGCCTACCGTCACCTCGGTGTAAACCAGAATACCCTGGACTTCGAGCACCTTGAGCTGCACGCGCCCGTCATCAAGCAGCAGAATATCGCCAGGGACCACGTCGTCGGGCAAGCCCTTATAGTCAATGCCCACCCGTTCGCGGTCGCCCTCGCCGCGGCCGAGTGAGGCATCAAGCAGGAATTTGTCGCCGACGTTCAGGAATATTTTCCCTTCACGAAACGTCGAAACGCGGATCTTCGGCCCCTGCAAATCGCCGAGTATCGCCACGTGCCGGCCGAGCCGGGCCGAGATTTCGCGCACTTTCTGCGCGCGCAGGAGATGATCTTCCGCGCTGCCGTGTGAGAAGTTGAGGCGTACACCGTTGGCGCCGGCGGCGATCACTTTTTCGAGATTATTATCGCGATCGGTGGCGGGGCCGAGGGTTGTAACAATTTTGGTTCTTCTTAGCCGTCTGGACATGGATAACTCCGTTGACTTGGGCAATGGTGTTGTTGCAACAAAAAGACTGCTCCGGCGGGGCGCCAGACGTTTGACCGGTCCCCGCGCCGGGTAATCCCTGCTGGTGAAAGCCTTGTGCGACGGCCTGGCCGCCGCATTAGGCACGAAGGTTTCCCTGGAGGCCTTCGTTAAAGTCCTAGTTCCGTTTTATCAAAGCGCGATTCTTTCAAAGCGTCCTTGACACGCCTTCAAGTTATCCCGGAATTTTGCGCCGCGCCGCAGCGTAAAGCCGGTTGCCAGGACATCGATCACGGTCAATTGCGCCAGACGCGACGTCATCGGCATAAACATATCGGTGTCCTCCGGCACATCCAGTGCCAGGGTCAGTGAGGCCTCCAGCGCCAGCGGGGAACGAGGCGAAGTAATGGCGATAACCGTCGCATCATTCTCCCTCGCCAGCGCCGAGAGTTCTACCAGCATTTTGGTGCGCCCGGTATGAGAAATCAGCACCACGACATCGCCTTCGCTGGAATTCATGCAGCTCATGCGCTGTAGTACGATATCCTCCGAGTAAACCACCGGGATATTGAAACGGAAAAATTTATTCATCGCATCATGCGCTACCGCCGCCGAGGCGCCAAGACCAAAAAAGGAAATCTTCTTGGCCTGGGTCAGCAGATCGACCGCGGCGATATCCAGACTGTTTTTTACCTGCTCCAGACTGGCCATGGCGGACTCGAAGATTTTATGGGTATAGGAATCCACGCTATCATCTTCATCCACATTGCGGTTTACATACGGCGTGCCATTCGCCAGACTTTGAGCGAGATGCAATTTAAAATCGGGATAGCCCTTGCTTCCTAAACGGCGGCAAAAACGGTTGACGGTTGGTTCGCTAACGTCGGCCGTGCGGGCGAGGATGGCGATGCTGGAATGGATGGCGGTTTGAGGGGAGAGCAGGATGATTTCCGCGACCTTACGTTCGGATTTACTCAGTAACTCCAGATGAGTATTGATCTTTTCCAGCATGTTCATAAGTGAATAGCTCATGGATCTTGCCGATTTCACACAAAGAGGAAATCATTACCGATTTAATGAAATATACTACGAGCCGGTAGTCAAAGGCAGCGAAACCGGGAGGTCTGTCGTGTTTTTTGCCAGAGTATGACCTGTGTCTAATTTTCAAAGCGGTAAGACAACCACAATGTTGTTAATTACACTTTGGAAAATAAAGGCGGGTATAATTGCCAAAAAACACGGTGCTGATACGTTATTTTTGACGTTTTAGCGGTCGATGTCAAAAAAAATACCCTAACGATGTAATAAAATTACAAATCCTGCACGAGGAGAAGAACATGGCGGTAACATCCATAGCCCAGGCCTGTGATCTGGTCATTTTTGGCGCAAAAGGCGATCTGGCGCGACGTAAGTTGCTGCCCTCGTTGTACCAGTTGGAAAAAGCAGGTTCACTTCACCCGGAAACCCGTATCATCGGCGTTGGCCGAGCGGACTGGGACGTTAAGGCCTATACCAAGGTGGTGCGTGAAGCCTTGGAAACCTTTATGAAGGAGCATATTGACGACAAGTTATGGAAAGCCCTGAGTGCACGGTTAGACTTCTGCAATCTGGACGTGGATGAAACCAAGCAGTTCAGTCGGTTGGGTGAAAAACTGGACCAGCAGGCCCGGGTAACGGTGAACTATTTTGCCATGCCGCCAAACACCTTTGGTGCTATCTGCAAGGGCCTGGGTGAGGCGAAGCTGAATAGTGAACCCAGCCGCGTCGTTATGGAAAAACCTCTGGGTACCGATTTGGCGTCTTCGCGGGTGATAAACGATCAAGTTGCGGAATATTTCAACGAAAGCCAGGTTTACCGCATTGACCATTATCTCGGCAAGGAGACGGTACTTAACCTGCTGGCGCTGCGTTTTGCCAATTCACTGTTCGCCTCCAATTGGGATAACCGCACCATCGATCATGTGCAGATTACCGTGGCCGAGGAAGTGGGCATCGAAGGCCGCTGGGGTTATTTCGACAAAGCCGGTCAGATGCTCGACATGATCCAAAGCCACCTGTTGCAGATCCTGACCATGATAGCCATGTCGCCGCCTTCGGATCTGACCACCGATCGAATCCGCGACGAGAAAGTCAAAGTGTTGCGCTCGCTACGCCCCATTGATCACAGCAATGTGCGTGATGCCACAGTGCGAGGTCAATACACTGGCGGTTTCGTGCAGGGGAAAAAGGTGCCCGGTTATCTGGAAGAAGAGGGCGCCAATAAAAATAGCCGCACCGAAACCTTCGTTTCCCTCCGGGTTGATATCGACAACTGGCGCTGGGCGGGCGTGCCGTTTTATCTGCGTACTGGCAAACGCTTGCCGACCAAATGTTCTGAAGTGGTGGTCTATTTTAAAAATCCGGCGCTTAACCTGTTTCGGGATTCCTATCAGCAGCTGCCGCAGAACAAATTGACCATCCGCCTGCAGCCGGATGAGGGCATGGATATCCAGATCCTGAACAAGGTGCCGGGTTTGGATCATAAACATCGTCTGCAGACCACCAAATTGGATCTGAGCTTTACCGAAACTTTTAATCAAGAGCATTTGGCCGACGCCTATGAACGGCTGCTGCTGGAAACCATGCGCGGTATTCAGGCGCTGTTTGTCCGCCGTGACGAAGTGGAAGAAGCCTGGAAATGGGTCGATTCAATCATGGAAGCCTGGGAAGCGGATAATGATGCGCCCAAACCTTATCAGGCCGGTACCTGGGGGCCGGTTGCCTCCGTCGCGATGATTACCCGCGACGGACGCTCGTGGAACGAGTTCGAGTAACCGACGGCATCAAACCGTCGTCAGGACAGGTTCCGCGCCCCGATTTCAGCCGTGCGCTCAGGCGCGCGGCAGGGTGATTTTATTGAAGGTAAACAGGAGTCAGCAAGACATGAATAACTGGAAAACCAGCGCGGAAACTATCCTGACCTCCGGGCCGGTCGTGCCCGTCATCGTCATACAGAAACTTGAGCATGCGGTCCCGCTGGCGAAAGCGCTGGTCGCCGGCGGCGTGAAAGTCCTCGAAGTGACGCTACGCAAGCCCTGCGCCATGGACGCTATCCGCGCCATTGCCAAAGAAGTACCCGATGCCATTATCGGCGCCGGCACGGTGACGAACGCGGAACAGCTCGCCGAGGTAACGGCCGCCGGCGCGCAGTTTGCCATCAGCCCCGGCCTGACTGAGCCGTTACTGAAAGCCGCTACCGCCGGTTCGATTCCGTTAATTCCCGGCATTAGCACCGTATCGGAACTGATGCTGGGTATGGATTATGGTCTGCGCGAGTTCAAATTTTTCCCGGCTGAAGCCAACGGCGGCGTGAAAGCGCTGCAGGCGATTGCTGGTCCGTTCTCGCAGGTGCGTTTTTGCCCGACCGGCGGCATCTCACCGGCCAACTACCGTGATTATCTGGCGCTGAAAAGCGTGCTATGCATCTGTGGCTCCTGGCTGGTGCCGAATGAGGCGCTGGAGCAGGGCGATTATGCCCGCATCACCCAACTGGCCAAAGACGCCGTTGCCGGCGCTAAAGCATAACGACCCTGCTTATCACGCCGGCGAGAGTCTGTCCGGCAAACATGGCCACTCACCACCGCGCCGATCCTGGCGCGGTTTTTTTGCCCGCATGAATGGGCACGCCTTCGCGCCGTCACCCCGGCGGCCAGTAAGGGTGGCCTGGCACAGAGGGACATTCAGGCTGCGACTCACTGTGCCCTATGTCAATAAACGGGCCTTTAAACGTGCAGCGTTTAACCGTCGCCGCCGGGAAGCACCGCGTCCTGCTGCCGATCGTCGGCAAAATACTGCCCGGGCGGTTTGCCCAACGCTTTTTTGAACGTGGTGATAAAGGCCGAGGGAGAGTCATAGCCCAGATTTTCCGCCACCCGTTGTACGCGGGTGCCTGAGGCCAATTCCCGAATGGCGACGATAAGCTGTAATCGTTGTCGCCAGCGGCCGAAGGTCATGCCGGTTTCTTTGATAAACAGCATGGCCAGCGAACGCTCACTCATGCCAACCAGACCAGCCCATGCGGGTAGCGAGCGGCGCTCGGCGGGTGACTGGTTCAGTGTATTGGTGATGCGTCGAATGCGCGGATGGGAAGAAAAGGGCAGTGAAAGGTTTTCCACCGGCATCGTGCCTAATTGTTCCAGCATGACGATGGCGAGGCGTCCGGTCGGTGAATCTGGCGCATAATCCCCCGGCAGCTCGGCCAGATGCAATATCAGCTGTTGCAGCAGCGGTGAAATAAATAAGGTACAGCTTCGCGCCGGTAACCCCGGAAAGGTGGGCTCCACAAACACGAAGCAGAAGCGGGCATTGACGGTAGCGCGATTACTGTGCGGCGTATCCCCCGGGATCCACACCGCGCAATGGGGTGGTACCATCAACAGCGCATCGGTGAGTTCGCAAGTGATGCCGCCATGCAGTGCCATGATCAATTGCCCTTTACGATGCTGATGGAAAGGGGTTTCCATTGCGCTATGCACGGCATCCAGACGCATCGCCGTCGCCAGATTGCGATCCTGGTCGGGGTCGTAATGGGTTAGCGGTGCCGGCAGCATAGTAAATTGACCGTTTATCACAATTTTCCGTCATTTTATCTCAATTTTTTCGCCGCGCAAGACGGTAAAGTAGCCGGGCATTCAAGATAGCAGGAGTGACGTTTTGGTGAATATATCGCCCGGCTTTCATCCTCGCGCGACCGGAGGTTTGTTACTGGTTGTCGGCATTTTATTGATAGCGGCCTGCCTGCGCACGCCCATAACCAGCGTGGCGCCGATTGTGAGCCACATCCGCCAAAGCTTTGCCCTTAGCACCGCGGCGGCGGGCGCGCTGACCACCTTACCGCTACTCGCCTTCGCGCTGGCAGGGTATCGAGCGGGCGTTATTTGCCGCGCTGGCGGTAATGATTGCCGGTGCGCTGCTGCGCGCCGTTGATCAGTTAGCCTGTGTCTATTTGGGCACCTTCGTGATTGGTGCCGGCATAGCGGTGGGCAATGTTTTGCTACCGGGTTTATTAAAGCGTGATTTCCCCCAGCGTATTGCCGGCATGACCGCGGCCTATGTCGTGATTATGGGCGTGGTTGCCGCGCTGGGGTCGGCGTTTATCGTGCCGCTGACGCAAGGCTTGCAGGGGAATTGGCGTTTGTCGCTGGGGGTGATGTCGACGTTGCCGATGCTGGCGATGCTGTGCTGGTTACCGCAGGTGGCAAAACACAGACATTCAGGCGGGCCGGGCGTGGGCGGCGGCCTGCGCCGGGGGCAGCCTCTGGCGTTCGCCGCTGGCGTGGCAGGTCACGCTGTTTCTCGGTCTGAACTCGTTTATTTACTATATCGCCGTTGGCTGGCTGCCGGCGATGATAACCGCAGCGGGTTACGATGCCGCTTATGCGGGATCGTTACACGGTCTGATGCAGCTCGCCACTGCTGTGCCGGGGATCCTGCTGGCTCCGGTGATAGCACGGATGAAGGACCAACGCTTGCTTGCCTGCGCCACCGGCGCGGCGATGATATTGGGGTTGGCGTTTATCAGTCTACGCGCTGCGGAATCGCACCAGGCGGCGGCACTATCGGGTATGGCGCAATGTGTGGGGTATTTGCTGGCGGCGTTTGGCCCGATATTGATGGGCGCGCTGCATGACCTTGCCGGGAGTTGGTATTGTCCGCTATTACTGTGTAGCCTGTGCGCCGGCGTGATGGGCCTGCTGGGAATTCTGTGCGGCGCCGACCGGCAAATCGGCGCTGGATGATGCATGCCCCGGCCGAAAACCGGGGAATGCGAACGGCTTAACCGGTGACCCGCACCGCGGCGGCAGCTTCTTTCGCCGCCGTCACCGCCTCTTCCACCGTCGGCGCAACGGCCGGCGCCACGCCGAGACGGCGTTTGCCGCTAAGTTCGGGTTTGCCGAACAGACGAATCTGTTGCCCCGCTGCCAGCGCGTTTTCCAGGCCGCTAAAACTGACGTTATCGCTCTGCAGCTCCGGCAAAATCACCGCCGAGGCCGCCGGACCATATTGGCGAATAGTGCCGATCGGCAGTCCGAGAAAAGCGCGGACATGCAGGGCAAATTCCGACACGTCTTGGGAAATCAGCGTCACCATGCCGGTGTCATGCGGGCGGGGCGAGACTTCGCTGAAGATAACATCGTCGCCGCAGATAAACAGTTCGACGCCAAACAAACCGTGACCGCCCAGCGCTGCAACCACTTCGGCGGCGATGGTCTGCGCACGCTGGCGCGCCAGCGCGCTCATCGCTTGCGGCTGCCAGGACTCGCGGTAGTCGCCGTCTTCTTGCCGATGACCGATGGGCGCGCAGAAATGGATGCCGTCCACGGCGCTGATGGTCAAGAGGGTGATTTCAAAATCAAACGCCACCAGTCCTTCGACGATAACCTTGCCACCGCCGGCCCGGCCGCTGCGTTGGGCATATTGCCAGGCGGCATCCAACTGTGCCGCGTCACGCACCAGGCTTTGCACTTTGCCGGAAGAGCTCATGACCGGTTTGATGATAAAGGGATAGCCGATGGCCTCGACCGCTTTATCAAGCGCCGCCCGATCGGCGGCAAAGCGGTAGGGTGAGGTGTGAAGAGAGAGCGTTTCCGCCGCCAGGCGGCGAATACCTTCACGATTCATCGTCAACCGGGTCGCGTTAGAGCAGGGCACCACGCGGTGGCCTTCTTGTTCGAGGGTGACCAGCATGTCGGTGGCAATCGCTTCGATTTCCGGCACAATAAAGTCCGGCTGTTCATGCTCGATCACCGCGCTTAGCGCGGCGCCATCCAACATATTGATCACGTGGCGGCGATGCGCGACGTGCATCGCCGGAGCGTCGGCATAGAGATCGACGGCAATCACCTCTATCCCCAAACGCTGACATTCAATCGCGACTTCTTTACCCAGTTCGCCGGCGCCGAGCAACATCACGCGCGTTGCTCCCGGACGAAGTGCCGTTCCGATGGTGATCATGTTGTCTACCCGAGGTCATAAAAATTGCGCGCAGTATAAAAGAAAACGTTTGCCTCTGCATCCGTCGGGCCACGATCGGCCTTCATCACAGCCCTTTTGCCCGTCAGCCCGCAAGGTTAACACGGCGGGCAATGCCAAGGTGTGGCGGTGGCCGCCGTGCTCTGTGGCATCGCCGTTAACGCCTTTCTTTTTGCCGCGACACCTGCGAACGCGAAGCGCCTTGCGTCATCCAGCGGAAAGCGATTATTTAAAGCTTTTGAAATAAAACAGTTTCGCACGCTATTTTTAAACCGGCTATTATCTTCTAATAGGGTAAAAAAGATGCATTGTTTACGTGGAGGAACTATGGGTAAAACGGGAAACAGGGTAGCGGGAATGTTGGTGGCGTGGCTGTTAGTATCGTCAATGACGGCGCGGGCTGATGACACGACGCCGACGCCCGTACCTGCGCAGGATAACGCCGGAGTGTCCACCCCGCAGGCCACCGGCGAGACACCGCAACCCGTCACGCCGCCGGCCGCCAACGCGCCGCAAAATCAGGGCGAGAATACTGCCGCGCCGGCCGGTAATGCTAACGCGGCAGGTGCCACCTCCGCGCAGGGCAACGCTAACGCGACGGGGACTGCGGCCACACCAAACGGCAGTGCCGACACGTCAAAGGTGGCCCCCACGTCAGGCAATGCTAATGCAACGGGCACCGCGGCCGCGCCGAATGGCAACGCCGATGCTGCAACTACCGCTCCCGCATCAGGCAACGCCGGCGTTGCCGCTCCTGACGGTAACGCCCGCGCAGGAAACGGCGTCGGGCGTCAGGAAGAAAATACCGGGGCGGCCAAGGGCGGCGCGCAAGAGCCGGTTACGGCCGAGAAGCGGGCTGCGGCGAAAAAAACAGCCTCCGATAAAGCGGCAGCGGATAAGTCGGCCAAAGCGAAGAGTGCCAAACCTGGCGCGGCCGCCGGTACGCCGGAAATCGCCAAAGTGTCTCCTTGTACCGATCTTAACGCCCCTCAGGTCGCGGAGCTGGTAGTGCAAGACTATACCCAAAACCGCTTTCAGCGTTCTGCACAAAACAAGCAAGCGGCCGGCGGCAGCAATATCAACGCTTGGGTAAACCCGGAAGACGTTACCGGCGTTGGCGATGTCTGGCAGGCGCCGCTGAAAGTGTGCGGTAACGCGCAAGACTTAAATTTCGCCGTGACCTTGGATTGCACCAAAGGTGAAATCACCTATCGATTAAATCAATAATGTCCACCGGTGCCCCCTTGCGGGCGCCGGTGCTATCCCCGATGTTGGCGCAGACTTGGCATTCTTTTCCTTTCGTTGCACTCCTCGCTTTGACCGTGCTCGGGCCCACAGCGCGCCGGCTCGGCCGCGACAAGCGCAGCGGTGCAGTTTAAGCTCCCGCTGCGCTTGGCATAGCAGAATATTCGTGCCACTCTATTTCTAAGAGAATAAGGAATCGCCGTATGACATTGCCACCCAAAGTAGAAAAACGACCCTATACGTTAACGCTACACGGCGATAGTCGTGTGGATGACTATTATTGGCTGCGCGATGATAAGCGTGAGGATCCGGCGGTGCTGGATTATCTCAAGCGGGAAAATACCTACGGCGAGATGATGATGGCCGGGCACGAAGCGCTGCGGCATCAATTGTTCACGGAAATGGTGGAGCGTATTCCTCAGCAGGATCGGTCAGTGCCCTATGTGCGACGCGGGTATCGCTATCAAAGCCGTTATGAAGAGGGCAACGAATACGCGGTCTACACTCGTCAGCCGGACGCGGCGAGCCCGCAAGACGCCTGGGAAGTGCTGCTGGATGGCAACCAGCGCGCCGCCCAGAGCGAATTTTATACCATGGGGGCGCTGGAAATCAGCCCCGACAATCGCATCATGGCCGTGGCGGAAGATTTCTTATCCCGGCGCCTCTACGGGCTGCGCTTTAAGGATCTGGCGCGCGATTCCTGGTTCCCGGAAGTGATTGAGCACGCGTCGTCCAGCTTTGAATGGGCCAACGATTCCCAGGTGCTTTATTACGTGCACAAGCATAAAAAACCTTACTGCACTATCAGGTGTGGCGCCATGTGGTGGGTACGCCGACCACGCAGGACGAGCTTATTTATGAAGAGCAGGACGACACTTTTTATGTCAGCGTGCACAAGACCACCTCCGAGCGCTATATCCTCATCGCTCTCGGCAGCGCCACCTCCGGGGAAATCCTGCTGCTGGATGCCGAGGATCCGCAGGCGACGCCGCCGCCCTTTTTACCGCGGCGTCGTGACCACGAATATTCGCTGGATCATTATCACGGCCACTTCTACATCCGCTCCCAACCGCGACGGTAAAAATTTTGCGCTCTATCGCGGCGAAACCGGCGATGAAAAACTCTGGCAGGCGGTGATCCCGGCGCGCAAGGACGTGGTGCTTGAGAGCTTCACGCTGTTTCGCGATTGGTTGGTGCTGGAGGAACGCCACATGGGGTTGACCAGCCTGCGGCAAATAAGCTGGTCGACCGGTGAAGAAAAGGGTATCGCCTTCGACGATCCTACCTACGTGACCTGGCTGGCCTATAACCCCGATCCGGAAAGCGTAACCATGCGCTACGGTTACTCCTCCATGACCACGCCGACGACCTTATTCGAGATGAATCTGGATACCGGCGAGCGTAAGCTGCTCAAGCAAGCGCAGGTGAAGAACTTTAAGGCGGAAAACTACCGCAGCGAACGTCTGTGGATCACCGCCCGTGATGGCGTATAAGTACCGGTTTCGCTGGTTTATCGCCAGGACTTGTTTAAACCCGGCGACAACCCGCTGCTGGTTTACGGCTATGGCTCCTACGGCAGCAGCATGGATCCAGACTTCAGCGCCAGCCGGCTGAGTTTTCTCGACCGCGGCTTTGTCTATGCCACGACGCACATTCGCGGCGGCGGCGAGCTGGGGCAGGAATGGTACGAGGATGGCAAATTAGTTAACAAGATGAATACCTTCAATGATTTCATCGATACCAGCCGTGAGCTGTTGCATCAGGGTTATGGCGATCCTGCACAGACCTTCGCCATGGGCGGCAGCGCCGGCGGGCTACTCATGGGCGCGGTAATCAATCTGGCGCCGGATCTATTCAAAGGGATAGTGGCGCAAGTGCCCTTTGTGGATGTCGTGACCACCATGTTGGATGAAACCATTCCGCTGACCACCGGTGAATATGAAGAGTGGGGCAATCCGCAAAATGAGGCTTTCTACCGCTACATACTGCAATACAGCCCCTACGATCAGGTGCGCGCTCAGGTCTACCCCCTCCTGTTGGTGACCACCGGCCTGCACGATTCACAGGTGCAATATTGGGAACCGGCCAAGTGGGTCGCCAAGTTGCGCGAGGTAAAAACCGACGATCATCTGTTATTGCTGTGCACCGATATGGACTACGGCCACGGCGGCAAATCCGGCCGTTTCAAAGGCTATGAAGGCGTTTCGATGGAATATACCTTCATCCTGTCGCTGGCCAAACCGGCCGGGATCCCGCGGCCGGCATCGGCCTAACCGCGCCCGGGGCAGTCTCGCCCCGGGGGGTCATTCCCCCGCAGGGCTTGCGGCGTGGGTTTGTTCTGCACTGTCCGCCCCGTTAGGATAAAAGTTGAGGCTATAGCGCAGGTCGGCGGATAAATCGCGCAAATTAGCCAGCAGCCAGTGTAGATAATCGGGATCTTGAAGCGCTATCTGCGCCAGTGGCTGGCCGCGATATTTCCCGAATTTCAGGCTGGATAACAGCGTCGCCTCATTGCTTATCGCCACCATCTCCTCGGCGCTCCAGCCGGAATCCTGCTGTATCTTCATCAACAGGGCGGCGGTGACATAAAAATCATACAGCGCCCGGTGGGGGTAAAGCCCCGCCGGCGGCGTAACCTGCAGATTAAGGGCATAGCGCAAATATTGGTTACCGTATTTGATACCGGGATAAAGTTTGCGCGCCAGTTTCAACGTGCAGATCCACGCACCGTTCATCTCCGGCAGCATGCGCCCATCGAAGGCGGCATTGTGAGCCACATAATAGGCGCTGCCCTGGTAGCGGCCGATAACGCGCGCGATGCGGGGTTTATCCGCCACCATCTCCTCGGTGATATGATGAATCGCCATCGCATCCAACCCGATGGGACGGCCAGGATTGACCAGGTCGCTCATCACATTGCTGATGCCCGTCTCGCTGAGATCCAGCGAGGCGATTTCCACCACCCCGGCGTCAAGGCAGCAGGTCTCAGTATCGATTACGCGAAAGGTCATACAGTGTCCTGTCTTGGCAAAGTTGCCTTATTATGACCGGTTGTGGAGCAATAAAAAACCCGCTGCGAGGGCGGGTTGATAGGAAATGAAGCGGCAAGGCTTTAAACAATATCGGTAGGTGCCTTTTTGTTACGCTTTTCAGCACGCTTTTCTTCCGGCGTTTTTAGCGGTTTCTTCTTACTATCTTTTTTACGATCCATTCCCTTACTCATAATGACCTCTCAGTGGCAGACAGGAAATGCTGAGATCATTAACTGCCGATCGTGCGCCGTTAGCAACACAAATCGTGCTATTTTATCGCCGTTGAAAGAGTGATGATACCCGCTTGGCCGCGAGAAAATACGGAGGCGTTGTTCAGAGCTCGCGGTAAAGAATGCTACGCGCGGACCGGCTTAGAAGTCAAGGCGCCGTGCGGCGGATACGAATCATCCGCCATCCCTTGCGCAGAGCTTAGCGCGCCGCGCGCCTCCCTCCGCAGGGAAACGGTAGCCGTGAGGGGAGCCACAGCCGCTGGGGACGGGCCCTTCACAACGGCTGATGATCTACACTGCGGCAGCTTATTTGCGCGGTTCGTAAGGCAGGCGGGAGAACGTAAGCGACGCCTGGCGGTAAAAGGCTACCCGCGTGCGAAAATACTCACGTAAGGGAATGGGCTGTTCACGTTCCACCTGCTCCGCCACGACCGGCATATTATACCGTTCTTTAAACGCGACCGCGGACGCCGCCAGATCGAAATTGATTTTATCGCGCGCCGGCTCATCCAGCGCCGCTAAATTATACTCCATGGTCACTTTTCCCCATTTATGGCTATCTGGTGTCCAAAATAATGCAGCCGGCGGCGGTTTGCAAGCCACTGGGGTGGCGGAAGAGAAATAATAATCGTTTCTATTTCGCCATCGGCATTGACGGCGGCATGTACAATAAGCTCCTGAATTTGTCGCTTATCAAGAATACCTATCAGTTCCGCAGGTGTAAATATTATCACTTGCTAGGCTGTCACGTATTAAATAACCTATCATATTGAAAAGTAGTAAATTAAAATAATATGCCTTCTTTCGGAATAAGTCGGTTTGTTTTTGTAGTTGATGTTGGCATAATAGCAAAAATAATCACCTGCACATCCCATAAGGACGCCAGTCAATGTTAAAACAAGAAATGGCCAACAAGCTGAATGAGCAATTAAATCTCGAATTCTTTTCCGCCAACCTCTATTTACAAATGAGCGCCTGGTGTAATGACAAAGGTTTGGAGGGCGACAGCCAGTTTTTCAAGACCCAGTCCAGCGAAGAAATGGATCACATGCGCCGCCTGTTCGATTATCTGAACGATACCGGCACCATGCCGGTGCTGGGCGCTATCGAAGCGCCGCCGGTCGGGTTTCCGGCCTTGGCCGAGCTTATCAAGCTTGCCTATGAGCATGAGCAGATGATCACGCTGAAGATTAACGAGCTGGCCCACGTGGCGATGACGCTGCAGGACTATTCGACGTTTCACTTCCTGCAATGGTATGTCGCCGAGCAGCACGAGGAAGAGAAGATGTTCAAATCCATCCTCGACAAGCTGGCGCTGGTGAACATCGATGCGAGCGGCCTGTTCTTTATTGATCAGGATCTGAAAAAAATGAACGGCGACAACAGCGTTAGTACCACTCTGTAAGTGCCCCCCGTCCCGATGTTTTTCCCCCGTCCACCGCGCGCGCCGCCGCCGGGGGACGGGTGGGTTATCCTCGACTTCACCCGCCACAGCCGCTATTATTTGCCCGCGTTCATGTAAGCGGGCCTGCCAACCATGACCGGGCGTTTGTTCCTTTCTCGCCTGTGGCGGTAATGGCTGGGCAGCGGATCCTGCCGTCTTGTTTCCCACCGCCGTAACGTTTATTCAGACATTTATCACCTTAAGGAGAGCCACTAATGTCAATGCAACGTATTGTCGCTCCGGTGTGTGCGCCGGCGCTATTTGCCGGCGCGGTGTTGTGCGCGCCGCGGGCC
The DNA here is from genome assembly GCF_018777395.1 of Candidatus Sodalis endolongispinus. Taxonomy (GTDB): domain Bacteria; phylum Pseudomonadota; class Gammaproteobacteria; order Enterobacterales; family Enterobacteriaceae; genus Sodalis_B; species Sodalis_B endolongispinus. Next base: position 238,123 of record NZ_JAFJYC010000002.1, read on the forward strand.
GAGGCCCATGCCCATCTCAAAACGCAATATCCCGCCGCCAATGCCACCATGACTGACGCGCCGCAGGCCCTTACCCTGACGTTTACCGAAGCGGTTGAACCCGCTTTCAGCGGTTTGACCTTGACCCGCAATGATAACCAGCAGGTACCCAGCGGCCCTGTCAAAACCGATCCGGCGAATGCCGCCCAGATCATCGTGCCCTTTACACAGCCGCTGACCGCTGGCGAATACCAGGTGGCATGGCATGTGGTTTCGGTAGATGGTCATAAAACCCAGGGTAGCTATACCTTCAGCGTCAAATAAATGGCCACATTGCCGGCATGGTTCGCGGCCTGCCGCTTTATCCATTTTGCCGCGCTGATTCAACTGAGCGGCATTTTGCTGTTCAGCGAAGGTCTGGCGCCGCCGTCCCTGCAGCAGCGGCTCAAATGCGCGTTCCGGGGCACCTTGAAGGTGTTGGCACTGGGCGCTCTGGTGTCGGGCTTTGCGCTGCTGGCGCTTCAGGCTGGCCTGATGGGGCAGGGATGGCCGGATACTGTCCGTCCTGACGTCTGGCGCGTGGTGCTGCATACTGCCTTTGGTCAGGTATGGTTTTGGCATCTGTTGTTGGTGCTGGCGACCTGCTGCGCCACCCTGGGCGCAACCCTCGCGCGCGGGCGTTATAGATGGTGTTATGGGTGTTGTCAACGCTGGCGCTGCTCAGTCTGGCGTTTGTCGGCCACGCGGCGATGTATGGCGGATTACGCGGCGCCGCGCAGCGCGGTAATCACATGCTGCATCTCCTGGCCGCGGCGGGATGGCTCGGCGGTTTATGGCCCTTGTTGTTGTCACTGCGCGGGCTAACACGTCCACGCTTGCGCCCGGAGGTCCTGAGGGCATTGATGGCCTATTCTCGCTGCGACCATCTGTGGGTAGCGCTGGTGATTCTGACCGGCGTCGGCAACACCTTCCTGGTTCTGGGCCACTGGCCTGTCGCGCTGGGACAGCCGTATTCGCGCATGTTGGTTATTAAAATTCTCGCCGTGGGGGCAATGGTACTGCTGGCGTTGACCAACCGTTACCGCATTGTCCCCACGATGCGCATAGATGAAGCCCGTGCCATTAAACGACTGACCCGGTTGACGTTAACGGAAATCGCTCTTGGCGGGCTGACACTGATGTTGGTGAGCGTATTTGCCATGCTTGAAACCCAATAAGTGTTCGGCCTCGGCCGACATGTTTATAGCAGGTCTATGATGAAGAAACGTTCGCTTGTTGTTGTCGTGGTATTGCTGGCGGCGCAGTACGCCAGCGCCATGGAGATTATCACTTTGAGCAAGTTTCAATACGGTAAACGCTGGGCGTTCACCAAAGAGGAGATGCAACTTATGTGCCGCCCCGATCACGCGCTATGCGCGCTGAATATGAGCACCTTGATGCAACCGCTGAACGAAAAGGCGGAGCAACAACGCAAGGCCGGCCATGTCCACGCGCAACCTATTGAGGTGATTTTGCTTGATGATCCCGACCGACCGGGACAGAAAATGAGTATTGCGCCGTTTATAGAGCGCGCGCAGCAGCTCTGCGTTGACAAAACGACACCGTAACGGTGAAGGGAAGGTAAAGAATCCATCAAGTGCAAAGGTTAATTAACTGAAGTGTGTCTGTTATTACAGAGTTAAACTTTGATGACAGAATATGCGAGTAATGCCGGTGCCGCGGTGGAAAAACAGATCGTGCGCTCTATACATTTGCAATGTAGGACATCAAAAGCCTACAAAAAATGCCAACTTTTAGCGCACGGCTCTCTCCCAAGAGCCATTTCCCTGGACCGAATATAGGAATCGTATTCGGTCTTTTTTTATCTGTATGATTCATGACGGGTCTGCGAGTCATTCGCGACCTTGCACCAAAACGTTACACCGCTTAGCGCTAATTCTTCATGTCGTCTTGACTGATCTTGCCCCGCCATCTCCGTACAGCTTTTGTATCTTAAGTTAACGAAGCCCGCTGCCGCCGGTATTCTCTCGGAGAGTGATATCCCAGCGCGCTGTGCGGATGGTTTTCATTGTAATGCGTGAACGCTGCTGCAAGGTTTCGCAGGGCTGTTCTCGCATCCGGTTTTGGCATGAACTCGATATAGTCTTCCTTCATCGTCTTCACGAACCGTTCGGCCATGCCATTGCTCTGCGGGCTGCTCACCGCTGTTGTGCAGGGCTCCAGATCCAGTTCTCTGGCGAACCTCTGCGTTTCATGCGCGGTATACGCTGAACCGTTGTCCGTCAACCACTGCACCGCTGTATCGGGTAACCTGTCGCCGAAGCGCTTTTCTACCGACCTCAGCATCACATCCTGCACGGTCGAACTGTCGTAGCCTACAGTGCTCGCAGACCAGTCTATGGCCTCTCTGTCGCAGCAGTCCAGTGCGAACGTGACCCGCAGTTTTTCACCGTTGTCGCAGCCGAACTCGAAGCCATCTGAACACCAGCGAATATCGCTTTCTGCCACCGCGATCCTGCCCTTATGCTCACGCCTCGGCCGCTATGGTTTTCAATGTAATAACATCAGGTTATGCTCACACATGATCCTGTAAAGTCGTTTCGCATTTACCGGCGTCAGTCCCTCTGCGCGATGTTGTTTACGCAGGATGCCCCACACCCGCCGATAGCCGTAGCTGGGCATATCGCTGATGATGTCGAGGATGTCCGACAGTATTTCAGCGTCTGCTTCGTCATTACGCCGGTTACAGCGCCTGTCCTGCCAGTCGGCAGAACGCTTAATCCGCAGTGACAGCGGCGCACGCGACCCGCTCATGGCGCGGCTGACCTGTGCTATTCCCCGGCCTTTGGCAACAAGGGCGCGTTCGCTATCCATTTTCGTGACTGGCCGTACTCCACGGCTTCTTTTAGGATCTCAACCTCCATCGTCTTCTTACCCAGAAGGCGCTGGAGCTCCCGGACCTGCTTCAATGCAGCTGCAAGCTCAGAGGCAGGAACAACGTCCTTCCCGGCAGTGAGGCTGCCTTCCTGATATTGCTTTTTCCACTTAAACAGCAGGCTGGGCTGGATACCGTGCAGTCGTGCGAGATGGGAGACATTCATGCCGGGCTCCATCCTCTGCTGAATAATGGCCATTTTTTCCTGAGGAGTTTTACGTTTACGGACTTCTTGACCTAACGGGATCCCGGTCATATCAAAATTGGCGTTAGTGTTAGACATATATTCAAGCCTATCTCTTATCTGGAGATACAGCTACTGTCTGGTGTTTCAGGGGGCTAAATCATTCATGTCGTCTTGACCACGCGAAGCAACACGTTGTTAGGTATGTCCCTATTTTTAAAGGGATTCTCTTAGATTTGCCATCGACCAGATGCCGCGGCAAAATTGCGCTATCCCGCTATCCCGCTATCCCGCTATCCCGCTATCCCGCTATCCCGCTATCCCGCTATCCCGCTATCCCGCTATCCCGCTATCCCGCTATCCCGCTGTCACACTGTCACGGCGTTGCGCTGTGGCGCTGTCGTGCCGTCGCCTGCACGGCAGGCGTTAACGGCCCTCATAGGGACCATTTTTTGGGCGGTGTCTTTAGCGCAATCTTGCCAACCCTCTGGCTGTGACACGGGCGTGGTAAAAAAGTCAGGCACGAAAAGCGTCAGTCAATTTCTCCTTTATCAGTAGGGCATCGCGTTAACGACACCGTCTTCCGTCGCAGGGAGGATGCTGTTCTGAATGCCATAGCTGTTAAAACGGGTAGGCCTAAAGATGTTGCGAGTGACTCACCATCAACGTTGCCACCCCGTTACAGGCGGCAAGTGATACTATTTTCAGCCATGTGGCTGATGATGCATCGTTAAGCAAGAGCGGGGGTATTAATGCTATGGTCAATCGAGTGATATAATTTCGCTGCCGTTCTGACTTGCCAGGAATTGACCAATAATGATCACCTTAACGCCTTCTGACGCACCGGCAAAACTCGCTGAAGTTATGGATAAAACCATACAGCTGCCTGTAATCCTCCCTCGGCGTACCTTTTCCAGGTTGTCATTATCAGCACAAATCAATTTGCCGATTTGCAACAGGTTACCTTTGATACCGCATCGTGAGTAACGGGAAATCAAGCACAGTCTAAACAACTGGCGTTAGTTGTTTTTTTTCACGGTCGTGCTGATCGCAATTTATGGTAGACAGTTGAACAATATTGCCGGCCGCAACGGTTACCGCAAAATCGGTTGAGTCGATGAAATGGGATCTCGCGTGAAAATTCTTTACGTTGGTGGGCAAGATAAATCTCTTTTTTAAACTTGCTGCGGCATGACTCCACGAATTAGCGCGGGGCGGTGGCGTTAACGATACAAACAAGCGAACTGCGATTGCGAGCGCATGGGTCTTTCTGGCGATGAACAGGGGAGACACTACTTCGTTGTTACTGATAACGACGCTCTATCTCCTGTCCCTGTCGATTAGCACCACCCGATTGGTCCTGCTGCAGCATAACGCAGGCAGTATTGTCGATGCGTTCGGCCACTTTGTGGTCGGCGGTAATTTAACGGTCGGGCTGGTTATCTTCTTTATCATTACCATCGTGCAATTTATCGTCATCACCAAGGGCACTGAGCGTGTGGCGGAAGTCAGTGCGCGTTTTTCCCTCGACGGCATGCCCGGCAAACAAATGAGTATCGACGGCGATTTACGCGCCGGGGTCATTGATGCGGTCCAGGCGCGCCATCTACGTCATTTGGTACAGCAGGAAAGCCGTTTCCTAGGCGCGATGGACGGCGCGATGAAGTTTGTCAAAGGAGACGCTATCGCCGGCATCATCGTGGTGCTGGTGAATATCATCGGCGGCATTATTATCGGCATCGTACAGGGAGGCATGGCTCTCGGGCAGGCAGTGCAGACCTATAGCGTGCTGTCGATCGGTGATGGCCTGTGCGGGCAGATTCCGTCGCTGCTGATATCGTTAAGCGCCGGCATCATTGTGACGAGCGTCACCGGCGAAAAACGGCAGAACCTGGCCGGCGAAGTGACCATGCAGCTGGGTAAACAGCCGCAGGCGCTGTTGCTTACCGCGGTGATCCTGATGCTGTTTGCGTTGATACCGGGCTTTCCCTTTTTGGACTTCTTTATTCTGGCGCTGTTGTCCGCTCTGCCTTGCGGGCTTATCTGGCACCGCCGTCGTCGGGCGTCGGGCGTCGGTCCCGCCGCGTAGCAGGAGAGCGCGGGCGACGTAATGCACCCGTGGGCTTGCCCGCTGATGCTGCGTATTGCCCCTGTACTCAACACCACGTCTTTGGCGCAGGAAATCGATGCGCTGCGCTGGACCTTGTTTGAAAATTATGGCGTCCCGATACCGGAGATAACCATCGTGGTGGAGCCGGCACAGCAGGCGGCGGCGGTGACACTGCTGTTATATCAAGAACCGGTGTTAACCCAAGTGTTGCCGGAGAAGGGGTTCTGCCTTGCGTTTGGCGTCGCCGACGATCTGGGCGGGGAGACGGTGACCTTGCCGGACGGTATGGGGCAGATAACCTGGCTGCCGGCGGAGATGGCGGCACTGGCGCGCGACCGCGGCCTGACGGTGATGGCGCAGGAAAACTGTCTGTCCGCGCTACTGCGCCGGGTGCTGGTGCGCTATATGGCCGAATTTATCGGCGTGCAGGAAGCGCGTTATCTGATGGACGCCATGGAGGCACAATATTCCGAACTGGTCAAAGAGCTGCAGCGCCAATTGCCCATCAGCAAAATTACCGAAACCCTGCAGCGCCTGGTGGCGGAAGGGGTTTCCATCCGCGATTTACGTTTGATCTTCGGCACGCTGATTGAATGGGCGCCGCGGGAAAAAGACGTGCTGATGTTGACGGAATATGTGCGTATTGCCCTGCGGCGGCACTTGCTCCAGCGGCTGAAGCCGCTCGGGGAACCGTTGCCGGTGGTACGTATCGGCGAAGGCATTGAAAACCTTATTCGCGAATCCATACGTCAAACCGCGGTCGGCACCTATGCCGCACTGAGCCCGGCGCAAAACCAACGCATTCTCAACCTGGTGGCCGAAGCGCTGGCGTCGCTGGGGGAAGTCTGCGTAGTGACCTCGGTCGACGCACGCCGTTTCCTGCGTCGGCTCATCGAAACGCTGCGCTACGATATTGCGGTACTGTCCTGGCAGGAACTAGGGGCGGAATGTTCGATCCAGGTCCTGACCACCCTTGATCTCAGCACCGAGGAGTTGGCCGACGATGACATGTAACGCTCAACGCCATCAGGAGGCGTTGGTGCGACGCCTGACGCACACAGCGGATCCTCCCGACGGCTATCGCCTGACCGGGGCGCTGTTGCACATTGGCGCTACGTTGCTACGCGCGCGCCTGCCCGGCGTGATGATGGGGGAGGTTTGCCGGCTTTTGCCGGCGGGCGGATTGTCCGAAGTGGTGGGTATCGAAGGGGATGATGTGCTGTTATCGACCTACGGGGCGACGGAGGGCCTGACCTACGGCCAGCGGGTAGAGCCGCTAGGTCGCCGCCAGCGCGCGCCGGTGGGCAGCGCGTTACTCGGGCGGGTGATCGATGGCTTGCGCAGATCGCTGGACGACAGGCCCGATCCGCAAGGCCCGTGGCGGGAACTGGACGCGTCACCGCCGCCGCCGCTAACGCGCCAGCGTATCGCCCGCCCGCTGTTGACCGGTATTCGCGCCATCGACGCGATGCTGACCTGCGGCGAAGGGCAACGCATCGGTATCTTCGCCGCGGCGGGGGGCGGCAAGAGCACGCTGTTATCCATGTTGAGCGCCTGCCCCGATTGCGACGTGACGGTACTGGCGCTGATCGGCGAGCGCGGCCGGGAGGTGCGCGAGTTTCTTGAGCAGACGCTGGACGACGAGACCAGGCAACGCTGCGTGACCATCGTGGCGACCTCGGACCGACCGGCGCTGGAACGTGTCCGCGCGCTTTCGCTTGCCACCACCATCGCTGAAGCGTTCCGCGACAAGGGGTTGCGGGTCTTATTGCTGGCCGATTCTCTGACGCGCTATGCCCGCGGCGGGCGGGAAATCGCGCTGGCGGCCGGTGAAACCTGCGTGGGCAGCAGTTATCCGCCGGCGGTGTTTGCGGCGCTGCCGCGGCTTTTAGAGCGCGCCGGTATGGGGACGGTTGGCAGCATCAGCGCTTTTTACACTGTGCTGGTAGAAGGGGACGATATCAATGAGCCGCTGGCAGATGAAGTCCGCTCCCTGCTCGACGGCCACATCATCTTATCGCGACGTTTGGCGGAGGGCGGCCATTTCCCGGCGATCGACGTCCTGGCGAGTCTCAGCCGCATTATGCCGTCGATCGTTGACGAACAGCATATTGCATTGGCGGCAGCGCTGCGTCAGCTGTTGTCGATTTACCGCGACGTGGAGTTATTGGTGCTGGTCGGCGAGTACCAACGGGGCGATGATCCGCTGGCGGATCGGGCAGTCGACGCCTATCCGGCTATCTGCACTTTCTTACAACAACGGGGGAATGCACCATGCGACATCGACAGTCTGCAGCAGCAGCTTATGCAACTGACCGGCAACAGCTGTTGAAGGCATTATTGCGCCTGAAAGCGCAGCGTGAAGCGCGTTTGCGGCGGGCATTGGCCAAGGTCAGCCGCGATGAGCGGCAAAATGAAGCGGCCACCGGTGAAGGAGATGCGCGCCTGGCGCAGCTTGCCAGGATGCGGCATGACTTACTGTCGTGGCGGGGGGTGGCGACGGTCGGCGGTCTTGGACGCAGCGCGCGGGAAATGCAGGGCGTATTGCAGCGGGTTTATGCGTTAAGCGGGGAACTGCGCCACCTGCGGCAGGCGCGTGCGACGCTGCAGGCCCGACGGCGGGATTTGCAGGAGGCGCGGGTGATATTAATGAAAAAACAGGAAAAACTGAAACTGGTGCTAACCGATGAGCGTTATCAAAACTGAAGGTTGCGCCTGGCATTGGCAGCCGGAGGAGGAGGCGCAAGAGGACAGCGCGTCGGGCTCGCATTCTGCGGCCTTTGCGCGGTTGATGGAACAGGGCGCACCCACGACGGGTGGGGGAGGCGCGATGCCGTTCACGGCACGCAACGCTAGCGCGCGCTATCGGCTGATGGGCTGCCGCGCCGACGGTCTGATTTGCGATGTCAGCGATGGCCCGGACGGTCTGCAAATGCATGTTTACGTGCCGGAAACTGACCTTTACCACCGGCTGCTCGAGGTGGCGCCACGCCTGTCCGCCGTGCTGCGCGAAGCTGGTTACCGGGTGAGTTTGGAGGTGAGCCGTGCTGAACCTGGCGCCTGAGGAACAACCGCTGGCCGAGAAGCTGATGCCGGCAGGCGGTACATTAGGCGCGCTGGCGTTGCGGATGCAGCCATGGCCATCCGGCGCGGAAGGCGTATTGCTCGCCCTGGAGGCCGACGGCGCACCCTGTGACCTCTGGTTACCGGCGCCGGTTTGGCACCAGTGGTGCGAAAGGGTGCTGGGCACGGCCGACGCGGCGCAGATAGCGGAGCCGCTGCTGGAATCGATTGCCGTCTGGGGGCTTTCGCCGCTGTTGACGGCCGGTGGATTGACGCTGCCGCCGTGGACGCCGCCGCGCCCCTGCAGCGTCATGGGACGCCAATTGGCCGTCACCTTCGCCTGGCGGGTAGAGCAACAGGCGTTTGAGGGCGTGCTGAAGGGGCTGCCGGCGTCCGTCTGGCGCCGGTTGGCCGACGGGCTTACGCCGGTGACGCGGCCCCTTGACGCGACTTTCCCGCTGCGGGCGGTGCTAAGCGTTGGCAGCCAACATTTGACGTTGGCGGAGCTGCGCCGTCTCGGGCCGGGGGCGGGGCTACGATTACGTTGCGCGGGCTGTCCGCGAACGGGCAAGTTTACTCTGATCCTGCCCGGCGGGTCGGCCTTACGCGTTACCTGGAAGGGGGAGGGAACCATGGAAATAGACGCACTGATGCAGGATGTCGCGGAGCAGCTGGAGTATGACGCGACCGGGGATGTAACGCGCGAAGGTGCGCCGTTGGCACCGGACGATGGCATCGCCGGCCAGGCAGCGATGATCGCCGATGCGGGCCAGGCCACACTGGAGCTTAATTCACTGCCACTGCAGGTGCGGGTGGATGTGGGCCAAATGACGCTGACGGTAGGCGCCCTGCGCCGGCTCGCCGCTGGCGACGTCGTGCCGGTGACCGGTCAGTTAACGCCTCACGCAACCCTGCGGCTTAATAACCGGACCATTGGCCAAGGCGAACTGGTCAGCTGTGACGGCGCCCTGCTGGTGCGCATCACCCGCTGGTACCTCACCGAGGCGCAGGCGGATCAGGCCAATACCGGATAGTATGGAAATGGGTCGGTGCTATAACGGCTACAGGCCCACCAACCGGATATTACTATGTCATTACCTGACTCGCCCTGGCAGTTGATTATACTGCTGGTGGTCCTCTCTCTACTGCCGCTGGCGGTCGTGATGGGAACCTCTTTTCTGAAACTGGCGGTGGTGTTATCAATCTTGCGCAATGCGCTGTGGATCCAGCAGGTACCGCCCAACATGGCGCTGTACGGTCTGGCGCTCATACTGTCGCTGTTCATCATGGCCCCGACGGCATTGGCGGTCAAAGCGCAGTGGCATCCGGTGGCCGCGCCCGGTGACCCACCCTGGGCCAGCGGTTGGGACGGTAAGGCGCTCACCCCCTACCGCAAATTTTTACGCCGCAATGCGGATGAAAAAGAGATCCGCTATTTTCATCAACTGGTGACCAAAACCTTGCCGGAAGAGGCGCGCCGTCGGGTCAGACCGGACTCGCTCCTTATCCTGCTGCCGGCGTTTACCGTGAGTCAGCTCAGCTAGGCTTTCCGTATTGGTCTTTTAATTTACCTTCCCTTTCTGGCCATCGATCTGCTGGTATCCAATGTGTTATTGGCGATGGGGATGATGATGGTTTCGCCGATGACGATCTCTTTACCGTTTAAGCTACTGATTTTCATGCTGGCGGGGGGATGGGATTTGATCCTGTCGCAATTGGTGCAGAGCTTTTCATGAACGACGCCGCGCTGACCCATTTAGTAACGCAACTGATGTGGATTGTGCTTATCACCTCCTTACCGGTGGTGCTGGTGGCGTCTGCCGTGGGTATCCTGGTGAGCTTGTTTCAGGCATTAACGCAAATACAAGATCAGACGCTGCAATTCATGATAAAACTGCTGGCGGTAGCGATAACGCTTATGGCCAGCTACCCCTGGCTGGGAGGGATTTTGCTGGGTTATACCCGGCAGGTGTTGCTGCAAATAGGGGGGCGCGGCGGATGACAGCGCTTACGGATGGGCTGGTGACGGTGGCGTTCGCGCTGATTCGTCCCCTTGGCTTGGCATTGCTGTTCCCACTGCTTAATACCCGCAGCCTCGGCAGCGCCTTGATAAGAAACGGCGTATTATTGGCGCTGGTTATCCCCATGCTGCCGCTGGTGTATGACCAGGCGGCGCAGCTGCGCGGTTGGGGTTGTCTGCAACGCGTGCCGGGAGAACTTCTTATCGGGGTCATCCTCGGGTTTTGCGCCGCCATTCCGTTTTGGGCGGTCGATATGGCAGGGTTTCTTATCGATACGCTACGCGGCGCCACAATGGCATCCGTTTACAATCCGGCGATGGCGATGCAAACCTCGCTGTTTGGCCTGTTATTCAGCCAATTTCTGTGCGCACTGTTCTTTCTCGGGGGCGGCATAAATCTGTTGCTCAGCGCGCTCTACGATTCTTATCGCGCCTTTCCGCCGGGAACCACGCTGGTACTGGACCGCAGGCTGTTTGATTTTATTCTCACGCAGTGGCAACTCCTCTACCGTTTGTGCCTGAGTTTTTCGCTGCCGGCGGTGCTTAGTATGATATTGGCGGATTTGGCGCTGGGCTTAATCAACTGATCCGCACGGCAGTTAAATGTGTTCTTCCTTTCCATGCCGATTAAAAGCGCACTGGCGCTTTTGCTCCTGCTAGTGTCATTACCTTATGCCTTCAACCACTACCTGCAGGAGACGGAAACGCTGTACCAGGCATTAACCAAAGTATGGCTTAGGCATGGGTGAAAAAACCGAAAAGCAGACCGAGAAGCGCCGACGCGACGGCTGTAAAGAAGGGCAGGTGATCAAAAGCAATGAAATTACCTCCGGCGTGCAACTGGACGCGATATTTCTTTTCTGGCACCTGTTTACCGAAGCGGTGCTGAGTCGGGTATCGACGCTGATAGTCCTGTCTATAAACCTGATAAATCGACCTTTCCAGTTTGCCTTAAATCAGCTGCTGAACGTTTTGCTATCGTCAGCCGGATTGTTGTTTGCGCTATTTGGCGGTATGTTAGCGCTAGCCACCATTGGCAGCGTAGTGCTGCAGATAGGGTTCGTCCTGGCCAGCAAAGCAGTGGGCGTTAAAGGCCGGCGCATTAATCCGGTCAGTAATCTCAAACAGATTTTTTCACTACACAGCCTGGTTGAATTGTGTAAATCCGCAGCCAAGGTCGTGGTGTTGACGCTGATTTTTGCCGGCCTGTTTTATTATTATGCGCCGACGTTTCAGGCGATGCCATATTGCAATAGCCACTGCGCATTGCCGCTGTTTACCACTTTCATCCGCTGGATGTGGTTTGGCTTAATCGGCTTTTATATTGTCCTCGGCATACTCGATTACGCTTTTCAGGCTCATAACACCCTGAAACAGCAAAGAATGAGTAAGGAAGAAGTCAAACAAGAATATAAGGATGCAGAAGGCGATCCCTACATGAAACAACGCCGGCACGAAATGCAGCATGAGATCCAAAGCGGCAGTCTGGCGCACAATGTTAAACGATCGGCCGTCGTGATACGTAATCCGCCCCATATTGCAATTTGCTTCGGGTATCATCCGCATGATATGCCGGTGCCGCAGGTGCTGGACAAAGGCACGGCGGCACGTGCAGGCCAAATTGTTGACCTGGCGCAACGCGCCGCCGTTCCGGTTGTGGAAAATATTCCCCTCGCTCGGGAGCTTTTCCAGCATGTCGGCTGCGAATACCCGAAACGCTGTTTGAACCGGTTGCGGCACTGCTGCGTATGGTTCTGGAAATTGACTATCAATGCGATGAAAAAACGGTAAAATCATGAGCTGTGATAAGCCGTAGAATAAGCTAAACCTCTTTTGCATCGTCACAGGGGAATTATCTTCCTGACCTCGTCGTCAGATGATTATCCCCCGCACGGTAGCGCGTACAAGACTCGTAAAAATGATAGAAGGAACTGTCTATGAGGACTGCAGCACATACATCATCAGGGAAGGTGAATATGGCTATTTCCCCCAACCTGGCCAGAAGAATGATAGCTGGCGATCAAAGTGTGTATCACTTCAATTTATGGCTCAAAACGGTAGTCTCTATCAAGTATATTCTTACCGGTCGTTCGTTGCAAGAAGATTATGAAGTTTTATTTAACTTATTAAATATCAAGCGACCACGCATTTTGGACAAAATGCCCGCAACCGATATTAAAGCCCTAAGGCATTTGTTGGGTTTTATACGCATGATTGATAATAGCCCGCCGGCACTCAAGAGCCAATTCAGCCTGCTGGGACGGTTTCGCCAAGGGCGCATCGCGGTGCGCCTGAGTTACGATGATATGGTGATTAGAGAAGTTTCATTAACCGAAGAGGCCTTCGGTTTATTGAATAACGTCTTCACGGTTAATGAGCGAGGCACGATGATCTATGTCGAGCGAACGGGCAACGGCCGCGCCGCTGGAAGGCCACTCACACGTGGAAATAATCCATCTGTCGCCCTGGCGAGACAAAGGGCGTTTTGCCGAAGGGTTAAGAGGTATGCTCGAGGGTGTCAGCCAGCAGCGATATTGACATTTGCAGCCACGCCCCGCTATTGTCGTCACGCCAGTGCCTGGCGGCAATAGTGCTAAGAACGGTGGAGAGTCCAAGAGACGGCGGCAATAGCGCAATGGACGGTGACAATAGCGCAATAGGCGGTTGGAGTAATAAAAAAGACGGTTGTAACAGCGCAAGAAAGGGGGATAATAGCGCGGGGAGCGGCGGTCGCGCTTCAAACCTCCTCTTCGGTGTGGGAGGACCCAGGCTTGCATTACCTCAGCAGTGAATGTCAGAGCATTAGCGATGTGCGATTATAGGTGTTAGTCAGGATAATTATGGAAAAAGAATGTATCCCGGTTCCTATTCATGCCTTAAATGTTTATGCGAGGCGCTTATTACTTTGAGTGAGTTGGTAAGATAGGCCCGCTTGCCAAGAATGAAATAAATAAAGATCCCCAACAATAATAGAATAATACAAAAAACAACAATGATAAGGCGTGCGAGCTCCTTATAGTAATAGCTTAACTTATACACGTGTGATTCCAAAGAAAATAATTCTTTTTCATTACATGATCAATTGGATAAGAAGTCAATGGGAAATGCGCGAAGTGTCATCCCAGGGAGTAAAATCGTTATCAATAGCAGAGAACGATAAAACGATGTTGGCATAAATCACCGGCGGTAAAAGTGCAGATAAAAGCTAATTTTTTTGGCAGGAAAAACAGGAAGTGGTAATAAAATTACGCATTAAATGCATTGGGTAAATAAAGATTAAATGACCAGTGGAAGGATACGCGGCGTCATGGTAACCGGTTACCCGGCTGAATAGGGTTGTCAGGCTGATGCTGTTTTCATCCTGAAGCGAGGGAGCGAAGCACGCCAACGCCGGTCAGTAGGGAGCAGAACAGGGCATTCGCGGCCCGCGGTGGCGGGTGCGATATGCAGCCCCTTAGCCGGCGGCAAGGCGGCAGCGGTCGCGCTGGGTCGCCGCCGATACGGATATAAAACGGTGCTGGTCGTGGCTAAAGTGGCACCAGGCTTATTTGGCAAATAGCTGGCTTGTGTCCTTGAAGGCTTTAAATTCCAGCGCATTGCCGCAGGGATCGAGCAAAAACATGGTGGCTTGCTCGCCTACCTGACCTTTGAACCGTACATAGGGTTCAATAACGAAGGGAGTGGCGAAATCACGCAGCCGCGCCGCCAGCGTTTCCCATTCTTCCCAGGACAGCACGATGCCAAAATGCGGAACGTGCACATCATGGCCGTCAACCGGATTAGTGCCCGGCACCTGTTGCGCGGGGGTTTTGGCCTGTTCATGAATCACCAGTTGATGACCGTAAAAATCGAAGTCCACCCAGTGTTCACTGGAGCGACCTTCCGCCAGACCGAATACGTCCCGATAAAAGCGGCGCGCGGCGGGTAGATTGTCAACCGGAATGGCTAAATTAAACGGGCTGATGGCCATGCGTTTTCTCCTGTTAATGCCGGGCATCGGCAGCTGCAGGCTATTCTTACCTTGAAATATTTTTATTAAAAGCGAATATTATCGCTACTACTCATAAAAAATTTTGTTAAGTGAATTGCATGTTGCGCGAATTGCATACCTTCATCGCTGTGACCCGCTATGGTACCTTTTCGGCGGCGGGGCAGCGCATTGGTCTGACGCAATCGGCGGTCGGCGCCCAAATCCGCACGCTGGAACAGCATCTCGGTATGCTACTGTTCGATCGCAGCGGCCGGGCGGCGGTGCTGAATGCCAACGGGCAGCGGGTGCTGCCTATCGCGCAGGAAATCGTCATGCTGTTCGGCCGGATGCGCCAGCCGGCGACCATCAGTGAATATCGCGGTACGGTAAGGATTGGCGCCATTTCCACCACGCAAACCGGGCTGCTGTGCCCCAGGTGCTGCTCCGTCTGCGGCGTCAGGCGCCGGATCTTGAAACGCAAATCGTGCCCGGCGTGTCGTTCAATCTGCTTAATCAAGTCGAGGCGGGCAATATTGATTTGGCGGTGGTGATTAAACCCGATTTTGTGCTGACCAAGGATCTCTACAGCGAGCCATTACTGCGTGAGCCGTTTGTGCTGGTCACGCCGGCGGACATGAAGGGAGATGACCCGCTCGCACTGCTGCGCGACGCGCCGTTTATCCGTTATGATCGCACCTCGTTCGGCGGCAGGATGGTGAGCCAATTTTTGCGTCAGCAGCGTCTGGCACCCAAAATCGCGCTGGAAATCGATGAGATTGACGCGATTGTGCGCATGGTGCAGCATAATCTCGGCGTGGCGCTGGTGCCGCTGGCCGGACAGTGGCGCGAGCGTGCCGATTGCGTGCGCGTTATACCTCTGGGGCAATCGGCTGACCTTTTATCGTGAGCTGATAGTGGTCATGCGTTACAGCGGGCGGCAATCGCCGCTGCATCAGCTGATTACCGGTTTTTTGCGTAACGCCGCGACTGAGGTCTAGACGGGCTGACATTGCGCTCAGTTGGTCAGGCCAGACATCTCAGGACGTAGTGAGCAGGGTGCCCCCGACGCTAGGACGCGGTACAACCCTGACGCGCAAGCTGGGTGCGCGGTAAGGCGCTGCGTATATCGCCTGGGGCGCTCCCACGGCATGCCCGTGCGCACATCCTCCAAACTATCCACGCGGCAGGCCCGTGCGTTATATCGCCAGCCCCCCCGCAACTGGACAGCGCGTAAGGGGGGCTTTGCTATCCGAGCTGCGCGACCTCGCGCAGTTCCGCCAACCAGCTCTGCAGATGCTGGTGCCGGCCGATCCACAGGCTTTCCGCTTTTTCAACGCTGACCAGCTCAAAGCGCAGGCTATCGCCCGGTTTCTGCTGCCCCAGCCGGGCCAGGTCGGCGCGAATGACGGTGGCGATTCTCGGGTAGCCGCCGGTGGTTTGGCGATCATTCATGGCAATAATCGGCTGACCGTTGCCAGGTATTTGGATACTGCCGCGGTAAATGGCGTCGGATACGATATTGAAACCCTGCAGGTGGGGCACCGGCGGCCCGCTAAGGCGGTAGCCCATCCGGTCGCTTTCGCCGCTGACGCGATATTCGCCGGCGAGAAAACTCGCCACACCCGCCGGGCTAAAATGCGTCTGTTGTGGACCCGCGACCACCCGGATTGGCCGGCGTTCACGTTGTGGCATCAGCTGCTGCACCGGCAGGCTGTCCGTCGGTGGCCCGGCGTGCTGGGTTGCCGCCAGCGTCAGCCAGTCACCCTTCTGCAGCGGCCGGCCGTTAAAGCCGCCGAGCGCGGCGCGCGCCAGCGTAGATACGCTGCCCATCACTGGCGCAATGGCGAAACCGCCCGCCACCGCCAGATAGCCGCTGCGGGCGCGGATGACGCGCAGGGTACTGCCCGGCTGCATGCGATGGCGGCAATAGGGGGGCAGCGCCACGTCATCCAGCGTCATGTGCATATCGCCGGTAACGGCAAACCGGCAGGAAGCGTTCCCGGTCAGGCGCAATGTCGCGCCGGTCAGCGTGAATTCCAGCGCCCCCATTGCTTCTGTATTACCTACCAGAGCATTGGCGATGGCGAAACTCATCTCGTCCATCGCGCCAGAAGGCGGCACGCCGCGATCTTCAAAACCGAACCGGCCCGCGTCTTGCAAGGTGGTATAGACCCCGGGGGTCAGCACGTCAAAACCGTTCGCCATTATTGCCATGTCCAGTCGGGAAGATAATCAGGTTGCGCCTGCAGCCGGGTAAAGTCCGCTGCGGCAACCGGTGTAAAACAGACGTGGTCGCCGGCGCTAAACAAAAACGGCGTTTCGCGATCCGGGACGAAGCTGTGCACCGGCGTGCGGCCGATCAAATGCCAGCCGCTAGGGGCTTCAACCGAGCCGACCGCGGTCTGCATGCCGCCGATGCTGATGCTGCCGGCCGGGGTTTTCAGGCGCGGCGATTCCCGGCGCGGGGTATGCAGGCGATGGTCCAGGCCGCCGAGATAGGCGAATCCGGGCATAAAACCTATCATGTAGACCCGGTAGGTGGCCGCACAGTGCAGGCTAATCACCTGCTGTGGCGTAAGATGGTGTAGTGCGGCTAGGGCTGCCAAATCGACGCCGTGATCACCGCCGTAACTGACCGGAATGGTCCAGCATTTGGCCCGCTGTCCGGGGGCGTCGGGCTGCGTTAGCAGCGCCTTTAATTGCGCCACCAGCAACGCCTGCCTTATCTGCGTGGAATCGTAGCCGACGGTCAGCGCCCGGTACGTGGGGATAAGAGAGACGACGCCGGTCAACGCCGCGTCTTTGACTCGGGCCGCCAGTGCGGTGACCCGTTGATTAATCTGTTCATCGATGACTTCCCCGAAGTCCACGCAGACCGCCTGATCGGCAATCGGCAAAATGCGCCACGAAGGGGACGTTGAGCTTTGTTGCACTGGAATATCCTGTTAAGCCTTGCATGAAAGCGCGGGGCTTTACTCTGCGGGTATTTTTGGAATACCAGAAAAATGCTGCCACTGCGCCGCATTTTCCCTCCGTTAATGATTAGGCAAGAATGATGCCAGTGTGCCGTAAACGGCCAACCGGGAGACAAAAAAGCATGTTGATTGATTTAAACAGCGATATGGGCGAGAGCTTTGGCGCATGGACGATGGGCGACGATGCGCGCATGCTGGAGATAGTCAGTTCGGCGAATATCGCCTGCAGCTTTCACGCCGGCGATCCCGAGGTGATGCATAGCACGCTGAGTCTGTCCCATGCCCGCGGCGTCGGCGCCGGCGCCCATCCCGGCTTTTATGATTTGCAAGGGTTTGGTCGCCGTCAGATATTCGGCGACAGCCCGGCGCAGATAGAACGGCAAATTGTGTATCAAATCGGCGCCATGCAGGCGTTGGCCAAAAGCGTAGGCACCCCTTTACGCCACGTGAAAACCCACGGCGCGCTGGGAAATCTGGCGGCGGAAGACCCCGCGCTGGCGCGGGCGATAGCCAGTGTGGACAGGGACCTTATCATGGTGGTTATGCCAGGCGTGGAAACCGAGAAGGCGGCGCTGGCGCTGGGATTGCCGCTGGTACGCGAGATCTATGCCGACCGCGCCTATGCCGATAACGGCAATTTGCTCTCGCGCAAACTGGACGGTGCGGTGTTGCACGATCCGCAGCAGGCGGCGACGCGAATTTTGTGCATGCTGGAGCAGCAGGCTATCACTACGGTCAGCGGGCGGACATTGCCGTCACGCATCGACAGTATCTGTGTCCATGGCGATACGCCGGGGACGGTGGCGATGGCCGCGGCGTTGCGCACGCGGCTTGAGGAACAGGGCTTCACCATTGCGCCGATGCAGGCGGACGGCGACTAATCCTTGCGCCGACGCCGGCGCGGCCATACGTCAGGGTTCACCAGCGAGGCCGGTAGCTCCCCGGCGAGGACCCGCAGCACGCCGTCTACCGCCGCGTTTGCCATCCGCGTCATCGCCTGTTCGGTAGAGGCGGCGATATGCGGCGTCAGCACCACGTTAGGCAGACGCAGCAGCGGATTGTCCGGCAACACCGGCTCTTGTTGAAACACGTCCAGCCCAGCGCCGGCGATGAGGCTACGCGTGAGGGCGTCCGCCAGCGCCGCTTCATCCACCAGCGCCCCGCGGCTGGTATTGATTATATAGGCTGACGTTTTCATCTGCGCCAGCGCCTGCGCAACGCGGCTATATCCGCCGCCGGCCGGCGGGTCAGCACCTGCACCTGCATGCCAAGCCAGCGGGCCAGCGCGGCGGTGGCGCGACCAATGGCGCCAAAGCCGACCACCCCCAGCATGGCACCCTGTAACTCCCGCAGTCCCCCCTCATATTTAAACGCGAAATGGCCGGCGCGCAGCGCGCTGTCCGCGGCGGGGATCCGTTTGGTCAGCGCGAACATCAACGCCAGCGCATGCTCAGCCACCGAGCGGGTATTCATTTCCGGGGTATTGAATACCGCAATACCCAACGCGTCGGCGGCATCGACATCGATACCGTCAACGCCGTGCACGCCGATGGCACATAAAAAGGGCAATTGCGCCATTTCAGTGCGCGTAAATTGCCCGCTGCGATAAATGGCCGCCACCACCTGGTCGGCTGGCGCGTCGCGGCAGGCCTGGGCGCCGACCAACGGCGTGATGCCGTGTGCGCGCAGTCTTTCAATGCCGCAGGTGTGGATAGGTTGCGGGATAAGACAATATTTTTCCATGTTGGGCACCGTGCCGGGTTGACGATGGCGTCATGGCATTTTAATTGCATTCCTTGTGTATACCAAAGGAATTCCTGCGTAATCGATGTCAGTAAGGAACCTTATGAACTCAAAAAAGCATAGTTTTGTCAACGGCTTCCGGCTGGAGGCCAGTCGCGGTGGCGCTCAGCGCCGGCGATATTTTCGAGATAGAAAATATCCGGGGAAACCAGGTGGTCGATACTTGGGCCGTCACGCAGGCGGATGTGCTGGAATATTCTTCAATGGACCATACCCGTTCAGTAAACAGCAATCTGTTTTACCAACCCGGTATTACGGTGGTCAGTCAACACCGTCGTCCATTGTTTACGCTTATCGCGGACAGCACGCCAGGCTGGCACGATACATTGCTCTGCCCTTGCAATGCCGCTATCTATCGCGAATTGGGCTGCCGTGATTATCACCGCAGCTGCACCGACAATTTTCATGAAGCGCTGGCGGCGGAGGGGTGTCGCTGCCGTTTACCCCCGTCTCGCTCAATCTGTTCATGAATGTCCCGGTTGCCGCGGATGGCGCGCTGGATAGGGTGCCTCCCAGGTCGGTGGCCGGGGATACCCTGCAGCTGCGCGCCGACTGTGATATCTGGCTGGTGCTCTCCGCTTGCCCGCAGGATATTACGCCCATTAACGGCGCCGCGCGCCAGCCGTCAGACATCGGATCGCGGTGGATAAGCGCCGCCGCCGGCAAGGAGGAGACGGCATGAGCGAGCTATCCGCGCCGCTATTGCGGATCCGCGAGCTGAACAAGAGCTATGGCGATTTACACGTGTTAAAGAATGTCGCCCTGGACGTTAACGCCGGGGAGGTCGTGTCTATCATCGGCGCCAGCGGTTCCGGTAAAAGTACCTTTTTGCGCTGTCTGAACGTGATGGAAATGCCGCAAAGCGGTTTCATGAACTTCGAGAACTTCGCTTTCGATTTTCGCGAAGGCGCCCGCGCCCAGCCAACGTCGGAGCAATTAAGGCTGTTGCGCGCCAGCATTGGCATGGTGTTCCAAAGTTATAACCTGTGGCCGCATATGACGGTGTTGGAAAATGTGGTCGAGGCGCCGCTGCGGGTGCGCAAGCTAGCGCGCAAACAGGCTATCGACGAAGCGGAGGCGCTATTAAATCGAGTCGGCTTGTACGAAAAACGGCTGCAATATCCCGCGCGGCTTTCCGGCGGTCAACAGCAACGGGTGGCCATCGCCCGTGCGCTGGCGATGAAACCGCAACTGATGCTGTTCGATGAAGTGACGTCGGCGCTGGATCCGGAATTGGTTGGTGAGGTGCTGTCGCTAATGGCGTCGCTGGCGGAAGAGGGGATGACCATGCTGCTGGCTACCCACGAAATCGCCTTCGCCCGCGATGTTTCCAGTCGGGTACTGTTTTTCGATCAAAGGGTCATGGCGGAGGACGGCCCGCCGGGGCAGGTGCTTCGTCTTGAGCTGGGTCGTCGGATTCCTGGCCGTGTCGGCGAAAATGTCGCCGGTCAGATTTTTAAGCGCCATCGGGCGATTCTATATCTGGTTTATTCGCGGCACGCCGGCGCTGATCCAAGTGTTTGTGGTGTATTTCGGTTTCCCGCAGATAGGGATCCACCTGTCGCCGTTTGTCGCAGGCGTCGTGGCGCTGGGGCTTAACAGCGTCGCCTACGTGGCGGAGATTATGCGCGCCGGACTGCAGGCGATTCCACGCAGCCAAATGGAATCCGCCTATGCGCTCGGCATGAGAAAAAGGGAGGTAATGCGGCGGATAATATTGCCGCAGGTGTTCCGTATCGTACTGCCGCCGCTGACCAATGAGGCCATTTCGACGCTTAAGAATACCTCGTTGCTGTCGACCATTACCGTCATTGACATCACGCTGTACGCCCAGACCATTATTTACGCGACCTTCCGACCGTTCCAGTTTTATATCGCCGCGGCTTTGATTTATCTGCTGCTGACGTCGTTATTGACCGAATTTTCCGCCTGGCTTGAGCGCCGGCAACGCCGTTTAAGTTAATGCTAAGGACCTGAACTATGAGTGTTTTACCGACTAACTCCCTGGAAACCCCCCGTTTTTGCGGCGTGCCGACCTTTATGCGCTTACCGATGGCAAGCGATCTGAGCGTGCTGGATGCGGCAATCATCGGCCTGCCCTCCGACGCCGGCGCGCCTTTCCGGCCCGGCGCGCGCTTTGCGCCCAATGCGGTGCGCGCGATGTCCATTATGCTGCGCCAGGTGAACCCCTACCGCGATAACATCAATGTGTTTGATGCTCTTAGGGTGGCGGACGCCGGTGGTGCGCTAGTGGTACCGGGTTATGAAGAGGAAACCCTGATACGCATGGAGCAGGCGGTCTCGACGCTGGTGAACGCCGGCGTCGTCCCCTGCGCCATTGGCGGCGATCATTCGGTGACGCTGGCGGAGTTGCGCGCCGTCGCCAAACGTCACGGACCGGTGGCGCGGAGGAAAATATCATCGATCCCGCTCACTCGATTCAGGTCGGGCTGCGCGGATCGCTGTTACAAACGACGGACATTACCCAGTCGCTCGATCTCGGCTTCGAGGTGGTTACCACTGACGCTATGTTCGAGATGGGTATCGCGAAATTGGCGCAGCGCATCGCCGCCCGCACCGCAGGCCGTACCACCTTTATTACCTTAGATATGGATTTTGTCGATCCCGACGCCGCGCCGGCGGTGTAAACCCCCGAAACGGGCGGACCCACGGCGCGCGAGGCGTTGCTGCTGCTGCGCCGGTTGACCGGCATCAATCTGGTGGGATGCGACGTGACCGAAATCAGTCCCCCTTACGATGGCCCTGGCTGGATCACGTCGTTGATGGGCGCCACGGTAATGGCAGAATTGCTGGCGCTGTTGGCCAGCGAGAAACGGTAACCGTCTGCCGACGCCGACCACGATGTGCGACGGGCGCCGGCAGGGCATAAACCTTCCTTCAATTTTTTCTAAGCCTAATGAGAGCGTCCCATGAAAATCAAGCGTTTACTCTGTATTGCCACGGTTGTTGCTATGATGACTACGCTGTTTGGCGCCCGCGCTGCCGATGAGGGCAAACTGGAACTCAAGCAGCCCGGTAAACTGTCGGTGGCGACCGAAGGTACCGATCCGCCTTTTAGCATGCGCAGCGCCGACGGCAAGCTGGATGGACTGGAAATTCGCGTTATGAAGGAGGTGGCCAAGCGGTTGCAGCTGGAATATGTGCCCGTTATCACAAAATGGGATTCGGTGCTGGTCGGACTGCAGGCCAACCAGTTTGACATGAGCAGTGCGGCGATGGATATTAACCCCGCTCGGCAAAAAGCGATTCTGTTTTCTGACGGCTGGATTGAATCGGGCGGCCGCATTATTATTCCGCAAGATTCATCGATTACTTCAGCACAGGATCTGAAAGGGAAACGCATCGGCGCCCAGGTGTCTTCCACCTATGCGTAACTTGCGGTGGATCACGGCGCGACGTTGAAAAATTATATTGATGTGGCGGCGGCGGTGCAGGATTTGGCTAACGGTAATATCGACGGCGTAATCAATGATTCTATCGGTAATGCCTATCTGATTAAGGATATGCATTTGCCGCTGCGCCAGACGCCGGATTATGTCAGCCGGATCTAAAAAGGATTCGCTTTCACCAAGAACAAACCGCATCTGGCGGCGGCGGTTAACAAGGCGCTGGCGGAGATGGTGGCGGATGGGACCTATGCTAAGCTCGTCACCCCCATCGTCGGCTTCGATCCCTATCCAAAAGAGCCGGTCCGTTCACTGTTGCAGCCTTAGGTATGCCAGACCGGCGTCTGCGCTCGCGGGGTGATGGCGCCGCGCGTCAGGTTTGTCTGCCACTGGGCGGGCCTACGGCCTGCCTTTTTCAATCAGGGTGTTGACGGTATAAAAAGACGCTATGGATCCTCATAAAACAACGGGTGACATAATGGCTGAACGGGAACAGAATCTCAGCGCCAAAGCCTATGATGTGTTACTGAATATGCTGATTAATCGTGAACTCCCGGTCAATAGCGTCCTGCAAGAGCGCCGGCTGGCAGATATGCTCACGATTTCACGCACGCCGGTACGCGACGCACTAAATAAGTTGGAGAATGAGGGCTTCATCGGCCGCAGAACGCTGGTGGTTAAGGAGTTCTCCATCCGTGAGCTTATCTAGACGCTGCACGTCCGGCGCACGCTGGAAGCGGAAGCCGCCCGCTTGGCCGCGGGCCGGGTGCCGGTGGCGGTGCTTGACGCGCTCGAATACGGCATAAGGGCACTGCTGGCGGCGGCGGATCCCAGACCCCAGCAGGATTGGCAGATAGACAGCCAATTGCATCAGGCGCTGGCCCACTACAGCGGCAACGCACTACTGATGCACTACATGAAAGCTGCGCCTCAAAACGCGCATGTTCAACATGCGGCAGGTGCCTGAACGCTTCAATAATGGCCATCAGGAACATCTGGCGATCATCGCCGCCCTGCGTTCACAGGACGCAGAGGGTGCCCGTGCGGCCGTCGCCAGCCATATCGATAATGTGCGCGACAGCATCGTCAGACGCTTAAGTTAGATTTGATTGCGGCAACCGCGCACCAGCGCGTCGCCAGCCATGGCGATACCGTGCGCGACAGCATCGTCAGACGCTTAAGCCAGATTTGCTTACGGCAACCGTGCACCAGCGCGGCGCCAGGGAAGGGGGCGGACAATTATCGTCCGCCTCTGGCCGCTTAACGCGCATCGGGGCCCATCCCGCTGCGGCTGGCGAGCACCGCCGCCAGCACGCCGGTGGTAGTGGCGAAATCCTCAAGCGTCATGCTTTCCAAAGGATTGTGGCTGCCGTTGGCGTTGCGCACAAACAGCATCGCGGTGGGCACGCCCTGGGCGGCGAACAACGCCGCATCATGACCGGCGCCGCTGGGCATGATCATATTTGGCACCCGCTGTGTTTCGGCTGCGTGGCGCAGCGCGGTCAACAGCACAGGACTCATCTGCGCCGGGGCGCTGCTGGTCTGCTCGCCGAGGTCAAAACTTACCCCGTGCCGGTGGACTATTTCGTCTATCAGCCGCCGCAGCTCGGTATCCATCAGCGCCAGCGTTGACGTACTGCGCGAACGGAAATCCAGGCAAAAGGCCACCTCGCCGCTGACTTTACTAAAATCCGCCTGCTGAGGATGGGTCGCGAACTGGCCGGCGGTCACCGTCAGTTCATGCCCTTCCTGCTCCAGCGCGCACTAGAGCCGATGCAGCCCGCTCATCAGTTCCGCTGTCGCCACCCGCATCCTGGCGGTGGCCCCGCGGCGTGGCGCCCGAATGGGCATAGCGGCCGAGACAGCGTGCCGCACGATAGCGCAGACTGCCGCAAATTCCGCTGACCAGGCCGAGCGGGAGGCCGCAATCCAACAATACCGGTCCCTGTTCAATGTGCAGTTCAATAAAACAGGCGACCGCCGCAGCGCTGAGCCAAGGTGGCGCCGCCAGCAACCGCGCCGCGTCAGCCCCGTTATCCGCGAAATGCTGCGCCAGAGTGCGGCCGTTATCGGCCCGTGGGGTCTCCATTGCCGCAGGGGGCAGCAGACCGAAGGCCGCCTTGCTGCCGAGATAGGAAATCGGAAACCAGGCGCTTTCCTCCGCGCGGATGGCCATGACCGTGACATCCCGCTGCGGCTGAAAACCTGTCGCCACCCAGCCCGCCAGCACGGCCATGCCGGCCAGCACGCCGGCGGCGCCGTCGAAATTGCCGCCGCAGGGTACCGAATCCAGATGTGAACCGGTGATAACCGCCGGCGCCGCGGGCAGGCGGCCGGGCAGCGTCATATACAGATTGAGCGCGGCATTGGTGGCGACGCGCAGCACGAGCGCCTCAGCGGTGTGGCGCAGCAGGTCATGCGCCCGCTGCTCCCCTTCGCCGTAGCTGTCGCGGCAAATGCCGCTACCGTCAAAGCTTAACCCATGAAGCTCCGTGAATAATCGCTGCGCCAGCGCGATATAATAGGCGGGCAATCGTCACCCCAGTGCCCCGCAGGCCGCGACGATGCGCTCACAGGCCAGCGCCACCCGATCGTCGGCGATGCTATAGGCGATGCGGAAATGGTTGGCGATGCCAAACGCGGAGCCCGGTACCACCGCAACCTCGGCGGGATCTAGCAGATAGGCGGCCAGCGCCACGTCATCATGCACTGTTTCGCCTGACGGCTGCGTTTACCGATAAGGTCGCGGCAATCAACGAACAGGTAAAACGCGGCGGGGGGCGTCGCCACCTTCAGTTCCGGCGCCTGGCGCAAAAGCGACAGCGCCACATCACGGCGTTGGCGCAGGCGACCGCACCATTCGGGCAGCAGAGCTTGCGGTCCATTGAGCGCGGCCAGTGCGCCGGCCTGACCGATAGCGCTGGGGCAGGAGGTACTTTGCGATTGCAGCAGCGACAGTCCGTCAATCAGCCATTCCGGGCCGCCGGCGTAACCAAGACGCCAGCCCGTCATGGCATAGGCTTTCGACACGCCGTTGACGGTCAGGGTGCGTGCTGCCAGTGACGGCACGGCGGTGGCGAAAGAGACAAACGCCCCTTCGTAGACGATGTGTTCATAGATATCGTCAGATATCACCAGCACCCGCGGGTAAGTCGCCAGGACCTCGCCCAGCGCACGCAGCTCCTGCGCGTTATAAAGCGCACCGGAGGGATTGCCGGGAGAATTTATTAGCAGCCAGCGGCTGTTGGCGTTCAACGCGGCCTCAAGACGGGCGGGCGTCAATTTAAAATCGTCCTGGTCGCCCGGCTCGACATAACGCGGCACGGCGCCGGTCAGCCGCACCATTTCAGGGTAAGACACCCAATAAGGGGCTGGGATAGTCACTTCATCTTCCGGCTCAAGCGTGGCTAACAGCGCATTGAAAATAATTTGCTTGGCGCCAGTACTGGCGATAATTTGCCGTGGGGTAAACGTGAGCTGATTTTCACGCTTGAATTTAGCGATGATGGCCGCCTTAAGCGCCGGGGTGCCGCCGACATCCGTATAACGGGTTTGTCCATCGTGCAAGGCGGCAATGGCCGAGCGTACGATAGGCTCATGCGTGTCAAAATCGAGCTCGCCGGAACTCATGTTGATGATATCGCGACCTTCTGCGGTCAGTTTGCGGGCAAGCTGGGAGATGACCAACGTTACCGAGGGCTGTAGCGCGCGCAGTCGCGTCGACAGTTGGTCATGAATGACGTGGGCGGGCATCCTGCTGTCATCCTGTGTGGGTGAAAAGTCTATTCTTATCCAGCGCCCGGCGGATGAATAGCAAATATTTCGATTGCCCACCCCAAAAGATTTTGATGTATCGGGGCGCTAGGACATCATCGGCGGTTGCCGTGGCGCAGTGGTGTCCGCCGTGGTCGTTTGACTTAGCACCTCGCTGACTACGCGATAACAATTGTCGATATGGCTATTCCACAGCATTTTCATCGCGCTGAAGCTCAAGCCTGCCGCCAGCGCCTGGCCCAAAAAAGGGATATAGCGCGCCACCGACTTGGTCGCCACGCGGACACCGACGCGTTTCAGCGCGTGGGTGACGGCTTCACGGGTGAGGGTTTTGCCAATAAGACGACTGCCGACGCCGGTAATGGCGATAAAGTTATACTTCTTGCGATTGGGATGAAGCTGCGCCAACTGCTGCTCACTCAGGCCGAATCGCTCATTGATAGCCGGCAGCAGCGCCAGCAGAATCGATACATCGGTACCGATATCCAGGCCGGGCAGCGGAATGACGGAGGACCCCGCCGACAGCGCGGCGCGTTTGGTTACCATTTTGCGGCACGCTTCACGGGCTTCATCGAGTTGTTGACGGGTTTCTATCATAAACTGAGGCAATCCTGTGGCCTTATCCATAGGGGTAAGTTTAGCAGGCGCAACGCGGCGGAGGCGGGCGCTAGCGCGAGGTATCCTATTGCAGCGATAGGTCGCACCAACGCCGCAGGGGCATTATCATCTTTGCACCCTCATTCGTATTCATACTTATTTACTTACTCTTCTCAGCCTGCGGGCTGATTTTTTTTGCCCCGCGCCTGCAGCCAATATCAGCAACAGTAGCCGTCATCTTACCTGAACATCCCGTAGCAGTGCAGAGGACCGCTGGAGAGCGCGGGCCAACCGACACCCGGCAAAAGCCGCGCTGGCGCTGAGCTTGCCACGTTGTTGCCAGGAAAATGGACGGTAATACGATAGCCTCCCGCGGCGACGGGAGGAGACGGGGTTATTCGAGGCGCATGATCCAGGCATCATTATCGTGGTCGTAATGCTGACGGAACAAGATGTGCTCCTTTCCGTTCAGAAACGCCGGGATGCCGGTCTGTTCATCCCAGCCATCTAGCTGCAGGCACAGATCAGGATCGGATTTACAGGGGATGCTGACGATATTCTGGACCCGTTGATCACCGCCGCTGGAAAGGGTGGCATCATCAACGGCAAAACTGCCGATTTGCACTGTTGTCTTGGTCATGAATGGGCCCCTTATGCTGTGACGTGAGAAAGGCGTACTCCTGTGGCAAAGAGTTATTGCAGTATAGCGCAAGCAGCACGAAAAGCTAAATTCTCCGGTGCTGGCGTTCTTTCCGCCCGTTGCCGGTGCTCCCACGCCTATTGCCGGGGGATAAAGCCGCTGTTGCCAGGCCGTCGCGCCCATCAGTTCGGCGATACGGCGGTACCCCAGGTTTTCCACTCCTGTTGTTCCTCACCGTGAAGCAGGAAATGCTTGCCGTCGGTGGCTTTTGGCGCCAGCGGCGTCGTCGGCGGGGTGGCAAATGCGATGCCGCCGCGGACGAATTGCTGGAAGGTGCCGCTCTTTACGCTGCCGCCGGTTAGGCCGAATTTGATATCGTAGCCCGAGGCCAGCCAGAACAAGGAGTTGGTGCGCACCAGGTGCTGGTATTGACGGCTGATGCGCAGCGCCACGTAAACCCGGTCAGCCAGCGTGCCAAGAGCAAGCCTGGTGACCGTTCCCACCTCGATGCCGCGATACAGTACCGGCGTGCCGACCTGCAGGCTGCCGGCTTCCGGCGTGTCTACCACAATATTCAGCCCATTGAGATAACGGGAATCGGTGATGGTGGTCTGCTGCAGTTCAAATTCGCGCGCGACGCCGCCTTTGCCCGGTTCGACGTTGATATACGGCTGCAGCAGCGTTTCCAGATGATTGACCCCGGCGGCGGAAATTTCCGGCGTTACGACCGAAAAGCGCGTACCGTTGCGGGCAAAAGTCTGCACGTATTCGGGATACAATACCGCCTGCGCCAGCACCATATTATTGCCGGGGGAAAGCTTCATCGTCTCGATCTGGCCGACGTCAATCCCCAGATAGCGGATAGGCATACCGGGAGAAAGCTTACTGGCGTCTTAGGTACGTAGCACGATCTGGCTGCCCACCGCCCGTGCGGCGTTTTCCGAGCCGTAGAGCTTACGCGGCGCGCCTTTGGTCACCGCGACGCCCGCCAGATTGTCAAAACTGACGGCGCCTTTCAACGCGCGGTTCAGCGGTGAAGCATGTACCGTCAGGCCGCTGCCGTTAATTTGTACCCGCGCGCCACCTTCGGCCCAAAACACGCTTCTGTCGCTCAACAAATTACGGTATTTCGGCTGGATGTAAACATCGACTTTAAAGTCCTGCGGCGTAGGCCGCACATCCACAATCTCACCCACCTGGAATTTGCGGTAAAGCACTATCGAACCGGTCTGAATATCGGGCAAGTCGGTCGCGGTCAGCGTCAGGGTGGCGGAGGGGCTGTCCCCCTGTATGCCTTGTTCGGCCATCTCGCGATTGCCGTACAGGGGATAATGGCTCTGCGCCGGCCCTTGCGCGCCCGGTATGACTTCCACGCCGCCGTCCAGCCATTCCTGCGCGCTGGTACCCAATACCCGTACCCCGTCCAGACCGAATTTGACATCGACCCGGCTGTTGACGACAAACTTGGTGTCTTGATGGATGAGGCCGGCGTACTCCGGTTTAACGGCGGCGCTGAACACGACCTGCTCGCCCGTAAGCTGGCGTGCGGTAATCTTGCCCACCTGTATCCCTTTCATCGTCAGCGGCTGACCGGCGTCGATACCGTAGGTTTGCGGCGCGCTCAGAGTAAAGATTTTCACCCCCGGCAACTGCAGTAAACTACGGTTGCTGTCGGGCACCGTGAAACGCTGCTGCGGTTCCCCGTCTCCGGGAATCAGCTCCAGCGTGGTGCCGGCCAATAAACCGCTGATATCGGGCTGGGTGAGCGATAGCTGCGGCGTGGTCATTTCGATACGGGTACCGCTGCGCATCAAATCCGCTACCGACGGATTAAGCGTCAATTCGCCGGTGACATGTTTGTCTTTTCCCAGGGTGATTTTCGTTAGCATGCCGACTTCCAAGCCCTGATACAGCAAAGGCGTATGGCCGGCGCTAAGATGGCTGCCGTCGGGCAGATCGAGGGTAATGATGACGCCGCGCTGGCTATGGGCCAAATCGGGGTAAAGCCGATAATTGTCGTCAGTGCTGGCCTGGGCGCTAGCGGCCGGCGAGTCGAACGCGATGGCGCCGTTAACGAGCGCCGACACGCTTTCCATTTCTATCCGCGCGCCGTGAAGATCGACATTGACCTTCAGACCGGAGACATTCCAAAAGCGGCTGTCCTTTTTCACCAGATGAGTGAAGCGGCGATCGATCAGCACGTCAATGGTCACCCCTTTACGGTTGCGGGCGATGTCGAAATCGTAGACTTTGCCGACCGGCAGCTTGCGGAAATACACCAGCGAACCGGTACTGAGCGAGCCTAGATTGTCCGCCTGCAAATGCACCAGCAGCTCGCCGGTATTGACGCGATATTTGGGCTGGGTATCCAGGGCGGTGAAGTGGGTCTGTTCGTTGCCCTTACCCGGCATCATACCGATATAGTTCCCGCCGACCAGGGCGTCCAGGCCGGAAATGCCGGCCAGCGATGCCTTGGGCGTCACCAGCCAGAACTGCGTCCCTTCGCGCAGCGCGTCGCGCATATCGCTTTTGATGCTGGCCTCGACCTTGATAGTGCGCAGGTCATCGCTGAGCTTGATATTCTGTACGGTGCCGACCTCCACGCCCTGATAACGCACCGGCGTGCGCCCGGCGACGATGCCATCGGCGGAGACAAAATCAATCGTCACCGTGGTACCGCGCTCTTGCAGGGTGCTATAGACCAGCCAGCCGGCAATGAGCAGAGCGATAAACGGCAGCAACCAGAAAGGCGATATCCGGCGTTTGGTGCGGACGGTGGCATTAATCGGTGTAGTCGGCGTGTGTGGCATGTGCGTCCCATAGCAAACGGCTGTCCAACCACTCGACAGCGAGAATTGTCAAAATCACGGCGGAGCAAAAATAAAAGCCGGCCGGTCCCAGCGTAAAGGCAAGCAGTTGATCCAGGTCGACCAGCGATAGGGTAATGGCAATGACAAACAGATCGAGCATCGACCAGCGTCCAATCCAGATGACGAATCGCAACAGCCGCACGCGCGTCTTCATGCCGTGACGAACATTGAAATGGATGCTCAGCAAAAGCGTAAATAGCACAATGATTTTGATAAACGGCACCAAAATGCTGGCGATAAAGACCACGGCCGCCACCGCCACATTGCCCTGCGCCAGGGACAGAATGCCGGACATAATCGTATCCTCGTTACGGCTCCCGTTGAGGTAGATGATGGATATCGTCAGCACATTGGCCGGGATCAGCATGATAATCGCGGCGATGAGCGCCGCCCAGGCCTTTTGCAGACTGTGGCGCCGGCGGCGGCGCAGCGGCGTATGGCAGCGCGGGCAGCGTCCACGGGCGTCCGGCAGGCCGGTGAAGCGGCAGCCAAGGCAGACCCGCAGCGCGCCGGTCATTGGCAGCCCGGGGCGCGGCACCGCCTGTGGGAAATAGGTGTGTCACAGTTGGCCGGTATTGAGTTTGATGAGTGTCAGGAGACTGAGCAGCGTCAAAATAACGTAGGCGGTTAATCCCAGGCCGGAGGTGACGTCGGCGTAATCCTTTACTTTGATTGACGCCACGGCCATACCGACCAAATAAATATCGAGCATCACCCATTCTTTTAACCGATGCAGCATCAGCAGCACGGGGCGTAAATTCAGGCCCAGCCGCTGGCCGAAATACAAATATAACAGAGAAAAGACCAGTGTTGCGGGCGCCCCTATGGTGCAAAACGCCACCATGCTGGCGGTGATGATATTGCCCTGCAGTGCCATTTGCCAAATGCCCTGCAGCAAGCTGGCGCTAATGGGCGTGCCCAGCAGCCGGATGCTTATCAAGGGTTCGGTAAAAGCAAAGGGCATCAGCAGTAGCATCGCCGTCGCCGTTAGGCGGGTCATTCTCCAGTCCCGCCCGCGCACCACCTTCGCCCGGCAGCGCGGGCAGCAGGCATCCTGATTATCGCTCAGGGGCGGCAGGATAAATAAAACATCGCATTCCGGACAGCGTTGATATTGGCCGGACGGAAAGGCATCATGAATAGCGGTTATTTTCATCGCGCGGCGTTTACGCCTCCCCCACACCTCAATTTTTTACCCTCCATGCCGCCGTTGTCGGGTTATAATTAACCCCCGGCGAACCGCCTGCCTGGCCGGGCAAACATACCCGCGCGCGAACACTTTGTGAAGTCATAACGGATTAATCTTGTGGCTTTGGGCATTTATTGCTTATTTTATAGAGACTGGTGTGCCGTCTGCTACAACAAAGATTAGCTCATTTAATGGTTTATTATGAAAAAACAACAATTTTACGCCGAATTATTGCAGGATCTGTCGGCACTCCTTGAAGGCGAAACGCATTTTATCGCCGCGCTGGCCAACGCCAGCGCTTTGCTTTATGAGCGTCTGGAAGGGGTGAACTGGGCCGGTTTTTATTTACTCGACGGTGATATACTCGTTCTCGGGCCTTTTCAAGGTAAAGTCGCCTGCGCGCGCATCCCGCTCGGTAAAGGGGTGTGCGGCAGTGCAGCGGCGGAAAACCGGATTCAGCGTATCGGCGATGTGCATGCTTTCCCGGGCCATATCGCCTGTGATGCCGCCAGTAATGCGGAAATCGTATTGCCTATCACGCTAGACGGTCGTGTGGCGTGGGTATTGGACATCGATAGCACAATTTATCAACGCTTCGATCAGGATGATGAAGATGGACTGAAGGCAGTGGCGGATTACCTCTGCCGGAATTTGGGAACCACCAATATGCGCAAATTTATCACTAATACTTGATAATGATATACGGATAACGTGGCATTTGCCAATGGCGTCATTATAATGACGCCTGTTCATGCCTGCGCTGGTTGGCAAGCCCGTTGTAATCAGGAAAATTCATGGAAAATCAACCTAAGTTGAACAGCAATAAAGAAGTCATTGCCTTTCTGGCGGAGCGATTTCCGCTCTGTTTCACGGCAGAAGGCGAAGCCAGGCCGCTTAAGATCGGCATCTTTCAGGACCTCGTGGCACGGGTTCGGGGCGAAGAGAATATTAGCAAGACGCAACTGCGCTCCGCGTTGCGCCTTTATACCTCAAGCTGGCGTTACCTCTACGGGATAAAGCTCGGCGCCCAGCGCGTTGATCTCGACGGCAATCCCTGCGGCGAGTTGGAAGCGCAGCATGTTGAACATGCACTTAAGCAGCTAGAGGAAGCCAAGGCCCGCGTTCAGCTTCAGCGGGCCGCTCAGCAGGCGAAAAAACGCGAAAACGGCGAGGCCACGGGGCCGCGTCGACCCGCTGCGGGCAAGCGGCCCGCCAAGAGTGACAACGTCAT
The DNA here is from genome assembly GCF_018777395.1 of Candidatus Sodalis endolongispinus. GTDB lineage: Bacteria > Pseudomonadota > Gammaproteobacteria > Enterobacterales > Enterobacteriaceae > Sodalis_B > Sodalis_B endolongispinus. The sequence goes on from NZ_JAFJYC010000002.1 coordinate 270,870, forward strand.
ACCCAGCAAACCGCGTCCCAAACAACAACGTCCCGCGCCGGCCCCCAGGCAAACGGCGCCGGTCGTCAAAACCGTGCCTGTCACCGATATTTCTGCTTTACACATCGGCCAGGCTATTAAAGTCAAAGTGGGTAAAAGTCCCATGGACGCAACCGTCATGGAAATCGCCAAAGAAGGGGTACGTGTGCAGCTCTCTTCCGGGATGGCTTTGATAGTACGCGCAGAACACATGCAGTTCTGATACGGAGGCCAACCAGGGCATGAACACATTTGTCAGAGTCGCCATCATGGCGGGGGCGCTACTGGCGGGCGGAGCGATGGCGAAAGACGACATCACCCGCGCCGATCAGATACCGGCGTTAAAAGAATCAGCACAGCAGAATACGGTAAGCCAGCGCGTCAGCGCGCGGTTTACGCGTTCGCATTATCGTCAGTTTGATCTGGACGCGTCTTTCGCCGGTAAAATTTTCGACCGTTACCTGAACATGCTCGACTATAGCCACAATGTGTTGCTGGCCTCGGATATTGCCCAGTTCGCCGCCCAAAAATCGCAGCTGGCCGATGAGCTGAAGAGCGGTAAACTGGACCTGCCGTATGCGATGTACAATCTGGCGGAAAAGCGCCGGTTCGAGCGCTATCAGTATGCCCTAGCGCAGTTTGGCAAACCGATGGACTTTAACGGTAACGGGGCCATCGAAATCGACCGCAGCAAAGCTCCCTGGCCCAAAACCACGGCCGAACTGGACGCGCTTTGGGATGCCAAGGTGAAGTATGACGCGCTGAACCTCAAGCTCACCGGCAAAGATGAGAAAGAGATCCGCGATATATTAACCAAGCGTTATCAGTTTGCCATCCGGCGGCTGGCGCAAAGCAACAGTGAAGACGTATTCCAGCTCATCATGAACGCCTTCGCCCATGAAATCGATCCGCACACCAATTACCTTTCTCCGCGCAACACCGAGCAGTTTAACACCGAAATGAGCCTGTCGCTGGAAGGCATCGGCGCGGTATTGCAGATGGATGATGATTACACGGTAATAAACTCGCTGGTGCCAGGTGGCCCGGCGGCGAAAAGTAAAGCCATTACCGTGGGCGACCGGGTGGTGGGCGTTGGCCAGACCGGCAAACCGATGGTTGATGTCATCGGCTGGCGGCTGGATGACGTCGTGTCGCTGATAAAAGGGCCGAAGGGCAGCAAGGTGCGGTTGGAAATCCTGCCCGCCGGCAAAGGCACCAAAACCCGTATCGTCACCGTCACCCGCGAGCGTATCCGGCTCGAGGATCGGGCGGTGAAAATGTCGGTGAAAACCATCGGCAAGGAAAAAGTGGGCGTGCTGGACATTCCAGGGTTCTACGTGGGCCTGACCGATGATGTCAAGGTACAGCTGCAGAAGCTGGAAAAACAGAACGTGCAGAGCATCATCATCGATTTGCGCGCCAACGGCGGCGGCGCCTTGACCGAGGCCGTGTCGCTGTCGGGGTTGTTTATTCCCAGCGGTCCGGTGGTGCAGGTGCGCGATAACAACGGTAAAATACGCGAAGATAGCGACACCGAAGGCATTGTCTATTATAAAGGCCCGCTGGTGGTGCTGGTCGATCGGTTCAGCGCCTCCGCATCGGAGATTTTCGCCGCGGCAATGCAGGATTATGGCCGGGCGCTGGTGGTCGGCGAGCCGACCTTCGGTAAAGGTACCGTGCAGCAATACCGCTCGCTGAACCGTATCTACGATCAAATGTTGCGCCCGGAATGGCCTGCGTTGGGGTCTATCCAATACACCATTCAGAAATTCTATCGCGTCAACGGTGGCAGCACGCAATGTAAAGGCGTGGTGCCGGATATCATCATGCCAACCGGCACCGAGACGGTCGAAACTGGCGAAAAATTTGAAGATAATGCGCTCCCTTGGGACAGTATTAACGCGGCCACCTATACCAAGGCTGGCGATTTGAAGCCGTTTGCCGCACAATTGCTGAAAGCGCATCAGGCGCGCATCGCCAAGGATCCTGAATTCCAGTACATACAGCAGGATATCGCGCGTTACCACGCCATGAAAGATAAGCGTAACTGGGTATCTCTCAACTTCGCCCAACGGGAGAACCATGAGGATGACGCTATCCGTCTGCAGCGCACTAATGAGAGGCTTATCCGTCAGGGTAGCAAACCGGTGGAGAATCTGGAGGCGATCCCTAAGGATTTTAAAGAACCGGATCCCTATCTGGATGAAACGGTGCAGATTGCGCTGGACCTCTCACATGCCGAGGCCAGCCAACCCGCCGCTCCCCCGGCGGGGTAAACGGCTCACCAGGGCGCCGACACCGGCGCCCTGGTGAGCCGTGTGTCAGGGAAGGGAGCAAAAAGTTTAACAAAATGTAAAGTTATGTATTTTTAGCGACTCATCGACGCGCAATGCTTGAAAATCGCCGGTAAGACCCTAGATTAACGTTACGCAATAAGCGTGATCATTTCTAAGGAACCTGACATTTTATGATGCGTATCGCTCTTTTCTTGCTCACTAACCTGGCGGTAATGGCGGTGTTCGGTATTGTACTGAGCCTCACCGGGATCCAGTCCTCCAGTGCAGCCGGATTAATGATTATGGCCGGGCTATTCGGTTTCGGCGGAGCTTTCGTTTCGCTGTTAATGTCAAAATCTATGGCGCTGCGCTCGGTCGGCGGCGAAGTGATTGAGCAGCCGCGCAATGAAACCGAACGCTGGCTGCTCAATACCGTGCGCCAGCAGGCGCAGCAGGCGAACATCGCCATGCCGCAGGTAGCCTTGTATCACGCCCCCGATATCAACGCGTTCGCCACCGGCGCCCGGCGCGATGCGTCGCTGGTGGCCGTCAGCACCGGTCTGCTACAAAGTATGAACCGCGACGAGGCCGAAGCGGTTATCGCGCACGAAATCAGCCATATCGCCAATGGCGATATGGTGACCATGACCCTTATTCAGGGCGTGGTGAACACCTTCGTCATTTTTGTCTCGCGTATTCTGGCGCAGCTGGCGGCGGGCTTTATGTCGTCGAACCGTGACGAGGGGGAAAGCGGTAACGGCAACCCGCTGGTGTATTTCGCCGCTTCCATGGTGCTGGAGCTGGTGTTTGGCGTATTGGCGAGCATTATTACCCTGTGGTTCTCACGCCACCGCGAATTCCACGCCGACGCCGGCTCGGCCAGATTGGTGGGGCGCGAGGAAATGATTGCGGCGCTGCAGCGGCTGAAAACCAGCTATGAACCCCAGGAAGCCAGCAGCATGATGGCCTTGTGCATTAACGGCCGCAACAAGACTTTTAGCGAATTGTTCATGTCGCACCCGCCGCTGGATAAACGGATTGAAGCGCTGCGTTCCGGCGCATATCTGCAATAAGGGCGCCGTCGGTCCGACGCCCTCGCGCCGGCCGGCGGTGGCCTTGGGACTTTGGTGCCGGCCGGTAATGCCCGTAATATTCTTTCGCCTGTCGGCGGTGGCCTTAATACTCTGGCGCCTCTCGGTGGTGACTTTGGGACTCTGGTGCCGGGCGGTAGTGACATTGATACTCTGGCGTCTCTCGGTGGTGGCCTCAAAAACTCTGGCGCCGGCCGCTAAACGCTGCAGCGACTCCCTGGCGTGGCGGGCAGCCAGAGAACCCCACCCGTAGCAAAGGGGTCTTTTTTGCCCGACGCCGCCATCTTACCCTGTGCCATCGGCGCTGCGCTTATTTTCCCACCGCTTGCTGCGGGTTAGCTTGCGTCATACGCAGCGGACTGACCAGCGCGGCGCCGGCGGCGAAAATACCCGCCAGCACCAGCGAGGCGTGGGTGCCGCTGTCGCCAAACATATTAAACATCAGCGCGACCAGGGCGGCACCGCTGGTTTGACCAAACAGGCGGGCGGTACCTAACATGCCGCTGGCGCCGCCGCTGCGATTACGCGGTGCAGAGGTGATAATGGTATGGTTGTTAGGCGACTGAAACAGGCCGAAACCAGCGCCGCACAGCATCATGCGCCAGATAATCTCGCCGTCGCTCGGCGCCGCCGGCAGCCAGGCCAGCGAAAATAGTCCCAGGGCAAACAAACACATGCCGATGCCCCCCAATAGCCCTGCGTGCACCCGGCCGATAAGGGCGCCGGCCAGCGGGGCAAAGACCATGGTCGCCAGCGGCCAGGGCGTCAGCAGCATACCGGTGGCAACCTCTGTACGGCCCAACACGGTTTGCAGATAGAAGGGCAGCGATACCATTGCCAACATTTGTGCGCTAAAAGAGCAGATGGAGGTACACATGGACAGGGAGAACAGGGGAATGCGCAGCAAATCCACCGGCAGCAGCGGCCAGCGCTGGCGTAACTGCTGACGGACAAACAAGGTTCCCACAGCCAGGGCCAGACAGAGCTCAATGGCTATCCAGCGGCCGTTGACCTGTTGGGCGAAGCCGCTCAGCGCACAAAGCAGCAGGCCGAAGGTCAGGGCATTCATCAGCGCTCTGGCGGCATTAAAACGCTGGCCGCTGTTTTTCTGCGGGTTGACAGGCAGGTAGCGGTGTCCCAACCAAAGGGCGAACAGGCCAATAGGCACATTGATCGCAAATAGCCACTGCCAACTGGCCACCGACAGTACACCGGCCGCCACCGTAGGCCAGGCAGCGGTGGAAACGGCTACCATCAGCGTATTAATGGCCATGCCGCGGCCGAGAATACGCTGCGGGTAAATAATCCGGATCAATGCGCCATTGATACTCATCACCGCCGCGCGCCCAACCCCTGTAGCATGCGGGCGCCAATCAGCATCCATAGGCTATCTGATAATGCGCAAAGTAAAGACATCACGCTGAACACCGCCAGACCACACTGATAAACGCGACGGTAGCCGTAGATATTGCCGAGGCTGGCGAAGGAACAGCAGTGAAACGATTATCGCCAATTGATAGGCATTGACGACCCAAATTGAAGCCGCCGGACTGGCGTGAAGTTCCCGGGCGATAGTGGGCAAGGAGACGTTGGCGATGGCACCATCCAGGACCGCAATGGAGACGCTCAACACAATCGTTAGAATGGCTCCGTAGCGCTGCGGCAGGGGAAGGCCGTCATGGTCGATGTGGGTCATTAAGGTTCGTTCATCCGTAAAAGCCTTTACTGTAACACTTTTGTTGCAATCGGCGAGCTGCGTTTCGCGCGGGAAATGTAATAAATACTAACTAACAACGGCCCCTGTCGGGCGAACCCTCATTGCGCTGGCGACGGCCTTGCCATTATACTAAAAATCATGTTCTATTTTTTAAAACAAATAACTCCCTGTACAGGATACCTATTAACATGGCGATAGCAGAAGTCGACCGGCAACCTGATTCGGTGTCGTCGGTATTAAAAGTGTTCGGCATCCTCCAGGCGCTGGGGGAAGAGCGTGAAATTGGTATTACCGAACTATCGCAGCGGGTAATGATGTCCAAAAGTACGGTATGCCGCTTCCTGCAAACGATGAAATCCCTGGGTTATGTCGCGCAGGAGGGGGAATCGGAAAAATATTCATTAACGCTTAAATTATTTGAGCTAGGCGCGAAAGCGCTGCAAAACGTCGATTTGATACGTATCGCCGATATCCAGATGCGTGTGTTGTCCAACTTGACGCGTGAAACCATTCATCTCGGCGCCCTGGATGAAGACAGCATTGTCTATATCCACAAGATTGACTCATTGTACAATTTACGCATGTATTCCCGCGTTGGCCGCCGCAATCCGCTTTACAGCACCGCTATCGGCAAAGTGCTGCTAGCCTGGCGCGAGCCCTCTGAGGCGCGCGATATTTTGGCCGATGTGGTCTTTACCCGCAGCACCTCGCGCACCGCCGGCAGTCGTGAGGCGTTACTGCCGGAACTGGAGCAAGTACGCGCCCAAGGCTTCGGCGAGGATAACGAGGAACAGGAAGAAGGGCTGCGCTGCATCGCGGTGCCGATATTTGACCGTTTTGGCGTCGTCATTGCCGGCCTGAGCATTTCGTTTCCCACCATTCGTTTCTCGGAAGACGCCAAAAACGATTATGTCAAAATGCTGCACGACGCGGCGCGCACGATCTCCCGCCAAATAGGCTACCGCGACTATCCGTTTTAACGCCCCGTTGACCGAACCGGGTTATCTCACCCGGTTCGGATGCTTACGCATAAAGGAAAAGACATGACACAACCCTTTACTGAAAACCAGGAACTGGTGTCCGATCTGGTCGCCTGCCAGCTGGTGATAAAACAGATTTTGGACGTTATCGATATCATCGCGCCGGCGGAGGTACGTAATAAAATGTCCGCGCAACTGAAAAACATCGATTTTGGCACCCATCCGGCCGCGCGTGATCCCCTCACCCGGCGCGCGATTGAGAAAGCTATCGCCATTATCGACATGAAGTTTGATCGTTCCACCCCGCATTAATCGCGGTCTACCGGTCGCCTTCAGCCAATGAATGCGACCGTCTCGATTTACCAGTGCGTTTTCTTACTTAAAAATCATTTCATTGAAAACTAATTAAGGTGCTGTTATCTACGGTTTAAGTTTTAGTAGATAACATTAGTGCATTAGGCATTTCAGGAATAGGGTTTTGAAAAGAAGCACAACGGTTAAATTAATCGCGATTCTGCTGCTCTGCCTGGCTCTTTGGCTGTCGGCGCTGAATAGCTTTTGTGACCAGGGAGGGGATTTTTTCAGCGGCCTATGTCTGGTCACCAAATGGATGCCTTGGTAACGTCTGTTAACAGGCAAATTTTGTCAGCAGGGTACTAAGTCGGCCATGGAGTGATAAGATAGCCACTGGTTTAATGAGTGGCAGGTCAGTTCATGAATGAGTTGGGAGATAGCAGCCTGAATATTGCCGTCGCCGTGGCGTCCGTCGCGGTATTCGTTATTGTGCTGGCGGTGTGGTTTTTCCTTAACCGCGCCAGCGTCAAAGCGAACGAGCAGATAGCTTTGCTTACCGAGCTTCTGGAGCAGCAAAAACAGCAAACCGCGCTGCTGGCGAAGCTCACGCGGGGAGAAGGGCCGAACCCGGCCGTGCCTACCGTCCCCGGTGAGCCCGTCATGTTTAAAGATTTTATCGCTGAACGAGATAATACCCCAACGCACGTTACCCCCCCTGGCCGGCATAGGGACGGTGGGCTATCCCTTTGCGTTGTCCGTCCTTAACAGGGAGAGTGCAAAACCATGAGCAAGCGCAACCGCTGGTATGATCCCGACAGACTCCACCATACGCCGACCGGCTTCACCAACCCTGACGTCTCCTTGCGCGATCCGGGGGCGCTTAAACGCTGGCGGGAAGAGCGCAAGGCGCAAGGATTGCCGCGGCCGCCTGGGGAGGGTTATGAAGGCTTTATTCGCCAATGGTGGCAAAAAGCCGACTTCAGCGGTCAGGAAGACGCCGTATGGTGGATTGGCCACGCCTGCCTGCTACTGCGGGGTAGCTGGGCGGCATATCCTTATCGATCCAGCGCTGGGCAACCGCGCCTCCCCGCTGCCGTTTGCCGGGCCATTGCGCAAAACGCCGCTTGCGGCAACTCTCGCTGAATTGCCCGCCATCGATTGGGTTTTATATTCCCATAATCATTATGATCACCTTGATCGCGGCACCCTGCGGCGGCTGTTAAAGCGATTTCCCGCGTTACGGGTTGCTGCGCCTTTGGGCATGGGGGACTGGTCGCGCCGGCACGGCGTCAAACACGTCGACGAATGTGACTGGTGGGACGCGCTTACGCTTACGGAATTTTCGCTGCACTGCACGCCGGCCCGTCACTGGAGTATGCGCACGCTATGGGACCGCAACCAGAGTTTGTGGTGCGGCTGGGTGGTGTCGACATCGCAATGGCGGTTCTTTTTTGCCGGCGATAGCGGCTACACCCCGCGACTGGCGGAGGTAGGTCAGCGATTGGGGCCGTTCGATGCAGCTGCGCTGCCTATCGGCGCCTATGCACCAGAATGGTTCATGGCGGAAAGTCATATGAGTCCGACCGAGGCGGTGCGTTTGTATCAAGAGCTGCAAAAGCCCCGGACGATCCCGATTCATTGGGGCGTGTTCGAGCTGGCGGATGAATCACTGGACGAACCGCCGCGCGAGTTACTGCGTGCCCAGCGAGCGGCGAGTATAGACAGTGCTGATTTCACCGCGCTGAAAATTGGCGGTAAACTGAGCCTCTAATTTCTGTATTCGGCCGCTGTGTATGCAGCGCTAGACTCGCGGGCGAAGTCTCTTCACGCGGATGGGCTCGCGCAGGGGTGTCCAGGGCCTGAGGGACTCGCGGGCATTGAACGAGGTGCCGGTTGGGGGCATACCCTGTGGTGTGGTGGTTGGTGCAGCGGTGAACCCGGGATTGCTAGAGCGTGTTGTTAAACGGTCTGGCGCTGTGAGCGTTGCCGAGTTTTGGACTAAGGCGGAACAGCCCGTCGCCGGCACCTGATTCGCCATCCGCCCATGCCGCTGCCGCCGAGTTTCATGGGCGCCAGCGTCTCAAATTGAATATTGTCGCTAAGCTCCGGTCAGCAAAGAGGGGTAATTAAACGAAGCGGTGTGACAAATACCCTCAATTTCATTCACGGTCGGTTTCCTTTTCCGACTGTCATATTGCTTTAATATTCACCGTAAATAGCGCGTTAATAACAAACCAGCCCAAACGCAGCAGGTAATAAATGAACATTATGTGTCTTTTTTGTTCGTTTGGGTGCATTAACGGCGTTTAGGTTATTTTTAAATTTATTAATTGGCATATTAGCATCTCATGCACGCGCAAAGATTGCACAACTTTGGTGATCCTTTATAGCGCAACTCCGGCACCGTACTGGGGCGGTAGCGGTTGGTCATAAGCGGGTGTTATCCTGTGCGAAAGCATAGGGGGCGGGCATGGCATAATGCCTCGATCATAAAGGTTTAGCACATTCTTTTACTATGTTAGAAAAAGAGGTTATAAGACCAGGAGTGAAAATTGTGAACTGGGCCTCTTGATTTCTTACTATGATGAATGAATAGTTATTTCTGAATAATGCATTGGACGCCAGCAGGGGTTTGCGCTAATGTTATCCTTATCCGATAACGGCAGGCCGTAGTGCTATAACCCAGCATGAAGTGAGGGTCTCACGCACCTTATTGATGCCAGGTGGGTAGTCCAGTGTCTTGATAATGCGCGACATATCCGGCCCTGATTAAAAATGGCTTGCCATTATTTACAGAGTATGTGATAACGCAATTGGGTAAAACGAGGTACAGTTCTGTATATGAGTGGCATTTTCAGTAAAGAAGTTTTGCGTGTAGACGATTTCGTTGCATACCGCTTCTCTGCCGATCCTTATCTTAGTGCCTCAAGCAGTAACGACTCCAGTTTGTCTCTACATCGCCAAAGGGCGATTTAAACACTCCAAAGGAAATATGCAAGATGGCAAAGATTAAAGGTCAAGTGAAGTGGTTCAATGAGTCTAAAGGTTTTGGTTTCATCACTCCGGCCGATGGCAGCAAAGACGTGTTTGTTCACTTCTCCGCTATTCAGGGTAACGGTTTCAAAACGCTGGCCGAAGGCCAAAACGTAGAATTCGAGATCCAGGATGGCCAGAAAGGCCCTTCAGCAGTTAACGTAACTGCCCTGTAATCCAGGTTGCTGCGGCAACGGTCGGTCATTTGACTGACGGATGACATCTAAGTCCCCCTGCTGGCTTCGCGTCAGCGGGGGGATTTAACTTTTGGCCGGCAACCTATCAGGTCTGTCCCGGCATTGCCGCGGTTGGCTGACGCGTCGTTTGTTCCGCCTCACTTTACTTTCCCATAACATCCACGCCGGCGTTGCACTCCGCTGCGTCGTCCGGCAGCATGATAAGCCCGCTGTGCTGATTGCGTCCACTGATGGAAGGATGGGCGGGATCCCGCTCGCGCTGCTGGCTATTGCGGCGAAAACTGGTATAACGCAGGCATTCCGCCGGCCCAGGTGCCGGGCAGCAGAGGGTGCAATGGCCGATGGTGTCGACCGCGACGAATCCGAGCGTCAGTAACTGCAGCCGGGCAATAGCCGCCAAATCCAGATGGCGCGGACGTGGCGCGATAACCGCGGCGGATAGCGGCAATTGCTGCCTGAATTCATCCACCAGCGCCTGACTGACTTCATAACAGCACGGCCCGGCCGCGGGGCCTATCGCTGCGACCCACTGCGATGGCTTGTCGCCTACCGCGTCAAGCGTGGCGGCAAATTGCCCGAGGATCCCCGCCAGCAAACCGCGCCATCCCGCGTGCACGGCGCCAATACGCCGGCCGTCGCGGCGGCAGAACAGTACCGGCAAACAATCGGCGGTCAGCACCGTCAACAGTATACCGGGAACATCGGTAATAACGCCGTCAAGCTCGCCAGGCGCCTCGCCTGGCCGGCGTACCCAGCCGATGGCGGTACCATGCACTTGCTTCTTGTCCGGCAGCGTCATCTGCCAGGACTGAAGCCTCTCAGGCATCAGCGACGCCTTGTCGCCAAAGCCGTGCACCACCCTGGGGATTGGGGACAGCAGGGATGAATAAGCGTTCATTGTCGTTGTGGGAAGCATGTGAAAGATGCGCCCAGTGTAGCGCGTTTTTCTGCCGCCAGAGGGGTTATTTTACGTTACACTGCGCCCTACGACGTTTTCCGATCGGAATGGCCATGTCTTGTTTTCAATGTCCGCTTTGCCACCAGCCGCTTGCGCTGCATGGCACCTGCTATCGTTGCGCCGGGCAGCATAGCTTTGACCTCGCCAAAGAAGGGTATGTTAATCTGCTGCCGGTGCAGTTCAAGCACAGCAAAGATCCGGGCGATGCGCCCATGATGATGGCGGCGCGGCGCGCCTTTCTGGATGCCGGCCATTATCAGCTGCTGCGTGACAGCATTATGGCATCTATCGCAGCACTTACCCCTGAACCCGGCCTTCGCTGGCTGGATATCGGCTGCGGCGAAGGGTATTACACCGCCGCGTTGGCGGACCAGCTCAGGTGTCACCAATCCCAGGCGGTTATCTACGGTATGGATATTGCCAAGAATGCGGTGCGTAGTGCCGCTAAGCGCTACAGGCAGGTCAGGTTCTGCGTGGCTTCCAGCCAGCGGTTGCCGTTTGTCGATGCCTCACTGGACGGTATCATGCGCATTTATGCGCCAAGCAACCCCGCCGAGCTGAGTCGCACGTTGCGTCCGGGCGGCGTGCTGCTGACGGTGACCCCCGGCCCGCGCCATCTCTATCAGCTTAAAGCGCTGATTTACCGCGATGTGCAACTGCACGCGCCTAAGGAAGAAAACGTTGCCGGCTTTACCTTGTTGCAGGACCTATCGCTTGGCTATCCGCTGCAATTGACCGGCGAGGAGGGGGTGGCGCTACTGCGCATGACGCCCTTCGCCTGGCGCGCCACCCCTCTGGTACTGGAGCGGTTGTCGGCCATGGCGCAGTTTGACTGTGAAACGGATTTTACCGTGCGGCTGTGGCGGCGTGCCTGATGCCTGAGCGGTGCAGCGAGGTGAGGGGGATTAACCGGGCAGATAAGCGAGCATAGCCTCGCCGATATGGCTATAGAGGATGTTGCAGCCGATGCCGCTGAGGATCACGCCGCCGATGATTTCCGCTTTATTGCCCAGACAGGGGCCGACAAAACGTCCCAGCAGCATGCCGGTGGTGGACATAATCAAGGTCGCAAGACCGATAAGCAGCGCGGTATGAAGGATATTGACCTGCAGCATCGCCAGACCGACGCCGATGGCCAGCGCATCAAGGCTGGTGGCGATGGCGGTGGTGATCAACACGCCCAGGCTATGCTTGCCGACCAGCGGTGTCTCGGCCGGGTGTTGTTTCCAGCCCGCCAGCACCATCAGGCCGCCAAGAAACGCCAGCAGAGCAAACGCCACCCAGTGATCCCAACGCATAATATACTGGCTGGCCAGCAGACCCAACCCCCAGCCGATAAGCGGGGTAATGGCTTCTATGATGCTGAAAATAAGCCCGGTGCGCAGCGCTTCACGCAGCGCGGGTTTGTGCAGCGTGGCGCCTTTGCCGATGGAGGACGCGAAGGCGTCCATTGACATACCAAAGGCAAGAATCAGTGTGGCGGAAAGGTTCATTACTGTGCCTCGGCTGGGCGCCCATATCCACGCTTTCACGTCCCCCCAACCTTATCGACAGGTCCGCATGTCTATAGTCTCGCCAGCCGATGAAGGCCGCCCGCACCACGTTTACCAAAGAAACGAGTATGTTTACACGTGCATTTCCGCAAGGCGTCGAAAACAGGCTACTCCCTAATGACGGCGCAACCTTAACATATTAATTCCCACAATAACAATTACAAAAATAACAGGGATAAATACCCTCAGGCTTGCTGTTGATTAAATGAACACGGCGAGAGGGATTTGTCAGGATAATGTCAGTCAGCAACGGCGTAATTAACGATAAGGGTATTTTTTATGGCGATGACTAATTTATTTAGCTAAGGCTATAAATAATTATAAATCATTGTATTTCAATAAGTAAATGGTAGATTGCCTGCAGATCATCTAATTTGTTGACCTGGATCAGCAAACGTCGTTTTTCTAGATCAATGACCAGATAACCATCTTCAGATAAATTCATATTTTTGATGCGGGAATAACGAATAAAGATATTACCGTAAAAATTCCGTTTTAAACAGCATGAGAGGACGGCGAATATAAGCCAGATACACCACCATCATCCCCAGCATTAAAATCAGCGTGGAGGTGAGCACCGTGCCGCCGGTGGTAATGTTTTTGTACAGCAGGATAAGCAGCAAGACGATAAAAATCAGCCCGTCCAGGCGGCCCTGACGGCGCAGCGGCACCCGTAGCCGCGTTTTACCGCGTAGGACATAATCCACAATGAATTCATCGAAGAGGGCAAACAGCAGCGCGGCGGCTGTCATAAGCGCCAGGCCGATATCGGTAAGGGTCATGCTTCCTCCCAGCAAGCAAAAAAAACCGGGGTAACGTCCCCCGGTTTGGCAACAATACGCTTACAGGCCCAGCAGACCGACCCAGTAACCGAAAATACCGATAACGAAAAAGCCCATAATAATCCAAAGCGCGTTCACCTTGCGGCGCAACAGCCACATACAGCCAAAGGTGAGCAACAGCGGCGCCAGCCCCGGCATCAACTGATCCAGAATCGTCTGGACGGTGGTGACGGTGGTTTGCCCCTCAGTGTTGGTAATACGTGACACCACAAAGGGAATATTGACGTGGGTCCATTTATTGACCAGCGCGCCCATGACAAACAGGCCAAGAATGGACGCCCCTTCCGTCATTTTTTGCAGGAAGCCGCCGCCCATATCGTTAACGATATTGACCCCTTTCCGGTAGCCGTACGCCACGCCGTAATAGCGGGTGACCAGACGCACCAGGTTGAACAAAATGAAAAACAGCAGCGGACCCAGTAAACTGCCGCTCATGGCGATACCGGCGCCGAGAGCGGCAAATACCGGCCGCACCGTACCCCAGAATATCGGGTCGCCGACGCCGGCCAGCGGTCCCATCAGGCCGACTTTCAGGCCGTTGACAGCGGCATCGTCGATGGGGGCACCGTTGGAACGCTGTTCTTCCATGGCCATGGTCACGCCCAATACCGGCGCGGCCACATAGGGATGGGTATTAAAAAACTCCAGATGGCGTTTGATCGCTTGCTTGCGATCGTCGTTGTTTTCCGGGTAGAGGCGACGAATCACCGGTACCATGGAGAAACAAAAACCGAGCGCCTGCATACGTTCAAAGTTCCAAGATCCCTGGAAAAGGTTGGAGCGGATAAATACGCCGCGTACATCGCCGGGCGTCAGTTTCTTTTGACCTGTAGCTGTAGTATCGACCATTTCTCTCACCTATTAATCCAGTTCATTATCGAGATCGTTAGCACCTTGCGCCGGTGCGGCCTGTCCTGCGACCCGGTTATAGCGCGGGCTGAGTTGGATGTAGAGTATGGCCATAACCACGCCGATGACCCCCAGCGCCACCAGGTTGAAGCTGGTGAAAGCCGCGGTGACGAAGCCGAGATAGAAGAACGGCATCAGATAGCCTGCGCGCATCATGTTGATGACCATCGCATAACCGACCACCACAATCATGCCGCCGGCGATGTTCAAACCGTTGGTGACGACTTCCGGGATCGAGCTGAGCATGGTGTGCACCGCGTCGGTACCGACCGACACGCCGACGATGACCACCGGAATGGCGATACGCATGGCCTGCAGCACTAGCGCCTAGACATGGATCCAACTTAGCGCCGTCAGGTTGCCACGTTCGGCGGCGCTGTCTGCGGCATGCTGGAAGGCGACGGTAATGGTACGTACGATGATAGTCAGCACCTGTCCGGCGGCGGCCAGCGGAATTGCCAGCGCGATACCGGCGCCGACGCTTTGGTTACCGGCAATGACCAGAAATGGTGGAGATGATGGACGCCAGCGCGGCATCGGGCGCCACCGCGGCGCCGATATTCATCCAGCCCAGTGCGATCATTTCCAACGTCCCGCCGATGATGATACCGGTTTTCATGTCGCCCAGGACCAGACCAATTAAGGTACAGGCCACCAGCGGGCGGTGGAACTGAAATTCGTCGAGAATCGATCCCATGCCTGCGATACAGGCGACGACAAATATCAGTACAATTTGAAGCGTGGTGATCTCCATTGTACTTCTCCTCTTACCTTGCGTAATAGAGCGATGAATCCGTTTCCAGGCAAACTTACGCTCTTAAGTGTGATAATGCGTCGTAGGGCTTAATTGCCGAGTTTTTTAATTAAATCCATCATCTTCAACAGGGAATCGCTGGACACTTTAGCACTTCCAGTTCAATCCCGCGATCGTTGAGTTTGTTGAATGCCTCGATGTCTTTTTCGTCCACCGATACGGCATTATTGACCTGGGTTTTGCCCTGGCGGAAGGCCATCCCACCAATATTGACCGTGGTAATGGCAACGCCGCCCTCGACCAGACGCACCACATCGGTGTGGTTGGTAAATAACAACATGACGCGATCGTTGGCATATTTCGGTTTGTCGTAAACGCGGATAGCTTTTGCCACATCAACCACGTGAGCCGTAACGCCAGGAGGTGCCACCTGGGTGAGCAGGGTTTTACGCACCGTATCCGCGGCCACTTCGTCGCTGACCACGATGATGCGTTTAACGTCGGTTTCTTTGGTCCAGCGAGTAGCCACCTGGCCATGGATCAAACGGTCGTCGATCCTAGCCAAACCGATAGTCATATGACCGCCCTGACCGTCAGCCACCGGTGCGGCTTTCGCGACCGGCGCGGCGGCGGGTGCGGCCACGGCAGCAGGCGCGGCCGGTTCCGGGGTTTTCAGCGCCTTCACGCCGATACGTCCGGTTTCCACCGCGATCCAGACCAGCTCCTGGAAAGCGGGATTGTCGTCACGCGCCATGAAGGTTTCGGCCAGCATGGGGATATTGACGCCGGTGACCACTTCGTAATTTTCTTTATCGATGACAATCCGGCTGGCGGCATTAAACGGGCTGCCTCCCCAGGTATCGACCAGAAATAACACGCCTGCTGTGGTATCAAGTTCCGCCAGACGGGCGGTATATTTTTCAATCAATGTTTCAGCGTTTTCGCCTGGGACGAAATCGATCCAGGCGACGTTGTCTTGTGCGCCTAAAATCATTTCAGCCGTTTTCAGTAATTGCTCGGCCGCTGACCCGTGAGTGCCAATAACAATAGCAATACTCACTGGATACCTCCTCTATTGACAAAATGGGTTATGCGCCCCGCACGAAAGGTGTGTCTAAGGCCCTAACTCTTTGGTGGTATAACTGCAACGTCAGGAACGATGCCTGCCCTGACGGATGTTCGTTCTACAGATTGATCTGCTTCAGTTATTGGTTCGGACGATCATAAGTAAATCGCGATTTATTTTAGTGTGTAAAAAAATAAAAATTGTGACGGCGCTCAGTTATTTGGCTACCAGAATCGGTAGAAGCGCACAAAAGAGTGTAGCTGGAAATGAACAAACGGCCACGGCATGAAGTGAAAAAGCTTTGTGCCGGACGGGGAATCCCTGATACAGTAAAGCGTTTAAATTATAAAAGGAGCAAACAGCCCTCCGATGGACTGTCACCGAAGCTGTTTCATCAACTTTTGTCCGCCTGCGCGGCCATTCGTCTTCTCTCACTGGCGCCTCGCGCTGGATCTTCTTTCGTCATGTTTGATCCCGCTCCCAAGAACGTTTGCCTCTTGGCGGCTTGCCCCTGCGCGTTTGCCGGCAAAGATGCGGTTTAACCCTGTTATAACTACAGCCTGAATACCTTACGGAGCCTGTGATGGAATTCTTAATGGACCCCTCAATTTGGGTGGGATTGCTGACCTTAGTCGTATTGGAGATCGTTCTCGGCATAGACAACGTGGTCTTTATTGCGATCCTGGCGGACAAACTGCCGCCCAAAAAGCGCGATCGTGCGCGGGTAGTGGGTCTTTCGCTGGCGCTTATCATGCGTCTGGGCCTTTTGTCGCTGATATCGTGGATAGTCACGCTGACGCGGCCGCTGTTTACCCTGGGAGACTTTTCCTTTTCCGGCCGCGGCCTTATCTTACTGCTTGGCGGTATTTTCCTGTTGTTCAAAGCCACTACGGAACTGCATGAACGCCTGGAAAATAAAGAACACGACAGCAGTGCCGGCCGTGGTTATGCCAGCTTTTGGGCGGTGGTGGTGCAAATTGTCATCCTCGACGCAGTGTTCTCCCTAGATGCGGTGATTACGGCGGTAGGGATGGTCAACAATCTGCCGGTAATGATGACCGCGGTTATCATCGCCATGGCGATTATGCTGCTGGCGTCCCGTCCATTGACCCGTTTCGTTAACCGTCATCAAACCGTGGTGGTACTGTGTCTCAGCTTCTTGCTGATGATAGGCCTCAGCCTGATTGCTGAAGGGTTTGGCTTTCATATCCCGAAAGGCTACCTATACGCCGCCATTGGTTTCTCGATCCTTATTGAAATGTTTAACCAAATAGCGCTGCGCAATTTTATCAAAAATCAGTCCGCCAAACCGATGCGCGAGCGCACCGCGGAAGCGATTATGCGGCTGATGGGGGGCAGGGCGCAGCGTGAAACCGGCGAGGACGATTCGGCTAGAGCCTTTAAACAGGCGCATTTCGCCGAAGAAGAGCGCCACATGATTACCGGCGTGCTGTCGCTGGCCTCGCGGACCTTGCGCAGCGTCATGACCCACCGCAACGGAATTACCTGGCTGGACTGCCAGCGGCCGGTTGCGGAGTTGCGCGCGACGTTAATGGAGACGCCGCACAATATGTTTCCGGTCTGTAACGGCGAGCTGGATCAGCTTATCGGCATCGTGCGCGCCAAGGACTTGATGGCGGCGGTGGATAACGGCGAGCAGGTCAAAGCTTACGCGGCCGCCAACCCGGCAATTGTGGTACCGGAAACCCTGGATGTGCTAAAGCTGCTGGAGGAGTTGCGCCGGGCGAAAGGCAGCATGGTGATGGTGTCCAACGAATTCGGCGTCGTGCAGGGGTTGGTGACGCCGCTGGACGTGCTGGAAGCGATTGCCGGCGAGTTTCCTGACGAGGATGAAACGCCGGAGATTGAAGTTCATGAGGGCGGCTGGCTGGCGAAGGGTAGTACTGACCTGCACGCCTTACAGCAGGCGCTGGACACCCAGGCGCTGGCGCGCGGGCGGGACGACGTCGCCTCGCTGGCCGGTTTGTTGCTGTCGCAGTGCGATCAGATGCCGGTGGAAGGGGACGTGGTAACGCTTGACGAGTGGCGGTTTACTATTCGTCAGATGGTCGAGTACCGTATTGAGCTGGTGTGGATTGAACGTCTGGCGTCGAGGCACGATGATGATGAGGAAGAGTAACGCTAGCCACGTAAGCGCCGCCATAACGCTTACGGGCTCAGCAGTTGTGCCTCTCAGTCACACTGCACCTTGATAGCAAGGCCGCCGCGCGATGTTTCACGGTATTTTGCATTCATGTCCTTGCCGGTTTCGTACATGGTTTCGATCACCTTATCAAGCGATACCCGCGGCGCGCTGGTGCGACGCAGCGCCATGCGGGAGGCATTGATCGCCTTCACCGCGGCGATAGCGTTACGCTCGATGCACGGCACCTGCACCTGGCCGCCCACCGGGTCGCAGGTCAGTCCGAGATTGTGCTCCATACCGATCTCCGCCGCAACGCACACCTGTTCCGGACTGCCGCCCATCAGCTCCGTCAGTCCGGCCGCCGCCATGGAACAGGCCACGCCCACCTCACCCTGACAGCCGACTTCGGCGCCTGAAATCGAGGCGTTCATTTTGTACAAAATCCCGACAGCGCCGCTGGCGAGGAAATACCGCAGCCAGATATCCGCCGATACGGGTTCGATAAAGTGGTCGTAGTAAGCCAGGACCGCAGGCACGATGCCGCAGGCGCCGTTGGTGGGAGCGGTGACGACCCGCCCGCCGGCGGCATTTTCTTCATTGACCGCCAGGGCGAACATATTGACCCAGTCCACCACCTGCATGGGATCGGTGGAGTGCTTATCGCCGGCTGTCAACATCCTCCTGAGCGCGACGGCGCGGCGCGGCACCCGCAGCGGCCCCGGCAGCACGCCCTCGGTATTCATACCGCGATCGATACAGGCGCGCATGGTTTGCCAGACGCTGGCAAAATAGCGGTCTATCACCGCACGATCGTGCAGCGCGAGTTCGTTGCGCAATACCAGACCGGAAACCGACAAGGCAGTATCCCGGCAGTGATCCAGCAGTTGCTGGGCGCTGTTGAAGGGGTAAGGCACGCTGAGCTCGCTGGTCGTCTCGAGGCCGAACTGCGCTTCCTCGACGATAAATCCGCCGCCTATTGAATAATAGGTCTGGCTGTAGACGCCGCTCTCCCCGGCGAAAGCGTGGATGCGCAGTCCGTTTTCGTGCCGCGCCAGATTGGTATGGTGAAACACCATGCCGCCTTCGCGCGGAAAATCCACCTCACGCGGCGTTCCCGCCAACATCAGCCGT
The DNA here is from genome assembly GCF_018777395.1 of Candidatus Sodalis endolongispinus. GTDB lineage: Bacteria > Pseudomonadota > Gammaproteobacteria > Enterobacterales > Enterobacteriaceae > Sodalis_B > Sodalis_B endolongispinus. The sequence continues at coordinate 289,835 of NZ_JAFJYC010000002.1, forward strand.
TCACGCTCGGCCACGTCGCGTAAAAACGCCGGGGTCGCGTCGATGGCCACCGTATCGGGGCTATTGCCGGCCAGGCCGAGAATGATTGCCTGATCGGTATGGTGCCCCTTGCCGGTCAATGCCAGTGAGCCGTAAACCTCGACGGCGATACGCGTCACGGACGTCAGCAGATGTTTTTCGACCAAATCGTCCACAAATTGTTTACCGGCCTTCATCGGGCCTACCGTATGGGAACTGGACGGACCGATACCAATTTTGAACATATCGAAAACGCTGATCACAATTGCTCTCCTTTAAATTTTATAAGGCAACGGGCAGCAGGCCCACGATGGGGGTGACCTGAAAGCCGCTGCTGCTGTCCACCGGCGGTAGTTTTCCCAGCACCTGGACCTGACGCGGATCGATAGCGACTTCTTCTTGCGCCTCGCGCAACGCGGTGGCGACGGCGGAAGCGTCGCTTGCATCGGCGCTACCGCCGGGAAATGCGACCTGACCGGCGTGTTTGCGCAAAGACGCCGCGCGGCGAGTGAGCAACAGCGTCGGCGTGGCATGACAGATAATCGGAACCAGCACCGCCGCCTGCCGGCGGTGGTAGGTAGCGTGGCGGGTATCCGGTAGCAGCAATTGGAAACGGGTGATAAACTCCGTCAGCCGCAGCGGTCGCGCTATCACAGAGTCAGGCATGCAGCCGTTCCAGCAACGGCAGGAGCGAGGCCACTTTCGCCAGCGTCTCCTGGTATTCCGCTTCTTCGTCGCTGTCGGCGACCAGACCGCCGCCGACAGAGCAGTGAATGTGCCGGTCTGCGACCAGCAGCGTACGAATGGCGATATTGGTGTCCATCGCGCCGCAACAGCTGATATAACCGATGCTGCCGCACCAGGCACTACGACGCTGCGGTTCCAGCCTTTCGATAATTTCCATTGCTAGCTCCTTTGGAGCGCCGGTAATGGAGCCACCGGGAAAGCAGGCGCGCAGCAGATCGCAAGGGCTGCGATCGTCCGGCAAAACGGCGGTGATGGTGCTGACCAGATGATGCACCGCTGTAAACGTCTCGATGGCAAACAGCGACGGCACGCGCACGCTGCCGGGCTGAGCCACGCGGCCGATGTCGTTGCGCAACAAGTCTACTATCATCAGATTTTCCGCCTGATCTTTGGCGGAAGCGGCCAGCCGGGGTAACGTTCCTTTAATGGGGCGGGTCTGGATCGCGCCGTCGCGCAGGCGCAGGAAACGTTCCGGCGACAAACTGAGCACCGCCTGGTTCGCCAGGCGGATGAACGCCGAGAAGGGCGCCCGGTTATGGTCCAGCAAGAGTCGGAACGCCGGCCATTCATCGCCATCGCAGGGGGCGCTGAAACGCTGTGATAGACAGACTTGATAGCAGTCACCCGCCAACAGGTGCCGCTGCACCAGCCGGAATTTGTCGCCATAGTCGGCGCGGGTCATATTGGCGCGCCAGGGACCGAGCAAGTGAAACGGCGCGGGCGACGGGGGCGCCGCAGCGGTCAACCGGGCAAGTATGGAGGCGGGATCGTCGTGGCTGACCAGCGTCAGCGTGCGGCGCAGATGGTCGGCCACCACCGCCCAGCGGTAAATCCCAATCGCCATTTCCGGCAGCGGGAGATCTTGTTGCGCCAATACCGGTAAAGTTTCGATGCCACGGGCAAGATCATAGCCAAAAAACCCCAGCGCCCCGCCCTGAAACGGTAAGTCCGCGTCCGGCGACGCCATCATGCCTGCCGCCGCCAGCTGCTGTTGCACCAGCGCAAAGGGGTCGTCATCCAGACACTCGCACATGTCCCCCCGGACTATTTCAGTGACACCGTCACGCATGACAAGCGTCACCGCCGGCCCGGCCACCAGGATATCGTAACGGCTGTCTGGATGGTCGCTATGACCGGAATGCAGCAGCATCGACCAGGGCTGGTCAGCCAAAGGGGTAAAATAGTCCAGCACGGCATCTGGCCGGTAGGGTAATGCTGTCAGTTGTGGCTGCATGGCTAAGCCTCTGTTCCCGATAGTCGCGGCGTCGGCATCCTGCCCGCGTACGTGGTGATTTATGGCGCGATCCTAGCATAAATCCACGCCATGGCGTAACCGGCCGGGTCATGAGATAATCGGCTCAATCGCCGTTACCCAGAGACAACTATGTTAAACGATATGCCCGCGTTGACCCATGAGCAGCAGCAACAGGCCGTAGAGCGGATCCAGGCGTTAATGGCCGAAGGAATGAGCAGCGGCGCGGCGATAGCACAGGTGGCACGCGAATTGCGCGTCGACCACACCGGCGAAAGGGTCCCCCTGCGCTGGGAGGAAGAGGGCGATACCGAAGCGCATGAGACGCCGTCGGCGCGTGCCGAGACGGATCCCTATGATAGCAACCCCGATGATGATTAAGCGCAGGGTGGTTGGCCGTTATGACAACGTGGCGACGATTTGGATTTCGATTTTATAGCGCGGATTCATCAGGCCCGCCTGAACCGTGCAGCGCACCGGCGCGCTGCCGGCCTCGACCCAGTTATCCCATACCGCATTCATCGCGGCGAAATCCGCCGCGTCAGGCAGGAAAATAGTGGCATCCACCAGGCGGCGTTTATCGGTATTGCAACGTGCTAGCATGGCGTCGACAGCGGCAAGCGCGCTGCGGGTCTGGCCGGTAATGTCTTCATCAAGCGCGGCATCCGCCGCCACGCTGGTGTAATAGAGGGTTTGATGGTGAATCACCGCATCGGACATACGGGCGCCGGCATCAATACGCTGGATGGTCATTGCATTTCCTTTCAGTGGTTGAGTGAAAACAACAGCATACCATACCGGCGCGGGAAGCCCAGCTGCCCGATGGCGATGGCGGATGCGCTTACGCATGACGACGAACCAGGGCCGTTTGGGCGTGGTAGGTAAAACAGGGCAACGCGCGTGCGCGGGAGAGAATGTGACAGACGATTTTATGCCTCAAGGCGTGCTGGCGAAAGCTCTGAACGGTTTCAAACCGAGGGAGTCCCAGCGCCTCATGGCTGAAGCCATTCGTGACGCCATCGGCGCGCAGCAACCGCTGGTGGTGGAGGCCGGCACGGGCACGGGCAAGACTTATGCCTATCTGGTACCCGCCCTGCGCGCCGATAAAAAAGTGATCATTTCCACCGGCTCGAAGGCGCTGCAGGATCAGCTATACGCCCGGGATCTGCCGCGTATTGCGCAGGCGCTGTATTATCGCGGACAGCTGGCCCTGCTGAAAGGGCGCGCCAACTACCTGTGCCTGGAACGGATGGCGCAGCACGCGGCGGCGGGCGGCGCGCTGACGCCGGAAACGCTCGATGCGCTGAGTCAGGTACGCGCCTGTGCGTCGCAAACCGAAGATGGCGACATCGATAACTGCGGCGGCTTACCCGAAGACAGCCCTATCTGGCCGTTGGTGACCAGCACTAACGATAATTGCCTCGGCAGCGATTGTCCCGAATACAAAGCGTGCTTTGTGGTCAAGGCGCGCCTCCGGGCCATGGACGCGGATATCGTGGTGGTCAATCATCATCTGTTCCTGGCGGACATGGTGGTCAAGGAAAGCGGTTTCGGGGAGCTTATCCCCCGCGGCGATGTGATGATTTTCGACGAAGCGCATCAGCTGCCGGATATCGCCAGCCACTATTTCGACCAGCAACTGACCAGCCGTCATATGCTGGATTTGGCGAGCGATATGACGCTGGCCTACCGGACCGATGTGCGCGATATGGCACAGTTGCAAAAGAGCGCCGACCAGCTTTCGTTCCGCGCCCAGGATTTTCGCCTGGCGCTGGGGGAACCGGGGTTTCGCGGTAATCTGCGCGACGTTCTGGCGCAGCCGGCGGTGCAACGCGCGCTGGTGCTGCTGGATGATGCGCTGGAACTGTGCCATGACGTGGCGAAGCTGGCGCTGGGCCGCTCGGCGCTGCTGGATGCCGCGTTTGAACGCGCGACACTTTACCGCGCCCGGCTCAAACGCCTGCGCAATACCAGCGAGCCGGGATTCAGCTATTGGTACGAATGTAACGCGCGTCATTTTCTGCTGGCGTTGACACCGCTGTCGGTTTCTCACCGTTTTCATGAAGTGATGGCGGAAAAGGCCGGCACCTGGATCTTCACCTCGGCGACCCTGTCGGTGAATGACAAATTAGACCATTTCACCCAGCGTTTGGGGCTTGAGAACGCCAATTCACTCCTGCTTGCCAGCCCGTTTGATTATGCCGCCCAGGCGCTGCTGTGCGTGCCGCGCTTTTTGCCGGAACCACGGGAGCGCGGCGCGGCGCAAAAACTGGCGCGGATGCTGTTGCCGGTGATTATCGCCAACCGCGGCCGCTGTTTCTTTCTGTGTACCTCGCATCAGATGATGCGCGATCTGGCGGTGGAATTTCGCGCTTCGCTGACCTTGCCGGTGCTGGTACAAGGCGAAACCAGCAAGCGCGAGATTCTGCGCCAGTTTGTGGACGCCGGTAACGCGGTTCTGGTGGCCACCAACAGTTTTTGGGAAGGGGTGGACGTGTGCGGCGATGTCCTGTCCTGCGTCATCATTGATAAACTGCCGTTTACCGCGCCGGATGATCCGCTGCTGAAGGCCCGTATTGAGGATTGCCAGCTGCGCGGCAGCGATCCGTTCGCCGAGGTGCAGATCCCGGAGGCGGTCATCGCCCTGAAGCAGGGCGTCGGCAGGTTAATACGCGACAGCGATGACCGCGGCGTGTTGATTATCTGCGATCATCGACTGGTGACCCGCCCGTACGGCAAGGTTTTTCTGCAAAGCCTGCCGCCCGCGCGCCGCACCCGTTCGCTGGAGCGCACTATCGCTTTTCTGACCGACGCCTGAGCGCCGTATCCCCTTGTCGCAGCGGGTGTGTTATCATAAACGCCCGTTAAAGTTCTTATTGTTCCCGCCTGAGGTTTGGCATGTCTACCCGCATTTTAGCCCTTGATACCGCGACCGAAGCCTGTTCCGCCGCGCTGATGCTCGACGACGAAGTGCTGCTGGAGCGCTTTACCCTTGCCCCTCGAGAGCACACGCAGCGGATCCTGCCCATGGTGGACAGCCTGCTGGCGGAGGCCGGTATTACGCTTAAAAGCCTGGATGCGCTGGCGTTCGGCCGCGGCCCCGGCAGCTTTACCGGCGTACGCATCGGTATCGGCATCGCGCAGGGACTGGCGTTGGGGGCCAATCTGCCGCTTATCGGCGTGTCCACGCTGGCGGCGCTGGCGGAAGGCGCCTGGCGCCAGACCGGTGTTTGTCAGGTATTGACCGCCATTGATGCGCGCATGGGTGAAGTGTATTTGGCGCCCTATCAACGCCAAGCGGGCGTTTGGCTGGGTGAGGAGCGCGAAGCGGTGGCGGCGCCCGAGGCGGTGGCGGCGCTGGGCGCGAGCCTGTCTGGCTGCTGGGCCACCGCCGGCACCGGCTGGCAGACCTATCCGACGCTGCTTCATCATGAAGGCTTGGCGCTAGTGGCGGGGCACACGTTGTTGCCGAGCGCGCGAGATATGTTACCGCTGGCGCTGCATCATTACCACCACGGCGGCGCTCAATCGGTGGCGCTTGCCGAACCCACCTATTTACGCAACGAAGTGGCCTGGAAAAAATCACCCGGCCGGGCTGAGCGCTAAACTTATCCGGCCGCGGCGGGTCAAAGTAGTAAGTTTATTAACGAGATCAAGCACTATGTTCAGCCCAAAAGCGTTACCTGTATCGATTCGCCGGCTGGTGCCGGTTGGCTTCATGGCGGCGATTTTAACGCTTGCCGGGTGCGTGACGTTGCCGGAGGCTGTCCGTGGCACGTCCCCGACGCCGCAGGATGATTTGGTGCGGGTGATGAATGCTCCGCAGCTGTATATCGGTCAGGAAGGGCGCTTCGGGGGTAAAGTGGTCAAAGTCACCAACGAAACCGGGCGCACCCGGCTGGAAATCGCCACTGTTCCGCTGGATGATGGCGCCGTGCCTCTGATGCACCGGCCGTCAGTCGCATCATTGCCCAAATCAACGGTTTTGTCGAACCCTCCGACCTGAAAGGCCAGTGGATTACGGTTGTCGGCCCGATCACCGGTACGGAAAAAGGGCATATCGATAAAGCGGAGTACACCTACATGGTCATGCAGGTGAATGGCTATAAACGCTGGCGTGTGGTGCGCCAGGTTGAAGCGCCCATGGGGCCCCCCCGTTCGGACCGTGGGGCTGGGATTACCGCTATGGCTCCCCGTGGGGGCCCGGCTACGGCCCGGGGCGGTTATTACGGCGACACGCGGGTCGACACCGTACTGTCGGACTAAGCGCCGTAATGCCGGCGTCACGGTCCGGTTGCATCCGCGCTTAGGGCTCGCCGGGCCGACGGTTGGCTCCCCGGCAACGCCGGTGGTGACTGCCATCGCCATCGTTGCCAGGCGTGGCCGGGCTCCGGCCCCTTAGCGGCTTACACGGCGTCGCGAATATCCACGCGCGCCCGTCATTTTTTCTCACATCACGCCGAAAAAGAGAGAGTTGCGTTGGATTATCAATTGATTACCACGGATCAGACCTTAGATGAAAGATGTCAGCAAGCCCGTCAGCACCGCTGGGTGGCGGTGGATACCGAATTTGTACGTACCCGCACTTATTATCCCCAGTTGGGCTTGATTCAGATGTTTGATGGCGAGGCGCTAACGCTTATCGATCCGCTGGCTATTTCCGATTGGCAACCGTTTATAGATCTCCTGGCGGATAAGCCGGTGACCAAATTGCTGCACGCCTGCAGCGAGGATTTGGAAGTGTTTTGGCATAGCTTTGGCCAGATGCCGGTGCCGATGATCGACACCCAAGTTCTGGCCGCTTTTACCGGCCGCGCACTTTCTTGCGGTTTCGCCGTGCTGGTAGCGGAAACATTAGAGGTTACGCTGGATAAAACCGAATCCCGTACCGACTGGCTCGCGCGTCCCTTGACTGAACGGCAATGTGACTATGCCGCCGCCGATGTGTATTGGCTGCTGCCGATGGCGCATAAGCTGATAGCCGAAACACAGCAGGCAGGCTGGTGGTCGCAGGCCGGCCAAGAGTGCGAGGCCCTCTGTCAGCGGCGCCGTGAGGTAACCGATCATGAACTGGCCTATCGGGATATCGCTAACGCCTGGCAACTGTGCACGCGCCAACTGGCGTGTCTGCAGCGCCTGGCCAGCTGGCGGCTGAACAAGGCCCGCGAGCGTGATATGGCGGTCAATTTCGTCGTCCGCGAAGAGCATCTGTGGCAGGTGGCGCGCTATATGCCGGGGTCCCTTGGCGAATTGGAGCAGCTTGGCCTGAGCGGGCCCGAAATCCGCTACCACGGCCGGTCCCTACTGGACAAAGTGCAAGAGGCGCAGGACCTGCCGGACGAGGCCTTGCCCGCACCGGTATTGAACCTTATCGACAGTCCCGGCTATCGGCAGATGTTCAAAGCGCTGAAAGAGCAGATTCAACTGACGGCCACCAAGACGGGGCTGAGCGGCGAACTGCTGGCGTCGCGTCGTCAGATTAACCATTTAATCAGCGTGGCATGGGGGGTAACGCCGCCTGCGCGAGAGCCGGAATTAATCAGCGGCTGGCGCGGCGCGCTGTTTGGCACGGAATTACGGGCGAAATTAGGTCAGCACGAGGGCGAAACGCACCTCTAAAGGCAGGGGGCGCGGACGCCAGGCATGAGTGAATGGCGCTGACCTCCTGCCGGCGGGCAGGAGGGGCGTCAGGCGCCGACGGCTATTTGGTGCTTTCTTCCGTTTCCGGCAGGGTCACGTTCAGCTCCAGGATGGAGATATCCCCATCCTTTTTCTCCAGCTGCACCGAGAGCATTTCGGGGTCGATTTGCACATATTTGCTGATGACCTCAAGCAGGTCACGTTTCAGCTGCGGTAGATAGTGCGGTTCGTTATCGCCTCTGCGCCGCTCGGCCACGATGATCTGCAGCCGTTCCTTGGCTATATTGGCTGTCGTTTTTTTACGGGAGAGAAAAAAGTCTAGCAATGCCATGGTTTATCCCCCAAACAGGCGTTTCAGGAATCCCTTCTTCTCTTCTTCGATGAAGCGGAAGGGACGTTCTTCTCCTAACAGGCGATCAACCATATCTGAATAGGCTTGGCCAGCATCAGATTCCTCATCGAGAATTACCGGCTCACCCTGGTTGGAAGCCCGTAACACCGATTGATCCTCAGGGATCACACCTACCAGAGGAATGCGCAAAATATCAATCACATCTTCCATGCTGAGCATGTCGCCGCGGTTGACGCGTCCGGGATTGTAGCGGGTCAGCAGCAGGTGCTCTTTAATCGGCTCCAGGCCATTTTCGGCGCGGCGCGATTTGGAGGACAGGATGCCCAAAATACGGTCGGAGTCACGCACCGACGAGACTTCGGGGTTGGTGGTGATAATGGATTCATCGGCAAAATACAGCGCCATCAGGGCACCGGTTTCAATACCGGCCGGTGAATCGCAGACGACAAAATCGAATTCCATGGTGCCTAAATCATTCAACACCTTTTCCACGCCCTCTCGGGTCAGGGCATCTTTATCCCGCGTTTGGGACGCCGGCAAAATATATAAATTTTCCGTCCGTTTATCTTTAATCAGCGCCTGATTCAGCGTAGCATCCCCCTGGATGACATTGACAAAGTCATAGACCACCCGGCGTTCACAGCCCATGATCAAATCAAGATTTCGCAGCCCGATATCGAAATCGATCACTACGGTTTTCTTTCCTTTGCGGGCTAAACCGGTAGCGATGGCCGCGCTCGATGTGGTCTTGCCAACGCCCCCTTTACCCGAAGTAACAACTATAATGCGAGCCATAAATGGATTCCTTGTCAAGGGCTAAATTAAAGGATGAATGGTAAGCGTGCCGTCCTGCAGACATAAACGCGCGGCTTTTCCTGCAAACGCGGCCGGTATTTGATCGCTCAGCCAATACTGGCCAGCAATTGATACGAGTTCGGGGGAGAGATGGGTACAGAAAATCTGGCACTCTCCGTCGCCCGACGCACCGGCCAGCGCGCGGCCCCGCATCATGCCATAAATATGAATATTGCCGTCGGCGATAAGCTCGGCGCCTGCGCTGACGCTGCTGGTGACAATCAGATCGCTGTTGCGGGCGTAAATTTGTTGCCCGGAGCGCACCGGCGTGTTGATAAGGCGCGTTTTGACCGCCGCCGGCGCCGGGGCGGGCACCTCAGCGACGCTGCGCTTCGGCGCTTTGCCTTCGGTCAGTAGCGGCAGCCCGCTGCGTACGATCGCCTGTTTGAGTTTACTGTCGCTGCAGCCACTGACGCCGACAATGTGCAAACCGGTGGCCAACACCGCCTGCGACACGTCCTTCCAGGGGGTGTCACGACCAAGACCGGCGACGTTGATGACCACCGGCGCATTTTTCAAAAATCCAGGTGCTTGTTCGACTTTTTCTTCTATCGCCCGACGGATTTCCTCTGGCTGCGCATCATGCACATGAATTACCGATAAAGTAAAATTACTGCCTTTCAACTCAATTGGCGTTTGCGACATCTATCCTGACTCAGTCTTAGCACGTGTAATTCCCCGTTTCGTTACGGGAGGCGATATTCCGTAGTACTGCATACATGTTATAGTTACCGCTACATACAGGCAAGACACCAGACCACGTAAACAGAGTAAAAAATATGTTTTGTGTGATCTATCGAAGTTCAAAACAGGATCAAACCTATCTTTTTGTCGAAAGGCGAGAGGATTTCACCCGCGTCCCGGCCGACTTAATGGCGCACTTCGGCAAACCGCTATTCTCAATGATTTTACCCTTAGACGGTAGCAAAAAACTGGCTTCTGCGGATATAGGAAAAGTAAAAGAATTACTTAAACAGCAAGGGTTCTATCTTCAAGTCCATCCGCCAGTGGAAAATTTATTGACCCAGCATCAACATGCCGAAAAAAAACCTGATCATTAACCCATGTATTTACGCGGCGGAATAACCACCGTCTCATCCTGATGGCTGAATCAATTATGCCCGAGGCGATTTTGCCGTTTTCCTGATTTAGCCCCCTGAAACACCAGACAGTAGCTGTATCTCCAGATAAGAGATAGGCTTGAATATATGTCTAACACTAACGCCAATTTTGATATGACCGGGATCCTGTTAGGTCAAGAAGTCCGTAAACGTAAAACTCCTCAGGAAAAAATGGCCATTATTCAGCAGAGGATGGAGCCCGGCATGAATGTCTCCCATCTCGCACGACTGCACGGTATCCAGCCCAGCCTGCTGTTTAAGTGGAAAAAGCAATATCAGGAAGGCAGCCTCACTGCCGGGGAGGACGTTGTTCCTGCCTCTGAGCTTGCAGCTGCATTGAAGCAGGTCCGGGAGCTCCAGCGCCTTCTGGGTAAGAAGACGATGGAGGTTGAGATCCTAAAAGAAGCCGTGGAGTACGGCCAGTCACGAAAATGGATAGCGCACGCGCCCTTGTTGCCAAAGGCCGGGGAATAGCACAGGTCAGCCGCGCCATGAGCGTGTCGCGTGCGCCGCTGTCACTGCGGATTAAGCGTTCTGCCGACTGGCAGGACAGGCGCTGTAACCGGCGTAATGACGAAGCAGACGCTGAAATACTGTCGGACATCCTCGACATCATCAGCGATATGCCCAGCTACGGCTATCGGCGGGTGTGGGGCATCCTGTGTAAACAACGTCGCGCAGAGGGACTGACGCCGGTAAATGCGAAACGACTTTACAGGATCATGTGTGAGCATAACCTGCTGTTATTACATTGAAAACCAGAGCGGCCGAGGCGTGAGCATAAGGGCAGGATCGCGGTGGCAGAAAGCGATATGCGCTGGTGTTCAGATGGCTTCGAGTTCGGCTGCGACAACGGTGAAAAACTGCGGGTCACGTTCGCACTGGACTGCTGCGACAGAGAGGCCATAGACTGGTCTGCGAGCACTGTAGGCTACGACAGTTCGACCGTGCAGGATGTGATGCTGATGTCGGTAGAAAAGCGCTTCGGCGACAGGTTACCCGATACAGCGGTGCAGTGGTTGACGGACAACGGTTCAGCGTATACCGCGCATGAAACGCAGAGGTTCGCCAGAGAACTGGATCTGGAGCCCTGCACAACAGCGGTGAGCAGCCCGCAGAGCAATGGCATGGCCGAACGGTTCGTGAAGACGATGAAGGAAGACTATATCGAGTTCATGCCAAAACCGGATGCGAGAACAGCCCTGCGAAACCTTGCAGCAGCGTTCACGCATTACAATGAAAACCATCCGCACAGCGCGCTGGGATATCACTCTCCGAGAGAATACCGGCGGCAGCGGGCTTCGTTAACTTAAGATACAAAAGCTGTACGGAGATGGCGGGGCAAGATCAATTTTGCCGTTTTCCCTTACAGCCGCAACCTACTGTTTCGCGACTGTTAGCGCAACGACATTGGTCGGGTATGACGTGACAATGTCACTTATATTAATGCCTTCTCTCCGTCTTTCACCAAAAATCCCAGGGCGTTTTACGTTCGGTACGGGACGACCGCCGCTTGGCCGCCAATCCAGCGGCGGACAATGAGCCCTTTATCGATTACCGCCGGCCGGCTGGCCGCCAATTCAGCGGCGGACAATGAGTCGCTTACCGCCGAGCGCCGGCCGCTCTGCTATTCCCCGTGCGCAGGGTATGCGGGTTCTCTTTACATGCGCATCATCGCCGCTGCCGGTGGTGGAATCAGCGCTTTTTCGACCGACAAATCGGCGCTCTTATGATGGGAATTCACCACCGCCATCCCTCCGTGGCCCTACATTTCACCAGCGCGTCGCCATCGTGGCGGGCGACACGCCGTCCCCACGACACAAGAAAAGCACCAGAAGGCTACCTCTTTGCGTTGTCTGGCGTATGATAACAACGTTAAACAAGTAAACAGGGTGTTAACGATTGCAGGAGAGAGCAATGTATCAGCACAGAAATTGGCATGGCGCACTGCTGGATTATCCGGTCAGTAAAGTGGTCTGCGTAGGCAGTAATTATCGTAATCATATTAAGGAAATGGGCAGCGCTACCCCCAGTGAACCGGTGCTGTTTATTAAGCCTGAAACCGCATTGTGCGATATTCGTCAGCCTATCGTCATTCCGAGCGGTCTGGGTGAAGTCCACCACGAGGTGGAGCTGGCTATTTTGATTGGCGCGCCGCTTAAACAGGCGAACGAACAACAAGTGGCGCAAGGTATCGCCGGCGTGGGCGTCGCGCTGGATCTAACGCTGCGCGACCTGCAGGCGCAGTTCAAAAAAGCGGGACAGCCGTGGGAAAAAGCAAAAGGCTTCGATGGCGCCTGCCCTATATCGGGTTTTATCCCGGCGGCGGAATTCGGCGATCCGCAGCAGGCGGATTTGACGCTAACCGTCAACGATCGGGTCCGGCAACAGGGTAATACCCGTGACATGATCCATCCTATACTGCCGCTGATTGCCTATATGAGTCGTTTCTTTACCCTGCGTCCCGGCGATATCGTGCTTACGGGAACGCCGGAAGGGGTAGCGGCGCTTAAGTCAGGCGATGTGCTGGCGTTAAGCCTGAATCAACATCAGCTTACCACGCGTATTATTTAGCACCCGCTTCAGCCAACGCGCCAAGCGGTCGAGTGTCGTCACAACGCCTGCTCGAAAAAAAGTTGCATCCGAGGGGGAAAAAGCATTATAAAAACGACCCCTTAATTCACGTTAGGAGACCACCATGCCTGAACGCACCTTTCGGCAGACGAAAACCCTGGCCGAAATGTCCAATGAGGAGTGGGAGTCCCTGTGCGATGGTTGCGGGCGCTGCTGCCTGAATAAATTGATTGATGCCGATACCGATGAAATTTATTTCACCAATGTTGCCTGTAATCAGCTCAATTTAAAAACCTGCCAGTGTCGGAATTATGCCAACCGTTTCGCTTATGAGCCGGACTGCATAAAATTGACCCGTGAAAACCTGGTGGCTTTTAACTGGTTACAACCCACCTGCGCCTACCGGCTGCACAATGAAGGCAAAGCGTTACCTCATTGGCATCCACTGATCACGGGCTCCAAGGCCGCAATGCACGGCGAGCGTATTTCAGTGCGCCATATTGCGGTCCGGGAAAGCGAGGTCATCGCTTGGGAAGACCATATTCTCAACAAACCCGATTGGGCTACCGGATGAACAAAAGCCCGGTTATTGCCACGAATGACGCGAGGCTTTCGTTACGCAAAGCGGGTCCAATGAAGACGTATCGGCGTGGCCCTCGTGTTAAAGCTTGGTGACCGGGTACGGGGGAATGACCACCTGAGTTTCCTGATCACGGATAGCGTGACTGTCATTTTTACTACCGCTGGCGACTGCAGTAATTTTGCGGCTGACACCGCTTTGGGCGCCAGCATCCCTTGGCGGCCAATCTCTGCGTTTTACTGGTCTCGCCTTCACGATAACGTCAACGGGCAACCCCCCAGGGGGATATACACAGCAATGAGTTATTAATTTCTTAATAGTCTAAGCCGATTATGAATAAATTGCGTCATGTCGAGGCAAAAAGGGCAGGAAGAGTCGATTATCAATGACGGAATAATACCCAATGATCTAAAACCTTTGCGTGGAAGAACCCGTTTAATCCCATTTAGCTAATGACATCTTGCCATCGCGTTACTATTGAGCCTTTCTAAGGCTGGCAAAACCGGGCTGCGCAATGTGTGTCGAAGCTTATTGGCGCGGCGATGAAACCTGATTGCCGCGCCGCGATGGCCTGCGTATGACGGCGTAGTAACGCCGTCATGCCAACAGGCTGTCATCAGCGGGAAAAGAGGTCGCGCTTGCGCGGGGGAAAACATTGTGCCAGCAGGATGAGGACCGCTACCGCCAGATAAGCGCCAAAGATGACGATCATCCATTGCGGCATTTCCAGCGACAGGAAATGCCATTGGCGCACGGCGCAGTCGCTGAAAACCGAGGGCAGCCACTTGTCCAGCGGCAGCCAGGAAGGAAAACTGACGAAAAAATCGCAGGTGACGAACGGGGAGGGATGCAACTGAATATCGGTGTGTTTCATCGCCAGCAGCAGGCCCTCCCAGGCGCTGTAAAGCCATAGCGCCAGGACGACGAAACGCAGCGGCGTCGCGGGCGCGATGGCACCTACCAGCCCGGCGGCAACGACGCCATACAGGGCGCAACGTTGATAAATACACAGCACGCAGGGATTGAGCCGCATGACATGCTGAAAATAAAGCGCGACCAGTTCCAGCGCGAAGGCGGTGAGTGCCAATAGTAACCAGGCTGCACGGTGCTTGGAGCAGCGGTTTAACGATCGCATCATAAAAGATTATCCAGAACAGTTAAGTGGCGTGAAACGAGCATTCTAAATCAAAAAACAACAGACACCAGCGACTTTTCCGCCGGTGGCACACCGGAGGCCGCGCCGTTTTACTATTATTGAAGTTATCCACGCGTACCCGGACCGCAAAAAAGCGCTCTTTTGGCCGCCGTTCACCATAAGCGGGAGATGGGTTATAGTCTGCCGGCGGCAGTCGAGGTAAAATAACCCGCTTGTTCATGATGGAGTCACCGCGCCCGTTCGCAAAGGGTGATAGGCATGTGGATGGTTAAGCTGCTATGGAACAAACGAATATGGTCATCAAAGCGCAAAGTCCTGCCGGTTTCGCGGAAGAGTTTCTGATTGAAAGTATCTGGAACAATCGCTTTCCGCCCGTCTCCATCCTGCCCGCAGAGCGGGAACTATCCGATCTTATCGGCGTCACCCGCACTACGTTGCGCGAGGTGCTACAGCGATTAGCCCGTGACGGCTGGCTCAAGATCCAACACGGCAAGCCGACCCGGGTTAATAATGTCTGGGAAACGTCGGGCCTGAATATTCTGGAAACGCTGGCGCGGCTCGACCATGACAGCGTGCCTCATCTCATCGATAATCTGCTCTCGGTGCGCACCAATATCGCCGCGATTTTTATCCGCCTGGCGGTGTCGCTCTATCCCGATAAAGCGCAGGCGGTACTCTCGCAGGCATCGACGGTGGATGATAAGGCGGAAGCGGATAAGGCCGACGCCTTTACCGAAATGGATTACCGTATTTTCCACGGTCTGGCATTCGCTTCCGGTAATCCTATCTACGGACTGATTGTTAACGGCTTGAAAGGACTTTATCTGCGGGCGGGGCGTTATTATTTCACGAATCCGCAGGCCCGCAAGCTGGCCCGTAATTTTTATAGCCAACTGGCGACGCTGTGTCGCGCGGGGCTTTATGATCAAGTGATTGAATTGGTGCGCCGCTACGGTAAAGAAAGCCGGGATATCTGGGGCGCCATGCAATCCGCGATGCCCAAGGATATTGCCGGGACATGACCGTCGGCACCGGGTGGGCTGCGGCGCCGCCCTTTTCTTCCTGCAGCGAGATCTTTTGCGGGCGTTTATAACGATCGACGCCGTGATTTATCAGCGCATGACAGGAATCCAACAGCTGATCAACCTGCTCAACGCCGTAGCGTTCTTCGCATTTGGTAATATATTTGCTGGCAAAAATCAGGTAATCGACAATCGAACTGGCGTCAGTCCAACTGCGGAAAAGATAATTGTTTTTGAAAAACGAGTTATGTCCGTAACAGGCATGAGCCATCACCAGCGCCTGCATAGTCATGGTATTTTCTTCCATCAGATAGGCGATACAGGGATTGGAGTTAATCACAATCTCATAGGCCAACCCCTGTTGACCGTGCTTATAGCGCTGCTCCGTTTCAATGAACTTTTTGCCGAAAGACAAGTGGGTATAATTGATTGGCATACCCACGCTGGAGTAGGCATCCATCATTTGTTCGGAAGTAATAACTTCTATTTGATGGGGATAGGTCTCCAGGCGATAATGTTTGGCAACCCGGTCAATTTCATCGAGATATTGCTGGAGCAGTTCAAATGTCCAATCCGGTCCATCGCTAAGGCATGTGGCAGAGGGTGATCGTTCATCAATAGACATCGTCATCAGCGCACCTCATCGTTACAGACAGCACGAGATCATGCTGTCTTATTATTAATCCTAGCGCAAGATGAAAATCGCGAATGATGCGATAGGGCAACCGTGCGTTAAGGGCAAGGGTGGGCTAACGGGTCACCACCTGGACGAAATGACCTGCGGGTAACAATGCAGGGGAACCCCGGGGCAGATGCCGTGTGAGCGTTGTAAGTCCGGGCGGCGCTCGTTGCAGTCCATCGGGCGCTAAGAGAAAACGGCCGCGGCCAGCAGGGTTTGCCGGGCAGCTGGTGGCTTAGTGTGTCCTACCCGGGCGCCCTATGTGAACTGGTAAGGGCCGGGCGGGTAGCTCGTGTGAACAACCGAGGGTCGGGCGGTCGCCCTGATGTGAACAGCCGAGGGTCGGGCGGTCGCCCTGATGTGAACAGCTGAGAACCGGGCGGGTGCCCTGGTGTGAACTGGCAAGGGCCGGGCGGGGACAAAGTGTGAGCAGACGAGGGGTAGGCGGTTTTGACAGCCGCCGCCATCACGCTATGCCCGCGCGGGGCCGGCCCTGACAGTGCCCAGATGCCGTGTCGCTTGCGTCATGACGGTCGGGGGCATCCGTTGGCAGGCAGGGGTGCGGCAGGGAAATATTCGCTACCGTGGCCGCTAAGCCCTATTAAATACTTATCACAGTTATCGACATTTGATCGTTGGCTAGGGTGAAGGTTGATCATCAGTAGGGTTTTTCATACTGTAACATAATGACCGACATAAGGTTAATGCTATTTTATCCCGCTAATTGTCACTTTTTATGATTAAATCAGTTTTTCCATTTGGCTATTGAATTAACCCTGCCGCAAAGTATTTAATAAAATGTCAATAATTCTCCGGCCGGCGTGTTTGACGCTTGCGGTGCATCTTTTTACTTATCTTTCGTACGCCAGCATTTTCTGCTGTAGCGGATGCGGGTTTGGGATCAGACAACCATGCAGGTAATTGTTTTAGGCAGTGGCGTCATCGGTGTGACGTCGGCTTGGTATTTAGCGCAACAAGGGCATCAGGTTACCGTGCTCGATCGTCAGCCCGTCCCGGCGCTGGAAACCAGCGCCAACAATGCCGGTCAGATATCGCCCGGTTATTCCGCGCCTTGGGCCGCGCCGGGCGTTCCACTCAAAGCTATTAAATGGATGTTTCAGCGTCACGCGCCGCTGGCCGTCAGATGGCACGCCGATGGCGCGCGATTGCGCTGGATGTGGCAGATGCTACGTAATTGCGATAGCCGGCATTATTATATCAATAAAAGCCGCATGGTACGGCTGGCGGAATATAGCCGCGATTGTTTAAAAGCGCTGCGTAACGAAACCGGCATTCGCTATGAGGGCCGGCAGGCAGGAACGCTACAACTGTTTCGTAGCGAGAAGCAATTCGCTAATGCGCAACGAGATATTCCGGTATTGCGCGCGGAAGGCGTACCCTATGCGCTGCTGGAAGCCAACGAACTGATAAATGCCTAACCGGCGCTGGCGGGCGTTGTTCACAAGCTGTCCGGCGGTTTACGTCTGCCAAACGATGAAACCGGCGATTGCCAGTTGTTTACCCGCCATCTAGCTGCCATGGCGGCGGATAAGGGGGTCGTATTCCGATATAACTGCCCCATCGACGCGCTGGTACGCAATGGTGACCGTATTGACGGCGTGAGCTGCGGCGGTGAAATCCTGCGCGCTGATGCCTACGTGATGGCCCTGGGATCTTATTCCACCGCGATGCTGCAGGATGTTGTGTCTATTACGGTTTATCCGTTGAAGGGCTATTCGCTGACGATCCCATTGGCTGATGAGCGGGGCGCGCCGGTGTCCACCGTACTGGATGAAACTTACAAAGTTGCTATCGCCCGCTTCGATCGGCGCATTCGGGTAGGGGGAATGGCGGAAATTACCGGTTTTAATACCGAGCTGCTGACCAAACGTCGGCTGACGTTGGAAACGGTGGTACGGGATTTATTCCCCACCGGGGGGCATATTGGCCAGGCGACGTTCTGGACCGGCCTGCGGCCGATGACGCCGGACGGCACGCCGCTGGTAGGCGCCACAGCGCTGCGTAATCTTTATTTGAATACCGGCCACGGTACGCTCGGCTGGACAATGGCGTGCGGCTCGGGGCGCCTGTTGGCGGATCTTATCAGCGCGCGGGTACCGGAAATTCAATATGACGATCTGTCCGTTGCGCGTTATGCGCCCGGTTTTGATGCCGTGGCCGTCGCGCGGCGGGTCTGAGACCGCTTACAGCGGCCATTTTGTAGAGGTAAGGAGCTGTTTTCATGCCACGTCCGATTGTCGCCACGGTGGATTGCGCTGCGCTGGCGTCAAATTTAACCGTCGTCCGCCGCCATGCGCCGCAAACGCGCGTGTGGTCGGTGGTCAAAGCCAATGGCTATGGCCATGGTCTGAATGCCGTTTGGCAAGGGTTGCAGCAGACGGACGGTTTTGCTCTGCTGGATCTTAATGAGGCGGTTGTGCTGCGGGAAAAGGGCTGGCAAGGCCCAATTTTACTGCTGGAGGGTTTTTTTCAGCCGGCGGATTTAGCGGTTATCGATCGCTATCGATTGACCACCGTCGTGCATATCGACTGGCAAATCGAGGCGTTAAGGCGGATGACCCCGCGAGCGCCGCTGGATATCTACCTGAAACTCAATAGCGGCATGAATCGGCTGGGCTTCAGCGAGCGTGCTTTGCCCGGTGCCTGGCAGGCGCTGAAACACGTGGCGCCCCTGACGTTAATGACCCACTTCGCCTATGCGGATATGCCGGAAGGGGTTGAGGGGCAAATGGCGGTCGTGGCGCGCGCCGGTGATGGTTTGACAGGCCCGCGCTGTCTGGCGAATTCCGCCGCCACTTTATGGCATCCCGAGACCCACTGGCAATGGGTGCGGCCCGGCATTATTCTCTATGGCGCCTCCCCCAGCGGTGACTGGCAGGACATTGCCGCCAGCGGTTTGCGTCCGGTGATGACGCTGCAAAGCGAATTGATTGCCGTGCAGTCGGTGCCGGCAGGTGGGCGTATCGGGTACGGCGGCCGTCATCGGGTGAACGAAACGCAGCGGGTCGGCGTCGTCGCCTGCGGTTACGCCGATGGTTATCCGCGCCACGCGCCGACCGGGACACACATTTGGGTCGATGGCGTGAGGACGCGCACCATTGGCGCGGTGTCCATGGATATGCTGATGGTGGACTTACAACCTTGTCCGCAAGCCCGCATTGGCTCACAGGTTGAACTTTGGGGAGATCACGTTAAGATCGACGAAGTGGCGGCCTCCGCCGGTACCCTCGGCTATGAACTGATGAGCGCGTTGACGTCGCGGGTCACGGTGCAGGTTCGCTGACCGGTTCATCCTGGGCGTGCGCGAGTGATGTTACGGCGTAAAAATATTGAAGGCGCAACCGGTTTAGCGCGAGCGTACCCTAGCGCTGCTCGTCGTGCGGACATTGGAAGCGCAACCGGTTCATCCTTGGCGTGCGCGAGCGTTGTTACGGCCTAAGAACATTGAAGGCGCAACCGGTTCAAGGTGGGCGTCCGAGGGCGCTGCTGAGGCGTCAGGGCGTTAAGGATGAACCCTGACAGCTGGGCACATCGCGGCAAGTGATCGCGTTCGGTCGTTAAGGGTTCAACCGCTTCAGCTGCGGCGCAACGTGGCGCGCGCAGCCGGGCCGCGAAGGCAAATACCGCCCCCAGCAGCATCACCAGCGCCAGAGTCTGGCGCGGCGCCAGCGGCAGCGCCATCATCGATAAGCTGACCGCGGCGGCGCCCGCCATCTGCACAAAACCGTTCAGCGCCGACGCTCCCCCCGCTTCTTCGGCGAACGGCTCAAGGGCATAGCTGGTGGCCGGCCACATCAAAAACGCCAGGCGGGCACAGGCGGTTGCGACGGGTAACATATAACTTAACCAATGCTGCTGCCAGCTTGCCGGTGCCGCCGTGACGCTGAGCAGTAGCATCACACTGCCCAGCGCCATCAATACGGTGCCGAGCGTCAGGCAAGTGGGGCGTCCCATGGTACGAATGACCCGATTGGCAATAACGCTTGCCAACATAATCCAAAAGCCGTTGGCGCCAAACACCATGGAAAAGCCCAGCGGCGACAGCCCGCCTTCTCCCATAAGTACCTGCGACGACAGCGAGACGTAAGTCAACGCCATCGCCATGGCACCCGTATTCACCAAGGCAAACAGAATAAAGCGGCGTTGGGTCGCTATCTGCCCATATCGGACAAAAGGCAGAGTGGTTGACCTTCGGGTACCTGCTGGACGGGTTTCAGCCAGGCCGACGGCCACTAGCGCCAAGACCAACAGCGAATAGGCGGCTAACGCCCAGAACGGCGCGCGCCAGCCGAAGCCTACCGCCAGCAGCCCGCCCGACATCGGCGCCAGCGCCGGGACAATATTCAGCGTGCCATTTAGAAAGCTGAAAGCGCGGGCAGCATCGTCGCCGTCCAGCCGGTCGCGCACGCAGCTAAATAACGCCACGGTGGTACAGCATACCGCCAGCCCTTGCAGCACACGTGATAGAACAAATAGCCAGTGGGTCGTCGCCATGGCTGCCAAAATGGCACCCGCGCCGTACAGCGCTACCCCGACCAGCGCCAGTGGACGGTGGCCGAAATAGTCTACCAGCGGTCCGGTGATAAGCTGCCCGATACCCATCACACCGATGAACAGCGGGATAGTCGACTGGATAAGCGCTTCGTCGCTGTGGAGCCCGTGGGCGATGAGGGGAATAACCGGTAGATACAGATCAATGCCGAGCGGACCCAGCAACACCAGCAACAATAAAAGGATAAGAAACTTTTGCATTTACACGCCACGCCATAAAGGGATGGCAAGCATAATAGTTGCCTGCGAAATAAAGTATGGAATGCTGTTATGTTAATTGATTTGCCTGTTAATCATGAATTGATATGCATGATTGGCGGGGAATAATTTCTTTGTTCAACCAAGCGCGTGTCGTTGGTCTTCGTAATCAATGTGTGATAATTTTTAACATAGTGTATCTTTACCTGATACGGCTGATGAATACTGACTATAAAAATTTTTCAAAAATGTTGCATTTGACCTCGCGCGCGCTGCGTATGGCTATCGATCGGCGCCTGAAATACCTTGGCCTGAGCCAGGCAAGCTGGGTTGCGGTCGCCGCTATCGCCGGTGCGGAATTGCCGCTATCGCAAAGCGAACTGGCGCAGCGGCTTGGCGTTGAGGGGGCGACGGTGGTGACGATGGTCGACCGTCTGGTCAAAATCGGTCTGGTGCTACGCATTCCCACACCGGCCGATCGGCGCAAAAAATTGCTGGTGGTCACCGATGAGGGTAAGGCGCTGTACGAAAAAGTGCGTACAGAAGCGGATGCGCTGGGTAAAGAAATTCTGGAGGATGTCGATGCCCGGGATATGCAGGTGGCCATGCGGGTGCTGGCGAAGGTTTACAATGCCACGGAAACACTGACCTGAACGGCGGCGTTCATTCGCGCGCCCAGCGATACACAGTTTGACGCCGGCCCATCAGCGTAAACAGTCAACTCTCGGCCTGCCAATCAACACCCGCGCCAGGCGTCGCCGCTGGCGCGTATGGCTTCAGGCCGGTTCATCGGCAATCTTGATGCCGATGAACCGGCCTGGTGCTCGTCTTTTTCCGCAATGGTACACACCACGCCTTCCGCAACAACATTATCGCCGACCACCGGTTCACCCCCGCCGAGTAACGCCATGACAAACCGGCCAAGGGTCAGCTCGCCGTCCACTTCGCCGGCAAATTCCAGACCGTAGATAGACGAGACATCGCGCAGACTTCCAGAATAAAATCCCCAAAGAAGCGCTGATCCAGCGCCACGGGAGGCGATTGGCTGAACAGCCTGCCCAGCGCCGGGAGATCCCGCTCCCGACCGATGACACAAAGCACATCCCTCTCACGCAGTCGGGTATTGGCGGTCGGATGGAGCAACACATTATCGCGGAATAAAGCGGCAATGCGCGTATGGCGGGGCATCTTCAAATCGCGCAGCACCGCGCCCACGCACCAGTTTTCCTCACCCAACTGATAGATAAACTGCTCCCAGGGGTTTTCCGGGTGGATATCCATCCCGACGCGGGAAATCGGCGACGCGGTTGGCGGTACCACCACTTTTGCCAGCCGGGCGGCAAAGCCGAGCGAGGTGCCCTGCAAAAGCAAAGAGATGAGGACGATAAAAAAAGCGACATTGAAATACAGGCGCGCGTTGTCCAGACCCGCCATCATCGGAAACACCGCCAGGATGATCGGCACGGCGCCGCGCAGGCCGACCCACGAGAGAAAAACACGCTCACGGGTGGTGTAGTTGCGAAACGGCAGCAAACCGACAAAAATCGACAGCGGACGCGCCACCAGCATCAACCACAGCGACAAAATGAGCGCAGGTATAGCGATCATCCACAAATCGCTGGGCGTGACCAGGAGTCCCAGCACCAAAAACATGCAAATCTGGCTAAGCCAGGCCATGCCGTCGAACGTTTGTAAAATACCGTAACGGTTGCGTATCGGCCGGTTACCCAGCACAAAGCCACACAGATAAACGGCTAAAATGCCACTGCCTTCCAGCGCCGTGGTCAGGGCGAAAATCATGATACCGACGCTGACCTCCAGCAGGGGATACAGGGCGTTGGTCAGCGAGATGCGGTTGATGACCTGCTGCAACAAGCAGCCGCCGCCCAGGCCCATCACGACGCCCAGGCCAAATTCCCGAATCAGATGCACCAGAAACAGCCAGTCAAGGGGTGGGTCTGGCCGTTTTGAATCATGGCAATAAGCGTGATGGTCAGAAACACCGCCATGGGATCGTTACTGCCCGATTCAATTTCCAGCGTGGAGGTGACACGCTCGTTCAGCCCTTTATCACCCAGCAGCGAGAATACCGCCGCAGCATCGGTAGAACCGACAATGGCGCCGATGAGAATGCCTTCAATCATATCCAGCCCAAACAGCCAGGCCGCGGCCATACCGGTTAAACCGGCGGTGATAATGACCCCTACCGTTGCCAGCGACAGCGACGGCCAGAGCGCGACGCGAAAGGCGGTGGCGCGGGTGCGCATACCGCCGTCCAGCAAAATCACCGCCAGCGCCAGGTTACTAATAAGATATGCCACAGGATAGTTATCAAACGCGATGCCGCCCAGACCATCGATCCCCGCCAACATGCCAATGGCCAGGAAAATCACCAGAATAGGGATGCCAAGACGTGAGGAAAAAGCGCTGAGCAGGATACTTCCCCCCACCAATATTGAACCTATAATAAACAAACTTATAATGGTGCTGCTGTCCAAACGCGGTCTCCTTTTGATTTTTTATTTCATACACTGCCTCTGCCTATCCTGCAGAGGCGTTGTGACCCGAAATTCCTACCATGACTGTCTGGCTGAAGGCGTCGGCACCATGACCTGAAAAGGGGAGGGAAGTTCACCATACTGCCCGGCGTGTCGTCCGTCGGAGCCAGCGACGGATGCGGGTGAGGCGGGAAACCTAGTCCGGCGAATCCCTGGCCGATACTCGATTAAACTCCCCTTTTTGCGCACAACAAAAAAGTCGTTTTTTTGGTATTTATCTCTTTTAAGGCGTTTAAGCCTCTTTTTTATCAGAACAGGCCGAAAATGGCTTTTTCGCCCACGAGGAACGGTTTTTACCGCTGGCCGCCACCCCCCTCTGCGGGCAAAGGCGATGCCGGCGCGACAATCGCTTCAGCCAAGGAACCACGGATTGGGTGACGCCGTGATCCGCTTCAGCCGCAACACTATCGTCCCGTCGTTGATGGCGTCAGCGCCATCATCAGGCAGCGCATTTTAGCCAGCGCGTCGCTGCTGTCGTTAGCCAGGGCCGGTTGACCGACGCGCTACAGCGGGCGTCGATAGCGCCTACGTGTGGACAAAGAGGACAGGGCAATGCTATCGCGGCATACAGGCACAATGGCTACCGTGCGCCGATGCCATCCTCACGCTTGCGTATCGCATCGCCACAGGGTGGCCAGTGGGCATCGGCTACGGGCAAATCCAGAATGATAGCAAGTTAATTATACTATATGACTAATAATATGATACGAAAGTAAATACCGATGAACCAGCAAAAAACGTCAATTTCGCCGGCATCGGCCCGTGCCGCCGCCGACCTTGCGCACAGAAGCGCATAATGTAGCCAGCCGATTGACGCTATTGCAGCACGGGAAAAACGTTGTCGTTGGCAGTGAGAGGGTGCAGGAGCCAAAGGGATTGCGATACAGGGTAATGCCTGCGTTGCCCGTTGCCTAGGCGTGAGGCGTTGTTGGTGCAGGAAGGCGCGGCGGTAATAAACAGCCAGTCGGATGGGCTGGCTGTTGGCGAAAAGGCTAGCGGCTTTCGTTCAATTGTCTTTGGAACAGTTCGCGGAACACGGGGTAAATATCCTCCTGGTCGCGAATATGCTGCATGGCGAAATTGTCGAATCGCGCCTGTAAATCTTCGTATTCACCCCATAGCGTCTGGTGTGCCCGGCGGGTAATTTCTATATAGCTATAATAGCGCACCAATGGCAGCAGGTGACTCGCCAGCAAGTCATGGCAGGGGCGAATCATCCGCCCAGTTATCACCGTCCGACGCCTGTGCGGCATAGATATTCCATTGATTCGGGTCATAGCGCTCCTTGATGACCTCCTCCATAAGCTTCAGCGCGCTCGAGACAATGGTGCCACCGGTTTCCTGAGAATAAAAGAACTCGTGTTCATCCACCTCCTTGGCCTGGATGTGGTGGCGGATATAGACCACATCCACGTTTTTGTAGGTACGGCTCAGGAACAGATAGAGCAAAATATAAAAACGCTTTGCCATGTCCTTGGTGACTTGATCCATGGAGCCGGAGACGTCCATCAGGCAGAACATCACCGCCTGGCTGGACGGTTCTGGACGACGCTCAAAGTTTTTGTAACGCAAATCGAAGGTATCGATAAACGGCACCCGATCGATCTTTTGCCGCAGTTCCGCAATTTCGCGCCGGATCTTTTCCTGCTCCAGCAACTGCACCGGCTCGCTGTTGGCCAGCCGGTCGAGCTCGGCCTCCAGCTGGCGGATGGCGCGCCGTTTTCCGGCCGTCATGGCGGTGCGTCTGACCAGCGAATTTTGCAGCGAACGCACCACGCTGATGTTGGCCGGCACGCCGGTCGACGTGTAGCCAGAACGATGGGTTTTGTATTCGTTCAGCTGCTTGTGCTGATTTTTTTGCAGATTGGGCAGCGCCAGATCTTCAAACAGCAGATCCAGATATTCATCCTTGGAAATCTGAAAGACAAATTCATCTTCCCATTCGCCGTTCTGGCTGGCGCTACCCTGACCGCTACCGCCACCACCCCCGGAAGGCGGCCGCTCGATGCGGTCGTTTTGCACAAAATGATCATTGCCGGGATGCACCCGATGGCGCATGCCTCCCCGACCCTGATGAAAGATGGGTTCATTGATGTCGGTATTGGGAATCGACACCGACTCCACGCTTTCCACATCGGTAACCGAACGCTTATTGATGGCCCCGGCAATCGACTGTTTAATTTGAGACTTATAACGGCGCAAGAAACGTTGGCGATTAACCATGCTCTTGTTTTTGCCGTTAAGTCGTCGGTCAATAAAATAGGCCATTATATCCTCCGGACGACAGTGTCTACGCGTCGTACGTTACGACGATTTCCTTACCCGCAGATACCATTCGCATAACAGGCGTACCTGTTTACGTGTATATCCCTTTTCCATCATACGATCCACAAAGTCGTCATGTTTTTTCTGCTCATCCGTGGAAGTCTTCGCATTAAATGATATAACCGGTAACAACTCTTCGGTATTGGAGAACATCTTTTTCTCGATAACGACGCGCAACTTCTCATAGCTGGTCCAGTTCGGATTGCGGCCGTTGTTGCTGGCGCGCGCGCAGGACGAAGTTGACGATTTCGTTGCGAAAATCTTTCGGGTTGCTAATGCCGGCCGGCTTTTCAATTTTTTCCAGCTCGGCATTCAGCGCTTCGCGGTCGAACAACTGTCCGGTGTCGGGATCGCGGTATTCCTGGTCTTGGATCCAGAAGTCGGCGTAGGTCACGTAGCGGTCAAAAATATTTTGACCATATTCAGAATAGGACTCCAGATACGCGGTCTGAATCTCCTTGCCGATAAACTCGGCATATTTCGGAATAAGGTAGCCCTTTAAATGTTCGAGGTATTTTTCCGCGATGTCCTGTGGGAATTGTTCACGCTCAATCTGCTGTTCCAGCACGTAAAACAGGTGCACTGGGTTGGCCGCCACCTCGGTATGATCGAAATTGAACACCCGCGAGAGGATTTTAAAAGCGAAGCGGGTGGACAGGCCGTTCATGCCTTCATCGACCCCGGCGTAATCGCGGTATTCCTGATAGGACTTGGCTTTTGGATCGGTATCTTTCAGGCTCTCACCGTCATAAACCCGCATTTTCGAGTAGATGATGGAGTTTTCCGGCTCCTTCAGCCGTGACAATATCGAGAACCGCGCCAGCGTTTCCAGGGTGCCCGGCGCGCCGGGCGATTCCGACAATTCGCTGTGGCTGAGCAGTTTGCTGTAGATCTTCATTTCCTGCGAAACCCGCAGGCAATAAGGCACTTTGACGATATACACGCGGTCGAGGAATGCCTCATTGTTTTTGTTGTTACGGAACTGCACCCACTCAGATTCGTTGGAGTGCGCCAGAATTATCCCGTTGAACGGCAGCGCGGCGATGCCTTCGGTGCCGTTATAATTGCCCTCCTGCGTGGCGGTCAGCAGCGGGTGCAACACTTTGATCGGCGCCTTGAACATTTCAACGAATTCCATCACTCCCTGGTTGGCGCGGCATAGCGCGCCGGAATAGCCATAGGCGTCAGGGTCGTTCTGGGCGTGGTCCTCCAATTTACGGATGTCCACTTTGCCAACCAGTGCGGAAATGTCCTGGTTGTTTTCATCGCCGGGCTCGGTTTTGGCGATGGCAATCTGCTCCAGAATCGATGGCCATACCTTGACCACTTTGAAGCGGGTGATATCGCCGCCGAACTCATGGAGCCGCTTGGCGGCCCAGGGCGACATAATGGTGCCGAGATAGCGCCGGAGAATACTGTATTCTTTTTCAAGAATATGCGCATCCTCCTGCGGATTGAACAAGCACAACGGATGGTCATTCACCGGGCTGCGCTCACCGTTGGCGCTGAGCACATAAATAGGGACCCGCTGCATGAGCGATTTCAGGCGCTCGGCCAGCGACGACTTGCCGCCGCCCACCGGACCGAGCAGATAAAGGATCTGCTTCTTCTCTTCCAAACCCTGAGCCGCATGCTTCAGATAAGAAACGATTTGCTCGATAGCCTCTTCCATGCCGTAGAATTCCTCAAAGGCAGGATAACGGGCGATCACACGGTTGGAAAACAGGCGTGAGAGCGGGGAGGCTCCTGAGCAGTGTCGATCATCACAGGGTCGCCGATGGCCATCAGCAGCCGTTCAGTGGCGTTGGCAAACGCGCTGCGGTCCTGGTGACATATCGTGAGGAATTCATGCAGGGTGAACTCTTCGTCCTTTGCAGCTTCGTAGCGCTGACGGTAATGGTCAAATATGTTCATAGCGATGCCCGTCCTTACGTTTAGCACAGGTTAAAAAGGAGCTAAGAGATAATACTAGAACCGCTCCCGAAAAAAAGAGGCTTACTGAGTACAGCAACCACTATGCCAACTTGTTCGCACTTTTATGCTACCGGACTCAGATTAATCCTTATCTACCAGAAAGTTTAGTTGGCATCCGTCAAATGTCATGGTAGCCAACTCTCTTTTTGAAGAGATTTCAATGACTCAGTTTACGTTTCCTCGGGTATGCCCCGTCTCACGCGGTCTGCAGCGCTTTGCGCAAGATATGTAAAGGACATATATAGATTTAAGATATAATATTTTTGTTATTATATATGTATGTTAATGAACCAATGTACGTTACGCGCGCGAGCTTTTATCTTATATCTACAGTATGCGCATATTTTTACTTAACGGGAAACATACATTCGTGAAAACGCATTCTCTTAAATCGCTTAACATCGTTTTAGCCGTAGGGTTGTTGTCGCCGGTTGCCGCCGTGGCCGATGATTTCTCACTCGGCGTCTCGGCTGTTTATGCCACCAGCCCGTATCGGGGTGACGATGATAAAGTGCTGCCGTTTCCGCAGATTAATTATGATAGCCAGCACGTCTATGTTAAAGGATTGAGCGCCGGCTACTATCTGTGGAAAGACCCTCAGAACCAGTTATCGGTGACGGCGGTCTATGCGCCCTGGCATTTCCGGCCAAGTAAAAATGATTATGACGATATGAAAGCGCTGGACAGGCGCCGCTCAACGGTCATGGCCGGCTTGCGCTATAACCATACCGAGGATTGGGGGGTGGTACGCGCGGAATATCTTGGCGATGTGCTGGATAACAGCGATGGCTTCACCGCCGATTTGTCCTACTTGTACCCGATGCAACTGGGTCGGTTCAGCCCGGTGCCGGGCGTGGGTGCTATGTGGGCGAGCGAAGACCAGAACAACTACTATTACGGCGTAAGCCGCAATGAATCGCGCCGCAGCGGTCTGCGTGAGTACCATGCCGACGATGGCTGGTCGCCCTATGTGCAGCTGACCGTGAACTACGCCATCACCCAGAGTTGGAATACCTATGTGATGGAGCGTTATCTGCGTCTGAGCGATGAAGCGAAAGACAGCCCGATGACCGACAGGCAATACATTGGTCTTATCGGGGTGGGTACGACTTACAGTTTTTAAGGGTGCAGCGTACGCACCAAGACGGGGCGCTTGCGCCCCGTTTGCACAGGTGAAGTGCGTTAGGGTAACGCTATTCTCTTCAGGAGGGACTATGAGCGCCGGCGATATTTGCTTTCTCGATGAGCATCGCGTTCCCGCCATCGGTCAGGGGACGTGGTATATGGGCGAGCGCAACAGCGACATCGCACAGGAAGTACGCGCGTTGCTCTGCGGCCTGGATGAAGGATTGACGCTTATCGATACCGCGGAAATGTGCGGCGACGGCGGCTCGGAGCGGGTAGTGGGGCAGGCGATCGCCGGACGCCGTGACGAGGTTTTTGTGGTGTCAAAGGTCTATCCGCAAAACGCCGGCGGGCAAAAAGCCGTCACCGCCTGTGAAAATAGCTTCCGCCGACTGCAAACCGACCGCCTGGATTTGTATTTACTCCATTGGCGCGGCGGTATTCCGCTGGCGCAAACCGTGGAGGCAATGGTAGGGCTGCAGCAGGACGGTAAAATCTTGCGCTGGGGGGTCTCCAATCTCGATGTCGCCGATTTGGAAGAGCTTAAGGCGGTGCCGGGCGGTGAAGCGTGCATGACCGATCAGGTGCTGTATCATCTCGCCTAGCGGGGGATTGAATATGACTTGTTGCCATGGTGCCGCCAGCGGCAGCTGCCGGTGATGGCCTATTGCCCGCTGGCGCAGGCCGGTCAATTACGCAATTGGCTGTTGCACCACGGTGCCGTGCAGAGCATTGCCGCTGAATTAGGCACGAGCGCGGCGCAGGTATTGCTGGCGTGGGTCATCCGCGAGCCGGGCGTTGTCGCCATCCATAAGGCGGCAAGCGTAGCGCATGTGAAAGAGAACGCAGGCGCGCTGGCAGTCACGCTGTCCGCCAAACACCTCGAGGCGTTGGACCGGGCATTTCCACCACCGCAGCGCAAGACCTTTCTGGACAGCGCCTGATGTTCAGGTCGAGGCGTTTGCTATGCCGAAAATGCGTGGAGCAGCGCGGTGCCGCGTTAACGGTTAAGCTTCCATCCGAGGTTGAAAAGCGTGGGCGCCGCGCTGGCGTTGTTGCGATTTAGCGCTTGCGCCGGCGTCGCGCTGCCGCACAGCAAAGGCTGAGCGCGTTTGAGTGGGGGCCGCACCCGTTGCACCGGTGCAGGGTTTGCGCAGACGCCACGCTCCCGTTGTGTCGGCTTAGGACTTACGCAGACGCAGCGTTTGCCGTAAGCGCGCCGGCGTTGCGGCGGTGCTAATAAGCGGTGCATTGACCCGCGCCTTCTCCACACACACATAGCTCAGGTAACTGTCATCAGCCAAATCGCCGATCGATTGCGATAGCTATTGCCCACAGTTCCAGGCTACGACGTCGCTATGGTGCTGATGATGGACTTCAATCACTCGCCCCAGCACCGGATCATGAATCAGGCTGGTTTGTGCCGGCGCGGTATAAACACGGTCCACTTCGCCGGAGAAGGTTAAATCACCCTGTTGCTGAGCTGGCTGGGCGCCGTTGACTTTATCGATAAAGCTGGCGCCGAGGCCGCTAACATGAATATCGCCGATGGCTCCCACGGTGAAATAGCTGTGCAGCGCGGCCGTTGCTTGATAGTCACCGTCGGCCACCAGTTCGAGACTGCAGGTCTGCCAGAGCGTAAAGTGGGCTTTAAGCGTGAACGGGTGGGGGAAAAAGGGTTCGGTCAGGGTGCTATCGCGCAGGGTAAAGGTCAGTTGAACCTGTTGGTCGTCTTCGCTGTGATCGCTCAGTTCCCACGGAAGAATCCGGGCGAAGCCATGATTCGGGGTCGCGACCTTGCCAAACCAGGGCCAGCAAATGGGCACGCCACCGTGGATAGCCACGCCTTCCTGAAACGCGCTTTTCTCGCTCAACCACAATACCGGTTGCTCGCCGGTGGGCTGCCAGGCGACAAGATGCGCGCCCTGTAACGTGACCGACGCACCTGTGGATGGTCCACCACCACCAGCGGCAACTGATCCTGCTGGCGCAGTGTTAATGACGGCGAAAGGGTTTGTTTGACGGGCAGGGCAAAAAGAGAGTCAGACATGATATACCTCCTGAGTAAAAGAAAAAGGGCGACATCGCTGCCGCCCTTTCGTCATCCGGTCACCAGGCTTATTTGTTGGCGATATGGGAGATCAGATCCAACACTTTATTGGAATAGCCGGTTTCGTTATCGTACCAGGCTACCAGTTTGACAAATTTGTCGTTCAGCGCGATACCGGCTTTGGCATCGAACACGGAGGTCAGCTTTTCGCCGTTGAAATCGGTGGATACCACGTCTTCATCGGTGTAGCCCATCACGCCTTTCAGCTCGCCTTCGGCGGCTTTTTTGATAGCGGCGCAGATGTCTTCATAAGAAGACGGTTTTTCCAGACGCGCGGTCATGTCAACCACTGAAACGTTCGGCGTCGGTATGCGGAAAGACATACCGGTCAGTTTACCGTTCAGCTCGGGGATCACTTTACCAACGGCTTTAGCCGCGCCGGTAGAGGACGGGATAATGTTCTGGGATGCGCCGCGGCCGACACGCCAGTCTTTGTGCGACGGACCGTCAACGGTTTTCTGCGTAGCGGTGGTGGCGTGAACGGTGGTCATCAGGGCTTCAACGATACCGAAATTGTCGTTTATGACCCTGGCCAGCGGTGCCAGACAGTTGGTGGTACAGGAGGCGTTGGAAACGATATCCTGGCCGTCATACGCTTTGTGGTTAACGCCCATGACAAACATCGGCGTGTTATCTTTCGACGGGCCGGTCAGTACCACTTTCTTGGCGCCGGCGGTGATGTGCTTACGCGCCGTTTCGTCGGTCAGGAAGATGCCGGTGGCTTCAGCGACAACGTCTACGCCGACGTCGCCCCACTTCAGGTTAGCGGGATCCTTCTCAGCGGTACAACGGATGGTTTTACCGTTGACCACCAGATGACCGTTCTCTACGGCGACGGTACCGTTGAAACGACCGTGGGTCGAGTCGTACTTCAGCATGTAGGCCATATAATCAGCATCCAGCAGGTCGTTGATGGCAACGATTTCGATGTCGTTACGTTCCTGCGCAGCACGGAAAACAATACGGCCGATACGGCCAAAACCGTTGATACCTACTTTGATAGTCATATATTCCACCAGCTATTTAATAATGAATAAAAGGTTACTTGTAAATTTACAAAAACCTCGCGCAGCGTCAAGCGGAATCGTGTCAATGGTTGCGACAAATCAATCCAGACCCCGCTCAGCGCACGTTATGTACGCAACTGACATCAACACAGCTGTCGTCTTTATGGGGGTGCCAGGCACCAATATAAACGGCGATAGGTCGCAATATGTGATTGATGTCACATTTCGACAGCGACAATATGTCTTTGTAGAGTTTACGCCAAAATTGCCTGCTACGTTGTTAATTATTTGTTATAATAGTAGTACTGGAAAGTGTACCTAGCTATCGCCCGAGAAGCACAACAATGGCCAATAATACTCCCCCACGATTACCCGATGAAGCAATGACCGAGATGCAGCGTTATGTCACCCAGCAGCAGGGCACCGAGCCGCCCTATAGCGGTAAGCTACTGGAAAATAAGCGAACCTGGCAGTACCATTGCCTGGTTTGCCATGCGCCGTTATTCTACTCAGACAGTAAATACGATTCTGGCTGTGGCTGGCCGAGCTTCTATGAGCCGGTTAGCGACGAGGCTATCCGCTACCTTGAGGGTCACACCCACGGTATGCAGCGGGTGGAAATTCGTTGCGGCAACTGCGATGCCCATCTGGGGCATGTGTTTCCCGACGGGCCGCAGCAGCCGAACGGGGCGCGTTTTTGCGTCAACAGCGCCTCGCTGCGTTTCCGGGACGGCGAAAACGGTGAGGAAATCGCCGGCTGACCTCTCGGCTTTATCGATTCAGCTAATTATTCCATATTAAAGGTTCGGTAATGGATGTTGAAGCGCTACTGGCGACCATGACGCCGGAAATTTATCAGCGGTTAATGACCGCCGTGGAACTGGGCAAATGGCCCGATGGGGTGGCGTTAACACCGGAGCAGCAAGCCAACTGCCTGCAAATGTTGATGCTGTGGCAATCGCGCCACAATAGTCGCCCGGAGCACATGAGCATCGGTACCGACGGCCAAATAACGATGAAGAGTAAGCGCGCCCTGCTGGAAGAATTGAAAAGCGCCACCGTCGAGGTGCTTAAACCCCAGTGACGCCTTACCGCGCAGGATGGCTGCGCCTCTGTGCAATGACGTCTTGCCGCATGGGGTGGCTGTACCAAATTCGCATTGATGCCTGTCGCGCAGGGTGGCTGCGCCGGCCTTAACACGCTAACGCGCGTGCTTTGCGCATCGCGGTGCAGGGCAAAAAGACGCTGCTCATTGGTGAAACGCGCCACCGCCCGTTCTCGGCATGCTGGGCGGACTGACGGCACCTAAAATCAGGCGCGCAGTGTCAGGGCTAGGCATACCCCTCATCGGTGAGACGGGCGATAAATGCGTCCATTGTCAGCCGTTCGGCACCGCGGCGCGCCATCTCGTGCAACGCCTCTGCGCTGTCCTGCGGCTGCAGGTTGACGCCTCGGCAACCCTCTGTAAGCACCTCGGTGGCATAGTCTAAGTGCAGGGCATCCAGCACGCTGTATTTGACACAATAATCCGTGGCCAAGCCCATCACCGTCAACCGGTCAATCTGCCGCGCGCGCAGCCAGCCGTCGAGGGCGGTTTGCGCCCGGCGCCCGTTGTCGAAAAAGGTGCTATAGCTGTCGATATGGCGTTGCTCGCCTTTGCGGAATATCGCCGTCACACCCTCGCGGTTCAACCGGGGATGAAAGTCCGCACCGGCGCTATTCTGCACGCAGTGTACCGGCCACCAGATTTGCGCCAGGCCGTCCAGCATGCCGAGGGTATTGACCGGTTGTCCGGCGTTAACGGCAAAGCAGCCGTGCTCCTGCGGATGCCAGTCCTGGCTGGCCACGACGGGGATCCCGCACCGGACGCACAGCGCCAGAGCCGCATTGGCCACCGCGATCACCGCGTCCCCCCCGGCACCGCCAGCGCGCCGCCGGCGCAAAAATCCTGTTGTAAATCGACTAACAATAATGCTCTGGCCATGGCCATCTCCCGATTCATCGTTGCTGCTCAATTCGCCGCGCAGATCCTGTTGCATGAGGTGACGAATAGCCTGGTCGGGCAACGATTGGCTTAGTAAAAAATGCAGCTTGGTCAGGGCGGCTTCCACCGTCATATCATACCCACTGAGGACGCCGGCGCGGGCTAGGGCGTTGCCGGTAGCATAACCGCCCATATCCACCCGACCGGACAGGCATTGCGTGAGATTCACCACCACGATACCCCGATCGCCTGCCTGCTTGAGTTCGTTGAGCAGTGCCGGATGCTGTGGCGCATTGCCCACACCATACGAACGCAGGATAAGCGCCCGAACCGGCTGGCGTAGAAAGTTACCGACCACATCTGCCGATATGCCGGGGTACAGAGTGACGACGCCCACCGGCTGCGGGGTAATATGGTGCACGATAAGCGGACCCGCGCCCGCGCCGGCCGGTGAGGGCGTCAGGCGGCGGATATGGATGCCGGCTTCCAGCAGCGGTGGCAAATTAGGCGAGGCGAAGGCATCGAAGCTATCGGCATGGACCTTGGTTGCGCGATTGCCGCGAAACAAGGTGTTATTAAAAAACAAACCAACCTCATTCACCGGGTAATGGGCAGCCAGATACAGGGCGTTAAGCAGGTTGATCTGGCCATCGGAACTCAGCGCTTACAGCGGGATCTGCGAGCCGGTGACAATCACCGGCTTATTTAGATTTTCCAGCATGAAGGACAGCGCCGAAGTGGTAAACGCCATGGTATCCGTCCCGTGCAGGATAACAAAGCCGTCATAGTTGGCGGCGATATCACGGGCTATGGTGTGCCAATCGTCGGGCGTCATGTCCGACGAATCGATGAGAGGAGCATATTCATGCACGGTAAAATCCGGCATTTCGGGACGGTAAAATTCCGGCATTCGCGCCAATTGACGCTGCAGATGCCCGGAAACCGGCACATAACCCTTGTCTGAGCGCTGCATACCGATGGTGCCGCCGGTATAGGCAACGTAAATAGATTTTTTTGCATGGTAGCGAAACGTTATGAACAGTAGCGCCAATTATAAGGCGCTTACTAAATAACACCAGTCGCCCGCGGCGGGCGAAAAAAAACGCCCGGCCAAGGTAGAGCGTTGATTCAGAAGGGCCCGGCGCTAGCGCGCCAGGATGTGCATGGGGCGCCCGCTAGCGCAGGGTTTGCTCGCAGGAAAGGCAAAAGGCGTAACGGTTTTGCGGATCGTTCCAGTTAAAGCCCAGGCCGGCATCCATCTTCAGCCTGTCCACCACCTGGGTGACCGGTGCCGGCAGCCAGGACTGAATCAGGTTCGGCATAAAGGCATACACCGACGCGCTGGTCTGCGTGAGCAGTAACTCCAACAGGCCTGGTTCATCCAGATACCAGTTCAACTGGTATTGCTTTAACTGCGCCAGCTCGGCGGCTTTACCCACCGCGTCGTCGAAATCCCCTAACCGATCGACCAGGCCGTTTTGCACCGCATCGCTGCCAATCCAGACATGGCCTTGGCCGATTTTATCAATCTCCTCGTGGGTCTTGTGGCGGGACTCGGCGACCAGGGTGATAAAGTTACGATAACCGTTTTCAACGTTAAGTTGCATCATCTGAGAGAATTCCGCCGGCAGCGTTTTGGTCATCGACACATCCGCCAGCGGTGAAGTGGCAACGCCATCTGTGTGGACACCAATACTGTCGAGGGAATTCTCCACGGTGTTTATCACCCCGAAGATGCCAATCGACCCGGTCAAGGTGCTGGCGCTGGCGATGATGGCATTGGCCGGGGTAGACACCCAATAACCGCCCGAGGCCGCCATACCGCCCATGGAGACCACCACCGGTTTGCCCGCCGCACGTGCCGCGGCCAGCTCGGAACGAATGACCGCAGAAGCGTTTACGCTGCCGCCAGGGCTGTTAACCCGGAATACAATGGCTTTGATGTCGGGGTCCAGCCGCGCGTCGCGGATTTGGTCGGCGGTGGTGTCGCCTCCGACCGATCCTGGCGTTTCCGGGCCGTCGATGATAGCGCCATTGGCGAAGATCACGGCGATTTGCCCGCCCTGTTGCGACGGCGTCACCGGCTGATAATCATAAATACTGATGCCATTAAACGCTTTGTCACGCTTGTTACAGCCAAACGCTTTAGTCAGCGCCGTGTCAATCGTGGCGCGGGACGCGACTTCATCCACCCATTTGTTATTAAGCGCGAATTGTGCGTTATTACCCTCGACCGCGCGCAGGCCTGCCAGCATCGCCTGGGCGCCCGGGAACAACTGCTCCGGGGTAGTTTGCCTGTTGGCCGCCACCGTCGACAGATAGTGTTGCCACAGCTGACCTACCCAGCGGCTATCGGCTTCGCGCGCGTCGTCGGACATATTGTCGCGCAGGAAAGGTTCGACCGCGGATTTATAGGTGCCAACGCGGAAGATATGGCTGTTGACTTTTAGCTTGTCGAGTAAGGTTTTATAGTAAAGATTATTCGTTGCGATGCCGTGTAAACCCACCGCGCCCTGAGGCGTGAGATAGATTTTATTGGCATAGCTGGCAAGAAAATATTGCGCCTGACTATAGCTGTCGCCCACGGCATAGATAGGTTTACCGCTATCGCGGAATTCGCGCAGCGCTTTGCCGATGTACTCCAGCGAGGCTTGATCAGCCCCGGCGAAATCCTTCAACGACAAGACCAGCCCGGTGATATTGGCGTCGTTTTTCGCCTGACGTATCGTATCCACCACGTTAAACAGCGAATTTTCCTGCAGCCGGTTACTGGAAGCGCCAAGCAATTCGCGGCCGAGTTGACGGAATTTATTATTCATGGCTGGCTTGTCCACCACCGTACCGGTCAGATCCATCACCAGCGCGCCTTTTGCCAGCGTGGGCGGCGTGTGACGCATTTGTAAATAGATCCCGACCACGACGATGATGAGTACCACCAAAAATACGTTGAGGATAAATTCGCGGATGAAATTCAGTAAACGCCAGCACCATTTGAACGGGCCGGAAATAATTCGCCACAATATGCGCATGAGATCTCCAATAAAACTGCGAAGTTCAAAATCATAATATAAAATTTGTCCGGCCGCGCTCTAAAAAACGCTCCAGGTAAATCTTACCAGCGCGCGTCAGAACCGGTTAGCCCGGGTGGGGGCAAAAAAAAGCCGCCGACCTCTTGCCGCCACTGTCGATAGCAGACTGTTACCGGCCAGAGCACTATGATACCGTTAGCGCCATACCTTACATCAGGAGTAAACTCATGGATGCATTGGAACTGTTACTGAATCGCCGTTCTGCTTCCCGGCTAACCGAGCCCGGGCCGGCCGGGGAAAAGCTGTACCTGCTTTTGCGTGCGGGTATGCGCGCCCCAGACCATGGTGCCCTGTAGCCGTGGCGTTTTATCATCATCGAAGGCGCAGGCCTCACCCGTTTTAGCGAGTTACTCGGTCAGTCGGCGATTAACGCCGGGATGGATCAAAAGGGAATTGAAAAAGCGCAACAGGCGCCGTTTCGTGCGCCGCTGATTATCGCGGTCGTGGCCTATTGCGATAGCCAAAGCAATGTACCGCGCTGGGAGCAGCTGGTTTCCGCCGGCTGCGCGGTACACGCCATGCAAATGGCGGCGCTGGCCCAAGGGTTCAACGGTATTTGGCGCACCGGCCTGTGGACCTCCCAGCCGGATGTGCGCGCCGCATTCGGCTGTCGCGAACAAGATGAGATTGTCGGCTTCCTCTATCTTGGGACCCCACAGCTGAAAGCCAGCACCACGCTTTTGCCACCCGATACTGACGCTTACGTGCGCCGCTTCTGATTGGCCGACGCGAGCTGTTATCTCTGCAATGCTGTGGAACACAACGTGTTTATGCACTCTTAAGCGAATTTATGCGCAGTAAAGAGGATTTTTGTTGACCTTTTTGGTTACACGGCGGACTTAGTCATCGTGTAATGTCACCTGTTTCCCCGTGGTTTTTTTGTCGCGTTTATTTTTGGTAGCCCAGTTGGATGCGAAAATCACCACGGTATCGGGTGAACAAATGAAGATGTGCAAGGGCGTTACTCATTTCCCAAACGGTGATGGCTATAGCAAAGGAACCAAAGCTTTTATTGAGGGTAAAACCTACCCTTCAGTCCGTGCTGCAGGATACAGTGGAAAGCACGTCAGGCAGTCTAAAAGAACCTCAACGTTGTTTCCCGGAAAGATAAAAGGGTGTTCAAAGGCGCTCTTAATAAGCGCGAGGGCCCCTCAGCGCCAATGGGGGAAGTATTTATGGAGTTCCCATTTAATGGTCATTTTTAGTCATTCCAGACTCTTTTTTGCAGAATAAAATCATCATGGTTATTTGGCCCTCATTCCACGGGGCTGACCCGAGAGGGTGAGGCGCATCTGACACTCTGTCAGTCAGTGTTTTTTGTATTTAGCAACGCGCCGGGACAGCGCAAACATCCGTGGACTCCCACTCACCCGGACGCGGTGTGCCCTGCGCAGGTCGCGATGTGTCTCACAGCAAGTGATGAAGGCGCAGCGCCGGTAGGCGTAAAATGCTATGCTGATGCGTTAAAACAGATGCTAACCTTGGCTGTACACCTCACACATGCAGTTGTTTATTGCCGAAAAACCCAGTCTGGCCCGCGCGATCGCCGATGTTTTGCCACAGCCCCATCGGCGGGGCGATGGCTATATTGCCTGCGGTCCTGATCACGTGGTGACCTGGTGTATTGGTCATCTGTTGGAGCAGGCGCAGCCTGATGTCTATGATGGTCGTTATGCCCGCTGGTCGCTGGCGGATTTGCCTATTATCCCGGAAAAATGGCGGCTGCAGCCGCGGCCCTCGGTGCAAAAACAACTGAAGGTGATTAACACGCTGCTGGCAAAGTCTGAACAGGTTATTCACGCCGGTGACCCGGATCGCGAAGGGCAATTGCTGGTGGATGAAGTGTTGGATTATCTGGCGCTTGACGAAGTTAAACGCCGGGGCGCCAAGCGCTGTCTGGTCAATGATCTCAATCCCCAGGCGGTGAGTAAAGCGGTGAGCCGCCTGCGGGATAATATCGAGTTTGTGCCGCTGTGCGTGTCGGCGCTGGCGCGTGCCCGTGCCGACTGGCTATACGGTATCAACATGACCCGCGCTTACACCTTGATAGGCCGGAACGCCGGCTATCAGGGCGTTTTATCGGTGGGAAGGGTGCAGACGCCGGTGCTGGGCCTGGTGGTCAAGCGTGATGAAGAAATTGAACATTTCGTACCCAAAGCTTATTTTGAAGTCAAAGCACATATCGTGACACCGTCCCAGGCGCATTTTACGGCACTGTGGGTGCCGAGCGACGCCTGTGACAGCTGGCAGGATGAGGAAGGGCGCTTGCTGCATCGCCCGCTGGCGGAACATGTCGTTGCCCGTATTACCGGCCAGCCGGCGCACGTCACGCTATATCAAGACAAGCGGGAGTCGGAGGCAGCGCCGCAGCCGTTTTCGCTGTCGACGCTGCAAATAGAGGCCGCCAAACGCTTCGGACTGAGCGCGCAGCAGGTGCTTGATACCTGCCAGCGGCTGTATGAAACCCATAAGCTCATCACCTATCCCCGCTCTGATTGCCGTTATTTGCCAGAGGAGCATTTCGCCGGGCGTCAGGCGGTGTTTGCCGCCATTGCCGCGCATCAGCCCGGTCTGATGACGCAGGGTCAACTGGATACCGACCAGCGCAACCGCTGCTGGAATGATAAAAAGGTGGATGCCCATCACGCTATTATTCCTACCGCCCGCGCCAGCCGCGCGACGCTTAACGACAGCGAGCAGAAAATTTATGCTCTGGTGGCGCGTCAGTATCTCATGCAGTTCTGTGCTGACGCGGTGTTTCGCCGCTGCACTATCGAGCTGGATATTGCCGGGGGCAAATTCGTCGCCCGGGCCCGTTTCCTCGCCGAGGCCGGTTGGCTCCCTCTGTTGGGCGCGAAAGAGCGGGATGAGGAAGACGAAGGCACGCCGTTGCCGGTGGTCGCCGAAGGGGATGCGCTGCTTTGCGAGCGCGGCGAGGTGGTAGCGCGCGAAACACAGCCGCCGCGGCCGTTTACCGACGCCAGCCTGTTGTCGGCCATGACCGGCATTGCCCGTTTTGTACAAGATAAAGCGCTGAAGAAAATTTTGCGCGCCACCGACGGCCTGGGCACCGAAGCGACGCGCGCCGGCATTATCGAGTTATTGTTCAAGCGCGGTTTTTTATTCAAACAAGGGCGTTACATCCACGCCAGCGACACCGGCCGCGGTTTGATCCATGCGCTGCCGCCGAGCGCCGCCAGCCCGGACATGACCGCGCAGTGGGAGGCGTCATTAACCCAGATAAGTGAGAAGCAGTGCCGCTATCAGGACTTTATGCAGCCGTTGACGCAAACGCTGCAGCAGCTTATTCAGCAGGTACGCCAGCAGCCCGCGCCTTCATCGCTGCGGGGGCTGCCGCCGGCGAGTGAAAAACCGGCGGTCAAGCGTGCGCGGCGTAAGCGTCAACCCCCGGCGTCCCCCGCCAGCCCACGTCCACCGGCCGGGAGTGCGGCTTAACCTTCCAAGCGGGGGACAACACCGCTCAGAGGCTAAGAGGTGGCCGCGACAGGGGTAGTCAGTACCGATAAGGCAAGTCCACGCGTGTGATGGCGAGTCCGCGTGCGTTATCAGGGTGACGTGGCTGGCGTTTGTTATCGATAGAGTGCGGCTAACCGCGTGCTCTCAGGGCGCGTCGACAAGGGTATCATCCCCGCGCGCATTTTGGGCTATCAACGCTTGGATGAGAGGGGCATCCGACGGCGCCAGCGGCATCATGAGCGCGTTAATGGGCGAAAGCCACAGGCAGTCACTGTGACAGTGTAACAGTGACTCGCCGCTAAAGTCTGTAACCCGCCAGCCATAAAGCACAATTTCCCGCGTCCCGACCACATGGCGTTGACTGGCGACAAACGTGCCAATATGGGCGCGGAGGGATAATTCTTCAAACAGCTCACGCCTGAGCGCCTGGGGCTGCGTTTCCCCCGGCTCGACTTTCCCTCCGGGGAGCTCCCATAACCCCGGCTGGTCGCGGCTATCGTCGCGCCGGGCCAGCAGCAGGGCGCCATTACGCAGGATAAGACCCGCGACGATCGTAAGCGGTTGCAAGGCAGTCACAAAGCGAAATCCGCCCACACCGGTGCGTGATCGGACGGTTTGTCCATGGAGCGAATGGCGTAATCGATGCCGGTCGCGCGGACGGACGCCGCCAGTGGCCGCGAGGCCAGCAGCAGGTCGATGCGCAGGCCTCGGTTTTCATCA
Organism: Candidatus Sodalis endolongispinus; assembly: GCF_018777395.1. GTDB lineage: Bacteria > Pseudomonadota > Gammaproteobacteria > Enterobacterales > Enterobacteriaceae > Sodalis_B > Sodalis_B endolongispinus. Next base: position 330,970 of record NZ_JAFJYC010000002.1, read on the forward strand.
AAGCCGCGCGAGCGATAGTCAAACCAAGAGTAGCGACTATCGTCGGTCGGGTTGGCCTGGCGGTAAGTGTCTACCAGACCCCATGCCAGCAGGTGTTCCATCCATGCCCGCTCCTCCGGCAAAAATGAGCACTTCCCGGTACGAAGCCAGCGTTTACGGCTCTCTTCGCCGATTCCGATATCCAGATCGGTGGGGCTGATATTCATATCTCCCATAATCAGCAGCAGGGATTCGCCATGGTGGCTTTGCTCCACATAGGCCTGCAAATCGCGGTAGAAACGCGCTTTAGCCGGAAATTTAACCGGATGGTCACGGCTTTCGCCTTGGGGAAAGTAGCCGTTAACCACCGTCAACACGCCTTTCTGTGTAAGGAAATCAGCCATGATAATGCGGCGTTGCGCCTCTGCGTCGTCGGTAGTAAAACCGCGGCGGACGGCCAAGGGTTTCTCGCGGCTAAGCAGCGCCACGCCGTAGTGTCCCTTCTGGCCGTGATAATAGACATGGTAACCGTGGCGCGACACCTCTTCGAGAGGGAACATATCGTCGTGAACTTTGGTTTCCTGCAGACCGATGACGTCCGGCTGTAGCGTCGTGATAATGGCTTCAAGCTGATGCGGGCGGGCACGTAGCCCGTTGATATTGAATGAAACAAACTTCATTTTTTGCGCCAGGTGAGAGTATTTCGGCCGATGTTAGCAGAAACCGCTGGCTAAGGAAACGCGCGTCAATCGTCCCACGGCTCGGGAGAATGGTCAGCGGGAAGTGTATTGGGAGGCTGGTGCGGGAAGGATGATTCGGCGCGTTGCGCCTCACCCTTCGGGCCGATGCTGCGCATCGTTGTCTCGCGCTGATCGACGCGAAACTGGGTCGAAGGTTCTCACGGTCCCCGCGAAGAACAGGGAAGCCGAGGTGCGTCGTATGAACAGGGGGTTTATTCAGATGGTGGTGGGGGAAGGATTCGAACCTTCGAAGTCTGTGACGGCAGATTTACAGTCTGCTCCCTTTGGCCGCTCGGGAACCCCACCTGAGCGAAAACATGCAATAACGCGTCAAGCGGGGCGCATCATATTAAATAAAGCGCTAACGCGCGCGGCCCGATTCTTTTGCCGCTTTTTTCTCCACTCGTGCACAAAATCACCCCAGCGACGGCGGGCTCGCAGCAGGCGGCCCGGGCGCGGCCTTAAAAAATCACGGTCCGATTGCCGTAGACAAAAACCCGATGCGCAAGCACGCGGTACAGCGCCCGGCTCAGCACATTTTTCTCGACATCCCGGCCCGCACGCATCATATCTTCCGCAGTGTAAGTATGATCGACGTGAATCACGTCCTGGATAATGATGGGACCTTCATCCAGATTGTCGTTAACGTAATGGGCGGTGGCGCCGATGATTTTCACCCCGCGCTCATAGGCCTGATGGTAGGTGCGCGCACCGATGAACGCCGGTAGGAATGAATGATGAATATTGATGATTTGATTGGGATAGTGACGGACAAACGCCGGTGTTAGCACGCGCATGTATTTCGCCAGCACCACATAGTCGGGGGCGAAAGTGTCAATCAACGCCATCATGCGCGCATCATGCTCTTCACGGCTGAAGCCATCGTGGCTGACCAGATGAAAGGGAATATCAAAGCGTTCCGCCAGCGCCCGCAGCGTCTCGTGGTTGCCTATTACCGCGGCAATATCCACATCGAGACCACCGTAGGCGCTTTTCATCAGCAAATCCCCCAAACAATGGGCCTCTTTCGTCACCAGCACCACAATGCGACGACGGCCGGCACGATTGAGTTCCCGCACCGTCCCCGCCGGCAGGACCTCGTCCAAATCGGCCAGCAGCGCCTCGTCATTGAAGAGCCCCTCCAATTCGGTGCGCATAAAAAAGCGGCCGGTATGGTGGTCAACATATTCGTTGTTCTGCACGATATTAAGCTGATGCTTGAAACAAATGCTGGTGATTTGCGCAATCAGGCCTTTCGCATCCGGGCACAGGGTGCGTAATACTTTTCTTTGTACATTTTGCGACTGCATTGACTTGCGGATCCTGTCCTGTCTATGAGGTTTTGCCATGAAACGGCCCGCGAGAAACATGGGCCGGATTATTGTCCACAACACTTTTTGTATTTAAGGCCGGACCCGCACGGGCACGGCGCGTTTCTGCCGGGTACGATATGCCGGCCGTCAACATAATACCAGCGTTCATTGAGGCGGACAAAGCGGGAACGTTCATGAATAAAGCCGTTGCGCCGCTGACGCTCGTCATAGAAGCGCGCCAAAAAGGTCACATAGCCGGTATCGCTATCCTGGCCGGTGGCGCATTCCTGCACTTCTAGGCCCCGCCAGCGGGTTGTGCCAAAGCCGGCCGTGATTTCATCGCGCCACGCCTCGGCGCCGGCTTGCGGGTGCCAGGTGGCTATCAGATAATTAACATTTTGTAAGACATAGGCGCTGTAGCGTGAACGCATCAGCTGTTCTGGCGTCTCGGGTAGCGCGCCTTTAGCAATAAAAAGAGGCGCAGCAGTCGGCATAAAGCTTACCGCTGTCGCAGGGGCAAAGTGAGCGCACGGGACTTCCAGGTAACAAGTGGTGTCCAAACCTGACACGGCTAAACACGCAGACAAAAAGGTATTTTACCCTTATCTACCGCGGGCGCGACGCTTTTGCCAAAAAACAGAGGAATTAATGCCCGGCAGGCGTCGTTAGGGCGGGTTTTCCCCTTTAATCGGTGGTTAACCCTTGTCAAGTCAGCGCGAAAGCTCCATCATTTTGCACTGCAAAGATGCAAATTTCCCTAAGGGCGACTACTCTCGTAAGAGGTGCATCGGGATTTTAACGTCGCTGGCATCAGTATCATGGCCGTTAAATGGGGTAGCAATGGGGCCGTCTGGTTAGCCGGGCGCCCAAGTTTTTGACTATGTGAGCGAATGAAAAACCAGCAGCAGAACAAACAGCCCCTATCATTACTTATAAGCAAAAGTGGTGTGTTTCAGCCACTGTCGGAAATAAGCGGAGGAAGGGGTTTCAATGGCCAAACCGTTAGCAAACAAATTAGTTCTAATCATTGAGGACGAGGCGGTTTTTCGATCCGTGCTGAAGCAATTCCTTCTGACACTAGGGGCTGATGTCGTCGAAGCAGATCAAGGACAGCATGCGTTGGATAGGCTGGTGTCCATCCGACCCGATCTGATCATCTGCGATCTGGAAATGCCGGAAATGAACGGTCTGACCTTTGTTGAGCGTTTTCGCGCGACCGATACCGCCACGCCGATCCTGATTGTTTCCGGCACCGATCAAATGACCGATATCACCCGGGTTCTCAGACTCGGGGTGCAAGATGTCCTGCTTAAACCGGTGGAGGATTTCGCCCGCCTGCGTGAAACGGTTCTCGGATGCCTTTACCCCGATATGTTCACCTCCAAGGTTGATGAAGAAGAGCAACTGTTTCAGGATTGGGACGCGCTGAGTCAGCATCCCGGCGCCGCGGCCAAACTGCTCAAGAAGCTACAACCGCCCGTGCAGCAGCATATCGCGCATTGCCGGGTCAACTATCGCCAGCTGACCATGGCGGAACAACCGGGTCTGGTTCTGGATATCGCCGCGCTTTCCGATCATGATTTGGCCTTTTACTGTCTTGATGTCACGCGCGCGGAAGAAAAAGGCGTCTTGGCGGCGCTGCTACTGCGGGCGTTGTTCAACGGTTTATTGCAGGCGCATCTGGCCAATCGCGCCCACCGGTTGCCGGAATTATCCACCTTGTTAAAACAGGTGAATCAACTTTTGCGTAAAGCCAATCTGGAAGGACAATTTCCTTTATTAGTAGGCTATTATCATCGCGTAATGAATAATTTAATTTTGGTTTCAGCCGGCCTCAACGCGACGTTGAATACCAATAATCAGCAGATCCAGCTTAATAGCGGTGTGCCGTTAGGCTCGATGGGGAATGCCTACCTTAATCAGGTCAGCCAACACTGTACCGCCTGGCAGTGCCAGGTCTGGGACGCTGGCGGCCGTCTGCGACTGATGCTCAACACCGATTGACGGGCAAACGCGCGTCGACTTTCGTTTAGAGAATAATCAAGTTAATACCTTTTAACACTCACTATTGGGTAATTGTCCTATTTTAGACTGAACGCCCATTATTCCACGGGTTTCCCATGCCGAAACTGATATAATCGAAAAGTTAAACATATTATAGAGATAAAATATTATCTTAACGAACGAGAGGTGGTTCATGTCTGCTATTACGACCAAAGTGAAAAAAGCAGTAATCCCGGTGGCGGGACTGGGCACACGAATGTTGCCGGCAACCAAAGCTATCCCGAATGAAATGCTTCCCCTGGTGGATAAGCCGCTGATTCAGTATGTGGTGAACGAATGCATCGCCGCGGGCATCAATGAAATCATTTTGGTAACCCACTCCTCCAAGAACTCCATTGAAAACCATTTCGATACCAGCTTTGAGCTGGAAGCGATGTTGGAAAAACGCGTAAAGCGGCAGCTGTTGGCTGAAATCCAGGCGATTTGTCCGCCGCATGTCACCATTATGCAGGTCAGGCAGGGGCTGGCCAAAGGGCTAGGTCATGCGGTATTGTGCGCACATCCGCTGGTGGGTGACGAGCCGGTTGCGGTGATTTTGCCCGACGTGATTATTGATGAATATGAATCCAACCTAAAGACCGAAAATCTGGCGGCGATGCTAAAACGCTTTGAAGAGACCGGCCGTAGCCAAATTCTGGTCGAGCCGGTGGAAGATGTCACCAGCTACGGCGTGGTCGATTGTCAGGGCGCGACCCTCAGCCCGGGTGAAAGCGTAGCAATGGTTGGCGTGGTCGAAAAACCGTCGGCTGAAGAGGCGCCGTCGAATTTGTCCGTCGTTGGCCGTTATGTCCTTTCCGCCGATATCTGGGCGCTGCTGGAAAAAACCCCGCCGGGGGCCGGTAATGAAATCCAGTTGACCGATGCCATTGCGATGCTGATGGACAAAGAAACCGTCGAGGCTTATCACCTGAAAGGGTTGAGCCACGACTGCGGTAACAAACTGGGCTACATGCAGGCGTTCGTTGAATATGGCCTGCGTCATGAAAGTCTTGGCAAAGAGTTCAAAACGTGGTTGAAAGACGCCATTACAGAATAAAGCGCTGAAGCTTTTTCGCTAATTATTGACACAGACCAGGATCTTCTAACATGAAAGTAACGGTTTTTGGCATCGGCTATGTCGGCTTGGTGCAGGCTGCGGTTTTGGCCGAAGTGGGGCACGACGTATTGTGCGTCGACGTAGATGAGCGCAAAGTCGAGAATCTGAAAAAAGGCGTGATTCCCATTTATGAACCGGGGCTGACGCCGCTGGTGCAGCAGAATTATGAATCCGGCCGGCTGAAATTTACCACGGACGCGCAGGCCGGCGTCAATCATGGTGTTATGCAGTTTATTGCGGTGGGCACGCCGCCGGACGAAGACGGTTCGGCAGACTTGAAATATGTCACCGCCGTGGCGCGCACCATTGCCCAACATATGCAGGATCACAAAGTGGTCCTGGATAAGTCCACCGTGCCGGTCGGTACTGCGGATAAAGTCCGCGCCGTGATGCAAGAAACGCTGCAAAGCCGTAACAGCACGCTGACCTTCTATGTGGTGTCCAATCCTGAGTTTTTAAAGGAAGGAGCGGCGGTGGCAGACTGCATGCGCCCTGAGCGCATTGTGGTCGGCACCGACAACGAAGATGTGGTGGACTTGCTTCATGAACTGTATGAGCCATTCAACCGCAATCACGACCGAATGATACTCATGGATATCCGCAGCGCCGAGCTGACGAAATATGCCGCCAACTGTATGTTGGCGACGAAGATAAGCTTCATGAATGAAATGTCCAACCTGGCGGAGCTGCTGGGGGCGGATGTGGAGAAGGTGCGCCAGGGTATCGGTTCCGACTCGCGCATTGGCTACAGCTTTATTTATCCCGGCTGTGGGTATGGCGGCTCCTGCTTCCCGAAAGACGTACAGGCGCTCATCCGTACCGCCGAGCAGATCGGTTACCAGCCCAAGCTGCTGCAGGCGGTGGAAGATGTCAACTACAAACAAAAAGACAAATTGCCCATTTTCATCCGCCGCCATTTCGGCGATGACCTGCGCGGTAAAACCTTTGCACTGTGGGGCCTGTCGTTCAAGCCCAACACCGACGATATGCGCGAAGCATCAAGCCGGGTGTTGATGGAAACGCTATGGGAGTCGGGGGCCACCATTCAGGCTTTCGATCCTGAAGCGATGAATGAAACCCAGCGCATCTATGGCCACCGTGACGATCTGCAACTGATGGGCACCAAAGAAGCCGCCTTGCGTGGCGCCGATGCCCTGGTTATCTGCACCGAATGGCAGAATTTCCGCGCACCGAATTTTGATGTCATTAAATCGGCGCTGAAACAGCCCGTTATCTTTGATGGCCGTAATTTATACGATCCGGAGCGCCTCTATAATCGTGGTTTTGTCTATTATGGTGTCGGCCGCGGCGCGTCGCTTGCTTCTCATAAATAAGAGACCACGATGAAATTTCTGGTCACCGGCGCCGCCGGTTTTATCGGCTATCATGTCAGCGGGCGTCTGCTCGCTGACGGTCATCAGGTGGTCGGCATCGACAACCTGAGCGATTATTACGATGTGTCGCTGAAACAAGCCCGTCTTGACGATTTACAGGTCTACGACGCTTTTCGCTTTCACAAGCTTGATTTGGCGGACCGACAAGGCATTGCCAGCCTGTTTGCCAACCAACGGTTCGAGCGGGTGATTCACCTTGGCGCACAGGCCGGGGTACGTTACTCGCTGGAAAACCCGTTGGCGTATGGCGACGCTAATCTGATAGGTCATCTCAATATTCTTGATGGCTGCCAGCACAATCAGGTGCAGCACCTGCTGTATGCTTCCTCAAGTTCGGTCTATGGCCTCAACCGCAAGTTGCCTTTCTCAACGGATGATACCGTCGATCATCCGGTGTCGCTGTACGCGGCCACCAAAAAAGCCAACGAGTTGATGGCGCATAGCTATGCTCACCTTTACCAATTGCCTACCACCGGCCTGCGCTTTTTTACCGTTTACGGCCCGTGGGGTCGCCCGGATATGGCATTGTTCAAGTTCACCCGGGCGATGCTCAACGGTGAGCGTATCGATGTCTATAACGGCGGTGAGATGTTACGAGATTTCACCTATATCGACGATATCGTGGAAGCGATCGTGCGCCTGCAGGCCGTTATTCCAGCGCCGGATGCCGGCTGGACGGTAGAAACCGGTTCACCGGCGGCGAGTTCCGCGCCTTACCGCGTTTATAATATCGGTAACAGTCAGACGGTGAAGCTGATGGACTATATCGAGGCACTGGAAAACGCGCTCGGCATTCAGGCAGAAAAAAACCTGCTGCCAATGCAGCCCGGTGATGTGCTGGAAACCAGCGCGGATACTCAGGCGCTGTATCGTGCCATTGGCTTTAAACCGCAGACGCCGGTGTCGGAAGGGGTGAAACGTTTCGTGAATTGGTATCGCGACTATTACCAGCGCTAATGTATTCTCCCTGAATAAAGAAAAAACGGCCCGTAGTATAGATAAGTAATTTATTTGATACTTACGGGAATTGGCGGGATCTGGCGGGAATTCGTGAGATTTCTTAGGCTTAGGGATGATTTATGTATTTGATACCGATGAACAAAAAAGAGCCTATAGGCAAACATTTGATACTCACCACTACGGCCTTAAAACCGCTTTAATACTTAAAAAACCCAACTCTTTTGGGTTTAGCCAGTGCATCAAGCACTGGCCTAATACTTATAATTTACTTCCTTCGTAAGGGTACTACATTGCTTGATAGCATGTAAAATCTCTCTGACTCGATCAGCCGGTAGTTCCTGCAAACTTAAAGCAGCCGTCCGTTGTTCTCCTGAAAGCTTAAGTAAATCCAAGCCTCCTTGTTCCAGCAGCAATGCCAGTACTTCAGCGCCTTTACGCCCTAGCAATCTAGCTAGCTTTTTTCGCTCTACAGGCTCCAGCGATCTTAAAATAGCATTAAGGTCTTGCAGGTCTTGATCATCAGGTAATGATACATCCTGCTGTGCCTGCTGACCATTTACCAGCCAGTCAATACCGACACTCTCTTTATGAGCAATAATCTGAACCATACTTAGCAATGGTTGCGTATTCTTGCTTAAGTGGTTATTCAAAGTTGATGTTGGAATCCCCCAGTCTTTTGCTGCCGCACGGACACTTCTGTTACCTATAAGCATTCGTAGGCGATCTTTAAAACTTTCTTTTCCATCAAATTGCAAGGAAAGAGGCTTGCTTTTGGTGCTTGTCATTTTCTTTTCCTATAACTAATTGAAAAAATAAGATTAACTTAACTTGGTTAACCAAAGGGCTTTAACTGAAAAGAAAGATGCTAATTTGATTTACTTTGATTTAAGTTAGGATTATTGTCGTATCTACAGATAACACCAGCGTGTTATCGGTACGCTAACTGTTCAGGGTAATCGAATGATGCTTAGAAATGAAGAAATAAACCGCGACTGGCGCAGGGAGTACATTGTTGCGGCAGTACATGTGAAGGGATTCACGTTGCGGCAACTCTCGTTAGACGGTGGTGGTGATTGGGTATTCAATAAAAACGGGCATTTTTACTCTCCCCAAGCACTCCATGCCGCAGGCGCTACCTATCAAGAAGATGGCAATATCCACGGGTCATTATGGGGCGGCCATCTTAGCGGATGGCTAAATAATACTTTTGTACGTGATATTCGATTGGGCCACATGCAGGAGGTTCAGGTATGGAAAGGACCAGGCATTCGCGATGAAGCCTCCTATGTGATCACTGGCGTATACAACGGGAATGTTGATGCCTATGTGGATTATGTTCAGCGCCGTATCTTACAAAAAACGTTAACGGTAATTGGATAAATGTGTGGTTTATGTGATGAAAAATATTAAAAACTTTAAGCGCTATCACTCTGATGCTGTTGATAAAAAATGGTTAGAACATGCTGTTGGGGCGATTTTTCTTATCTCGGAAGATGGTCAGGACTGGTATGCGTGCCAGAAAAGCTTTCAGCCCGATACGATGAAAGTCGAGTATGAAGCCGACGGAGTTATACGCTCGATGGGCTATGATATCAGCGGTTTCTGTCCCGATGGATGCAGCATAGCCGAAGTATCCGAATGGCCTAAAGAGGCAGCCCTTAACCGGAAATGGTGTTTTATCGATGGTGAGGTTGTTCTACGCATCTATACGGCAGATGAGCAGAGAAAGCAAGCCATCCATAAACGAGACTATCTACTTGAGCAGGCAGCAAAAATTATAGCGCCGTGGCAGGATGCGGTAGAGCTGGAGATGGCTTCATAAGCCGAAAAAGCATCACTGATAGCATGGAAAAAATACCGAGTGCTGCTAAACCGTGCTGATATCAGCAAAGCGCCGGATATTGCGTGGCCGGAATAGCCACAGAAAGCAAAGTTGAATATCAGGCTGCCCTGACAATGTAGTTAAACGCGACATTTCGCGGGCTGGTTTCTTCAGCCGTTCTTGTCACGCGAGATGAATCGAAATGCCATTTGGATGCAGTCCACCGGTCACTCCTTGAGGTTGCATCATAGTTCACTGAACCGCCACCATCACAATATAATGCGCCTTTGGAGGAAAATTCGATAAAATTGCCTGGTCGTCCATCGTCCACTGTGCCCATATTTTCTGCATGGCATCCGCTTGCGTACTTAATATCTTACGTCCGTTATCCACTTTTCGTCCAGCATCCCATCCCCGGATAAATTCGCCGCGTAAATCAGGGAGTTTTCCTGATGGATAGGCGAGTGCTAAGAGCGGTTATTTTTTCTTGTCGAATGGCTCACCGTTGCAGATAAACCAACCCGTTGGCGCACTTTCCGTTGGCCAAGGCAGGGGAACGCCTACGGGGATTTCAGCGCGTAATACTTCAGGTGTCACAGCATGAACGTCAGTGGCGGTTAGCTGCACATCCTGAGTCAGTGTTTTACCGTTAATTTTACGCTGATTGGGTGTTGCATTTTTAGCCAGATTTACTGTTTCCAACAAACCAAGGTTTTTCAAAATTAAGGTTTTTGCCAGTTTCCCGCCAGAGTAAGGGCTAATCATGCCTTGGTAAGGCGAATGCATGGCAAAACAAGCAGCATTTGTCGCTTAAATAATAGCCAAAATGCCGATTTACAGCAAAAATCGAGGGTTTGATTGAATTTTGAGCAGGTTTTAAGGGGGGTATGAACGGGCAAATCGCGCTACCGACCTTGCGTCGGCTAACATGAAGCATAAGTGGCATTAGCGATCAATAAAGCCTTATCGATCGTTAAAACAGATCAATTACAGTGTTTTAATCATCCTCTCCATACCTAACAGGTAACATATGTTTTCTTGATGCAGTGGGGGTACGCCCTGAATCCTAACAGTGGCGAAAAAGTGGTCTTTGGCACGAGGAATCGTGAGTATATGGAGCTTAACCGCTTATGGCTGCATGATGACATGCCTAAAAATTCAGAGTCACGAGCGATCAGCTATGCGCTAAAAACTATCAGGTTACTTTATCCTCAGGTACAATGGGTGCAATCCTTTGCAGATGAGCGCTGTGTATCAGGCGAGTAATTTTGAATATATCGGCAGCCATTACTCGCGATTCTATGAGATTGATGGTGAGTGGTATCAAGAAAATAGCCCGCAACGCGATCACGCGAGGCGGCAAGCGAGGAGAATACCTGAGGGACAATATAGAGCGTGCAACTGTTCATCGCTTCCAGCAGTTCCGATATATCCGCTTTTTGGACAAACGCGCGAAGAAGTGATTTATCCCCCTGAAACACCAGACAGTAGCTGTATCTCCAGATAAGAGATAGGCTTGAATATATGTCTAACACTAACGCCAATTTTGATATGACCGGGATCCTGTTAGGTCAAGAAGTCCGTAAACGTAAAACTCCTCAGGAAAAAATGGCCATTATTCAGCAGAGGATGGAGCCCGGCATGAATGTCTCCCATCTCGCACGACTGCACGGTATCCAGCCAAGCCTGCTGTTTAAGTGGAAAAAGCAATATCAGGAAGGCAGCCTCACTGCCGGGGAGGACGTTGTTCCTGCCTCTGAGCTTGCAGCTGCATTGAAGCAGGTCCGGGAGCTCCAGCGCCTTCTGGGTAAGAAGACGATGGAGGTTGAGATCCTAAAAGAAGCCGTGGAGTACGGCCAGTCACGAAAATGGATAGCGCACGCGCCCTTGTTGCCAAAGGCCGGGGAATAGCACAGGTCAGCCGCGCCATGAGCGTGTCGCGTGCGCCGCTGTCACTGCGGATTAAGCGTTCTGCCGACTGGCAGGACAGGCGCTGTAACCGGCGTAATGACGAAGCAGACGCTGAAATACTGTCGGACATCCTCGACATCATCAGCGATATGCCCAGCTACGGCTATCGGCGGGTGTGGGGCATCCTGCGTAAACAACGTCGCGCAGAGGGACTGCCGCCGGTAAATGCGAAACGACTTTACAGGATCATGTGTGAGCATAACCTGATGTTATTACATTGAAAACCAGAGCGGCCGAGGCGTGAGCATAAGGGCAGGATCGCGGTGGCAGAAAGCGATATGCGCTGGTGTTCAGATGGCTTCGAGTTCGGCTGCGACAACGGTGAAAAACTGCGGGTCACGTTCGCACTGGACTGCTGCGACAGAGAGGCCATAGACTGGTCTGCGAGCACTGTAGGCTACGACAGTTCGACCGTGCAGGATGTGATGCTGATGTCGGTAGAAAAGCGCTTCGGCGACAGGTTACCCGATACAGCGGTGCAGTGGTTGACGGACAACGGTTCAGCGTATACCGCGCATGAAACGCAGAGGTTCGCCAGAGAACTGGATCTGGAGCCCTGCACAACAGCGGTGAGCAGCCCGCAGAGAATGGCCGAACGGTTCGTGAAGACGATGAAGGAAGACTATATCGAGTTCATGCCAAAACCGGATGCGAGAACAGCCCTGCGAAACCTTGCAGCAGCGTTCACGCATTACAATGAAAACCATCCGCACAGCGCGCTGGGATATCACTCTCCGAGAGAATACCGGCGGCAGCGTGCTTCGTTATTATCCCTTATACAAAGCGCCGACATGCGAACGCCGGGCATGAAAAGTGATTGGATAATGTCAAAGGTGAGAAATGAAAACGCTAGCCGTGGTTGTGCACTGGCAGGATTATGTTGTTGTCGTGTCAGCTGACTGACAAAAAAATACATGGCGAGTAAAAGAGGGTAGACAAAGCCTCGTTGGCGGAGCAGGCGGGGAATAGTTTTCGGGGGTAAGTGGAATAACCGACACGTTGTAATGAACGCGCTGTGAACCAACTAACCCAATGAAGATCTATGCCTTTATTTCATGCTGTCGCGCCTGGTTCTGCGCCGATAACGTAGAGGGTAAGCATCAGCAGCAGACCGGCAAAAATTGCCCACGGAGGTAAGTTCGCCGTGGGGAATGACGGGACGTGCGGCATCAGGTTGAATAAATGAACAAGATTTAAATTAAACAAGTAGTTAAGTGAGTAAGTGAACAAGTAAGTGTACGGGTGAGTGAGTAGGTGAACAGGTAAGTGAGCAGGTATTAGGTGAGTGAGTAAGTGTTTCTAAAACGTTAGCCAAGGGGGACAAAAAATCGGGAAAAAAATCCACGCCAGTGCGTGGATTTGAGAAATGTTCATGAGACGGCATCCAGCCTCATGAGGCAATAACGTTGATTTCAGACGTTGAACAGGAAATTCATCACGTCGCCGTCTTTCACCACGTACTCTTTCCCTTCAGAACGCATTTTGCCGGCCTCTTTCGCGCCTTGCTCCCCTTTATAGGTAATAAAATCGGCAAAGGAGATGGTCTGGGCGCGGATAAAGCCTTTTTCAAAGTCGGTGTGGATTTTCCCGGCCGCCTGCGGCGCGGTGGCGCCGACCGGGATGGTCCAGGCGCGCACTTCTTTGACTCCGGCGGTAAAATAGGTCTGCAGATTGAGAAGCTCGTAGCCGGCGCGAATGACGCGGTTCAGACCCGGCTCTTCAAGCCCCAGCTCCGCCATGAATTCCGCGCGCTCCTCTTCGTCGAGCTCGGCAATATCGGATTCCACCGCGGCACAGACCGCGACCACCACCGACCCTTCAGCCGCCGCAATGGCGCGCACCTCATCCAAATAGGGATTATTATCGAAACCGTCTTCGTTGACGTTGGCGATGTACATGGTGGGTTTTAGCGTCAAGAATCTCAGATAGCGAATGGCGCTTTTCTCATCGCTTGACAAGTCAAGCGTGCGCAGCATGCCGGCATCGCTCAGTTGGGGCAGGCACTTTTCCAGCGCCGATTGCTCCAGTTTGGCATCCTTGTCGCCACCTTTGGCCCGTTTCTGCACCCGGTGCAGGGCGCGCTCGCACGCCTCCAGGTCGGACAAGGCCAGCTCGGTGTTGATAACGTCGATGTCTTCGGCCGGACAGACTTTGCCCGCCACATGAATAATATTGTCGTTTTCAAAGCAGCGCACGACATGGCCGATGGCCTCGGTCTCACGGATGTTGGTCAGAAACTGGTTTCCCAGACCTTCCCCTTTAGACGCGCCTTTCACCAGTCCGGCGATGTCGACAAACTCCATGGTCGTCGGCACGGTACGCTGCGGTTTGGCGATTTCCGCCAATTGATCCATGCGCGCGTCGGGCATCGGCACCACGCCGGTATTCGGCTCGATGGTACAAAACGGGAAGTTGTCTGCTTCGATGCCCGCCTTGGTCAGCGCATTAAACAAAGTGGATTTGCCCACGTTGGGCAACCCGACGATACCGCATTTGAAACCCATGGTTATTTCACCTTAAATAGCTCTATTATCAGCCGGTTAACTGCCATTGCCGGCATGAGATCACTCTAAATGTTCATTATACACAGAATCCCGCCATTACTCGACGCCCGCTGTTTAACCGGGACGATAGACATGCAGGCGATTCATGGCCTTCACGGCATCCTGAGTCACCAGGATCTCCGTGCAGCGTACCGCTTCGTCAATGGCGCCATCAATCAGCTGAAGTTCTGCCGCAGGCGGTTTGCCGAGCACGAAGCCCACGACGTGGTTTTTGTCCCCCGGATGGCCGATGCCGATACGCAGCCGGTGGAATTGGGGATTGTTGCCCAGGCGGCTGATGATGTCTTTCAGACCGTTATGGCCGCCATGGCCGCCGCCAAGCTTCAGCCGGGCGCTGCCGGGCAACAGATCCAGTTCATCGTGGGCCACCAGAATGTCCTCCGGCGCGATGCGGTAAAACGTGGCCATCGCCGCCACCGCTTTCCCGCTAAGATTCATAAATGTGGTGGGCACCAACAGGCGAACATCCTGGCCGCCGAGGGTCAGTCGTCCGGTATAGCCATAAAATTTGCTTTCTTCTTTTAGCGTCTGCCGGTAGCGCTCCGCCAGTAACTCAACATACCAGGCGCCGGCGTTGTGGCGGGTCGCGGCGTATTCGGCACCGGGATTGGCCAAGCCTACAATTAATTTGACTGTCACGTCTTACTCTCATCGGGCGGTTTGGGCATTAGTTTACTCTGCCCGGGCAAAACATTTCAAATCGAGGGTAGCGCCGCGTTGGCGCGGACTGCGTCGATTTGTGTGATTTATTGAAAGGTCTGTGATCGTCACCACAAGGTGAGGGGCCTACTCTGGCTATACTTTAAGCAGTAAAAGGAGTGACGCCGAGCAGGGCGTCCGATAGGACAATCAGGAGGTGTAGCATGAGACGTAAATCAGCAATGCTGGTCGGCAATGGCCTGATGGGCGCGGGGATGATACTGATGGTTGCCAGTATCGCCGTATCGGTGCTGAACCAGTTGCCCCAGATCGCTATGACTGAGGTGATGGCCAGCGGCGGCATTATGGGCATTTTTGTCGGCGCGCTGTTGTGGCTCGCGGGTGCGCGCATGGGCGGCCACGAAGAAATTTCGGACCGCTATTGGTGGCATCGCCGCTTTGACGCGCGCTGCCGGAAAGACCAGAACGCCCGCTACCATTAACTCGCGCCGGTTGCCACAGGCGATATCAGGCTGACGCAGAACCTTCGGCCGTTGTAGGCTTTGACCAAAAAAAGACGCGCCTGCGACGTCGGTTGTATAAATGTCTGGCCCGATGGGTCGGTGCGTTGCCATCCGCATCGTCGGGCAAGGGTGATTAGCTTAGGCCAATCCCGCAGCGGGGGATAAACAGGCTGTGCTTTTTGGGCAAACCCCGGTGACAAAGATCGGACGCCGCCTGACCAGCGCGTGTGCCCCTCTGATATCAATGCTCAAACATGGCCGAGATGGATTCTTCGTTGCTAATGCGGCGGATCGCCTCCGCCAGCATCCCAGACAGCGTCAGCGTACGCACGTTGGGTAGCGCCTTGATGGCCGGATCCAGCGGAATAGTATCGCAGACGATCACTTCATCAATGACTGAGTTCTTGATGTTCTCATAGGCATTGCCTGAGAAGATCGGGTGGGTGGCGTAGGCGAATACCCGCTTGGCGCCGCGCTCTTTGAGCGCTTCGGCGGCTTTGCATAAGGTGCCGCCGGTATCAATCATATCGTCCACCAGCACGCAGTCGCGACCCGCCACGTCGCCGATAATATGCATCACCTGTGACTGGTTGGCGCGCGGGCGGCGCTTGTCGATAATCGCCATGTCGGTATCGTTAAGCAGCTTGGCTATCGCACGCGCACGTACCACGCCGCCGATATCGGGGGAAACCACGATCGGGTTTTCCAAATCCTGCTGCAGCATATCTTCCAGCAGGATAGGGCTGCCGAATACGTTGTCCACCGGCACGTCAAAGAATCCCTGAATCTGTTCAGTGTGCAGATCAACCGTCAGCACGCGGTCAACGCCGACGCTTGACAGGAAATCGGCCACCACTTTGGCGGTAATCGGCACGCGGGCGGAACGGACGCGGCGATCCTGACGCGCATAGCCAAAGTAGGGGATAACGGCGGTGATACGACCGGCGGAAGCCCGGCGCAGCGCATCAACCATGACCACCAGTTCCATCAGGTTGTCATTGGTGGGCGCGCAGGTGGACTGGATAATGAAAATATCGTCACCGCGAACATTTTCATTGATTTGCACACTGACTTCGCCGTCGCTGAAACGGCCGACGGCGGCATTGCCAAGACTGGTATATAAACGGTTGGCAATACGTTGCGCCAGTTCCGGGGTGGCGTTTCCAGCAAAAAGCTTCATATCGGGCACGAGAAGAACCTCAGGCTTGCGTCCAGAGAAGGTATTGCGCCAGCCTGACGCCGGGGAAGGCGGCGGCGCCATGCGGGGCAATGCCATACGGGTAATGCATCAGGCCACCGTCAGGCGGCTCAGTGCGCCCCTGACAACGCGCAACGCAGCGGGGAAACGTTAACGCCTCGGGCTACAAAACCGCGCATCCATGCCGGGGCCTGCGATAAAACCTGACGGGCGGCGGCCTCGGTATCGAATTCGGCAAATACACAAGCGCCGGTGCCAGTCAGTCGCGACGGCGCGTATTCTAACAGCCATGAAAGATGCTGTTCAACCGCGGAAAAATGTTTTCTTGCGATTGGTTCACAATCATTATGAAAAGGCGTGGCCATAAGCTGGGCGAGCGAGCGCGGTGGCGCGTCTCTTCTCAGCTCAGGATCGCCGAAAATGCGCGGCGTGGCAATACTGACCGGCGGCACGGCGACCAAATACCATTTTTCCGCCGGGACGGCCGGCTCGAGGCGTTCGCCGATGCCATCGGAAAAGGCTGCCTCGCCGCGTACGAACACCGGCACATCGGCGCCGAGCGTCAGTCCCAGCTGCGCCAGGGTGGCTACGTCCAGCCCGCAATGCCATTGGGCATTAAGCGCGACCAGCACGGTGGCGGCGTCGGAAGATCCGCCGCCGAGCCCGCCGCCCATCGGCAGCACTTTCTCCAACTCAATATCCGCCCCCGGCGCCGCCGGGTCACCCGCTGCCCAGCAGTGGCGCTGTAACAGCCGGGCGGCGCGCACGATAAGATTGTCCTCTTGCGCCACCCCCGCTATCGGGTTTAGCAGGCGAATGCGGCCGCCGGCGGTGGGCGTAATGGTCAGCGTGTCGCCATAATCCAGAAATTGGAAAAGCGTTTGCAGCAAATGATAGCCATCTGCACGGCGGCCGGTGATATATAAAAACAGATTAAGCTTGGCCGGGGCTGGCCACTGGCGTGTCATTACAAGCTCCAGCTATCCATTTTCAATTTGATGCGATTGTCGCCCTGGCGCAATTCCAAATTCGACGGCAGCGCCGGGATGGTATCGTCGTGATAGCCTTGATAGGTTACGGTCCAGCGCTGCCCGTTGTGGCTATAATTCAGGCTATGCAGATAGCCGCGGGCATCCAGGGTAAAATCGGTGGCATCGCCGGGCAGGCCGAGCATCCACTGCCGCAGGTCGTTGAGCGGGATAGACATGCCGGCCAGATTTTGGATCATCACCTCTGGATCATCGCTCACGTAGCGTTTACCTTGATTGTTGACCAGTTGGGCCACACCCGGATGGACATTCAAATCCATCTCGGTGCTGCCGAGCGGGTTGGTCAAAATCAGCCGGTAGCGATCGGCGCTGGTCTGCTGCCAATTAAAGCGGGCGTAAACTTTTTGCTGGCTGGAAATATAGGCGAAGGCGCCGCGAGTCTGGTAGCGGCTGAGGGCGGTGATCGACTGCTGGTGGCTGCGCCATTCCGGCGAGGTCTGGCTTTTGGCCGGTCCGGAAGGCGTATGAACACTACAAGCGGCCAAAAGCAGACTGGCAAGCGGCAGCAAACGGAAAATGGCGTATTTACGCTCAGGCATGACGTCGACTTCCTTCAATATCGCGGGATGAATGGCTTTCTTTCACGCTAGCGGAGGGTATCGTTAGCGTCAATGGCTTTAATAGATTGATTTTATACCCTTACAAGTTGTACACCTTAAGGGGAGGAAAGTGCGGTGCGGCTTTTCTTGCATCTGTGCATCAAGTAGAATGCGCGCAGACGATAACCATACTAACGTTTGTACTACTCTGTAGCCTTAATCCATGACATTGCTCGCACTCGGTATCAATCACAAAACAGCGCCGGTCGCTTTGCGCGAACGGGTGGCGTTCTCACCCGAGACCCTCGACCAGGCGCTGGGCAGCTTGCTTGCGCAACCGTTGGTGCAGGGCGGCGTCGTGCTGTCGACGTGTAACCGCACCGAGCTGTATTTGAGTGTCGAGCAACAGGCTGACTTGCAGGAGGCGCTGGTACGCTGGCTGTGCGATTATCACCAGCTGGAGCCCGTCGAGGTGCGCCAGAGTCTTTACTGGTATCTGGGCGATGAAGCCGTCAGCCATCTGATGCGCGTCGCCAGCGGCCTGGACTCGTTGGTGCTCGGCGAGCCACAAATCCTGGGACAGGTAAAAAAAGCCTTTGCCGAATCCCGCCGCGGGCACGGCCTGTCGGTGGATCTGGAGCGATTGTTCCAGAAATCATTCTCGGTCGCCAAGCGGGTCCGCACCGAAACCGAGATAGGATCCCATGCGGTGTCGGTGGCGTTTGCCGCCTGTACGCTGGCGCGGCAGATTTTTGAATCCCTGGCCGAGGTGAGGGTGCTGCTGGTGGGCGCAGGCGAAACGATTGAACTGGTGGCGCGCCACCTACGCGAGCATAAAGTAAAATGTCTGCTCATCGCCAACCGCACCCGCGAGCGAGCGCAGCGGCTGGCGGAAGAAGTGGGCGCCGACGTCATCAGCCTGGCGGAAATTAATAGCCAATTGGGTGAGGCCGACATTATTATTACCTCCACCGCCAGCACATTGCCGATTATCGGTAAAGGGATGGTGGAGCGAGCGCTGAAACAGCGCCGTTATCAGCCCATGTTGTTGGTGGATATCGCCGTACCGCGCGATATTGAACCGGAGGTGGCGAAATTGGCAGATGCCTATCTGTACACGGTGGACGATCTCCTGGCCATTATTGAAAAGAATCTGGCGCAGCGTAAACATGCCGCGGTATTGGCGGAAACCATCGTTGCGCAGGAACGTCTGGATTTTATGGCTTGGCTGCGCAGCCAGTCGGCGGTGGAGGCGATTCGCGATTACCGCACGCAGGCCGACAGCCTGCGGGAGGAGTTTGAAGCCCGCGCGCTGGCAGCGCTGCGCCTCGGCGTCGACCCGGAACAGGTGGTGATGGACATGGCGCACAAGCTGACCAATCGCCTTATCCATACGCCGACCAAATCGCTGCAGCAGGCCGCCCGTGACGGTGACGCCGAGCGATTACAAATTTTGCGCGACGGTCTCGGACTGGACACGCACTGATACACATAAGGTAAACCACCACGCATGAAGTCCTCGATAGTCGCCAAATTGGAGGCGTTGCAAGAGCGCCGCGAAGAAGTGGAAGTTCTACTCGGCGATCCCGGCGTTATTGCCGATCAGGTCAGTTTCCGCGCCCTGTCGAAGGAGTACGCGCAGCTGTCTGATGTCACCCGCTGTTTTCAGCATTGGCGGCAGGTACAAGAAGACATCCACACCGCGGAGCACCTGCTGCAGGATCCCGAAATGCGCGACATGGCGCAGGAGGAGTTGTTGGCGTTCCGCGCCAGTCTGGAACAGCTGGAGCAGCAGTTGCAGGTGCTGCTATTGCCGAAAGATCCTGACGACGAACGCGGCTGTTTCCTGGAAGTGCGCGCCGGCACCGGCGGCGATGAGGCGGCGCTGTTCGCGGGCGATCTGTTTCGTATGTACAGCCGTTATGCCGAAACCCGGCGCTGGAAGGTGGAAATCGTCAGCGCCAGCGACGGCGAGCACGGCGGCTTTAAAGAGGTTAGCGCCAAGGTGTCCCATGAAGGCGCTTACGGTCAACTGAAATTTGAATCCGGCGGCCATCGCGTGCAGCGCGTGCCGGAAACCGAATCCCAGGGGCGTATTCATACCTCAGCCTGTACGGTGGCGGTGATGCCGGAAATCCCGGAGGCGGAGCTGCCGGAAATCAACGCCGGTGATCTGCGCATCGACACTTTCCGCTCCTCCGGCGCGGGCGGCCAGCATGTCAATACCACCGATTCGGCTATCCGCATTACCCATTTGCCCACCGGATTGGTGGTGGAGTGCCAGGATGAACGCTCCCAGCACAAGAATAAAGCCAAGGCGCTGGCGGTGTTGGGCGCGCGTTTGCGCGCCGCTGAAGTTCAGCGCCGGCAGCAGGAAGAATCCTCCACGCGCCGTAATCTTCTGGGCAGCGGCGATCGTTCCGATCGCATCCGTACCTACAATTTTCCCCAAGGGCGGGTGACCGACCACCGCATTGGCCTCACGCTCTACCGGCTGGATGAGGTTATCGAAGGCAAGCTCGATATGCTGATCCAACCTATTATGCAGGAGTATCATGCCGATCAGCTCGCCGCGTTGTCCGAGACTCCCTGATGACCTGGCAGCAATGGCTAGCCCAGGCCGTCCCCCGGCTGCGCGCGTCCCTGAGCCCCAGCGCCAGACGCGATGCCGAAATCCTGCTGGCGCGGGTGACCGGCGCGGCGCGTACCCGTCTGCTGGCTTTTGGCGAAACCCCGCTGACGGACGCGCAGCACGCTACGCTTGCGGCACTGTTAGCGCGTCGGGAACGGGGCGAGCCCGTGGCCTATCTGACCGGCGAACGTGAATTCTGGTCGCTGCCGCTGCGCGTGTCCGCCGACACGCTGATTCCGCGCCCAGACACCGAATGTCTGGTCCAGCGTGCGCTGGACTTGCTGCCGCACGGGCGCGCCGAGGTGCTGGATTTGGGCACCGGCAGCGGCGCCATCGCGCTGGCGCTGGCCTCGGAACGGCCAGAATGTCGGATAACCGGCGTCGATCGCCTGCCCGGTGCCGTGGCGCTCGCCCGCGCTAACGCCGCCCGCCTGGGGCTGGAAAATGTGCAGTTCCACGAAGGCGATTGGTTTAAACCATTGCAGGCGCAACGCTATCGTCTTATTGTGAGTAATCCCCCTTATATTGAGGCGGACGATCCCCATCTTATGCAGGGCGATGTACGCTTCGAGCCACGCAGCGCCCTGGTGGCGGGAGAGAATGGCCTCCAGGACTTGGCGGCGATTTGCCGCGAGGCGGGGGCCCATTTAGCGCCCGGCGGCTGGTTGGTGCTAGAGCACGGCTGGCGCCAGGGGGCAGACGTGCGCGGCCTGCTCGCCGCTGCCGGCTTTGATCAGATAGCCACGCTGCGCTATTATGGCGGCAATGAGCGCGTCAGCCAGGGACAACGCTCGCCTGCGCAAGCGTGACCGACGGCAAGAGAGAGGGAATGCGTGCGCTATGAGCGATTATGGAATGACCGATGACCACG
Source organism: Candidatus Sodalis endolongispinus (assembly GCF_018777395.1). Classification (GTDB taxonomy): domain Bacteria; phylum Pseudomonadota; class Gammaproteobacteria; order Enterobacterales; family Enterobacteriaceae; genus Sodalis_B; species Sodalis_B endolongispinus. The sequence continues at coordinate 352,325 of NZ_JAFJYC010000002.1, forward strand.
GTTGGTCACACCCGCCAGCCGTTTCCCGTCGCGTGTCCCCGGTTGCCTCTTGTTGGTCACGCCGCTTGTTTTGCCGGTGCTTATCAGACTCACCCTGTCAACAGGACCATTATGAGTACGATTGCCGATTTTGAATATAACCAACATCCCCTGAGTGAGGGGATGCTGCGCGTTACCCAGGCCATCCGGCCCGATTTTGCCATTGAAAGCGTCCGCGCCAGGTTACAAAGCCTGACGGAAGAGGCGCGGCGCCATATTCCCGCCGACCTGGCGCAGGATGATAAGCTCGGCCTTCTGATCGAGCTGTTTTACCGCACTTGGGGTTTTGGCGGCGTCGGCGGTGTTTACCGCCTGTCCGACGCGCTGTGGCTGGATAAAGTGTTGGACCGTCGTCAGGGGTTGCCCGCGTCACTGGGGATTATTTTGTTGCATATCGCCCAAGCGCTGGAAATTCCCTTAATGCCGGTAATTTTTCCGACGCAGATGATCCTGCGCGCCGACTGGCTGGACGGCGACATGTGGCTGATGAATCCCATCAATGGCGACCCGCTGGATGCGCATACGCTGGATATCTGGCTACGCGGTAATCTCGGTGAGGGGGTGCAGCTTGCCGAAGAGGATTTGGAAGAGGCGGATAATAATACCGTGGTGCGCAAATTGCTCGACACCCTGAAAGGGGCGCTGATGGACGAAAAAAAATGGAGCTGGCGTTACGTGCCAGCGAAGCTATGCTGGAGTTTGACCCGGCGGATCCCTACGAAATCCGCGATCGCGGCCTGATTTATGTCGAGCTGGAGTGCGACCACGTGGCGCTCAGCGATTTAAATTACTTTGTCGAGCAATGCCCGGAAGATCCGGTCAGCGAGATGATTAAGGTCCAGATCCACTCCATCGAGCAAAAATCGGTTACCCTACATTGACCGGTGGCGGTGTTTGCCGCCGGTTGCCGGTTAATTTTAATCAAAAAGGTGAAGCATGAAACATTTGGTGGTCAATATTGGCGACATCCAGGTAGCGAACGATCTGCCCTTCGTGCTGTTTGGCGGCATGAACGTGCTCGAGTCGCGCGATCTGGCGATGCGCATCTGCGAACACTATGTCAACGTGACGGAAAAACTGGGCATTCCCTACGTGTTCAAGGCCTCGTTTGATAAAGCCAACCGATCTTCTATTCATTCCTATCGTGGACAGGGACTGGAGGAGGGGATGAAGATTTTTGCCGAGCTAAAAGCGCAGTTCGGCGTGAAGGTGATAACCGATGTGCACGAAGCCTGCCAGGCGCAAAGCGTGGCGGAGGTGGTGGATGTGATTCAGTTACCGGCATTCTTGGCCCGCCAGACCGATCTGGTGGAGGCTATGGCCCGCACCGGTGCGGTGATCAATGTGAAAAAACCGCAGTTCATCAGCCCGGGGCAGGTCGGTAATATCGTTGACAAGTTCCGCGAAGCCGGCAACCATCAGGTGATCTTATGCGATCGCGGCAGCAATTTCGGCTATGACAATCTGGTCGTGGACATGCTGGGTTTTAATGTGATGAAACAGGTTTCCGGCGGCTGTCCGGTGATTTTCGATGTGACGCATGCCCTGCAGACCCGTGACCCGTTTGGCGCCGCCTCCGGCGGGCGCCGCGCACAGGTGGGTGAATTGGCCCGCGCAGGAATGGCGGTCGGTATCGCCGGCCTGTTCATCGAAGCGCATCCGGACCCGGCGAATGCCAAATGCGATGGCCATTCGGCCTTGCCGCTTGCCAAGCTCGAGCCGTTCCTGCACCAGATGAAGGCGATTGACGAATTGGTGAAATCCTTCCCCGCACTCGATACCGGCCACTAACGCCGGCAGGACGCATCGGCAGGGCGAATTTCCTGCCGGTCATCGCGCCAGTAAAACCGCCGCACGCGGCCGCCCGAGGCCCCCGTCCGTCAGGGCGGGTGCGTCTCGCGAGGCTGCCTTCTTTATCCCATGTCCGTCGGGGCGTGTGCGTCGGGCGAGGCTGCCTTCTTTATCCCGCGTCCGTCAGGGCGTGTGTGTCCCGCGTGATGCTTTTCTTTAACTCGTGCCCGCCTAAGGGCGGCATTATTGACCCTTGCCGAGCCGGGCGGCTAGCGAACAGGCTGGCCGCGCAACATGGCCGTTAATGGCTTTGAGCCACCGGCGACGCCTCTATGGCGGGCGATGACGGCAGGAGTGCCAACGCCTGCGGCAGAGTGCTGCAAAATGACAGCCGGCCGGGGATTGGCAGGACATTGGCGCGCGCCAGCGTTTTTAACGGCTGAAACGGAATATCGGTCACCAGCACATGTTGGCCCGCCGGCAGCAGGGCAGATACCGTTTGCCAGGATAACGCGACCGGCGCGCCGTCGGCGCCCGGCAATTGCCAGGGCAACAGCCAGTGTGGCAGGATAGCGGGGATCCCCTGGCCGTGGGTGCCGTCAGCCAGCAGATAGCTGAAACGGCTGCCGATAGTCGCCGCCGGCAGGCCCAGGGCCCACAGCACCCACATTACCGCTACGCCTGCCAGTAATTCCGGCAAATGCGGCGGCAGGCGGATACCCAGCCGCGGCCAGTAGAGCAGCACACCCAGCGTCAAGATTCCCACCAGCGTGTCGGCAAACGTGACCGTGGGCATGGCCGAGAGCAGGCCCGCCACTTTGCCAAGATAATGTTCCGGCAGCGGGGCGGTATGCAGACCAAAGAAATCTTTGATTTGCATGGTGCCGATAGTGATGGCGATACCTGAGGTAAAGCCCAGCGTCACCGGCAGCGGAATAAATTCGATTAATCGGCCAAGGCGCGCCAGCCCCATGATAATTAACAGCAAGCCCGACATCAGTGTGGCAATCAGCAGCCCAGCCAGGCCGAATTGCTGTGAAACAGGGTAGAGGATCACCACAAATGCGGCCGTCGGGCCAGACACGCTGAAACGCGAGCCGCCGCAAAGGGCGATGGCGATCCCCGCGACGGCGGAGGTATACAGCCCGTATTGCGGCGCCACCCCGCTGGCAATCGCCAGCGCCATCGCCAGCGGAATGGCGATAATGCCGACGGTGATGCCGGCGATGGTATCTTTTAGCAGGCGTTGCGAGGTGTATCGTTCCTTCCAGCATGCCTCAATGAGCGCGCTGAAAGGGCGTATGCCGGAGAAAAAATGCGTCTTCATTAACTCAGTAAACCAAAGCAGGAAAAACGGCGCCCGGCCGTTAGAAAGAACCCCTACCATACGCCGAGCGGCAAGAAAAAAACCAGCGCCAAATCAAGGCAAGAGGAAAAAAGTGAACCGCCGCCGCATTGCGGCGACGCTGAAGGTGCCGGGGGCGAGGGCGGTGAGCGCCGGTTACAGCAAAATGGTCATCAGATAGGCGACAAACAGCGCCAGATGAGCGGCCACGTTCAGTACATTGGTGCGGCCGGTGGACAGGGAAACCTGGCACACTATCAGCGCGGTTAACATGACCACGATTTGCGGCAGCGACAAACCGAACGTCAGCTGATTGCCGGTGAAAATGGCGATAAGCGTCACCGTCGGTACCGTCAGGGAGATGGTCGCCAGTATCGAACCGAAAAACAAATTCATCGCCCGCTGGACCTGATTGGCCAGCACGGCACGGATAGCCCCCAGCCCTTCGGGAGAGAGGATCAGCAGCGCCACCAGAAAGCCGGTCACCTGCTTCGGCGCATTGATAGCGGTCAGCAAATGATCAAGCGGATCGGCATTGACTTTGGTTACCGCGACCACCGCGATGAGATGAACAACCAGCCACGCACCGTGCCACAGCGATCAATGGGCAGAGGGTTTGCCGTGCGGATCCTCGCCGTCGTCGTCCTCATGCTCATAAATAAACCATTTCTGGTGCGTGCGCGTCTGGATCAACAAAAACACCCCGTACATGGCGGCGCGGAGACGGCACCGGCTATCAGCATTTGCGCGACGGCGAAATTCCCCCCCGGCAGCGCGGCGGGAAAGACCAGCACGATGACCGCCAGCGGCATAATCGCCATCAGATATTGTTTGATGCTCGCCAGATTGAGTGACTGGGTGGCAAATTTACTGCCGCCCAGCAGCAACGATAAGCCGACCAGGCCGGTGGTCACTATCATAATCACCGAGTACAGCGTATCGCGCATCAGCGCCGGTGGCCATCAGTGCCGAGATGAGGCTGACTTCGAGAATGACCACGGACAGGGTTAGTATCAACGAACCGAGGGGTTCGCCGAGGCGATGCGCCAGCACATCGGCGTGGCGCACCACGTTGAAGGCGCTGACCAGAATACCGAGCAACGCTACTATATTGACCACCACCAATACGCCTAAATCTGTCGCGGTGCCCCAAAAGCTGAGCACGCCAAGCGCGGCCAGTGGAAAAAGCAGGCTGTATTCTTTATGGCGGGTCTTAACCGCGGCGGGGGCAGACGTCATGGTTGCTGTTCTCTCCTGATTGAAACGCGGGATGTACTGCCCGCGGTGCCGCCACGAGCGCTTACCGGTCACTATTACCGACAGCGGTAAGTTTAACATAAAGCCAATGTTGTGACCGGGAATTTGCATAAACTGACGTTTTAGACAATAAAAGAGGCAAGATGGGCATAACCTACAGCATTGAAGTTCAGTTGCTAACATGACATTGATTGTATAGCAAGTTTTGTGACGTCTGTCTTTGTCTGGTGATAAGTTCTGGCTATAACTTGCAGGAGAAAGCGCCTTGTTATTGGCTTTTAATGGAATAAAGGCGGCTCAGAGAGGAAAATGCCTCTTGCGTGGCAAAACCCGCATTGATTTCTTTTGGTGGCGGTACCGGGCCCGTGAGGGCGCGCCGGCGCACTGCCCGGGTCATCAATGGCGGCGAAGCAGCGGACAGACGGGGACCCAGCGCCTATACTAAAGAGTGCTATTGTTTATCAAGGAGGCGTTATGCCCTATCAATCCAATGCATCGTTGCCGGACAACGTCACCGGCGTCTTACCCAAGCACGCGCAGGGTATTTATCGCGCAGTCTTCAACAGCGCCTGTGATCAGTACAAAGAGGCCGCCGAGCGCCGCGGACACGAATCCCGCGAGGAGGCTGCGCACAAAGTCGCCTGGGCGGCGGTGAAGCATCAATACCAGAAGGGCGATCACGATCGCTGGCACCCAAAAAAATCTGCCTCAGGGGCTAAACATTAATCCACAGACGCCTGCGCATAGGGGCTCGGCCAGCCCGCGCAATGCCGATGCGCAAGACTTTACGCCGCTTCCACGGGTTGCGCCCTTGGCGTCATCACCGGCATGCAAAAAAAACCGCATCCTGCGCGGCTCGCTGTGAGGCCAGGGTCATCAGGGTAAGCCGCCGGACGCGATCATTCCCTGCCGCGCCAGCGCTATTCGCTCCTGTTCGCCTCACCAGGCTGTTGTCGTCCACGCTAAGGGCGCCATTGTCGATTTTTATTCTAAATGTGACTCACATCAAACTTGATTGCGCGGCCGGAAACGCATATGGTCTTACTGTTGGTAATTCAATTATGAGCAATGGAATTAGAGATTATCTTTACGCACTGGCGGTTCAGATTTTCCGCCGCGTTTGAGCGTGATGGCCAGGAGAAAGTAAGCGAGTGTTGACGCGAGACTTTTTACAGAAAGCAGATTGTAAAACGGCTTTTGGCATCATCGATGAATCGCTGTTATTAACGCCAGAACAACGGCGGGCATCGCTGGCGTGTACGCTGAGGCGCCGGCCGGATGATAGCCCGGTGTGGGTTTTTGGCTACGGTTCGTTGATGTAGAATCCCATCTTTGAAGCGGAAGAGGTGCGTCCGGCCACCCTCACGGGTTGGCATCGCGCATTTTGTCTGCGGCTCATCTCCGGCCGCGGCACTACGGCGCAGCCGGGTCGTATGCTGGCGTTAAAAGAGGGCGGCCAAACCACGGGGCTGGCGTTCAGGCTCCCCGAACAGCGCTTGCACGAAGAGCTGGAGCTTCTATGGAAGCGGGAAATGCTCACCGGGTGCTACATTCCGACCTGGAGTGAATTGACGCTGGATGTCGGTGACAGTGTCACCGAACTGGTGTTTGTCATGGACCCCTGCCACCCTTTTTTCGAGTCAGATACCCGATCGCAGATTATCGCGCCGCTGATTGCCTGCGCCAGCGGCCCGCTCGGCACCAACGCCCAGTATCTTTTTGCCCTTGAGCAGGAGTTAAACAATTACGGTATGCAAGATGAATGTATGGTGGAATTGGTTAAGCAGGTGCGCCAACTTATTCAGGCGCGGGCGGCGGTGAACCAAACGCCGCGGGATGAACCGCCGCTGGCGGTATAGCCCCGCGCCTGATAAAAAGACGCCGCCGCAAAAGGGGAAGGCCCAAGGAGGCCATGCCGCAAACACGGACAGCATTGTACGGCCCTATTTTGTCTTCGCCGCCGCCATCGCGCGTCTGAGCTTCCGGCAGAGCTCCTGCGCTGCCATCGCGCGGCCGCGATGTATCTGCGCTCGTCACGCCACCGTTATGCGCCTCAGCGCGCGCAATCAGGATCCGCTGGTTTTCACTGCTGTTTTGCCGGCATGCGCCGCGGCAGGAGGGGTGATAAAGCGGGCAACCAGCCGTTTTCTTACCCGCACGACGAACTGCTCCTGAAACAGCACGCACACCGTCACGGTCAGTATCAGAAACAAGGCATAGCCGGTTAACGACAGCTGGACGTTGGCGGCAGCCGCCACGCAGTCGCTCCACTGGTTAAGGCACTGTCCGGGGGCACCCCGCCCCAGTTGTTCCAATGTTATGAACAAATTGTACAGCGGCACATGCAAGGCAAACATGGACAAGAAGCCGCACCGAGGCGGGGTGACCAGTGCCGCAGCCAGGCGCTGTCAGGATTGCGCGCCAGCGCGCAGAGATAGAGTAGGATCAACTTCGACGGAAGTAACAGACCGTTATGTAACATGAAATACCAATATTTGTGGCCGTGGGTAAACAGCACGGTGGCTATCAAAAAACACGCCACGATAAACAGCACCATCGCGCGGTCGTCGACAGCACAATCCCCGCCTGATGCGCCCGCTTGAAGAGGGCATAAGCCAGGATGCCGCCGAAAAACTCTGGTATGCGAAACAGCGGCAGACGTTGAAGAAGCCCGGTAAACGGCACGCCATACTGTTGCTGCCAGATAACCCATACTGGCAGCAGCAGATAGGCCAGCATGCAAATCCCCAGCCACAGCCAGGGGTTACGCACATTCATCAGCCGCGGCGCGGCCCAGGGGAACAACAAATAAAAGAAAAACAGCGCCGACAGCGACCAGAGCGGCGCATTAAAGGTCAGAAAGTAGGGGTTACACGCCTGCAGCATCAAAAGTTGCGGCACGCTGTTAAACGCCAACTGGACATTATCCATATAATGGCGGAACAGTTCCGGGTGGGTATGGCCCAGCACTTCATTGGTGTCATAGACCACAAACCGGATTGTCGCGCCGGGTCCTTCGGGCGGTATTGCCAGCCATTGCATGAGGGTAATGAGCAGCATTGACGACAGCAGCGCCACGATATGAATGGGATAAAGATTGAACAGCCGTTTACGCCAGAAATGGCTGGCCGGCTCGCGCAGTCCGTGGCCGCGCACATACACGTGGGCCAGTAAAAAGCCGGACAGGGCGAAGAAGGCGCTGGTGGCGAGAAAACCCATACTGGTCAGCTCGCTCAGCCCGAACACCGCCTTGAATTGCGGATAGCGATGGGCGGTATGATAAATCATAACGTAACAGCCAAGCAGGAAGTGCAGCCACTCCAGGCCGATGAACCGTTCCTTTTCCAGTTGCGTCATTTTTCCTTCTCCTGGCTGTTAGCATCAAATACGGTAACGGTCAGGTCAAACATATAGATATTTAGCAGTATATTTATTGTAGTTTATAATGGTGAGTCATCTTACTGTCTATGACCATTCTGAATGTGTTAGAGTAAGCGTTCTCTGGTTACTTTATGTGCAGTCCGGCGATTCGCCGGTCATCAAAGCAACGGCCGCAGCGGCGCAGCGGCGAACAGAGAGGGCCTTGAACGTCTTTATACCAAACCGGCGGCTTCGCGCCGTCATGTCCCCTGTCATTATGAGAGTTTTCTTAGGCATCCTGACGGCTAATGCCTTGTTCTGTTCATTCCCCGCCGCCGCCTGGATTACCCCGCAGGACAATGGCGCCGCGTTGCTCAGCCAGCAGCAATCGCTGCCCAATCTTGGGAGCGCAAGTGTAAACGAAAGCGGTACGGAAAAGAAGTTGGCGGCGTTCGCGCGACAAATGGCGGAGGTCAACCAGGATGAAAATACCGAAAAGACCTGGCGCAGTTATTTGTTGGAGGAGGCGAAAGACGGCGTGCTCAATCGGCTGCAGCAGAAAAGCAAAGCCATGTTATCTCCTTTGGGCTACATTGCTATCACGCTGGACGTGGATGAAAACGGTCGCTTTAACGGTAGCTCTGGCCAGTTATTGCTGCCGCTGGCCGACGTGAAGACGCGCGGTCTGACTTACAGACAATGGGGGCTGCAGGGCGCCGATGATGGCATTGTGGGTAATATGGGCCTCGGCCAGCGCTGGAACGCCGGCCGTTGGCTGCTGGGCTACAATGTATTTTATGATCAATACCTGAACCAGAATGCGCTGCGGCGCGGTAGCATCGGCGCAGAGGCGCGCAGCGATTATTTAACGCTGTCCTCTAACTATTACTACCCGTTGTCGACCCTGCATGCCGCCAATGATGACGACGACGAGCGCGGGTGCGCATGGCCAGCGGTTACGATATTACCACTCAGGGGTATCTGCCGTTTTATCGTCAGTTGGGCGCCTCGGTAAAATATGAACAGTATTTCGGCCAACGGGTGAGTCTGTTTGATAGCGGGAATTACCGCGCTAACCCGGCGGCGGTCGAGCTCGGCGTAAGCTACACGCCCGTACCGCTTATGACGCTGTCCGCCAACCATAAGTTGGGGGACAGCGGCGAAAGCGCGGAACAGTATCAGCTCACCCTTAATTATCGCCTTGGGGTCCCGTTGCATAGGCAACTGTCGGCTGATTATGTCGCCGAGGCGCATTCGTTTCTCGGCAGCCGGTATGAGCTGGTGCAGCGCAATGCGGTGCCGGTGTTGGAGTTTAAACAACGCAAAACCCTGTCGGTATTCCTGGCGACCACGCCCTGGTCGCTGCAGCCGGGAAGCTCATTAGAGCTTAAAGTAGAGGTCTCGGCGCGTTATCCGCTGACCGCGGTGAGCTGGCAGGGCGACACCCGGGCGTTAAGCCTGACGCCGTCGGCGGATAGCCGTCAGCCAGACGGCTGGTCTATCATCCTGCCGCCCTGGATTGATGCACCGGATGCCCGTAATGAATATCGCTTATCGGTGACGGTGGAAGATAATAAGTGATCTTGCCCCGCCATCTCCGTACAGCTTTTGTATCTTAAGTTAACGAAGCCCGCTGCCGCCGGTATTCTCTCGGAGAGTGATATCCCAGCGCGCTGTGCGGATGGTTTTCATTGTAATGCGTGAACGCTGCTGCAAGGTTTCGCAGGGCTGTTCTCGCATCCGGTTTTGGCATGAACTCGATATAGTCTTCCTTCATCGTCTTCACGAACCGTTCGGCCATGCCATTGCTCTGCGGGCTGCTCACCGCTGTTGTGCAGGGCTCCAGATCCAGTTCTCTGGCGAACCTCTGCGTTTCATGCGCGGTATACGCTGAACCGTTGTCCGTCAACCACTGCACCGCTGTATCGGGTAACCTGTCGCCGAAGCGCTTTTCTACCGACATCAGCATCACATCCTGCACGGTCGAACTGTCGTAGCCTACAGTGCTCGCAGCCCAGTCTATGGCCTCTCTGTCGCAGCAGTCCAGTGCGAACGTGACCCGCAGTTTTTCACCGTTGTCGCAGCCGAACTCGAAGCCATCTGAACACCAGCGCATATCGCTTTCTGCCACCGCGATCCTGCCCTTATGCTCACGCCTCGGCCGCTCTGGTTTTCAATGTAATAACAGCAGGTTATGCTCACACATGATCCTGTAAAGTCGTTTCGCATTTACCGGCGGCAGTCCCTCTGCGCGACGTTGTTTACGCAGGATGCCCCACACCCGCCGATAGCCGTAGCTGGGCATATCGCTGATGATGTCGAGGATGTCCGACAGTATTTCAGCGTCTGCTTCGTCATTACGCCGGTTACAGCGCCTGTCCTGCCAGTCGGCAGAACGCTTAATCCGCAGTGACAGCGGCGCACGCGACACGCTCATGGCGCGGCTGACCTGTGCTATTCCCCGGCCTTTGGCAACAAGGGCGCGTGCGCTATCCATTTTCGTGACTGGCCGTACTCCACGGCTTCTTTTAGGATCTCAACCTCCATCGTCTTCTTACCCAGAAGGCGCTGGAGCTCCCGGACCTGCTTCAATGCAGCTGCAAGCTCAGAGGCAGGAACAACGTCCTCCCCGGCAGTGAGGCTGCCTTCCTGATATTGCTTTTTCCACTTAAACAGCAGGCTGGGCTGGATACCGTGCAGTCGTGCGAGATGGGAGACATTCATGCCGGGCTCCATCCTCTGCTGAATAATGGCCATTTTTTCCTGAGGAGTTTTACGTTTACGGACTTCTTGACCTAACAGGATCCCGGTCATATCAAAATTGGCGTTAGTGTTAGACATATATTCAAGCCTATCTCTTATCTGGAGATACAGCTACTGTCTGGTGTTTCAGGGAGCTAAATCAGTGGAAGATAATAAGCAGCAGCGTGTCACCACCAATTGGATAGTATTGAAACTCAACGCGCTGCTGCAGGCGGCCCCTCATCCCGAGGAGGTGTTGGCGTTCCCCGCCGGCGCCTGAATTAATACGTTTGCCAAGGGTACAGTCAACGCGTGGGGCGGCGTTGATTCACACTCAAGAAGTAGGTCTTGCTTTTAAACAGCGTTAGCCGGTATTACTTCCTCTGGCGATGGCAAAATAGGACAGGCGAAACGGAAGAGGGTATGAATATTGTTGCCGACGGCGAGAGAATCACGTTATTTTAACCCAGGGGAAAATGCGAAGCGCTTCATTAAATCTCACAACGGTTTTATATCTTATTCTCCATTTTTTCTTCATCATTGCGCATAAATTGAGTGATAGGCTTTAACATATTTACTCAGGCTCGCACTACTTGAAGTTAACTCGCGTAAAGTTATTCTTGTAATGCACGCCACGGTGTTTGATTCTCGCCGCGGCATACAGGTAAAAATAATGAGGAAATATCATGCGTAAATTAACCGCTTTCGCTCTGGCCACGACAATGATGTTAGGTACCGTCCAGCTCGCCTACGCCGCCGATACCGCCGCGGCGCCGGCCGCATAGGAGAGAGCCAAAATGCATTATCACCCGAAACATGGGCCGATGATGGATCAAATGTTCAAAGGCTTGGATTTAACCGCCGCGCAGCGGGAACAGATGCGTGATATCGCACGCGATGCGATGAAAAATATGAAGAAACCGTCAGCTGATGAACATAAACAGCTGCATGACGTTATCGCTGCCGATAATTTTGATAGCAGCAAAGCACAGACGCTGGTCAGCAGCATGACGCAGGCGCAAAATGAGAGAATGCTTGCCCGTCTGGAAATGCAGAATAAAATGTATAATGTCCTGACGCCGACGCAGAAACAAGAATTCAATAAGAAATTTGAAGAGCGTCAAGCGAAAATGGCGGAACACGGTAATAACTAATTCCGGCAACAAGTCATTATTCTATAGCAGCCATTGGCTGCGATTTTTTTTGCCTGTCGATCCCTCACGCTGGCACAACGGATGTTTTCTGACGCTGGCCCTGCAGCGGCGCTGCGCTGTTCAATCGCGGTAAATTCTCTTACTATGCGGGTAATGTTGTCGATACCGGCATTGCTCTTAGACTGTCGGCCCGGAGCGCCCACCATACGGTTACGTCATATCGAAATCATTCATGCCATCATGGCGTCCGGCAGTATCAGCGGCGCGGCGCGCCGGCTTAATGTCTCGCAACCCAACATCAGCCGCGTGCTGGCCCATGCCGAACAGCAACTCGGCTTCGCTTTGTTCGACAGGCGGCCCTCCTGGCTGCTGCCCACCGCCCGGGCACAGCGGTTAATGCCGGAAATTGACCAGCTTTATCAACACTTACAGCGTATCGACCAACTCGCCCAGCGTTTACGCGCGCCGCCGCCGCAGCAATTGCGCATCGGGGCCGCGCATGCGATTGGCCAATCTTTAATGGCGCAGGTGTTGTTGGACTACCGTCGGCAGGCGCCGCCGTTGGCGGCGGAGGTGGAATTGGTGACCGGCCATCAGGACACGCTGTGCCAGGATCTGCTGGCCGACCGGCTGGATCTGGCGCTGGCGTTTGGTCAAACTGTGACGCCGGGGCTGACGGCAGAAGGGCTTTACCGTGCCGATATGGTGGCGCTTATCCCGTCGTCGCTGACGGTGGCGGCGCCGGTAAGTCTGGCTTGGCTATGTGAGCATCATCTGCTGATGATGCAGCCGCAGGATCCCTTGGGCCGGGTAGTGCACCGGGCGCTGCAGTCACAGGGGCTGCGCTCGCGCAGCACGCTGCAAATCAAGACCTATTCTGTCATTGCCGATATGGTGCTGGCCGGCGGTGGTGTGGGGATTGTCGACACCTTTACCGCCAGACGCTATGCCACGTAGTTGCAGGTGGCGGCAATCCAAGAGCCGCTGCCGTTTGAAGTGCAATGGTTGACCACCGCGTCTCACGCCGCCGATCCGGCGGTGTTGCTGATGCGCAGCGTCATTGGCCGGCAGTTGGAACAGTGGATTGACGCCCAGCGTGATGGGCCGGCGGGGCGAGCAGTGAATTGATGCGCAGCATCATTGGCCGGCAGTTGCAATAGTGGAGTGACGCCCAGCGTAATGGGCCGGCGGGGTGAGCAGTGAATTGATGCGCAGCATCATTGGCCGGCAGTTGCAACAGTGGAGTGACGCCCAGCGTGATGGGCCGGCGGGGTGAGCAGTGAATTGATGCACCGTTCCACGCATCAACGAATGTGGCGGATGGGCTAGCCGCAGTCTTCACGGGTGATGCTAACGTTGACACCACCTCCAGGCTTCGGGCTAACGGGAACCGGGAACCTGCCGGCGCGCGGTTGAGCGCGGCCGGCAGGGAGAATTATTTCCAGAAGTCGTCAAACACCGTTACCGGCGGATGGCGCTTATGCTCGGTGCGCTGATACCAGTTTTCAATCACCCGCGCCGCAGCGGAGTCGATGCTCTTGCCTTCTAAATAGTCATCGACCATTTCGTAGCTGACGCCCAACGCCGTTTCATCCGGCAGCGCGGGGCGGTCTTCTTCCAGATCGGCAGTGGGTGCCTTCAGGTAAAGGTGCTCGGGGCAGCCGAGGTGTTGCAATAAAGCACGTCCCTGCCGTTTATTCAGCCGGAAGAGGGGATTGATATCGGTACCGCCGTCGCCGTATTTGGTGAAAAAGCCGGTGACCGCCTCCGCCGCATGATCGGTGCCCACCACCAGACCGGCGGTCATGCCGGCAATACTGTATTGCGCTTTCATGCGTTCGCGGGCTTTTTCATTCCCTTTGACATAATCGCTCAAAACAATGCCCGCCTCGCGCAGGGTCGCCTCGCTGGCCTGGATAGCGCTTTTGATATCGACGGTGACCACCCGGTCAGGCTGGATAAACGCAATGGCGTCCCGGCAGTCCGCTTCGTCTTGCTGCTCGCCGTGGGGCAGACGGACGGCGATAAATTGGTAATCGGCAACGCCGATTTCCTTACGGAGCTCGCTTATCGCCTGTTGGCAGACCTTGCCCGTCAGCGTCGAATCCTGGCCGCCGCTGATGCCCAGCACCAGGGTGCGCACGAAGGTATGCTTTTTCAGGTAGGCTTTGAGAAACTCCACGCTGACTCGAAATTCGGCCGCCGGGTCAATCGTGGGTTTCACGCCCAGCGCCGCTATTATCTCTTGCTGTAGTGCCATTCGCTTTGTCTCCTGAAACGTAAAGCTGCGGGTATCGCAAACGTCATGATGAGGGCGATGGCAAAAGTGTAAAGCCTAACGCTTAGAAGAGAAAGCGTTACCCGTCCGCGATGACATTATTGGTTCTAAGCGTCGGCGCGTAACAAAATACGCTCCAAAATGAACGGCCTATTTGTAAAAATGCGTTTTGGCATCTAGGCTTAGAGATACACACAATGAATGAGGTGACCTCGATGAATAATAAAATGGTACTGGCTCTTTCCGCCGCTGCGGCGATTTCTTTCCTTTCCGGCTGTACCGCTTACGATCGCGCCGACAGCTATGTGAATAAGCCTGTTGTCAGCGATGTGAAAAAAGGCATGACCAAAGAGCAGGCGCGGGCCATCGGTGGTGTGCCGGCGACGTCCTCGACCATGATTAATGCGCGTGGGACCTGTGATTCTTATGTGCTGGGCAACCGAAACGGCAGACCCATTAATTATTTCGTCAGCTACGATGAAACCGGCAAGGTTTTGAACAAAGGGTTCCAGAGCTGCCAGGAATATGACACCAATCCCCAGCAGGGCCAATAACTACGCCCACGCCAGCGGGGACCATCGGCTGACGGTATGATGGGCCGAAGTGTGCAGTGCAAGCTTCGGCTTTACCCGGCGGCGGCGTCACAGTGACGGGTTGATTGACCTGAGGACGGGGTGATTTTACTGAGGCTGTTACGCTGTAGCGTTGACACTTAAACGTTGGCTGCTGGTTGTGGCAGACGTCCGGCGACAGGGGCGTCGTCCGTGCCCCCGGTGGGGGGGCACAGCACCGGCACTGCGCGCTTTATCTTCATCTTCGGCGAAATCCAAACCTTTGGCTAAATTTAAACGCGTTGCTGCTCCGTCGCAGTCAGGCTATGCCTCGTCGCACAGCGGCGTGGTGTGTTATCGATTCAACGCCTTCGAGGGTTGACCACTCTCTCGCGTTCTCTCGTGACGTCTCGCGACGTTTAAACTCTCTTAAAACGCGTTGCTGCTCCATCGCAGTCAGGCTATGCCTCGTCGCACAGCGGCGGGGCGTGTTATCGTTTCAACTCCTTCGAGGGCTGACCACTCTCTCGCGTTCTCTCGTGACGTCTCGCGACGATTAACCTCTCTGTCGCCTGAACGACGGTTACGGACTTTAGCCGTAGTCGTTACCCCCACGCTAACGCTTGGCCGGCATCGGCAAGCGTAATCACTATTCGCTCAGCGTATTTTATCCACGACATCCGCCGTCTCTCGTCGCGCCCGGCCGCCACCTGCGGACAAAACTGCATGACGTGACTCCCGCTTCGGCATCGACCAGGATGTTAACAAACATGTCAAGATAACCGGGTTTTTCGTTTTTTTTACCTATCGCCCCCCTCGGCAGGTGAACGCCCGCAAGTATAATGAGAATGAATATTCATTATAGGATTAGGCGTGATGTCTCTTTCAAGATTTTTGGCGATAGGTCTGATATTTTTCATCGTGGCCTGCGACAGGCAACCGACTGCGACTCCCGAGGAGACGGCAGTTGACGTGGGCGTGAAAACCCTGCAGGCGCAGCCGGTCACGTTAACCAGCGAATTAACCGGTCGGGTAAAAGGCAGGCTGGTGTCTGAAGTTCGCCCCCAGGTGGACGGCATTATCCAAAAGCGGCTATTTACCGAAGGCGATGAGGTTAAAGAAGGGCAGGCGCTGTATCAAATCGACCCCGCTAGCTACCAGGCCAGATACGATGAGGCGCTGGGGCAATTGAACAATGCCGTCGCGGTAGTGAACAGCAGTAAGCTTAAGGCGCAGCGCTATGCGGCGCTGGTTAATGAAAACGGCGTCTCCCGCCAGGACGCCGATGAAGCGGCGGCCACCTGGCAACAAAATGTCGCCGCAGTGGATCAATATCGTGCCGCGGTATAGAGCGCGCGCATCAATCTGCAACGCACGCTTATCAAAGCGCCCATCTCCGGCCGTATCGGCATCTCGGCGGTCACTCCCGGCGCGCTGGCCACGATCCGCGCGCTGGATCCTATCTATATTGATCTCACCCAGTCCAGCAGTCAGCTATTGCAGCTACGCCGGCAGCAGGCGTCTTTGCAGCAGGAAGGCGACACGGTACCGGTGTCGGTCACGCTGGAAGACGGCTCGCGCTACCCCTATACCGGCAAACTGGAACTGACCGAGGTCGCGGTGGATGAGGCGACGGGCACCGTTACGCTACGCGCCATTTTACCCAATCCCCAGCATGAGCTATTGCCGGGGATGTATGTCCGCGCCAGCGTCAGCCAGGGCGTGCAGGCACAGGCGATTTTGGCGCCGCAGCAGGGCATTACCCGCGATGCCAAAGGCAATGCCACCGCTTTGGTGGTCGGCAACGATAATAAGGTGGCCAGCCGCCAAGTGACCGTTAGTCGCGTTATCGGCAGCCATTGGCTGGTTAGCGCGGGATTGCAGGCAGGCGATCGGGTTGTCGTGGAGGGCACCAGCAAAGTCCGGGTCGGGATGAAGGTAAAAGCGGTTGAAGCGGGCACGTCGTCCGGCGCCGCGCCAGCCAGCGACGATCGCGAAGGAGAATGACATGCTGGCTGGTTTCTTTATTCGCCGCCCGGTTTTTGCCTGTGTGATTGCCATTATTATCGTGCTGTTTGGTCTGTTAAGCATCAACACCCTGCCGCCTGTCAGGCGGGCACTGCGTCCGCTTTGCCCAGCCGTGACCAGACGCGGTGTTCACGCAGACTCGCCAGGAAGGCCTGCATCAGCTTGTCACTTACCACCGTGTTTTCGCTGATACCCGCTTCACTGTCGCCGTCTTTCAACCCCAACTGCTGTTTAAAGCGCCGTGCATCGCCGCCGAGCGCAATCGGTTTCAGATGCTTATAGGCTTCGAGGATATAATGGCGCGACGCCCCGTCCAGCAACAGCGCGTCCAGATTGCCGTTTGGCACCACCACACCGTCCACCGTAATCGACGGGTTGCCCTCGATGGTGCCGTCAATCGGCAGGGTGGAGCCGTCGCTCGCCAGCAGATTGCCCATGTTCGATGCCAACAGCTTGGCGTGTATGCCTTCTGCTTTCAGCGCCTGCAGCGCGGCCAGCACATCGGCTGCTTCCACGCCGTCGCTGACCAAAAGCGCCACCTGTCGTCCCTTGAGCGGGCCGGGACCGGTCGCATACAGGCTGAGCGTGGGATCGCTTGCAATACCGTTCACCGGCGGGGGCGGCGCGGTTCTTTGCGCCTCGTCGGACAAGAGATAGCCGAGGCGGGCGGCGACCTGGGTAGCCAGAATGACATCGACGCGGGTTAGCAAGTCAATCACCCTTTCGCGGATATAAGGGCGGGCGACTTTACTTAACTCGAAACTGAACGCGTCAATAATGTGCTGTTGCTCGGCCGGCGTTTGGCTGAGCCAGAACAAACGCGGATGGGCAAAATATTCATTGAACGATTCGCTGCGCTGACGGATTTTTTCGCCGTCCACCACCCGTTCATGATAGGTTTCAAAGCCACCGTTTTCCGCCGCCGGCGCGGTTTCACGCGGCCAATTGTCGTTGAGCGAGTTGGGCTCATAGGCGGCAGGGTTGGTATCAATATCCTGGCGGTGCATGCCATCGCGCTGGAAATTATGATAGGGGCAGACCGGGCGGTTAATGGGAATTTCATGGAAATTAGGCCCGCCAAGGCGGCTGATTTGCGTGTCGGTGTAGGAAAACAGCCGGCCCTGCAGCAAGGGATCGTTGCTGAAATCGATGTCCGGCACGATATGGCCCGGATGAAACGCCACCTGCTCCGTTTCGGAAAAAAAGTTGTCAGGATTACGGTTGAGGGTCAGCTTGCCCACGATCTCAACCGGTACCAGCGCCTCGGGAATGAGTTTGGTGGGGTCAAGCAAATCGAAGTCAAATTTCTCTTCGTCTTCCTCGGCAATGAGCTGCAGGCCCAGTTCCCATTCCGGGTAATCACCGGCCTCAATGGCCTCCCACAGATCGCGGCGGTGGAAATCCGGGTCCTTGCCGGCGATTTTTTGCGCCTCATCCCAGACAAGCGATGCTTTACCGGCCAACGGTTTCCAATGAAAACGGACAAAGGTGCTGTTGCCTGCGGCATTCACCAGGCGGAAGGTATGGATGCCGAAGCCTTCCATGGTACGCAAGCTGCGCGGTATGCCGCGGTCCGACATCGCCCAGAATACGTTATGCAGCGTTTCCGGCTGCAAGGAGACATAGTCCCAGAAGCTGTCATGGGCGGAGCCACCTTGCGGCATTTCATTGTGGAGTTCGGGTTTCACCGCATGAACAAAATCAGTGAATTTATGGGCATCTTGAATAAAAAACACCGGCGTATTATTGCCAACCAGTTCAAAGTTACCTTTCTGGGTATAAAATTTCACCGTAAAACCGCGAATGTCACGCACCGTATCGGCGGAGCCGCGTGAGCCCTGTACCGTGGAAAAGCGCACATAGACCGGCGTTTTCACCGCCGGATCGCGCAGAAATCCCGCCTTGGTGAGGTCGGTCAGCGGGCGATACACCTCGAAGACGCCGTGCGCGGCCGAGCCGCGGGCGTGCACAATACGTTCCGGGATGCGTTCATGGTCAAAATGGGTGATCTTCTCACGCATGATGAAATCTTCCAGCAGCGTGGGGCCACGCTTGCCGGCGCGCAGAGAATTCTTATTGTCGGAAATTTTGGTACCTTGGTTGGTCGTCAGGGACTGGTGTTCACCGTTCTTGCGCTGTGGCTCCAGCGCCTTCAATTTGGCGTTGGTGGTCTGGGGAAATTTGGCGGAACCGGGCGCCGTTGGCTGTTGACCCGGCTCGGACGGGCCGGGCTGTGCCTGGTGGCTGCCGTCGTCGGTGGCCAAATGGCCAAGACCGGGTTGGGATGACCGGCCATCCGGGGCCGGGGCTGGATGTGACAGACTTTGCTGGGCCTTGGAAGGATCCTTGGGTGTCGACATGGCTTAGTTGCTCCTCTCACTGTTTACAACCGGTTAAGTAGCTATTTACCACCGCCTTTTGGGATCGGCTGGATCAACTATAGAACATATTTCCCTAACCGTTGTAAGGACAATAGCCTGCCTATATGCGAACAAAAGTCCGCATTATTATTTAAAAACATAAGCTTAGTTAGGCACCCTCTGTCTACCTGCGCTTTGCATCCTATCCCTCACGCGCTAATAACAGTGTGAAATAAAGGGAAATACCTTCCCCGGGTCTGGGTCAGAAGGCGAAATAATGCTTGCTCTATCGTTATGATAGTCAGCGTCGTCAATAGCGGCCTGCGCCAGAAGGCGAAATAATGCTTGCTCTGTCGTTATGAGAACAGCGTCGTCAAAAGCGGCCTGCGCCAGAGGGCGAAATAATGCTTGCTCTAACGTTATGATAGAGGCGCCGTCACAAGCGGCCTGCGCCCAGGAGGTCAGGGAGAAGGCAACAGGCTGGCGCGCACCCGCTGCCACAGCGTCTGAACCGTTTCGGGAACCGCCAGATGGCGTACCAGCGGTGTGCCTTCGGGATGCTGCGGCGCGAAAATTAACGTCGCGATGCAGACTAAACGCTCTAGCTGGTTGTCCTTTGCAGGGCGCAAAATCATCGGCACGCGGAAGCGCCAGCGGCAGGGCCACAGCAGCGGCACGCCGGCGGGTGTCAGCATGTCGGCGGCGCTATGGCTTAGATAGCCGATAATCATGGCGTGAAACGCATCGAGCGGGATGATGCTCTGCGGCGGCAAACGCAGAGTAAACAGCAGGATGCCGGCGACGATCGCCAGCAGGCTGTGGGTGAAGCCGCGATGGCCGCAAAGACGGGCGATAGGGGAGGACGGCCAGGTTAAGCGCTGCCCCAGTACCGATTTGGGGTGATCGATATCCGGCAGCAGACAGGTAAGCAAGCCGCCGGCGATAATATGCCACCAGTCCCCCTCGGCAAGCGCAGGGGTGAGCGCCATTTTTTTGGCTAAAATGGTGCTGGCCAAGGCAAAGATAAAATGTCCTTCGGCGGTCATAGGCGGCACGGGGTAAAATAGCTGGTCATTTGTCCAGTATAGAGCAATCCGGTGACGCCGGGAATAGGTTACCTTGTAACTTTTTCCTGCCGCTCAGCGCGCCAGCCAGCCGCCGTCTACCGCCAGGGTGTAGCCGTTAACATAATCCGACGCCCTTGAGGCCAGAAAGACCGCTGGCCCCATCAGATCCGCAGGCAATCCCCAGCGGCCCGCGGGAATGCGCTCAAGGATTGCTTGGCTGCGGGCCTCATCGTCGCGCAGTTGCCGGGTATTATTGGTCGCCATATACCCCGGCGCCAGCGCGTTCACATTAATGCCATATTGCGCCCATTCGTTGGCCATCAGACGCGTAACGCCCATTACGGCACTTTTTGAGGCGGTATAGGATGGAACGCGAATACCGCCCTGGTAGGAGAGCATCGAGGCAATATTGATAATTTTCCCGCCGTGGCCCTGGTGGATAAATTGACGGGCCGCCGCCTGAGCCATAAAGAACAGCGACTTGATATTGAGATCCATCACATCGTCCCAATTTTTTTCGCTGAATTCGATAGCATCCTGGCGGCGAATAATACCGGCGTTATTGACCAAAATATCGATATGGCCAAAGGTCGCCACCGCCTGGGTGATAATGGCGGGGATGACGGCGGTATCGCTCAAATCGGCCTTAATCGACAGAAAACGACGGCCGGTCGCCCCTACCTGTTGTGCGGTGTCGTCCGGCTCGACGATATTGACGCCGACGATGTCACAGCCGGCCTCCGCCAAGCCGACAGCCATACCCTGGCCAAGTCCGGTATCACAGCCGGTAATGACCGCGACTTTTCCCTGTAATGCAAAGCTCTCCAAGATCATAATGCCACCTTATTGTTCGCGGCCCGAGGCGACCGCCGGTGTTAAATATCTGCAGCCGGCCCGGCCGCCGCGGAATTAGCGCAATTCGCTGACGCGCAGATGCTCCATATCGTCAAACACTTGGTTTTCGCCGACCATTCCCCAAATAAAGGTATAGTTTTTAGTGCCGACACCGGCATGAATGGACCAACTGGGGGAGATAACCGCCTGCTGATTGCGCACCACCAGATGGCGCGTTTCCTGCGGCTGGCCCATCATATGGAACACGGCCGTCTCGGGGTCCATATTGAAATAAAAATACACCTCCATCCGCCGATCATGGGTGTGGCAGGGCATGGTATTCCATAAATTGCCTTCCGCCAGTTGGGTTAATCCCATGGTTAGCTGGCAGGTGGGCAAGACATCCGGCACGATGAATTTATGAATGGTACGGCGATTGCTGGTGACGTTGTCACCGATGGTCTGCGGCGTCGCCTCGTCCAGCGTGATCTTACGGTTGGGATAGGCGGTATGCGCCGGCGCGCTATTGTAATAAAACAGCGCGGGGTGCCAGACGCTTAGGCTCTCGAAGTGGAGAAGGCGCGCGCCCTGGCCGATATACAGCGCTTCTTGATGACCTATTTCATAGCGGCTGCCGTCGACGGTGATGACGCCCGGGCCGCCGATATTAATAATGCCCATTTCGCGCCGCTCAAGGAAATAACTGACGCCCAGCTGCTTGCCTACCTCATCGCCAATGGTTACCGCCTGCGTCAACGGCTGAATGCCGCCGACGATAATGCGGTCAATGTGGCTATAGGTCATGGTGTATTGATCGGCGGCGAAAATGTGCTCAATAAGGAATTCGCGGCGCAGCCCCTCGGTATCCAACCGGTTGGCATGGTCGCTGTGAATGCTTTGACGAACCTGCATGGTAGAGCCTCTTGTGGCAATCTGTGGGCATAAGCCCGGTAAGCGCGGCCGCAAAAACGGGCCAACGGCGCGGGACGCCGTCACGTTTCTCTGCCGCGAACCTGTCATCATCATAAAACGGTCGGCACGCCAATTCAATAATATTGAAATAATATTTTGATTTTATGAGGGCCGTCATGAATTTGGCAAATCGGTTAGGGAAGTCGGTGGCTTCGGTTTACACTGACCATACTATTTTCGGCGTTGGCCCTGGCGGCGGCGCGTCATGACGAGGAGCCTGATGAAAACCTTCTATTTGGATAATGAAACCCCTTGGGAAGCGCTGGGCGGCGGCGTTAAACGCAAGGTGATGACCTGGAGTGATGAGCTGATGATGGTGTGCGTGCATTTCGCCAAAGGTGCGGTGGGAACGCCGCATAAGCATGAGATCCACGATCAAATTGCCTATGTGGCGGCGGGGCGGTTTGAGGTCACCATCTATGGCGAAACGCGCATTCTCGGGGTCGGCGACGCCTATCGGGCGGTAAAGGAACAGCTACACGGGGTCGTTGCGCTGGAGGAGAATAGCGTGCTTATCGATACCTTTACCCCCAAGCGCGACGATTTTCTGTCCTGACGGCGGTTTACTGGATGTGGGCCGCTTCCAGGGCCAGCAGCGAGGGGAGTTGCACCTGCGCCAGACACCAGCGCGGGTCGTCGCGCAGGCCGGCATCGGGCACGACTATCGAGCGCATACGCGCCGCCCGGGTGGCAATAATGCCATTGAAGGAATCCTCAAGCGTAGAGCAGCGCAGCGGCGCAACGTCCAGTTCGGCGGCGGCGCGTAAATAGACTTCCGGGTGCGGCTTGCTGTAAGGAAGCGACTCCGCCGAGGCGATGACCTGGAAATAGTGCCGCAGCGAGAACATCTCCAATACTCGTTCCAGCATAAAACGCGGCGAGGCCGAAGCCAGACCGATTTTCAGCCCGCAGTCCGCCGCCAGCGCCAGCGCCTGCTCTACGCCTGGCAGTAATGGCCGCTGCTGTTCAATCAACCCCAGCGCGCATTCAATGATACGTTCGCTGATTTCCTGGCGCGACGGGCCCTGCGAGGGAGAAGCCTGATACCAGAGACCCACCACCTCATTGATTCGTAATCCCAACGTGTCGGGCAGGGTGGCGGCGATGCTGGCCGCTTTACCCAATTCGGCGAACACCTTAAGCTCAGCCTGATGCCACAAGGGTTAGGAGTCAATAATTAGTCCATCCATGTCAAAAATAACGGCTTGCTGCTTGGGGGGGGTTGCCATAATGAAACGTTTCCTGTGGTTAGCGGCCGACGCGCGTGCCGAGACGCGGGCGTGGAATAGCGATAGCATAAAGGGCTTTTTAAGAAAACAATAAAGCAAAAAAAGTAAATTATAGATAAACTTAAGCAAATCGGACCTGCGTCGTTTTATCAAGGGGAGCACATGACGTATCAGCAAACCGGCCGCCTGGCGGTTATTAAGCGGATTGCCGGGTGGGTTATCTTTATACCGGCAGTGATTTCGACCTTTATTTCGGTATTAAAATTCATCGAGCAACATAGCGGTCCTAATCAAGGCATCAATGCGGTGGTGAGCGACTTTTTCCATGTCATTATCGATATGATGCGCTTTAATACGCCATTTCTGAACGCCTTTTGGCATAATTCGCCGCAGCCGGATTTTAGCCGTGGTCTTTTTGCCAGTCCCAATCTGTTGTTTTGGGGAATTTATATTCTGGTTTTTATCGGCCTGGCGCTGCAGGCGTCCGGCGCGCCGAGCTTGAACAGCGCATTGTTATGCCGCGTCATACTATTTTGCTGCAGTTTTTCCCGCTGTACATCTTGCCGGTGATCATTGCGGTTGTGGGGTATTTCGCCTTCAAACTGCTGGGCATGCTTTAATCGCCGGCGCCGGGGGTGAGCACCAGGTCGAGGTCGGCGGCCGCCGCCGGTATATGCTCACCGCCGAACAAAATAGCGTTTTTTAAGCGGTAATAAAGTTGATAGACCGGCTGGCGACGCACGAAGCTTTTATCCAGCGGCCAGACGCTTTGATAGCCGTCGTAAATCTGCGGCGGCATTTGGCTAAATAGCGGCAATGTGGCTAAATCACATTCGCGATCGCCCCAGTAGCTGGCGGGGTCAAACAGAAAACCGCCTTGATCGCTGTTGGCACAGTTATCCGGCCACAGGTCGCCATGCAGCAGGGAGGGTTGGGGCTGATGATCGTGCAGCTGCTGTTCGACCCGGTCGATAAGCGTGTCAATATCGCCAAACACCAGCCCTTTCTCCGCCGCCAACTGCAATTGCCAGCCGATACGTTGCTCGGCGAAAAAACGCGACCAGAGACGCTGCCAGGCGTTCGGCTGCGGCAGCGTGGAAAGATCATTGTCGTAATCCAGCCCGAACTGCGGTTGTTCGCTCCATTGATGCAAACGGGCCAGTTGTTGCCCGAAACGCCAGGCGCCGTGGGCGTCAAACGGGCGGGGCGGCAGATATTCCAGCAGCAGGAAGCTTTGATCCCGGGCGCTGCCTACGCCATAGACCCGCGGCACGCGGACGGTGTTGCTGCGCGCCAGCAAAGCGAGCTGGTACGCTTCATCGGCAAACTTTTGCAGCAGTTCATGGGCGTCGCTTTTGACAAAAATATGATGAGCGCCATAACGCAAATACCACGCGGCGTGCAGTTCGCCGCCGGGTAATTCACGTCGTTCGAGGATCGTATTTTCGTCCAGGGTTTCGACCAGCAGAGTGCTGATGGCGTGCCACATTGTCATTTCCCCCTAAAGTCGCCGGTAGGGGAATGGATGCGGCGAGGATGGACGCGACAAAATTGATTGCGCGCGCGGTGGAGGTTAACGCCGAGGTGCAAAGCCAATCGCTCAGCATTGTCACCGGGCGCAATCGGGTGAATGTCGCGGGCAGCGGTGACGGAAACGTTCGCCGATGCGCAGGGCGATAAGCCGGAATATGCTCTGGACGTGGCGGGCCTGGGTGGCATGTATGCCAAGAAAATCGTCATGGTGGGGACTGAAAAAGGCGTAGGCGTACGTAACGCTGGTGAACTGGGCGCCGGCGTCGGCGAGTTGAGTCTCAGCGCCGCCGGCCGGCTGGAGAATCGCGGCAGCATGCAGAGTCAGGAGACTCTGGCGTTAGCCGGCGAGGGGGATGTCATTAATACCGGATGTCTTATTACGCACAGTAATGCCAGACTCTCCGCCGCCGAAACACTCTTTAATACCGGCAGCCTGCGGGCGGGGGGCGATATCACGCTGGACGCCAAACGCGTCGATATGACGGGCGACAGCCTGCTGTCGGCCGGCAGCGATGCCCAGGGACAATTGACCCGGGCGGGCAATCTGATGATGACCAGTCAAGGACCATTGATAGCGCAGGGCTACAATCAGGCCACGGGCGCTCTGATGGTATGCGGAAGCGAGGTGGATTTAGCCGGCAGCCGGACCTCCGGCACAGACATTATGTTGTCAGCAAACCAAGGCACCCTTTGCACCGATGGTGCTCAGGTCTGCGGCGGCAAAATCACTGCGCGCGCCGCGACATCATTTACCAACAATAACGGCCGGTTGAGCGCCAATATGCTAACGCTGGTAGCCCAGGAAATTTCCAATCGGCTCGGCACGCTGGAGCAGCGGGGGGATGATCTGCTGCAGTTAAAAGTACACCAATTAAATAATCATCAGGGTCTGGTGTCCACCAACGGGGATATGCTTATCAGGACGGCATGGGTTGATAACCGCGGGGGAAGGATTATCGTCAACGGCCCTAATCTGTCGCTAAGAACCAAGATATTGGACAATCAAGGCGGGACCATCAAGTTACTGGGTAACGGTCGAATGGCCCTAACCGCGGAGCGTCTGAATGACTATCAGGGTATCTTATGGTCCACCGGCGCCATGTTGCTTACAGGCGAACAGCTCGATCTGACGCAAAGCGTTACCCGGGCGCAATCGTTGTCGCTAACGGCCACCCACTTGCAGCATCAAAGGAGAATCATGTGGCAATTGGGCGCGGGTCAAATGAAGCTGCTGGGCAGCGGCGAAGCGGATAATCGCGGCGTCTGGATCCAAAGCGGCGGCGCTTTGTGGCTGAAGTCAGGTTATCTGAATAACCCCGGCGGCACACGGCAGCCTTTTCTTGCAGGCCGAGCGCGGCACCAACAATGTCTATGGTCACCTGCAGGGCAGCCGTGATGTGACGCTCAAATCCAATAAACTCGACAACCAGGGGGGACGATTGCTGGCGCTCGGTGGCGATGCGCAACTGGAGACGCAACTGGTGATTGTTAATACCGGGGGACAGATAGAGGTAAAAAATCGGCTAAGCACGCGCAGCCAACATTTGATGAATGCTTATGGCGTCATGGCCAGTGACGAGGTGACGGTCAATACCCGGCGTAAGTCGCTCAGCAACACCGGCGGCAGTGTGTCGGCAAAGAGGGGACTACGGATAACCAGCGGCCCGCTGGAAAACAACGGCGGCCGGTTGCAGTCCGGCGGCAATTTGGTTATTGATACCCGCAACAGCGCGCTGTGCAATCGTTTTACCGTTAATGCCGTAATCAACTGCGGTGCGGATCTGTTCCTCGACACCGGCGATATAGACAATACGTCGGGCATGATCACCGCCGCAGGCAGGACTGAGATTGTTGGCGGCGCAGTCAAAAATGTCAAAGGAATGCTGGCGACGGCGCGAGGCATGAAACTGTTGAGCCGCTCGCTGGACAATGAGGGTGGCAATGTGCAGGCCGGCGCGTTGTTAGTGGTCAACACCGGCGCGTTGGACAATACCGCCGGCCGCATCAGGGCCGCGGGAGTGGCCCGCATCAACAGCCGAGAATTTGACAATTGCGGCGGCTGCCTGCAGACGGGAAGAGATCTGCATATCGATACTCAGGGCCAGCGGTTGATTAATGCATACAACAGCTTCGCCGGCATCCTTGCCGGGGGAAATCTGACGCTTCACGCCGGCCAGATAGACAATACGGCGGGATTGATTAACGCCTCAGGCGTGAGCTGCGTGACCAGCGACGCGCTGCTCAACACACGTGGTCGCCTGCAGTCGGGAGAATACCTGCAACTTGATACCCATGGACAGCGCTTGAGTAATATTAATAGCGTCAATACCGGCATTCTCAGCGGCGGTGACTTATGGTTGCACGCCGGTGAAATAGACAATACCTCCGGCATCATAGTCGCCGTCGGTGAAACCCGGGTTAGCCGCACCGTGCTTAACAACCTCGACGGCAGACTTTTTACCGACCCGGCCCTGGTGCTGTTGTCGCCGACGTTGACCCTTCCGGGCGTCATGCTGGACGACGGGGCTCCCACCCCGTGCCGAGTCAAATCGCACCCCCTGTGAACCCCGTCCACAGCGCCGCCGTGCCGCGGGGTGACGCAATAATGAGAAATGCCCCTACGCCGGCAGCGCAGAATGTTATGCCGCAGCGATAAACGCCGCGATGCGGCGCCGGTCGGTTTCTTCGACGGGGTTGTAGACAATCAAACTCAAGTCCGGCCGCGCGTCAACCGCAAAGGACGAAAATTCCAGGGTTATCGTGCCCAGTTTGCGGATGGCGCAAATGTTTAACGCCGTTGCTGTCCGTCTGCACATCCTCATCGCGCCACATGGCAGCAAATTCTGGACTCGACTGGCTTAATTCCGCCACCAGATGCGCGACCTCGGTATCCGCGCCGGCACGGGCCGCGTCGCGACGAAAAGAAGCGACTACCAGCCGGGCCACGGATTGCCAATCTCCTTGCACCGTGCGCATGCGCGGTTCGCAAAACATCAGGCGCAGGATATTGCGTTCGGCGGGGGCAAGCTGGCCATAATCGGTGAATACCGCCGCGGCGGCTTGATTTCAGGCGATAACGTCCCAGGTGGCGGTGCGTACGGTGGCAGGACTGTCGGTAAGCACGTCCAGCACGCGCTGCAGACGTGGCGTGATGGCATCACAGGCGCGATAACGGACCTCGGGCAGGCGACCGAGGCCGAGTAAAAACAGGTGCTCACGCTCCGCTTCCGTCAGCTTCAGCGCCTGCGCCAGCCTGTCTAGCACCGCTGCCGAGGGTTTCCCGCCACGACCCTGTTACAGCCAGGTGTACCAGGTGGCGCTAATATGGGCGAGCTGCGCGAGCTCTTCGCGGCGCAATCCCGGCGTGCGCCGGCGGCCGGCGTCAAAACCGAAGGCGGCGGGATCCAGTTTGGTGCGTCGCTGGCGCAGGTAGGCGCCAAGCACATTACCGTGGGGCATCTTCACTACCTGTTACTGTTTATACCCGTATAAAGTCACTACTTTAACAGGATAATTAGTCTGGCTACAATGCCTACACGATAGCGATAGCGGAGATGACGCATGAAAGTATTTATCACGGGGGCGACCGGCTGGGTCGGCTCAGCGGTAGTGGCTGAATTACTCAAATCAGGACATCAGGTAACCGGTTTGGTGCGTTCGCGCGACAAGGCGGCGACGTTGACGGCCAGTGGCGCCGTGGCATTGCCCGGTACCCTTGACGATCTGACACTGCTGCGCCAGGCCGCTCAAGCGGCGGATGCGGTTATCCACACCGCGTTTAATCATGATTTTTCCCGCTTTGCCCAGAGTGCGCAGCAAGGCCGTCTGGCGATTGAAACCTTGGGCGGCGCGTTAAAAGGCTCGACGCGACCGCTGTTGGTGACCGCCGGGCTGGCCCATCTCACGCCGGGGCGGGTCGCGACAGAGCAAGACGTCGCACCCACCGAACCCCGTTACCCGCGCCAATCTGAAGCCGCGGCGATGGCACTGGTGGCGCAGGGGGTACGGGCTGGCATTGTCAGACTGGCGGCGTCGGTCCACGGTAGTGGCGATCATGATTTTATTGCCGCCTTGGTCAGTCTGGCGCGCGAGAAGGGGGTGTCCGCTTTTCTGGATGACGGCCAGAACGTTGGACGGGCGTGTACCGTTCTGACGCCGCGCGTCTGTATCGGCTGGTGCTGGAGCAAGACCATCCCGAGCCTGTTTACCATGCCGTTGCCGACGAAAGCGTCACCGGCAAGACTCTTGCCGAGGTGATTGGCGCGCGATTAGGTCTGCCGGTCGCCTCACGTGGGCGTGACCATTTTGGCTGGTTAGCTAATTTTCTCGGCGCGGATATGCCGGCATCAAGTGCGCACACGCGATCGGCGCTGGGCTGGACGCCGACCGGCCCGGATATGATAACGGATGTGCGCCATGGGGATTACTTCGTGGGCTGAAACGGACCCAGCCTCGGTACGAGGCCATGCGCACGGGGTAACGCCGCAGCGCTTCGGGGAGGCCCGCTGCGGGCCTCCATCGCCTGCTCAGACCGGGCATGGCGGGACGCGATGCGCGCAATGCACCCCTATCCCTTAGTTCACCCTTATTCCCCCTACCGCCTATGCCGCTTTCCCCATAGGCAGATAGCCATAGTCCCGTCCTCAGCCGATTTACCTATTTACTCCCCTCTGGAGCCCTGATTCCCCCTGCGCAATCAGCCATGCTAACCCTATCCTGACGCTCAGCGCCGCGAGGTTAACCCCGCCGCTGCGGCGATTTCGCTCGTCCGGCGTGCCGCTGCCGCCGGTTAATTACGCGGACGTGGCGACGTAAAGATGTGGTCTTGCCGGATAAGTGATACCATAGCGCCGAAAGCGACCTGCCGTTGGCGCGGTGGGTGATGAGTGAAGCTGATTGCCTGCCAAACTCGCGATTGTTGGTTAGTTGGCAGCGCAATCAGTTGATATTGACAAGAAAGATGAAACGTAAGTGATCTTGCGTAGGGATCACCACTGCATTATAAGGAAACCGCATGCCCGTTATAACTCTCCCTGATGGCAGTCAGCGTCAGTTTGCCCATCCCGTGTCTCCCCTTGATGTTGCCCGCGACATTGGTCCTGGTCTGGCCAAAGCCTGCATCGCCGGCCGCGTTAACGGCGAGCTGGTTGATGCCGTTGATGTCATTGAGCACGATGCCCAGCTGGTCATCATAACCGCCAAAGACGAGGCGGGGCTGGAAATAATCCGCCATTCTTGCGCCCATTTGCTGGGACACGCCATTAAACAATTATGGCCACAAACCAAAATGGCCATCGGTCCGGTTATCGACAAAGGCTTTTATTATGATGTCGATCTCGATCATACCCTGACCCAGGACGATATCAGCCTGCTTGAAAAGCGGATGCACGAACTGGCCGAAAAAGACTACGACGTCATCAAGGAAAAAGTCAGCTGGCAGCAGGCCCGTGATGCGTTCGTTGCGCGGGGCGAGGATTATAAAGTGGCTATCCTCGACGAGAATATCCGTCGCGATGATCGTCCCGGACTTTATCATCATGAAGAATATGTCGATATGTGCCGTGGCCCGCACGTGCCCAATATGCGTTTCTGCCATCATTTCACCCTGCAAAAAACCTCCGGCGCCTACTGGCGCGGCGACAGCAAAAACAAAATGCTACAGCGCATTTACGGTACCGCCTGGGGCGATAAAAAGCAGCTTAATACCTACCTGCAGCATCTGGAAGAAGCGTCGAAGCGCGATCATCGTAAAATCGGCAAGCAGCTTGATCTGTATCATATGCAGGAAGAAGCGCCGGGTATGGTGTTTTGGCACAACGACGGCTGGACGCTTTTCCGCGAACTGGAAACCTTTGTGCGTATGAAGCTCAAAGCTTATCAGTATCAGGAAGTGAAAGGCCCGTTCATGATGGACCGCGTGCTGTGGGAAAAGACCGGGCACTGGGAAAATTATGCCGAGCATATGTTTACCACGTCGTCGGAAAACCGGGAATACTGCATCAAACCGATGAATTGTCCGGGGCATGTGCAGATTTTCAATCAGGGTCTGAAGTCGTATCGCGATCTGCCGCTGCGGATGGCGGAATTCGGCAGTTGTCACCGCAATGAGCCGTCCGGCTCGCTGCACGGATTGATGCGGGTACGCGGCTTTACCCAGGATGACGCCCATATTTTTTGTACCGAAGACCAGGTACGCGATGAAGTAAACAATTGCATCAAAATGGTGTATGATATGTACGGCCAGTTTGGCTTTGAGAAAATCCTGGTCAAACTGTCTACCCGCCCGGAAAAGCGTATCGGCAGCGATGACGCCTGGGACCGGGCGGAGCAGGACCTGGCCGCCGCGCTGACGGAAAACGGTATTGCCTTTGAATACCAGCCGGGCGAGGGGGCTTTTTACGGTCCCAAAATTGAATTTACGCTTCTCGATTGCCTGGATCGTGCCTGGCAATGCGGTACGGTGCAGCTCGACTTCTCGCTGCCCGGTCGTTTGAACGCCTCGTACGTCGGGGAAAACAACGAACGGGTGGTGCCGGTGATGATCCACCGCGCTATTCTGGGGTCAATGGAACGCTTCATTGGCATTCTGACGGAGGAGTATGCGGGTTTCTACCCGACCTGGCTGGCGCCGACGCAGGTCGTCGTGATGAACATTACCGATAATCAGTCGGAATATATCGCAAAACTGACGGAAAAAATGTCTGCGGCAGGTATTCGGGTGAAAGCAGACTTGAGAAATGAAAAAATAGGCTTTAAAATCCGCGAACATACTTTGCGTCGGGTGCCTTACATGCTGGTCTGCGGAGATAAAGAAGTTGAAGCAGGCAAGGTTGCCGTGCGTACACGCCGCGGTAAAGACCTGGGCAGTTTCGACATTAACGAGATTATTACCACGCTGCAGCACGAAATCCGCAGCCGTAATCTTCATCAACTGGAGGAATAAAGTATTAAAGGCGGAAAACGAGTTCAACCGGCGCGTCCCAATCGTATAAACCGAGAAATCCGCGCCGCAGAGGTTCGTCTGACGGGTATCGACGGCGAGCAGATTGGTATAGTCAGCCTGAATGAAGCGCTTGAAAAAGCTGAGGAAGCGGGCGTTGATTTAGTCGAAATCAGCCCCAATGCCGAGCCGCCGGTTTGCCGAATCATGGATTACGGCAAGTTCCTCTATGAGAAGAGCAAATCCACCAAAGAGCAGAAGAAAAAGCAGAAAGTTATTCAGGTTAAGGAAATCAAATTCCGGCCTGGTACCGATGAAGGCGACTATCAGGTAAAACTACGCAACCTGATTCGTTTTCTGGAAGACGGCGATAAAGCAAAAATCACCCTGCGGTTCCGCGGACGTGAAATGGCGCACCAGCAGATCGGCATCGAAGTGCTTAATCGCGTTCGCGACGATCTGAGTGAACTGGCGGTAGTGGAATCTTTACCCTCCAAAATTGAAGGCCGCCAGATGATCATGGTGCTCGCACCCAAGAAGAAACAGTAAGGCCTGACAAGTAAGGCGCCGTTTCGGCGTTGCCTTCGCCTCACTGATTCATATTATTAACAATGCGGAGTAGAGATAAACTCATGCCAAAAATCAAGACAGTACGCGGTGCCGCAAAGCGCTTTAAGAAAACGGCTTCGGGCGGTTTCAAGCGTAAGCATGCTAACCTGCGTCATATTCTGACCAAAAAATCCACTAAGCGTAAGCGTCACCTACGCCCAAAATCCATGGTTTCCAAAGGGGATCTGGGTTTGGTCGTGCGTTGTCTGCCCTACGCGTAAGCGTCATTTTAATTGGTTCGAATAAGACTTTAGGAGAGAGCATATGGCTCGCGTAAAACGTGGTGTGGTAGCACGTGCACGTCACAAAAAAATCTTGAAACAAGCGAAAGGTTACTACGGTGCCCGTTCGCGCGTTTACCGTGTTGCCTTCCAGGCGGTTATCAAAGCAGGTCAGTACGCTTACCGTGACCGTCGTCAGAAGAAACGCCAGTTCCGTCAACTGTGGATCGCGCGTATCAACGCCGCGGCCCGTCAGAACGGTATTTCTTACAGCCGGTTCATCAATGGCCTGAAAAAGGCTTCCATTGAGATCGACCGTAAAATCCTGGCGGATATCGCTGTATTCGACAAAGTGGCTTTCGCCGCTCTGGCCGATAAAGCGAAAGGCGCCCTGGCGTAAGCCGGTTTAAGAAGAGGGAGCCGGTCTCCCTATTTTTTTCGCGTCAACGGCGGGTACGATTTTAAGCGGTTACATCCAGGCGTTAACAAGGTAATGCAAGCATGAATGCTGCTATTTTCCGTTTCTTTTTTTACTTTAGCACTTGTCTCCCGGGGGCTTGCGCGTAAGTCAAGAAACGAAAAATAGCGCTAAAGCCTCCCGGAGTGGAGGCTTTTTTATTGCTGATAAGCGGGGTGCTCTGCGCGTTTACGCGCTCAGGCGAGTCGCTCGCGCATTACGGTTAAGCCATCTACGGCAGGAAGAAGAGGAAAGCAATGCCACATCTCGCAGATTTGGTTGTGCAGGCCAAAGCAGATATTGAACGGTCACAGGATATAGAGGCGTTGGAATTGGTCCGCGTCGAATATTTAGGCAAAAAAGGGCATTTTACCCAGCAAATGATGGCGCTGCGGGATCTGGCGCCGGACGCGCGGCCGGCGGCGGGTGCGGTGATCAATCAGGCCAAACAGGATGTTTTGCAGGCGCTGGCCGAGCGTAAATCGACGCTGGAGGGCGCGGCGCTGGCGGCGCGGCTGGCGGCTGAAACGCTGGATGTCTCGCTGCCGGGGCGCCGCATGGAAAACGGCGGTCTGCATCCGGTATCGCGCACCATCGCGCGCATTGAACACTTCTTCGGCGAGTTGGGCTTTTCGGTGGCCACTGGCCAGGAAATTGAAGATGATTACCATAATTTCGACGCCCTTAATATCCCCGCCCATCATTCTGCACGCGCCGATCACGACACCTTCTGGTTTGACGCCACCCGGCTTTTGCGCACTCAGACCTCCGGCGTACAGATCCGTACCATGAAGGCGCAGCAGCCGCCGATTCGCATCATTGCGCCGGGGCGGGTGTACCGCAACGATTATGACCAGACCCATACGCCGATGTTCCATCAGATGGAGGGGCTGATTATCGATACCGATATCAGTTTCACCAACCTGAAGGGCACGCTGCATGATTTTCTGCGTAACTTTTTTGAAGAGGACTTGCAGGTCCGTTTCCGCCCGTCTTATTTTCCGTTTACTGAACCCTCCGCCGAAGTGGACGTGATGGGCAAAAACGGCCGCTGGCTGGAAGTGTTGGGCTGCGGCATGGTGCATCCTAATGTCCTGCGCAATGTTGGCATCGATCCGGAAATCTACTCCGGCTTCGCATTCGGCATGGGCATGGAGCGGCTTACGATGCTTCGTTACGGTGTCACGGATTTGCGCGCATTCTTTGAAAACGATCTGCGTTTTCTTAAACAATTTAAATAATGGCGGGATTAACACATGAAATTCAGTGAACTTTGGCTGCGTGAATGGGTGAATCCGGCCATCGACAGCGAGGAGCTGGCGGATCAGATTACCATGTCCGGCCTGGAAGTGGATGGCGTGGAACCGGTTGCCGGCCGGTTTACCGGCGTGGTGGTCGGACGGGTGGTAGAATGCGGCCAGCACCCCAACGCCGACAAATTGCGCGTCAACAAGGTGGATGTCGGCGGCGAGCGGCTGCTGGATATTGTCTGTGGCGCCCCCAACTGCCGCGCTGACCTGCGGGTGGCGGTTGCCACCGTCGGCGCTGTGCTGCCGGGCGACGTCAAAATCAAAGCCGCCAAACTGCGCGGCGAGCCGTCGGAAGGGATGCTGTGCTCGTTTTCCGAATTAGGCATTACCGGCGGCCATGACGGTATCCTCGAACTGCCCGCCGAGGCGCCGGTCGGCCAGGATATCCGCGCTTATTTGCAGCTCGACGATAACACCATCGATATCAGCGTGACGCCAAACCGCGCCGATTGCCTTGGCCTGCTCGGTGTCGCCCGCGATGTCGCGGTGCGCAATCGCCTGGCGCTGCACATGCCGGTCATCGAGACGGTGGCGCCGGAGATTATCGATACACTGCCTATCCGCGTCGATACCATCGACGCCTGCCCGCGGTATTTGGGCCGGGTGGTGAAAAATATTAATGTCGGCGCCGCGACACCGCTGTGGATGACGGAAAAACTGCGCCGTTGCGGGCTGCGTTCGGTGGACGCGGTGGTGGATATTACCAATTATGTGCTGCTGGAACTAGGGCAGCCGATGCACGCTTTCGATCGCGCGCGCATAGAAGTGGGGATCGTGGTGCGTCATGCCCGGCAGGATGAGACGCTGACCCTGCTCGACGGCAGCGAGGTGACGCTTGCGCCCGATACGCTAGTGATTGCCGACCACGGCCAGGCGCTGGCAATGGCGGGAATTTTCGGCGGCGCCGCGTCCGGTATCAGCCCGACCACCCGCGACGTGGTGCTGGAATGCGCCTTTTTCAATCCGTTGGCCATCACCGGTCGCGCCCGCCGCTACGGGCTGCATACCGATGCATCGCACCGCTATGAACGCGGCGTGGATCCGGCGCTGCAGCCGCGCGCCATGGAGCGGGCGACCGCGCTGCTGGTCGCTATCTGCGGCGGCCAGCCGGGCCCGGTTATCGATGTGACCTCCGCATCCGCTCTACCGCAGCCTGCCACCATCACGCTGCGTCGCAAAACCCTCGATCGTTTGGTTGGCCATGTTATCCCGGACGAGGACGTGAGCGATATTCTGACCCGTCTGGGCTGCCAGGTCAGCCGCACAGTGCAGGGCTGGCAGGCCGTGGCACCGAGCTGGCGTTTTGATATGGCTATCGAAGAAGATTTGATAGAAGAGGTCGCGCGCGTATACGGTTATGACGCGATCCCGAATGTGCCGGTGCGCGCCAATCTGGTGATGCCACACCACCGCGAAGCGGCGCTGCCGCTGGCGCGGGTCAAAACGTTGCTGGTGGATCGCGGCTATCAAGAAGCGATAACCTATAGTTTTGTCGACCCCAAAACCCAGGCGCTGCTGCATCCTCAGCAGGCGCCGCTGGTGTTGCCCAGCCCGATTTCTCAAGATATGTCCGCCATGCGTTTGTCATTATGGACCGGTCTTCTCGGCGCGGTGGTCTATAATCAGAATCGTCAGCAGCAGCGAGTCCGCCTGTTTGAAAGCGGTTTGCGCTTTGTGCCTGATAACGCAGCCGACCTGGGAATTCGTCAGGATCTTATGCTGGCCGGGGTCATTTCCGGTCCACGCCTGGACGAACATTGGGATCAGCCGCGCCAACCGGTGGATTTTTACGATGCCAAGGGTGATCTTGAGACAATACTTGAGCTTACCGGAAAATTAGACGATATTGAGTTCAGGTCACAACAGCATTCCGCGCTGCATCCGGGGCAGAGCGCCGCAATTTATCTTAACAATGAAGCCATTGGATTCGTTGGCGTTATTCATCCCGAGCTTGAAGCAAAACTGAATTTAAATGGCCGTACGCTGGTGTTTGAACTACTCTGGGAGAAGGTTGCCGAGCGTAAAGTGCCTGAAGCGAATGACATTTCCCGCTTCCCCGCTAACCGCCGTGACATCGCCGTGGTGGTGGCTGATGACGTCGCAGCAGCAGATATTATCGCGGAGTGTAAGAAAGTTGGCGAAAATCAGTTAGTTGGCGTAAACTTGTTTGACGTGTACCGGGGCAGGGGCGTAGCGGAAGGTTTTAAGAGTCTGGCTATCAGCCTGATCTTGCAGGATACCGCTCGTACACTGGAAGAAGAGGAGATTGCCGCGACCGTTGCGAAATGCGTGGCGTCACTAAAGCAGCGATTCCAAGCATCCTTGAGGGATTGAACTTATGGCGCTTACTAAATCTGAAATGTCAGAATACCTGTTTGAAAAGCTCGGGCTGAGCAAACGGGATGCCAAAGAAATTGTGGAACTGTTTTTTGAGGAAGTGCGCCGGGCGTTGGAAAATGGCGAGCAGGTAAAATTATCAGGCTTCGGTAATTTTGATTTGCGCGACAAAAATCAGCGGCCAGGACGCAATCCAAAAACGGGCGAGGATATTCCTATTACCGCCCGCCGGGTGGTGACGTTCCGCCCGGGACAGAAGCTGAAAAGCCGTGTCGAGAATGCCTCACCGAAAGAGTGAAGCAGACGTAACAAAGGCGCGGGTGCCGTTATCTTTTCGCGACACAGCTTTGGCATAGAGAGCGCTTACAGAGTCCTGGCCTTGGGGCCGGGACTTTGATTTCATTCTGGCTGACACACTTCGGCTAGCACCGCTATGTCGCGGGTCGCCGAGAATGCTTTTGCTCGCGCTCTTCGCTATAGCGGCGCCAACTGCCACAAGCGGTAATGTCGCGCGCCAGCGCACAAGTCTCGCAGATAAACCCTTTCACCCATTCCCCGTCTCGCAATTGCACTGTCCCCATGCGCCAGCGGCGCTGGGATCTCCGCGACGAATCCACCAAAGCGCGCCAGCGGAATATCCCACAGCTCGATATCGATGCATTACCCCTGGTCATCCCGCACTAGACCAGGATTCGGCGGCTGGGTATTGGCCAGCGCGTAAAGCCGATAGCAGGGCGCGGTTTAGCTTTGCGCTACCCGGACGGTGTGGCGCGACGTCAATTGACCATTAAGCGGCATACCGTTGAGATATGCCCCCACCACCGCGACGCGGACCTGACCGGCTGCGGGCCGTGTCAGCGGGGGATAATGGGCGTCCTGTCGCCCCGAGGGTCAGCTTGAACTGATGCTGAACGCGCTGGCCGAACTCCGCCAGCGCCCGAACATGCCAGGCGGGGGCGATAAGGGTGATACCCGCGCCCATTATGCTTCCGCTGGCGTTTATGGTGTTCTGGAGCAAACTGGGTATGGCCGGCCAGGCTGTCAGCAAGGTTATCAGCCACGCGGTGGTGTTTGCCGCGATTCGGCTGGCGTTCATCTCGCTGGGGTTTCGCAGCGTCGATCGGCAACTGGTCGAGGTGGCCACCACGCTGGGCGCCACCGGACGCGATGTCCTGCACACCGTGGTATTGCCGACAGTTGTGCCCCATGTCTGCTCGTGGTTAGTGTTTGTCTTCATCTCCAGCCTGAATGAATATATTATTGCCTATTTGGTGGCCGGGTTTCAGGTCGAGACATTGCCCATCAAAGTGTTCAATAGTCTGCGAATGGGGTTCCAGCCGACGATGTGCGTCAGCGCGGTATTGTTTTTGCTGGTGGATATTCTGGCGTTCAGTTTAATTGCCCGAATTGGCAACCTGCCCAGATTAATGGGCGGGGGCGGCTGATGGGGAGCAGGTCATAGAATGGGGTGTGCAACGTGAGTACTGAAACCGTGAAAAAGAAACTGAATCCTGTGTTGAACGGGCAGCCGGTACTGCTGGTGATTGATATACAAAAGGGCTGTTTTTTTGCCCTATAAACCTACCTCGACCATGCCGTTTATGCCGGATTCCACCGCACGTTACGCGCGCGCATGCGCGGTGGTCGATGCCGCCCGCGCCGCGGGTATTCTCATCGTATTTATTCAGGAAATCCACCATCGCAGCAAGGCGGATTATGGCCGTGAGCTGGACGGCGACGAGAATATCCATTGCCTGGACGGCGAGCCTGGCACGCCGCTGGCCTGGGAAGAAATGGCCATGCGCAAGACGGATTTCTTTATTCAAGAACAGCGCTACTTGGCCTTTTTCGGCACCGGGCTTGAGATCATGCTGGAGGCGTTTGGCGCCAAGACCAAGATTATGGTCGGCGGCTTTACCGATGTTTGCGTGCATTACACTTTTGCTGATGGTCATCAGCATGATTATCACTGCCGGGTGGTACAAGACTGCGTTGCCGGCTCGAGTCCGGCGGCCCATGATGCTTCCCTGCTCGCGATGAAATATTTGCAGCACGGCGCCCTGCGCAGCAGCGCCACCATCATCGACGCCTTGGTCAACAGGAGCGGAGAACAACCGTGAGGCGCGGCGCACGGTGGGTCGGGTGGCACCGCGCAATGGCGCGCGCGGCTCCGGACGGTGAAACCCGCGTTTTACTGGCCATTGCTGCGCCGTTAGCTGTGGCGCAAATCGGTCAGATGGCCATGATGCTCACCGCCAGTATGGTGTTGTGGCGGCTGGACAGCGTCGCGCTGGCGGGGGCGTGGTTATTGTCTTTGCTGGTGTCGCTGCCGCTCATCTTGCTGCTAACCCACATCACGCCGCTGCTGCGGCTGTTTGGCGTCACCGCGGATGTGGCCGGCTATGCCGGACAGTTCTGCCGCGCTTATGCTTGGGGTATCCCCGCCATGTTGTGCAGCGCGCCGCTGCGTTACTATCTGGCGTCGCTGGAGCGGACCCGGATTGTCATGTGGGTGGCGTTTATCGTCTCGGGCGTGCATTTCCCGCTCAGCTGGCTGTGGGTGCTGGGCGCGGGGGACGCGCGCGGGCATGGCATCGCCGGCGCCGGCTATGCGCTCAGTCTTTGCTGGTGGCTGATGCTGGTCGGCCTCGCGTTGTATAGCGCACGCCAGCGGATGCTGCCGCCGGGAATGTTGCGCTTACCCGCCCGTGAACTGCGCACGGCCGTCGGCGCGCTGCTGCGTATCGGCTGGCCCATCGGCGGCCTGTACGCCGCAGAAATGGGATTAATTTCGTTCTCATCGCTGTTGGCAGGGCAGTTTGGTGCGGTATCGCTCGGCGCTCATATGGTGTGTATGAATGTGGCTAACATTATTTTTATGGTGCCTCTGTCGCTGGGGTAGGCGGCGACGGTACGGGTGGCGTTTTTCACCGGACGATTGCAGCCACGCCATTGCCGGCGCGCCGGCAACCGGGCGCTGGCGTTAGGCGCAGTGGTGATGCTGTGCGCGGCGGCGACGCTTGCGTTGTTCGGCCAGCACATTTTGCGCGTGTTCATTGCGCCGACCGATCGTCAGTTTGCCGCTATCGACGCACTGACCGCGCGGTTGTTTGCTATTCTGGCTTGTCACATGGTGTTTGACGGCATGCAGACAATTGCGGCAGGTGCCCTGCGCGGGTTGAAGGATACCCGCTACCCGCTGGTGATTTGCCTGGCGGGCTATTGGGGTATCGCCTGCCCGTGCGCCCTGGTGCTGGCTTTCGGGCTGTCGTGGGGCGCGGTCGGACTGTGGAGCGGCTATGCGCTCGGACTGGCGGTTGTGGCGGGCTTGTTGCTGCTGCGCTGGCGGACATTGATTGGTCGTCGGTTAAAAATGAGGCCGATCCCTGCGGCGCTACCGCCCTGCGCATGACCGACCCAGGGTGGTAGCGCGCCGCGGCGCAACACCAGGGTGCCGCATCATGGCGGACAGCATAGCATGGGCATCACGGCAAACCGCCGCACGCTGACCACGGCGGTGGCAAGGGTCCGCACCAACCGCCGCCGCATTAAATTCGCGGCAGTACCTTTCGCTCTTCTCCTCATCCCCCGGGCCGGGCCGTCCGGGGTTTTTTATGCCTTACGTCCGGCTGAGGCCGACGCGCCGCCGCCTGGACGCTTACGGTGCTATCACTTTCAATAGGATAACGTTAGGATAGAGGCATAATGGGCCGGCGACGTGCTGCGCCAGCGTTAAAGGACAAACAGGGAGGGATGGCATAATGACCGCCTCGGGCAGTCCGGGTTACGCCCGTTTGCTAAAAAGGCAACAGCGGTTCGACCGGCGTCGGGTGGTCCTGCTCGGGCTGCTGCTGGCGTTAGCTTTTAGCCTTAGCGCAGGTGAAATCTGGCTATGGCCCAATCGCTGGTTGAGCGACGAAGCGCGGTTGTTTATTTGGCAACTGCGCTTGCCGCGTTCGTTGGCGGTCGTGGTGGTGGCGCATCGCTGGCGATGGCGGGTGCGGTCATGCAGGGCATTTTCGACAATCCGCTGGCGGAGCCGGGCCTGCTCGGCGTCGCCAACGGCGCCGGCATGACGTTGACGCTGGCGGTGCTCTTGGGCGGCGGCCTGTTGCCAGTGTGGATCTTGGGGCTGAGTGCGGTAGCCGGCGCGCTGCTGATGACCTTGGTGCTGTTGGGGTTTGCGCGCCGACAGACCTCCAATGCCCGGCTGCTGTTGACCGGTGTGGCGCTGGGGATCCTGTGCGGTGCCTTGATGACCTGGCTTATTTATTTCAGCTCCAGCCTGGATTTACGCCAACTGCTTTATTGGCTGATGGGCGGATTCAGCGGGGTGGACTGGCGCGATAAATGGCTGATGCTGTCGTTGCTGCCCTTTCTCATCTGGCTATGCTCCTGCGGGCGGGTGATGAACCTCCTGGCATTGGGCGAGGTGAGCGCCCGGCAATTGGGATTGTCGGTCTATTTCTGGCGCACCGGCTTTGTGCTGGCGTTCGGCTGGATGGTGGGGATAAGCGTCGCGCTGGCCGGCGCCATTAGCTTTATTGGTCTGGTGGTGCCCCACCTCCTCAGACTGTGGGGGCTGAACGATCACCGCGCGTTATTGCCCGGCTGCGGATTGGCCGGCGGCGGTATTCTGCTGCTGGCGGATGTGGTGGCCCGTATGAGTCTCCGGGCTGCGGAATTGCCGGTGGGCGCCGTCACTGCAATGCTTGGCGCCCCCGTGTTTATTTGGCTGCTGGTCCGCGTACGCGCCTAGCCGATGCCGGCATCGCGGCTCGCGCGACAGAAAGGAGGGGAAGGATGCACGAAACACTTTATACGTTACCGCTAAAGTCGCTGGCGGGGGATATCACCACTCTCGAACCCTACCGCGGGTCGGTGCTGCTGGTGGTCAATGTCGCCTCCCAATGTGGCCTTACCGATCAGTACACGGGACTGGAACGCCTTTACCAAACCTGGCGTCATCAGGGGTTCGAGGTACTGGGGTTCCCGTCGAACGAATTTGCCGGTCAAGAGCCGGGTAGCGATGAGGACATCTTGGCCTTTTGCCGCGGGACGTTTGGCGTGCAATTCCCCATGTTCAGTAAAATTCACGTGAACGGCGAGCACCGCCATCCGCTGTACCGTGAGCTTATCTCGGCCTGTCCTGAAACGACGCCGGCGCCAAAGGGGACGCTGTATGCGCGCCTGGAGGCGAAAGGGCTGGCGCCGGCGCATAAAGACGATGTGTTGTGGAACTTCGAGAAATTTCTCGTTGGTCGCGACGGGAGCGTATTGGCTCGTTTCGCGCCTGACGTGACGCCGGAAGACGCGCTTTTGCACAACGCGCTGCAACAGGCGCTGGCGCAATAGATAATGGCGTTGACGGCACCCTCGTCCCGTTGGTTGCTCCGCGCCCGTGATATTGCGGTCCCGGGCCGTTTGCGGCCATTGTCCCGCGCCGTCGCCGCCGGCAGGCGTATCCATATCATTGGCCCCAACGGTGCCGGGAAAAGCACGCTGCTCAGCTGCCTGGCCGGTCTGCAGCCTTTTCACGGCGAGGTGCAGGTGTTGGGCAAAGCGCTCGCGGCCTGGACACCGGGCGAGCTTTCCCGACGGCGCGGTTATCTGCCGCAGCTGGCGCGCGGCGGCGGTACGCAGCCGGTGTTTCACTATTTGCGCCAGCACCAGCCGGCGGCAGCCAGCGAGCGGTAGCGTCCATCGCCGGGCGACTGGCGCATGCCGACGAGGTCTGGCTGATGGCGCAGGGGGAACTGGTGGCGGCAGGCGCCGCCGCTGAAGTGATGACGCCCGGACAATTGGCACGCGTGTTCAACGTCGCGTTCAGTCTGGTGTCGGCCGGCGACCGCCGTTGGCTGCTGGCACCTGAGAGAGTGAAACAACAATGAAAAGGATCGCTGTTCTACTGTTGGGGCTGACGCTGTTGTTGACCGGCTGTAGCCACCATGCGCCGCCGCCGTACCCGCGTTTGTCCGACTCAATCATGGTCATCGCCAAGCTTAACGACCAGCTGAACCAATGGCACGGCACACCTTATCGTTACGGCGGTCTGAGCCCGAGCGGACTTGACTGCTCCGGTTTCGTCTATCTCACCTTCCGCGACCGTTTCGCTATTATGCTGCTACGCACGACCGAGGCGCAGACCGATATCGGCAGCCGGGTGGATCGCGATGAGCTGCTGCCCGGCGATCTGGTGTTTTTCAAAACCGGCCGCTGCCGCTATGGCCTGCATGTTGGCATTTATGATACCGACAACACCTTTATTCACGCCTCTACCAGCCGCTGGGTGATCCGCTCGTCCTTGGAAAACAGCTATTGGCGTAAAGCCTATTGGCAGGCGCGGCGTATTTGACGGGGCCGTGCCGGGAGAAAACATGTCTTCATTGCGAATACTTTTATCGGATTCCCACGATCCCTGGTTCAATCTGGCGGTGGAAGAGTGCATTTTCCGCCAGATGCCGCCCAGTCAGCGGGTACTGTTTCTTTGGCGCAACGCACAAACCGTGGTGATCGGTCGCGCGCAAAACCCCTGGAAAGAGTGCAATACCCGGCGTATGGAACGCGACGGCATCCGTCTGGCACGTCGCAGCAGCGGCGGCGGGGCGGTATTTCATGACTTGGGTAACACCTGTTTTACCTTTATGGCCGGCAAACCGGGATATGACAAAAGCCTCTCCACCGCCATTATGCTCGACGGCCTGCGCCGGCTGGGCGTCGAAGCCCGCACCTCGGGGCGCAACGATTTGGTGGTCGCCACCCCCGGCGGCGAACGCAAAATCAGCGGTTCCGCCTACCGCCAGACCGTCGATCGCGGGTTTCATCACGGCACGGTATTACTGCATGCCGACCTGAGACGTCTGGCGCACTACCTGAACCCCGATGCGAAAAAATTACAAGCCAAGGGGATAACGTCGGTACGTTCTCGGGTGGCGAATGTGGCCGAGCTGGTGCCCGGCATCGATCATGCGCGGCTGTGTCATAGCGTACAGCAGGCGTTTTTTGCCCACTATGGCGAATCAGCGGTGCCGGAGCGCATCTCACCGCAGCAGGCCCCCGACCTGCCTGGATTCGCCGAGCAGTTTCGCCGCCAAAGCAGTTGGGAATGGAATTTCGGCGCCGCGCCGGCCTTTAGTCATTTGCTCGACACCCGGTTTAGCTGGGGAGGCGTGGAGTTGCATTTTGACGTCGAGCATGGCGCCATCAGCCGCTGTCGTATTTTCACCGACAGTCTGAATCCCGCGCCGCTGGAAGCCCTGGCGCAACTTCTACCGGGGGTAGACTACCGGGCGGCGGCGGACTGGCTCGCGACCAGCCTGCGTTGATATACGCGTCCCTGGCGTCCAGGCTTATCCTTGCTGCCGCGCGGCTGACGGCAGAACGTCGTCCGCCCAAGGCGCCGGCTATACTGAGGGCAGGAGGGTCTATGCCACATTATCCGCTCTTTACCAATAGTTATCATCGCTGTCTGCCCGGCTATTACAGTGAACTGGCGCCCACGCCGCTCACCGGCGCGCGCCTGCTGCCCGGAATGCAGCCGCTGGCGCAGGTCTACAGCGGGCATCAATTCGGCGTCTGGGCCGGCCGCCTGGTGGATGGTCGCGGCATTTTGCTCGGCGAGCAGCGGTTGGCGAAAGGCAACATCGTCGACTGGCATCTGAAAGGCGCCGGCCTGACGCCTTATTCGCGCATGGGCGACGGTCGCGCGGTCTTGCGTTCTGTGGTGCGGGAATTTCTCGCCTCGGAAGCGCTGCATCATCTTGGTATCGCCACCACCCGCGCGCTTACGATCGTCACCAGCGAGGAGCCGGTGTGGCGCGAGCAGCCGGAAACGGGCGCGATGATGATGCGTATCGCCGACATCCATGTGCGTTTTGGTCATTTTGAGCATTTTTATTACCTGCGCCAGCAGGATAACGTTACCCGTCTGGCGGATTACGTTATCGAACGGCACTGGCCCGCGCTGGTGGGTGTAGACGGCCGTTATCGGCTGTGGTTGTCTGATGTGGTGGCGCGCACCGCACGGATGATTGCCGGCTGGCAGGCCTGCGGCTTCGCCCACGGTGTGATGAACACCGATAATATGTCGATCCTCGGTCTGACCATCGATTATGGCCCTTACGGTTTTCTCGATGCCTGGCAGCCGGGCTTTATCTGCAATCACTCCGATTATCAGGGGCGTTACGCATTTGATAATCAGCCGGCGGTGGCAGCTCTGGAATCTTAACCGGTTGGCGCATTCGCTGGCGGGCCTGATGCCGGCGGCGGACTTGCAGGCCGCGCTGGCAGGTTACGAGCCGGCGCTGATGGCGGCTTTTGGCGAGCTCATGCGCGTCAAATTGGGTTTGACCCAGGCTCGGGCACAGGATAATGCGTTGTTGACGGATTTGTTGCAACTGATGGCGCGGGAGGGGGCGGATTATACCCGCACCTTTCGCGCGCTAAGCCTGACAGAATGGCAGGACTCGCACACGCCGCTGCGCGAC
This sequence comes from Candidatus Sodalis endolongispinus, assembly GCF_018777395.1. Taxonomy (GTDB): domain Bacteria; phylum Pseudomonadota; class Gammaproteobacteria; order Enterobacterales; family Enterobacteriaceae; genus Sodalis_B; species Sodalis_B endolongispinus. The sequence continues at coordinate 397,225 of NZ_JAFJYC010000002.1, forward strand.
GATTTCGTCGACCGGGCAGCGTTTGATGACTGGTTCAGCCGTTACCGGCGGCGGCTGGGGGAGGAGGGGCTTGACGACGAAGTGCGGCGCCGGGCAATGCTGGCGGCCAACCCGCGCATTGTGCTGCGTAACTACCTGGCCCAGCAGGCGATTACCGGGGAGGAAAAGGGGGAAACAGGCGAACTGGCGCGGCTGCATCAGGCCCTGTGTGACCACTATCGCGACGACCCCGGGCAGGATGATTTCGCCGCGCCGCCGCCTGAATGGGGACGGCACCTGGCTATCTCTTGCTCCAGCTAACCGCGTCGGGTTATAAGCCCAAAGCCTTGCTGCGCCCCGGGTCAACACGCTGGCGTCCCTCTCACGACGCCCTACTGGCAGCCCCTGCCGTTCATTTCAGCCGACGATGTTTTTCGCTATAGTGGCGGATAACCATCCAGGCGTCTGCGCTGGCCACGCCGGCCAAATCCATAATCCCGAAACGCGACTCGTAGCGGGAGCCGTTCAGCGCCGGCAGCAGCGGCAGGCAAAACAGATCCCGACGGCGTTGCTCCGCTTCCCATTGCACAAAAACCGACGTGTGGCGGGGGTCGCCCACCAGCGGGACAATCAGCCGCAGGAAATGGTGCTTCAATAAGCCCAATTCGGTTAGACTCACCCGATGGGCAATCGCCGACGCTGTGGCTTGTTGGCCCGGCGCATAGGCGACCAGGGTGTTATCGACGGTGCGGGTGAGGGTAAACAGTGGCTGACGGAGGCCGTCGCTGTTTTTATACATTACGGCAAAGAAAGTGATGTCGCCGCGAAAGGAAAGCGCGCAATCCAGCCGAAAGGTGGAATGGGTTTGCGTCGGGTAATTTTTTCGCCGACAGCATGGCGTGGGATCCGCCGTCATTATTGGCATACAGGCACAGCAGGTTGGCTCTTTCCCGGGTGCTGGCGATTTGGGTATACATCAACAAACGCCGCTGTTTAATCTGATACAGACAGTGGTTGATACAATCCCCGGACGGATAGCTTTGATGCACAATGTCAACCCGAAAATGGTGTAAATCCCGGCCCGGCATGCCGCTGATGCCGAGTGTAACGGTCTTGAGATGTTTGCCTGTGGCGGGCGGGATTATCCCGCGGCAGACCATGGGCGGGTAGCACCAGCGGTAGTGTCTGCTGGACGTCAGCGTTTGCACCGCCGTCAGCCGTTGCGCCAGCGCTGTGGCTGCAGGCGGCAACGGCGGCTGAAGGGGAGCTGTCAGCGCGTTCAGCGAAGCGCCATTAGGAAAGGCTGGTTTGCATGAATAAACCTCGCGGAGTTAAAGCGAAAACGTTTGCCCGGGATACGCCGGTGGGAAAGCCTGCTGATGGGGACGACATAAATTCTACGCGCGTTTACCCCTTAAAAAAAGGGGTTATCACTGCTGAAATGAGGGCGTGATGGTCGCCTGTGCCTCGGCGCCCACGCGGCCGGACGCTGACGTTGGGGCGCCAACGCTCAGCCAGGCGTTAACGCCGTGGAGCGAAGGCGCGTAAGACGGTGGTTGTGCCGACAACAGGCGCGATACGATGGGGCGTCAACCCCACCACGGGAGCCGGTGGGTGAGGCGGTACCGCGCCCGGGCTGGCCCGTGCCGCTGATAAAAAGCGGCAGTCAATACGCGCCCGGGCTGACCCGTGCCGCCGACGAGAAGCGGCTGTCCAGAGCGTCGTTTAACATTGCCAGCAGGCGTTCACTGTCTTCCCAGCCAAGACAGGCATCGGTAATGGATTGACCGTAAGTTAATGGCGCATCGGCACGCAGGGTCTGATTGCCCGCCACCAGATTGCTTTCGACCATTACCCCCACCACCTGACGGCTGCCGTCGCGCAGTTGTTGGCCAACAGAATGCACGACGTCCCATTGACGACGATACTGCTTCTGGCTGTTACCATGGATGAAATCCACCAGCAAATGCGCCGGCAGTCCGAACGACGCCAATTGCGCACAGGCATCGGCGATCGCCTGCGGCTGGTAATTGGGCACTTTGCCCCCGCGCATAATGATATGTCCATACGGGTTGCCGCCGGTCTGATAAATCGTCATTTGGCCTTGTTTGTCCGGCGACAGGAATAAATGCGACGCGCGGGCGGCGCTAATGGCGTCGATGGCGATTTGAATATTGCCGTCCGTGCCGTTCTTGAAGCCGACCGGGCAGGACAGCGCCGAGGCCATTTCGCGGTGGATCTGGCTTTCGGTAGTGCGCGCGCCGATAGCCCCCCAGCTAATCAGATCGGCAATGTATTGGCCGGTGACCATATCCAGGAATTCTGTGGCGGTCGGCAGGCCCAATTCATTGATCGCCAGCAAGAGTCGTCGGGCAACCTCCAACCCGTCATTTACCCGAAAACTGCCGTCCAGCCCCGGGTCGGCAATCAACCCTTTCCAACCCACCACGGTGCGCGGTTTTTCAAAATAGGTGCGCATCAAGATTTCCAGTCGGTCCTGGTATTTGACGCGCAGCGGGTTAAGCCGGCGCGCATACTCCAGCGCCGCGTTGGTATCATGGATGGAGCAGGGGCCGATTATCACCAACAGGCGGGATCGTCGCCGTGCAGAATACGTTCAATACGCTGGCGCACCCGCAGTACATTCTCAGCCAACGTCGCGCTAAGGGGCAAGGCGGCGGCCAGCGCGGCGGGAGCAACTAATCGATCGATGCGCCGCGTGCGCAATTCATCTGTCTTTTGCATGCTTATCTCTAATTGAGGACTTACCGCGGTGGCGTTACCGGGAAGCGATGCCGCTCACGATACCCCAACCGGCGCTGAATTCAACCTTGCCCGGCGAAATTTGCTAATACATGCGCCGGCTCATCCCCAACACATCCATAATTTTCGCCGCAATTTCCTCAACGGAATGATTGGTGGAGTTGAGATAGCGGATATTGTTATTGCGAAACAGCGACTACACCTCGTTAATTTCCATCCGACACTGGCGCAGCGAGGCATAGCGGCTGTCGCTCAGGCGCTCATCGCGTATCGCCGCCAGACGCTCGGGGTCAATGGTCAGGCCAAACAGTTTATCCTGATGGGCTTTTAACGCCGCGGGCAGCGTAAGATTATCCATATCGTCGGCGATAAACGGATAATTGGCGGCGCGGATACCGTATTGCATGGCTAAATATAAACTGGTTGGTGTCTTACCGCAGCGCGACACCCCGAGCAAAATAATTTGCGCCTGATCCAGATTGCGCAGCGAAATACCATCGTCGTGGGCCAGGGTATAATCAATAGCAGCAATACGTGCATCGTACTTGCTTAAATTGGTGGCGGTCAGGCCATGGGTCCGGTGCGCCACCGGATCTGGCGCAATGCCTAATTCCTGCTGGAGCGGCCACACCAGCGCTTGCACCACATCCTGACAGAACCCAGCGCTCTCCTCAATAATGTGCCGCACCGCCGGGGTGACAATCGAATAAAACACCAGCGGCCGAACGCCGCTTTGCTGATAAAGCGCATTGATCTGTTCGCGTACCGCGCGGGCGCGGGTTTCGCTCTCGACGAACGGCAGGGTGTATAGAGCGGTGGTTAAGGGGAATTGCGACAAAACCGAATGCCCCACCACCTCGGCGGTAATGGCGGTACCATCTGAAATAAAAAATACGCTTCTGTCCATTGATGGCTCTCTTGCCGGAATACGGCTTAGTCTTAATTTGGGCGCTGGCACGATTCATGTTAGGCGAGCGTATGGAGGATTATGCTAATCTCAAAGTAGGCCTTTTTGCCTGTCGTCACCGTAGCGACACGATGTTTGTGCCCATATTAAAAAGGATGACCCAGATGCAGCAAAATAACAATATTGCCGAAAATGTGCTGTGGTATGACCAGCTTGGTATGCACGATGTGGACCGGGTAGGCGGGAAAAACGCCTCGCTCGGGGAGATGATTACCCATTTATCCGCCGTGGGTGTGTCGGTGCCCAATGGTTTTGCTACCACCGCTCAGTCATTCAATGATTTTCTCAATCAAAGCGGTATCAATCAACGCATTTACCAACTGCTTGACCAAACCGACATTGATGATGTCGCCGCCCTCAGCAAGGCCGGTAGCCAGATCCGGCAATGGATCATCGATACCCCATTCCAGCCGGGACTTGAAGCCGACATTACCGCTCGCTATCAGCAACTGTCCGCCGATGACGCCGACGCCTCGTTTGCCGTACGTTCATCGGCCACCGCGGAGGATATGCCCGACGCCTCCTTTGCCGGCCAGCAGGAAACCTTCCTCAATGTGCAGGGCATCGATGCGGTGATGACCGCCATCAAGCATGTTTATGCCTCGCTGTTTAACGACCGGGCCATTTCCTATCGCGTGCATCAAGGCTACGATCACCGCGGCGTGGCGCTTTCCGCCGGCGTGAAGCGCATGGTCCGCTCCGATCTGGCCGCCTCCGGCGTGATGTTCACGATTGATACCGAATCGGGCTTTGACCAGGTGGTGTTCATTACCGCCGCCTACGGACTTGGCGAAATGGTGGTGCAAGGCGCGGTCAACCACGATGAATTCTACGTTCACAAGCCCACCCTGGCCAGCGGTTACCCTGCCGTGGTGCGGCGCAATATTGGTTCCAAGAAAATCCGCATGGTTTATGCCGACAGCGCTTCCCACGGCGAGCAGGTGCGCACCGAGCCGGTGCCAGAAGCCCTGCGTCAGCGCTTTGCCATGACGGATGAATAAGTGCAGGATCTGGCGCGTCAGGCGGTACTGATTGAGCAACATTACCAGCGGCCGATGGACATCGAGTGGGCCAAGGACGGTCACACCGGCAAGCTTTACATCGTGCAGGCGCGGCCGGAAACGGTGCGCTCGCGCGGGCAGGTGATGGAGTGCTATCGGCTTAGCCGCCGCGGCGAGGTCATTATCGAAGGTCGCGCCATCGGCCATCGCATCGGCGCCGGGCCGGTGAAAATTATTCACGATATCAGTGATATGCACCGGGTTGAGGCCGGCGATGTGCTGGTAACCGACATGACCGACCAGGACTGGGAGCCTATCATGAAAAAGGCCGCCGCGATTGTCACCAACCGCGGCGGCCGAACCTGTCATGCGGCGATTATCGCTCGTGAACTGGGGATCCCCGCGGTGGTCGGCTGCGGCGATGCCACCGATCGCATTGGTGACGGACAGCCTGGTTACAGTGTCCTGCGCCGAAGGGGATGCCGGCTACGTCTATCAGGAGATACTGCCTTTCGAGGTGGCCCGTTCGGATATCGACGAACTGCCCGCGCTGCCGCTGAAAATCATGATGAACGTCGGCAATCCCGATCGCGCCTTCGATTTCGCCTGTCTGCCCAATGACGGCGTCGGGCTGGCGCGGCTGGAGTTTATCATCAACCGTATGATAGGCGTGCATCCGCGCGCGCTATTAGAATTCGACCAGTAGACGCCGGCCCTGCAGCGCGAAATCACCGATATGATCCACGGCTACGACAGCCCGAAAGAGTATTACATCGCCCGGCTGACGGAAGGTATTGCAACGCTTGGCGCGGCGTTTGCGCCAAAACGCGTCATCATGCGCCTGTCCGACTTTAAGTCCAATGAATACGCCAATTTGGTGGGCGGCGAGCGTTACGAGCCGGACGAAGAGAACCCGATGCTGGGCTTTCGCGGCGCCGGGCGCTATATTTCCGACTGTTTCGCGCTGGAGTGCGAGGCCATCAAACGGGTGCGTAACGACATGGGGCTGACCAACGTGGAAATCATGATCCCGTTTGTGCGCACCGTGGCGCAGGCGCAGGCGGTGGTCGAAGAGCTGGCGCGGCAAGGGCTGAAGCGGGGCGAAAACGGCCTGAAGGTGATTATGATGTGCGAGATCCCCTCCAATGCGCTGTTAGCCGAGCAATTCCTCGCCCACTTCGACGGTTTTTCCATCGGCTCGAACGACATGACACAGCTGGCCCTGGGCCTGGATCGGGATTCCGGCCTGGTGTCATCGCTGTTCGATGAGCGGGATGAGGCGGTGCGCGCGCTGTTGTCCATGGCTATCCGCGCCGCGAAAAAGCAGGGCAAATACGTCGGCATCTGCGGACAGGGCCCGTCCGATCACGAAGATTTCGCCGCCTGGCTCATGGCGGAGGGGATCGACAGTCTGTCGCTTAACCCGGATACCGTCGTTAGCACCTGGCTAAGCCTGGCCAAAAAATAGCGGCAGTTAGCTGCGCGCTAATTTGGCGGCGTAAAATAGCATGTGGCTAAATAACGAGCGCCGGTATATTAATACCGGCGCCATTATTTTATTTGTCACAAATAAGACAAAAAAAAGCCCATCTTAAAGATGGGCAAAGACTACACACAGCAATTCTGTCATGCAGGGGAGCATTAAAATCATCACTAAATCATAGAGCTAATAACACGCATAGTAAGGATAAACCTGCAGTACTTCACCAAGATTCATCCTATATAAGCTGCATCACGCGGCCAGTATCCGGTAAAGGGAAATAGCGGCGGGGTAAATTAGCAGTGAAAAAGAATAACCGTCGCGGCGGCGGTCATTATTGTCCCGGCGTGCGCCGGGAAGCGGAGGAGATTAATGTAATTCTTTGAGTTGTTTTTCCGGGTTATCGATTTTTTCCGGCGGTGGCGCCTCCTGCATCCAGGCGAAAATCAACCGCCAGGATACCGCCAGTACCACCGGGCCGATGAACAGGCCTATCATTCCGAAGGCTAGCAAGCCGCCTAATACGCCGCACAACACCAGCAGCATCGGCAGGTCGGCCCCCATATGGATGAAAATTGGTCGCAGGATGTTGTCCAGGGTCGCCACGACGCAGCTCCACACCAATAGCACGGTTCCCCAGGTAGTGTCGCCACTCCAATAGAGCCAGATCATGGCCGGAATAAGCACCGGCAAGGGGCCCAACTGCGCGATGCACAGCACGAACATGGTCACGGTCAGTACGCTCGGGAGCGGAATGCCGGTGATAGCCAGACCGATACCGCCCAGTACGGACTGGACGATGGCGGTCAGCAGCACGCCAAGCGCGACCGCGCGGATGGCCTGCGCTGCCAGCAGGACCGACGCATCCCCCCGTTCGGCGCCCAGGCGAATGGCGAAATGTCGCACCGTCATTCCCACGCGTTCGCCGCGCAGATACAGAAAGACGCTGAACAGAATCATCAAAGCGCAGTGCAGCAGCAAACTGCCCAGGTTGGCCACCTGGCCCAGCAGCCAGCTGGCGGCTTTGCCGATGTAGGGCTGGATTTTGCTCATTAACGGCGCGCTGCCGCCGGAGATAAGCGATTGGCAGGCGCTGTAGAGTTTGCGGCCCACCATCGGCACATTTTGCAGCCAGGCAAGGGCGGGCAAGGTCAGGCGGTCCGGCTGCGTCGCCCAGGCCACCAGCGGTGCGCTATTATCAACAATACTGCTCACCAGAATCGACACCGGCAGTACAAACAGCAGCAACAGCAGCAGCGTCATGACCACCACCGCCAGCGAACGCCGTCCCCAGAGCAGATGCTGCACTTTAATCAGCAGCGGCCAGGTGGCTATTACCACCATTGAAGCCCAAGAAAAGCCGAGAATAAAAGGCTGTACCACCCAAAAGCAGCCAATAGTCATCAGCGCGATAAACGTCACGCTGAATAACATTCTGGGCAAATCGTGAAGCGGGCGCGGGAAATCCATGTAACACCTTTCTCCTCAAACAAACGACGGGTTACCCACGGCCTGCAAGGCCAATTTGGGCGAGTAGCATAATGATGGGGTATATCGCCGTTTTTTGACAGGGGGGATGAAAACTTTCGCCACGTAAGCCGCTCAGGTCGCCGCTGTAGGGGGATTTTTTTTGGCCAGCAGGACATGGAAGAAAAATATATGATAAAACAGTCAGGTTCGGCTGTTGCCGGCGGGCCCCCATCGCCCTGATGAGGCTTTAACACAATAGGTTTAGCGTCCATGCTTCCAAAGATTTCCCAGGCCCCTGGCGTCGACCCGGTGGTGATCCGAATTCCTCGACCGGCTGAAGCGGGAGTGATTTACCGGCGATAGCGCCACCGCCTATGCCGACCGCCTGACCATGGCGACAGATAACAGCATTTATCAATTGTTGCCCGATGCGGTGATCTTTCCCCGCTCCAGCGAGGATGTCGCGCTGATTGGCCGGCTGGCGACGTTGCCAGCGTTTCACTCGCTCAGCTTCACCCCGCGCGGCGGCGGCACTGGCACCAATGGACAATCCCTTAATCGCGGCGTGATTGTGGACATGTCACGCTATATGAACCGCATTCTTGACGTCAACGCCGAGCAAGGCTGGGTGCGGGTGGAAGCGGGGGTTATTAAAGATCAGTTAAATCAGTATCTCAAACCGCTCGGTTATTTCTTCTCGCCCGAGCTGTCCACCAGCAACCGCGCCACCCTGGGCGGCATGATCAATACCGATGCCTCGGGACAGGGCTCGCTGGTGTACGGCAAAACCTCCGATCATGTCCTCGGACTGCGGGCGGTATTGCTGGGTGGCGAGCTGCTAGAGACCAGCGCGATGCCGACGTCGGCGGCGCAGGCGCTGGCGACGCAGCCGGGCCGCATTGGCGACATTTATCGCACGGTCTTGGAACGCTGCCTGCAGCAGCGCAGTCTGATCGTGGAAAAGTTTCCCGATCTCAACCGTTTCCTGACCGGTTATGATCTGCGCCATGTCTTCAGCGACGATTTGCAAACCTTCGATCTAACCCTTATCCTCACCGGCTCCGAGGGTACGCTGGCGTTTATCACCGAGGCGACGCTGGATATTACGCCGCTGCCGAAAGTGCGCCGTTTAGTGAATGTGAAGTATGACTCTTTCGATTCCGCCCTGCGCAATGCGCCGTTTATGCTGGCAGCCCATGCGCTATCGGTGGAAACCGTCGATTCCAAGGTGCTGAATCTGGCGCGGGAGGATATTGTCTGGGACTCGGTGCGCGAGCTCATCGAAGATGTCCCTGGCCAGACGATGCAGGGGCTGAATATCGTGGAATTCGCCGGCGACGATGGTGCCCTGATAGACGGTCAACTGGAGACCTTACGCGCCGGGCTGGATAGCTTGATGGCGGCCGGCGAGGCCGGGGTTATCGGTTATCAGCTGTGCGGTCAGCTGGCGGAAATCGAGCGTATTTACGCCATGCGCAAGAAAGCGGTAGGGTTGCTTGGCAATAGCAAAGGCCCGGCGAAGACAATCCCGTTTGCCGAAGATACCTGCGTTCCACCCCAACATCTGGCGGATTATATCGCCGAATTCCGGGCGCTGCTCGACAGTCACCAGCTCAGCTACGGCATGTTCGGCCATGTGGATGCCGGCGTGCTGCACGTGCGTCCCGCGCTGGATATGTGTGATCCGGCGCAGGAAGTGCTGATGAAGCAACTGTCCGATCGCATCGTGGCGCTGACCGCCAAATATGTCGGCCTGCTGTGTGGCGAGCACGGTAAAGGTTTTCGCGCCGAGTACAGCCCGGCGTTCTTTGGCGACGTGTTGTACCAGGAGTTGCGCCATATTAAAACGGCGTTCGATTCTGCCAACCGGCTGAACCCCGGCAAAATTTGTCCGCCGCTGGCAAACGATGCGCCGATGCTGACGGTGGATGCCGTCAAACGCGGCACTTTCGATCGCCAGATCCCCGTGGCGGTGCGCGGAGCCTGGCGCGGCGCAATGGAGTGCAATGGCAACGGTTTGTGCTTTAACTTTGACACCCTGAGTCCGGTGTGCCCGTCGATGAAAATCACCGCTGACCGGATCCATTCACCAAATGGACGGGAGACGCTGGTGCGCGAATGGCTGCGGTTGCTGGCGCAGCAGGGCGTTAGTCCGCTGCAGTTGGAGCAGGAATTGCCGCGGGGAATGGCCACCCTGCGCGACGTCGCCGCGCGAGTGGGCAACAGCTGGCGGGCGCGGCGCGGCGAGTACGATTTTCCCACGAAGTGAAAAGCGCGATGTCCGGCTGTCTGGCCTGTAAGGCCTGCTCAAGCCAGTGTCCGATTAAAATCGATGTACCGGGCTTCCGCGCGCGCTTTTTGCAGCTTTACCACAGCCGGTATCTACGACCGGTGCGCGATTATCTGGTGGCGGGGGTGGAAAGGTACGCGCCGCTCATGGCGCTGGCGCCGGCAACGTTCAATTTCTTTCTCAAGTGGCCCGTCGTGCGCACGTTAAGCGAACGTGCCTTAGGGATGGTGGATGTGCCGCTGCTGTCGCAGCCGCCGTTGCGTCGTCAGGCGGCGGACATTTTCAACGCGCAGCCCACGTTGGAAGCACTAGAGCACATGTCCGTCGAACAGCGCCAGACCCATGTGCTTATCGTGCAGGATCCCTTTACCAGCCATTATGATGCGCGCGTGGTGGCGGATTTCGCCCGTCTGGTGGTAAAACTGTGGCTGACACCGGTGTTATTGCCCTTTTCCCCTAACGGCAAAGCGCAGCATATCAAAGGGTTTTTGCAGCGTTTCGCCCGTACCGCCCGGCGCACGGCGGATTTTCTCAACCGCACGGCGCGGCTGGAACTGCCGATGGTGGGGGTCGATCCGGCTCTGGTGCCCTGCTATCGAGAAGTGCTGGGCGCCACCCGTGGCGATTTCCAGGTGCAATTGGTCCATGAATGGCTTGCCGGCCTGCCGGAGAGCGACCACGCACCGTCGCGGGTCCACGCGCCCGAACCGGCGGTACAGGCGGCGCCCTGGTACCTGTTCGGCCACTGTACCGAAGCCACACAATTACCGGCGAGCGCCCGGCAATGGCGCGACATTTTCGCCCGCTACGGCGCCCGCCTGGAGACGGTCAGCGTCGGCTGCTGCGGCATGGCGGGCACCTATGGTCACGAGAGCGCGAATTATGCCCATTCGCGCGGTATTTATGCGCTCTCCTGGCAACAACAACTTGCACAGCTGCCGCGCGGCCGTTGCCTGGCGATCGGCTATTCCTGCCGCAGTCAGGTCAAACGTATTGAGGGGGAAGGTCTCCGTCATCCGCTGCAGGCGCTTTTGGAGATTATCGCATGATTTGGACGCGTACGCCGTCGTTGGAGAGACTTAATCAGATAGCCCAGGGATGCATGATAGGTTATCTGGGGATCTGCTACACCAGACTGGAGGAGGATGAACTGGAAGCCATCATGCCGGTGGATGAACGCACCCGTCAGCCCTTCGGCATCTTAGACGGCGGCGCTTCGGTGGTGCTGGCGGAGACAGTGGGCTCCGCCGCCGGCTATCTTTGTACGCGCGAGGACCAGCGGATCGTGGGGCTCGATATTAACGCCAATCATCTGCATAGCGTTTATGATGGCTGGGTGCGCGCGGTATGCCGCCCGTTTCATCTTGGTCGCACGCGCCAGGTGTGGGATATCCACATTTTCGATGACACGGTGCGGCTGACCTGCGTCTCCCGCTTGACCACCGCCGTGTTGGACGGGGCCGGGCGGCTGAGGCGACACTTGGCGCCTTTACAGCGAATTTAGGCCGGCGCCGTCTGCTTTAGCCGTAAGGTCATCAGCGCCGCCAGCACCGCCATCAGCGCGGCGGCCAGATAGATCCATGACATGCCCAGATGGGACATCACCACGCCGGCGGCCGGCCCGGCCACGCCAAGCGCCAGATCGAGAAACGCGCAGTAGGTGCCCAGTGCGGTGCCCTGATTTTGCGGCGGGACCTGTTTCATGGCCTCCACCCCCAGCGCCGGAAACACCAGCGAGAAACCGGCACCGGTAAGCAGCGCGCCGATACTCGCTATCGCCGCGACCGGCGCCGCCCACAGCAGCAGCCCGGCGGTTTCAACCACAAAAGACAGCAGCGCCACCCGACGGCCGCCGTAACGGCCGATGACGTTGCACCACATCAGTCTGACGCCGACAAAAGCGCAGCTCATCAGCGTCAGGGCGAAGGCGGCGCCGCTCCAACCGCGCTCGGCAAAATACAACGTGATGAAGCTGACAATGACGCCGAAACCCAGCGTTCCCAGACCCAGTACCAGACCGAACAGCCAGACTTTACCGAACACGGCGGTAAACGGAATACGCCTGCCGGCGCTTACGCTGACCGCGGGACGGCGCAGTGCCACCTGCCAGGAGCCAATGCCGACCAACAGGATGAACCCGCCGACCAGCGCCAAACCGCCGAGGTTATTGAAAAGCACCCCCAGCGGAGCGCCAATGGCGATTGCGCCGTAGGTGGCCACGCCGTTCCAGGAAATAACACGGCCGGTGTGCCGCTGTCCGACCGCGCCGATGCCCCACAGCATCGAGCCGGTGCTGGCGAAACTTTCGCCCACGCCCAGCAGCAGCCGGCCGGCAAAAAGACAGCAGAGACTCAGCACCGGCTGGGCGGTAGTGGCACGGGCCATCATATAGCAGGCGCCGCTCAGGGCGCAGCATAGCAGGCCGATAAGCACGATTTTTTCGGTCCCAGCAGATCGGCGCAGCGGCCTGCATAGGGACGGCTGGCCAGGGTGCTGAAATATTGCAGGCTGATGGCGATACCGGCGAGCAGGGTCGAAAAACCCAGCGTGGTGTGGGTAAAGCCTGGCAGGATGGCCAGCGGAATACCAATGGTCAAATAGCAAATAAAGGTGAAAAAAGATAGGGATGATGCGCTTATTCAACTCCGGTGCCGCGAGTGGCGCGGCGGGGCGGTCAGACGTGGGCATAACAGGATCCAGCGGGCAATCACCAAAGGACCCAGCATAGCGCTATCACCCGGGTCATGGGAATCAGAAATGTGCCCGGTTGGTCGCCGTCAGGGCAGGTCAGGCGTACCGACGACATCCCCTTACTGGACAACCCGCCACAGGGGGCGACGCGGTGGCAGCGACCTATGCCGTTGGTTTGGCGGCGCACAGAAGAGCCTGCTGCCGCCGGCGCTTTTGTGATATAATTGTTATCAAGACCAGCAAGGCCGTGATGACCGTGATGAGCTCGATAATTGAAGCCAATATTAGCGAGCGTAATCGGCCAGCAGCCACGTAATGATAATTATTATCAAATAAAGACAGTATAGCCGTTACGCTTATTTCCGTCGCATTTTAGGGTTATTTCCCCATTGGCTATTTGCTGAACGAAAATGACGAATTATTTTTTCGCCTGTTATAAAAATAGTTTATTTCTATGAATATTCGCTTTAGTCACGGGGCAGAAAGTTTTAGTATTAAAAAATGTTCTTTTCTTTTCATACATACGGAAAATCAGGGTATTAGCGGTGTAATAGCCATAAATTAATTAGGGAAATAGCGGTCAAAAACGGTTTTTTGCCGGCGATAGCCGCAGCCATTTCCCCGCAAACGGACTATTCCCCTATAAAGGTCAAGGTTGAAGAGAAAATACAACTCTTTAACATAGGCGGATTTTCCGAGTATCAGCTTGTAACGTCATGAGGTAAACCTGATGCAAGTAGACAATAAGGTTGAGACATTCTCCCTGGAGGAGAATATCTGGCGCGGCCTGACTCTAACCGATTCCGCCGCCCGTCAGATCCGGCGTCTGGTAGAGAGCGACCCCACCATGCTGGGATTGCGGCTTAGCGTCAAACAGTCCGGCTGCGCCGGTTTCGGCTATGTGGTGGAAAAGGCCATTCAGACCGATGACAGCGACCGGGTTTACGATCATGACGGTGCCAAACTGTACGTGCCGCTAAAAACGATGCCTTTTATTGACGGCACGGAACTCGATTACGTACAGGAAGGTTTGAACCACGTATTCAAATTTAACAATCCTAAAGCTCAGCACGCCTGCGGGTGCGGCGAGAGTTTTGGCCTTTGAGCGATGAATCATTATGGCACGAAGCAATACAGACACCCCTGAGGCGATTGACGCAACGCAACCCTGGGTGAAAAGCGAGCGTTATAAAGAAGGCTTCTTTACCCAATTGGCCACCGAAGAGCTGGCGCACGGCATCAGTGAAGACGTGGTGCGCGCTATCTCGGCGAAACGCGATGAGCCGGAGTGGATGCTGGAGTTTCGTCTTAACGCCTATCGCGCCTGGCTGGAAATGGACGAGCCGCACTGGCTGAAAGCCCATTACAAACCGCTCGACTATAACGATTACAGTTATTATTCCGCACCGTCGTGCGGCGCCTGCGATGATACCTGCGGCTCGCAGCCCGGGGCGACGCAGCAGTCCGGCGCGGAAGTGGCGAAAAACTACCTGACCGATGAAGTGGAACAGGCGTTCAACCAGCTCGGCGTGCCGGTACGCGAAGGCAGCGAGGTCGCGGTCGATGCAATTTTCGATTCGGTGTCGGTTTCCACCACCTATCGCCATAAGCTGGCGGAGCAGGGCATTATTTTCTGCTCCTTCGGTGAGGCTATCCATGAGCATCCCGAACTGGTGCGCCAGTATATGGGCAGCGTGATACCCGCTAACGACAATTTCTTTGCCGCGCTCAACTCGGCGGTCGCCTCCGACGGGACATTCGTTTATGTGCCGAAGGGCGTGCGCTGCCCGATGGAGCTGTCGACCTATTTCCGTATCAACGCCGCCAAAACCGGCCAGTTCGAGCGCACTATCCTGATTGCCGATGAAGGCAGTTATGTCAGCTATATCGAGGGCTGCTCGGCGCCGGTGCGCGACAGCTATCAGCTGCATGCGGCGGTAGTGGAAGTGATTGTACTGAAAGATGCTGAGGTGAAGTATTCCACGGTGCAAAACTGGTTCGCCGGCAGCGAAGCCGAGGGCGGAATTCTCAATTTCGTCACCAAGCGCGCGCTGTGCGCGGGTGAAAACGCCAAAATGTCTTGGACGCAGTCCGAAACCGGTTCGGCCATCACCTGGAAGTATCCGAGCGTGATTTTGCGCGGCGACAATTCGGTGGGGGAATTCTTCTCGGTCGCGCTGACCAACGGCCGCCAGCAGGCGGATACCGGCACCAAGATGATCCATATCGGCGAAAATACCCGCTCGACCATTATTTCAAAGGGCATTTCGGCCGGACAGAGCGAAAACACCTATCGCGGGCTGGTGAAAATTATGCCGACCGCTACCAACGCACGTAATTTTACCCAGTGTGACTCCATGCTTATCGGCAGCGAATGCGGCGCTCATACCTTTCCTTATGTAGAAGCGCGCAACAATACCGCCCAGTTGGAGCACGAAGCGACCACCTCGCGTATCGGCGAAGATCAGCTGTTCTACTGCCGCCAGCGCGGCATCAGCGAAGACGATGCGATTTCGATGATCGTCAACGGCTTTTGCAAGGACGTGTTCTCCGAGCTGCCGCTGGAGTTTGCCGTGGAAGCGCAAAAATTACTGGCTATCAGCCTTGAACACAGCGTGGGCTAAGGCCGCGCTACCGCGTTTGCTGCCCGGACGGCTCGACAGGGCGGGTAAAGGAAAAATGAAACATGTTATCGATTAAAGATTTGAACATCAGCGTGGAAGACAACGCTATTCTCAAAGGACTGAATCTGGAAGTGAAACCCGGCGAGGTCCACGCCATCATGGGGCCAAACGGCTCCGGGAAGAGTACTCTGTCCGCGACGCTTGCCGGGCGCGAAGATTATGAGGTGACATCCGGTGAGGTCATGTTCAATGACCGCGATCTGCTGGCGCTGGAGCCGGAAGAGCGCGCCGGCGAAGGCGTGTTCATGGCGTTCCAATACCCGGTGGAAATACCGGGCGTCAGCAACCAGTTTTTCCTGCAGACGGCCGTCAATGCCGTGCGCAAATACCGCGAACAGCCGCCGCTGGACCGCTTCGATTTTGCCGATTTTATCGACGCCAAGATTGAACTGTTGAAAATGCCGGCCGATCTGCTGACCCGCTCGGTCAATGTGGGCTTTTCCGGCGGCGAGAAAAAACGTAATGATATTCTGCAAATGGCGGCGCTGGAGCCGGATTTATGCATTCTGGATGAGACGGACTCCGGTCTGGATATCGATGCGCTGAAGATTGTCGCCCATGGTGTGAATACCCTGCGTGACGGCAAGCGTTCTTTTATTATCGTTACCCACTATCAGCGTATTCTGGACTACATCAAACCAGACCACGTTCATGTGCTGTATCAGGGCCGCATTGTAAAATCCGGTGATTTTTCCCTGGTGAAACAGCTTGAGGAGCAAGGCTATGGCTGGCTTACCGAACAACAGTAACGCCCGCGCGCTGACTCAATGGCATCAATTGTTTGCCGGGCAGAGCGCGGCGCGCTCTGCCGACGCCTACGCCCATTGGCGGGACGTGGAGCGTTTGGGGCTGCCCACCCGCCAGCACGAGCATTGGAAATACACCCCGCTTGACGGGCTGTTGGCGCACCGCTTTACCCCCGCCGCCACCCGCGCGGTGTCCGCTCCAGTGCGCGATGCCTTGAGCCTGACGCTTGCAGCCTACCGGTTGGTGTTTGTCGATGGCCGTTTTGCGCCGGCGCTGAGCGATAGCGATACCGGTTTGTGGCAAATCGAGGTGGAGGAAGGGGCCGCCCGCCGGGCGCTGCCTACTCCCATCCAGCCGGAGATGTTTTTGCATTTGACCGAAAGCTTGAGTCAGCAGACCACCCGCATTCGCCTGCCGGCGGGCAAGGTGGCGCAACGCCCGCTGTATCTGCTGCATATCAGCCAGGGCGGCGAGGATAACGAAGCGCTGAGCACGCTGCATTACCGCCATCATATCGATATCGAGTCCGGTGCGCAGGGGCAAATTATCGAACATTTCGCCAGCGTCGATGCCCAGGGGCATTTCAGCGGCGCCCGTACCACTTTAACGATCGGCGACAATGCGCACCTGAGCCATATCAAGCTGGCTTTTGAAAGCCGCGCCAGCTACCACTTCAGCCATAATGATATCAGCGTGGGTCGCGATGCGGTGGTGCGCAGCAGTACTTTTATTCTTGGCGCAGGCTTGACCCGGCATCAGACCAGCGCGCAGTTAAACGGCGAAGGCTCCGATTTGGCGATAAACAGCCTGCTGCTGACCTTGGGGCAGGATATTAGCGATACCCGCACCTATCTTGAGCACAATAAAGGCCATTGCCTGAGCCGTCAGCTGCACAAAGTGATTGCCCGCGATCGCGGCAAGGGAGTGTTCAACGGGCTGATTAAAGTGGCCAAGCATGCGCTGAAAACCGACGGTCAGATGACCAATAATAATCTGCTGCTCGATCGCCTGGCGGAGGTGGACACCAAACCGCAGCTGGAAATTTATGCCGATGACGTAAAATGCAGTCATGGCGCCACAGTGGGGCGAATCGACGAGGAGCAGATGTTTTATTTGCGTTCGCGCGGCATCACCCGCGAAGACGCCCAGCAGATGATCATTTATGCTTTCGCGGCGGAAGTGACGGAAGCGATTGGCCACGAAGGGGTGCGTGCCACGGTGCTGGCGCGTATCGCCGATGCATTACAGGGGGTGGCAGCATGACCTATCCCATTGCGCGAATCCGGTCTGATTTCCCCATTTTGGCGCGGCATGTTAACGATAAACCGCTGACCTATCTCGACAGCGCGGCGAGTGCGCAAAAGCCTAACGCCGTCATCGATTGTGAAAGCGACTATTATCGCCAGGGATACGCCGCGGTGCACCGCGGTATTCATACCTTAAGCAGCGAAGCCACCACCCGCATGGAAAACGTGCGTCAGCAAGTGGCGCGTTTTATCAATGCTGCCTCGGCGGACGAAATCGTATTCGTTAAAGGCGCCACCGAAGGCATCAACCTGGTGGCCAATAGCTGGGGCCGGCAGCATCTTCAGCCCGGCGATAATATTCTTATCACCGAGATGGAGCATCACGCCAATATTGTCCCCTGGCAAATGCTGGCCCAAGAAAAGCAGCTGTCGCTGCGCTATATTCCGCTGTTGCCCGACGGCACGCTTGACGTCGCCAAACTGCCGGCGTTAATTGATGATCGCACCCGCCTGTTTGCCGTCACCCAGGTTTCCAATGTGCTCGGCACCCTCAATCCGCTGTCGGAACTTATTGCTAAAGTGCGCGCAGCCTGCGACGCGGTGGTGGTGGTAGACGGTGCGCAGGGCGTCATGCATCAGAAAGTGGACGTGCAGGCGCTCGATTGCGATTTTTATGTGTTCTCAGGCCATAAAATCTATGGTCCGACGGGGATTGGTATTCTCTACGCTAAAAAAGCGCTCCTGGACGCCATGCCGCCGTGGGAAGGCGGCGGTTCGATGATTCGCACCGTCAGTTTGACCGAGGGCACCACCTTCAACGATGCGCCCTGGCGTTTTGAGGCAGGCTCGCCACACACCGCCGGCATGATGGGACTGGGCGCCGCGATTGCCTATATTGAACAAGTGGGGCTGGACAGTATTCAAGCCTATGAGCACGAGCTGATGCGCTATACGCTTGAAGCATTGCAGCAAGTGCCGGACATGACGCTGTACGGGCCCGACGATCGCACCGGCGTTATCGCGTTCAATTTAGGCAAACACCATGCCTATGATGTGGGCAGTTTCCTTGATCAATACGGTATCGCTATACGCACCGGTCACCATTGCGCTATGCCGCTGATGGCCTATTTCCAGGTGGCGAGTATGTGCCGTGCGTCGCTGGCGATGTACACCGATCGCGACGACATTGACCGGCTGGTGGCCGGTCTGGTGCGGGTGCAGCGTTTGCTGGGCTGATAGCCAACAGGGAGCGAGTAACGATGGCGAATCTGTCTGATAAAGATAAATTGCTGCGCAATTTTTCCCGCTGCGGCAATTGGGAAGAGAAGTACCTGTATATTATCGAACTGGGCGGACTTCTGCCGCCGCTGCCGGCGGGTATGCGCACGCCGGATCATCTGATAGCCGGCTGCCAAAGCCAGGTATGGATTGTGCTGTCGACCCCGGCAGAAGGCAGCGTCCAGCTGTACGGCGATAGCGATGCCGCTATCGTGAAAGGGCTCATCGCCATGGTGTTTATTCTCTATCAGGGGCTGACGACGGCGGAGATTATTGCCTATGACGTGCGGCCCTTTTTCGACGCTCTGGCGCTCACCAAGCATCTGACGCCGTCCCGGTCGCAGGGATTGGAGGCCATGGTGCGGGGCATTCGCGCCCAGGCTTCCGCGCGCCAGTAACCTTTTTTCCGTCCCCGTCGGGACGGCCAGACTCCCGAGGCGCCACACGATGGCGCTGCGAGTAGTTTGTCTTTCCCCCGCAGGGGAGCGTCCCGCGTCTTACGGCCTGCCTGTGATCGACCACCACAGGTTTGACTCGCTGTCGCCCAAGCGGCTTTCCCGATGTTTTGGCAAAGTTGACTCGCTGTCACGCGAGTGGCTTGCCCGTTGCCTTGACGAAATTGACTCTCTGTCGCCCGATCGACTTACCCGTTGCCTTAACAGGCG
Organism: Candidatus Sodalis endolongispinus; assembly: GCF_018777395.1. GTDB lineage: Bacteria > Pseudomonadota > Gammaproteobacteria > Enterobacterales > Enterobacteriaceae > Sodalis_B > Sodalis_B endolongispinus. Next base: position 416,487 of record NZ_JAFJYC010000002.1, read on the forward strand.
GCCGAGCGCTGCCGCGATAGTGACCATTAACAGTGATTGCCCGGTAGTGCTTGCTTTTGGTTGCGAGGGGCAATGTTCAGCAGGACGGTATTTGCGGCGCTTTAGGAGTTCGCTGCATCGCGGAACTGGCCGGTCATTTGGTACACTCAACGCTGGCGCCGGCCGGTCAAGACTCCCATGGCTGACCTTTGCGCCGCTCTAACGGTTACTGACCCAGGACAGCTTATGCTAAACATAACCAACAGGCTGGCGTGGACGCTGGCCGCCGTGCTGGCAGGCGGCATCAATGCGGCCAGCGCCAGCGTCTATCCGCTGCCGCCGGACAATAGCCGGCTTATCGGTGAGAACACCACGCACACCGTCATCCAGGATGGCGGTTCGCTGGAAGCGATCGCCGATCACTATAAAATCGGCCTGCTGGCGATGCTGGAAGCCAATCCGGGCACCGATCCCTGGCTTCCACGGCCGGGTACGGTATTGACCATTCCCAGCCAAATGCTATTGCCCGATACGCCGCGCAAAGGCATCGTCATCAATCTCGCGGAAATGCGGCTTTATTATTATCCTAAAGGGGAAAATCAGGTGATTGTCTACCCCATCGGCATCGGTCAACTGGGGCGCAATACGCCAACGATGGTAACCTCTATCAGCCAGAAAATCCCCAACCCGACCTGGACGCCGACCGCCAATATCCGCAAGATTTACCTGAAAGAGCAGGGAGTCACGCTGCCCGCCGTGGTCCCGGCAGGCCCGAAAAACCCGATGGGGCTGTACGCGCTGCGGTTGGCGGCCGGTACCGGCACCTATCTTATTCATGGCACCAACGCCAATTTTGGTATCGGTATGCGGGTCAGCTCTGGCTGTATACGGTTGCGGCCGAACGATATTGAGGCCCTTTTCAACAGAGTCCCGGTCGGTACCCGCGTTCAGGTCATTAATGAGCCGGTGAAAGCAGCGGTGGAGCCTGACGGCAAGCGTTATGTAGAGGTCCACCAACCGTTGTCCCGCACCGAGAAGGATGATCCGCAGACCATCCCCATTCGCTTTAACGCCCGGACGACCAAATTTGTTGCCGCGCCCGCAACCGACCGCGCCATGGTGAAGCAGGCCGTGACGCGCCGCTCGGGTATGCCGGTGCTGGTCAATAACGGTGAACCGGCGCCACCCGAGGCGTCGCAGGTGGCGGAAAAAGCTGCGGATCACGCCGTAGCAAAGGGTGCCGCGGGGGCATAATGCCGGGCCCGGCCTATCCACGCTTGGCACATGGCAGGGATGTTGACGCCGGGCCGCAGCATCAGAACGACGACAGACAAAGACGGACGCATCGCCTGAACCGGCGGCGCGTCCGTCGTCGTTTTGGCACGGGTATGCTCAAGACAAGGTTTTATGCCGCGCGTTGGGTGATGCCGGCGCACGTATCAGACGTAGGGATGTCGGGCTGTGAGGACGCCGGGCAACACCGAGCGTCCGGCTGAGCCTGTGGAGGCCGATGCTGAGCTACGCCGGGCCTCTGGCTACGTCTGTGAAGGGCAATGGCGATACGCCGGATAGCTGGTCGCGGCTGTAAAAAAGGGCACGCTATGCCAGATTTCTGGCTTAACTGAAGAGGCTGATGGTGAACGACACCGGGCATCTGCCGTGCCAGTGGCGGGCGATGGCGAGCTACGCCGCACGTCTGGCTGCACCTGCTGGCGTGACGAGCCAGGCCAGGCGTCTGGCGCGTTATCTGGGCGTTAGGCGTAATCCGCTAATGATGCCCACGGGGGCGTCACGTCGCATGTCCGGCTCAGCCTGTGGGAGTTAACACGCGTTATGCCGAGCCCTGACGTCTCAGGATAGGATTAGCGCCGTCGCCTGATGATGCCCGCGGGGGCGAAGAGAGGGGAAGTCGAGCTCCAGTAGCCAGTGCCTGTTAAGCAGGCAAAAAAAATGGCGCACAGTAGTGTGCGCCATTCACAATCAAGACCGGAACTCTTACTTACGGTAAGAGGTGGTTTGGTTGTCCAGACGTTGGTTAGCACGGGCAGCGTCGTCTTTAGCAGCCTGTACGTCGGAGCGCAGTGCGTTCACGTCGTTGCTGATCTGGTCAACTTTGGCGTTCAGGGTCTGAACGTCGGAGGACAGCTGATCGATTTTAGCGTTGCTAGAGCAGCCAGCCAGCAGAGTGGAACCCAGAATTACCGCGCCCAGTACCAGTTTAGTACGATTCATTATTAATACCCTCTAGATTGAGTTAGTCTCCATGTAGCATTACAAGTATTACACAAACTATTTTCGAATGAGAATAAATTTTGCGAATAAAACGATTAAATTCGATCGACCGCTCAAAGAAACATCTTATTTTACAGAGTGGTTAAAAAAAGCGCCTTAAGGGCCTTGCGACCATAAGATTTCTCCGATTACGTCAGCGGCAAAACGTGCTATCGAAATTGGTTGCGCTAAATATTTTATTTCTTTAGCGCGATTCTTTTGACTATGCGTTCAATTACCGGTGATGACGATGGGTGATAGGCCATGAAATAGGTCTGCAGATAAAGTTTCTTTATACTATTCTGGTACCAATTGCGGTATTGCCAGGACGCCCGTTAATTAATAAGTATTACACTTATTTAATAATGTCCGGTTGGGACAACAAAAAGGCCCCTGCATGGCAGGGGCCTGTAAACGGTTTCGAAGCCTGAGGTGGTCAGCCTAGGTCAGCGCGCGGGCGCGAAGCGCCTCGGCCGCGCCAGGTAGAGGGATCAGGGGGTGGGACTGAGGTCGGTACGCACCCCCTGCTGGCGCTTACAGCATATGCACCGAGGCGGTATTGGTGGTGCCGCTCGGTACCAACGCGCCGGAAACCATGACGATGATATCCCCTTTAGCCGCTAACCCGGTTTCTAACGCCACTGCCTTGCCGATGCGGTAAAAATCATCGGTGGAAGCGATTTCTTCGACCAGCTGGCAGGAAACCCCTTTACTCAGCAAAAGTTGACGGGCGGTCAGTGGGTTGGTGGTCAGCGCCAGAATTTCTGCTTTCGGGAAATACTTACGCACGGATTTGGCGGATTTGCCGCCTTCTGTGGCGACCACAATCAGCGGTGATTCCAGTTTTTCCGCCGTTTCGACCGCGCCGCGGCAGACGGCTTCGGTAATACGCAGTTTACGGCTATCGTTCACACTGTCGATACGGCTTGGCAGCATACGATCGGTGCGCTGGCAGATAGTCGCCATAATGGTCACCGCTTCCAGCGGATATTTGCCTTTGGCGCTCTCGCCGGACAGCATCACGGCATCGGTGCCATCCAGAATGGCGTTGGCCACGTCGCCGGCTTCCGCACGGGTCGGACGCGGGTTTTTAATCATCGAGTCAAGCATTTGGGTCGCTGTAATCACCACCTTGCGCGCCCGATTACACTTCTCGATCATCATCTTTTGCGCGAAAATCACTTCTTCAACCGGAATTTCGACGCCGAGATCGCCGCGGGCGACCATAATGCCGTCGGAGGCTTCGAGGATTTCATCGAAATTATTCAGCCCTTCCTGGTTTTCGATTTTAGAGATGATCTGGATATGGCCGCCGCCGTGCTGCTCCAGATGTTCGCGGATTTCCAGTACGTCGGAACGTTTGCGGATAAACGAGGCGGCAATAAAATCGACGCCTTGTTCGCAGCCGAAAACCAGATCGCGTTTATCTTTTTCCGCCAGCGCTGGCAGGGCAATAGACACCCCGGGCAGGTTAACCCCTTTATTTTCACCCAAATCGCCATTGTTGAGCACCTTACACACCACCTGATCCTGGGTCACGCTGGTGACGGTCATGCCCAGCAGACCGTCATCGACCAGCACGGTATTACCGACCGCCAGATCCTGGGTGAAGCCAGGATAGGTGACCGCGACGCGTTCGCTATTGCCAATCACGCTTTGATCGGTGGTAAAGGTAAAGGTCTGGCCGGCGCGCAGCGAAACATCGGCGCCGTTTTCCAGTTTCATGGTACGGATTTCGGGGCCTTTGGTATCAAGCAAAATAGCGGCCTGCTGACCAGTTCTTTTCAACACCGCACGCAGATTTTTGATGCGCTGACCTTGCTCTTCATAATCACCATGGGAAAAATTAAGACGCATGACGTTCATACCCGCATCAAGCAGGCTGGACAGTACCTCTTCGGATTCGGTTTTCGGACCGATGGTACAAACAATTTTAGTCTTTTTCATAACGTTGATTTCTATAAGTTGTGATGGATGAGAAAGATGGTGCATCGCCGGACCATGCCCGCGATGAAAAAAAAGCCGCTTGTTGAACCTGCGGTCCATGTTAAAGGATAGGTGACAACGCTCAGAACGTAAGGAAAAAAGCAGAACGGCTCAAGCCAATGAGGCTGATATGCGCCGTAGGGCAATACTGTTTTTATGGGTGTAAGACAAATCAATCGGCGCGAACCATTCAATAAACATAGTAAAAACTGGACAATTAATGCGTTAGCACAAAAAAAAGCGTAATTGTGTCAATTTTGCCCCAGATCGTCGCACTTTATCGATGCCGTGGCGCTAACGCATTGTACGCCTGAATTCTGCCAGACCGGGGTTACCTGGAGCGTCGATGGCGATAACTACACCTGCCAACCTGTGGTCGGTGCGAAACCCGCGTATGGTAGCAGTAACGGTGAAAATAGGAATAGCAAAGGGTGCGAAAATGATTGGTGCGTCCGAGTGGACTCGAACCACCGACCCCCACCATGTCAAGGTGGTGCTCTAACCAACTGAGCTACGGACGCACAGAGAATGGTGCGTTCTAATGGACTCGAACCATCGACCCCCACCATGTCAAGGTGGTGCTCTAACCAACTGAGCTAAGAACGCATTTTGTTGCCTGCTGCCCAGCGCGACGAATATTAACGGGCTCTATCACGCCTTGCAAGGGGAAAACGCGTTTTTTCTCCCGAACACCGATTGATTGTCGAGGGAATGTGCATTAAGCCGGCTTTTTCACCGCTCACGGCGCATTACGCCCCTTAGCGCGCCGCCCGGTGCAAAATCCGCGCGGGCGTCTGCCGCTGTAGCCAACGCATGCGGCTCATCATCAGAATGGCGAAGTGGTAAGACCGATAATAAAGCCGACCCAAAACCCGCTAGGCCCCATGGCGGGACTCAGCCAATCCGTCAGCGCCAGCACATAGCCGCAGTGCAGGTCGAGCAGCCAATAGGCGGTAAAGGTGATAAAGAAGATAGAACGGGTATCCTTGTAGCCGCGCAGCACGCCGTTACCAATCACCTGTATAGAATCAGATATCTGATAGATGGCTGCCAGCAGCATCAAATGCGAGGCCATGGTCACCACCGCCGGCGTATCGTTGTATAACAGGGCAATACGCTCACGCAGCAGGCTGGTAAACAGCGCGGTGCAGCAAGCCAGCGTGACGCCTATCATCAGGCTGGACCAGGCGCTGACCCGAGCCTGCTCGACGTCACCTTGTCCTAGGCGATAGCCGATACGGATGGTGGCCGCCACCCCTAGCGACAGCGGCAGCACAAACATCAGCGAACTAAAGTTAAGCGCAATTTGGTGGCCGGCAACGGCAACAATACCTAACGGCGCGACCAACAGCGCCACCTCGAAAAATAGCGCCAGCGCCACCGGTAGACCCAGCGCAAACAGCCGCTTTAGCGCCACCGAGTCGGGTTTTTGCCACCCGCCCGCCAGGCGCAAATCGCGGAACGTGCTGGCCCGGCGCGTGTAGGCTCGCAGCAGCAGAAACATTATCCAGTAAACCGAGGCGGTCGCGACGCCGCAGCCAGCGCCGGCATGCCGAGCTTGCCGTGGATAAAGACATAGTTGATATGAATATTGCTCATCAGGCCGATGAACCCTGTCACCATGCCGGGTTTAGTGCGGGAAAGCCCTTCGCATTGGCAGCTTAGCACCTGAAAGAACAAGTAACCCGGCGCGCCCCACAGCAAACAGCGCAAGAACGCCACCGCTTTCCCCGCCAGCAACGGCTCGACGCTGTGCATATGGTCGATGACGAGATGACTGTTATACAGCAACACCATAGTGACCAGCGAGACGCCGAGCGCCAGCCAGAAGCCATGGCGGATTTGGTGGGCAATCCGGTCCCGGCGCCCGGAACCATTAAGCTGGGCAATGACCGGCGTCAGCGCCAGCAGCAGACCGTGACCAAATAAAATCACCGGCAGCCAGATGGACGTTCCCACCGCCACCGCGGCCATATTGGTAGCGCTTACCGAGCCGGACATGATGGTATCCACCACCCCCATTGCCGTCTGTGACACTTGGGCGAAAATGACCGGGAGGGCGAGAGCCAGCAGGATACGCGCTTCCTTGACATAATTTTGCACGCAAACACCTTTCTTTCGTTTGAAAAAAATTTCTTTATTAGTGGAAATCCTGAGGTATCTACCTGGCAGGATCCTTTTAGCGGGATAGTGTAAAGCATTTCGTCGGCGAAGATAGCAGGGAAACGACGTGATATGCGGGATATGCCTTCTATTGCACCGTGTCAGTATTTGGAATTCGTCATATTATGGGGCAAACTGATCGCCATTACGTTTGGGGTAGCCCGATGAGGAGAACGCATGTTTACCGGGATTGTTCAGGCCACTGTGCCCATTGTCGCGATTGAAGAAAAAGATCATTTTCGTACCCATTATGTCCGCTTGCCGGCTGCGCTGTTGGCGGATTTGGCTATTGGCGCCTCGGTGGCGCATAACGGCTGCTGTCTGACGGTTACCGGGATAACCGGCGATGTGGTGAGTTTCGATCTGATGAAAGAAACCCTCAGACTGACCAATTTGGGCCAGCTCATGATGGGCGATGAAGTCAATGTGGAACGGGCGGCAAGCCTGCAAGCGGAAATTGGCGGTCACTTGATGTCCGGGCATATTATCTGCACCGCCGAACTAAGCAAAATCGTCACAACGGAAAATAACCGCCAGATTTGGTTCAGCGTGCCGGATCGGGCGCTGATGAAGTATATCCTGCATAAAGGCTATATCGGCGTCGACGGTATCAGCTTGACGGTTGGGGAAGTCGCAGGCAACCGCTTTTGCGTGCATCTCATACCTGAAACGTTGTTGCGCACCACGCTCGGCAAGAAACGGCTGGGCGATAGCGTCAATATCGAAATCGACCCGCAGACGCAGGCGATTGTTGATACCGTGGAGCGGATATTGGCGGCGCGCGAACGCACCTGATGGAGAAAGGCGCGTAAAACGCTGACTCACGAGCAGGTGTGCGCCGACGAGGGCCGGCGCACACGTTGGTGCGGGAGGTTAACGCGCGACGCGCAAGCCGCCTTCCGCCCCTTGGGGGCTGAACAACACCTGCCAAAGTTGAATATTGCGGGCGCGGAAGGCCCCGGCGCAGGATTGAAGGTAGTAAGTAAACATACGGTAAAAACGCTCGGAGTAATTGCCCTTCAATGATGGCCAGGCGGCAATAAAGCGTTCCAGCCAGGCCATCAGCGTGCGATCATAATCCGCGCCGAAGTTATGCCAGTCTTCCATAACAAAATGCGGCTCGCTGGCAGCGGCGATATGCCGTACAGAGTGCAGGCAACCATTCGGGAAAATATATTTGTTGATCCACGGATCAACATTCATGTCGGTTTCATTGGCGCCGATAGTGTGCAACAAAAACAGCACGTCGGGTTTCAGATTACGGGCAACCACATCAAAATAGGTGTGGTAATTTTTGGGCCCTACGTGCTCAAACATCCCCACCGAGACAATGCGATCGAATTGTAAATCCAGATCGCGATAATCCTGCAGCAAAATAGTGACATCCTGTCCTTCACAGCGCTTTTGCGCTAGTTTTTGCTGTTCGGCTGAAATAGTGACGCCGTAATGCTGTGCCGCAAAGTGCGCCAGGCCGCCCCAGCCGCAGCCGACGTCGAGCAGCGACATACCGGGCTGGAGTTGCAGTTTCTGGCAAATCATCTCAAGTTTATTTTGCTGTGCCTGCGCCAGTGTGTCGGCATGAGGCAAATAACCGCAGGAATATTGCATAAACGGATCTAGCATCAATGAGAAAAGGTCATTGCCTAAATCATAATGTTCCTTGCCGACGATCCAGGCCCGTTTACGCGATTGGAGATTGGTCAGCCGCGCCGCGGCGAAGCGCAGGGTATCTTTTAAATGATGGGGAAGCTTATTTTCCAGCCCGCTGCGCAAAACCCGCTGAAAAAACATATCCAACCGCTCGCATTCCCACCAGCCATCCATATAACTTTCACCTAAGCCCAGCGAACCGTCCTGTAACACGCGCTTAAAAAAATCCGGATTGTTGACGCGAATATCAAATGGATGCGATCCATTGATCTCAATGTCGGCCTCAGCGAGTAATTCATGGACAATGCGATACCAAGCGTTATCTTGAAAGCTCAGGTCTTCAACACACGAGGAACTCATAGCTTCTCCATCACCTTTCTTCTGAAAATACCTCGTCAGGAAGAGCCAGGCTCTGCCTGCGAGCTTTTATAAGAATCCACGGTAGCCCGTGGTGTCTGATACAAAATTAACAGAGGAATAGAAACTCAGAATGGCTGTTAAACCGGCTGCTTTGCCCAAAAATACAGGCATGAGTAAACATTATGTCCCTAAGCGAAAATGAATTGAAAACTCGTTATAATTGTTAACGTAATTGAGTATAAGCCTGCATCCGGCTTTAGACAACTCCAAAAACAGGATTAGGGATGAGTGACTAAGTCAATGATAAAAATAATAAATAGTCACCATTATCACAGAGTTTATTAGCCTAAAGAGTTATTATTCATGCAGGCAATGAGGGGGTATCGGCAGCGGTAAGCACCGCATGCAACGCCGCGCGCCGTTCGTGAGGCCCCCGTTTTGCACGGGGACGTGCCGCGAGCGGCGGCGGTGGGAAACTAGCGGGAGCGGTAAGGGCCGTCGGCCACCGAGCTGCGCTCCACCAATGTCGGGTGGACTTCGATCGTCTGCGCGGCCTCACGCTTGTTGATGATCCTATCGAGCAGCATGGTCAGCGCAGACTCTCCCAATACCGCCTTGGGTTGATAGACGGTGGTCAGCGCCGGGGTGAAATAACGCGAGTGGCTGACATTATCGTAGCCGATGATCGAAATATCTTGCGGTACGCGCAACCCTTGCTCATGAATCGCACACAGGGCGCCCATCGCCATCTCGTCGCCGCCGCAAAATATCGCGCTGGGAGGGTGGCGCTGAGCAAGAATATGTTGCATGGCGCGGTGACCGGAAGACGGCTCGAAATCACCCTGAACAATCCACGCCTCGTTAGGGGTAATCCCGGCCTCCTTGAGGGCATGAAGATAGCCGCGGTGGCGTCCGCCGCCGGTATTGCGCGCCAGCTGGCCGGGAATGGCGCCGATATCCCGATGCCCACGCTCGAGCAAATAGCGGGTAGCCATATAGCCGCCGGCAAAGGCATTGTCGATAATGGTATCGGTAAAATCCCCGTGCACCTCGCCCCAATCCATGACAACCATGGGAATGTGGCGATATTCTTCCAGTAGCGACAACAGCGCCTCCGGATATTCAGCGCACATGACAAGTAACCCGTCGACCCGCTTTTGCGCCAGCATTTGCAGATAGGCCTGCTGTTTTGACGCTTCGTTATGGGAGTTGCACAGGATAAGGGTGTAGCCCTTGGCGAAACATTGATGTTCGATGGCTTCGATTATCTCGGCAAAATAGGGGGCTTCGCTGGTGCTGGCCAGCAGGCCGATAGATTTGGTGCGGTTAACTTTCAAACTGCGCGCCACCGCGCTGGGGGAGTAGCTGAGCTGTTTTATGGCATCCCAAACGGCGCGTTTGGTGTCCGGCGCCACGAAGCGGGTTTTATTGATTACATGCGAAACCGTGGTCGTTGATACCCCCGCGTGTTTGGCTACATCTTTTATGGTTGCCATGTCTAAACTACTCCTGAATACCCCGGCAGCAGGGTAAAATGCTAAGTGAATCGTTTGCCTGCCAACAAAAGGCAATTTTCCTCGATTTGCCGCTAAAGTGAAAGCGTTATATGCGTTCTCACGTCGGCGGGACATGCTTTTTGGCCTAAGGTGTGGCAAGATGAAGACCGAATGAATACCAGGTCAACCACCTGAAGCCAAAGCGTTCAAAGGAAATGTTATGAGTCGCGATTTAGCCTTGTCGTTAATGACGACCGTCTTCTCCCTGCTGGTCATTGTGATTTTCAGCTTCACCGCCGTATTAAACTGATTCGCGCAAGCGGTGAGTCCGGCGCTGTGCCGGGACTGATTCAGAAGGTGAAAAGGGCGCTCACGCCCTTTTTTGTCCGTGCGGGGGGCGCGGGTCGTCGGGCTGTGCGCGGGACGGTGGTTTTCAATTCAGGGGAATGCCAGGCCGGCCGATGGGGAGCCGGGCGAGAGATTACGGCGCGGCTTTTCTCAACGAATGGTGGTGGGCGTCATCACGCGGCGGGCGCCGATATAATGATCCTGCCAGTAATCTTCACTCAGATAGTTAATACGGATGTCGCGCCCGGTCCGAGGCGACTGAATGAAGCGGCCATTGCCCAGATAGACGCCCACATGATCCGCCGTGCCACGGTTGCGAATACGGAAGAACACCAGATCGCCGCTTTCCAGTTCGCTTTTTTCACCGGTGCCGCGTCGCGCAGATGGTACATTTCATTCGCGGTGCGCGGTAGCGGCACCCGGATCAAATCCTTATAGGCGTAATAAATCAGACCGCTGCAATCAAAACCGGTGGTCGGCGATTTACCGCCCCAGCGATAGGGCTTACCCACCTGCGACATCAATTTTGCCATCGCCGTCAATTTGGCGTGCTGATAGCGCACTTTATGGCTTTCGCTCATACGTAAGGGTTGCCCACCCGCTGCGGTGGCGGCGGTTTGAGCAGCCACACCGCCGCGATGGCGGCCGTAGCGTTTTTTCGCCCCGGTGCGGGAAGCCAGGCTGTGCGTCACGCGAGCGCTGGCAGGCGGGTGGCGGGAAGCGGTGGTTTTGCTTTTAGCCACCTTGGCGGCTTTGGGGTTAACGGCGGCGGTATTTGCCGTCTTAGTGCGCGGGCTGGCGGCGGTTTGGCGGCGTCGGTTTTCGCCTCGGGATGACGCAGATGTTCGCTTTCCGCGCTGCGGGTCTTTTTCAGCAGCTTAACGGGCTTGCGCTTGCGCCGATCGTCGGTTTTGGCCGCGCTGGCCTGCGATTTACGTTGATCGGCATTCACTCCCGCATTCGGCGCGGCGTGCGCAATATTGAGAAAGAGCTGGGTAAACAGCAGCACAAAAAGCGTAAAGCATAAACGCATGATAAACGCTATCCTCTGTGGCCCAAAGTCGGGGGGGAAATGACGACTCCGCTGAATTTAAGCTATTTGAAGACCTAATGCATCCGTATTTTCATACAGAGTGTGAATAAACGTGAATAACCGCGCATTTGTCGGGTTTTTGCGCGACGCTCGTCGTAAAAAACAACGCCTTTACAAGTTGTTAACCCACCTAGACGCAAAAAAGTGTTATCGCAAGGGTCGCAAGACCCGTCAGGGGGGGTAGGCATTCGCCGGTCCAGCTGAAGACTGTAGGCACGTCAAACTTAGAAAAAGCATTTAAATCTTCCCCAGGGAATCGTTAGAATAGTGAATTACGTCAGATACGATGCACGATAAATAAAAGCCAGCCCCTGGCTTAAGGAAGCGAGACAATGACTACGACTATCGAAAAAATTCAGCAACAGATCGCCGAGAATCCGATTCTCCTATACATGAAAGGCTCGCCAAAATTACCGGGCTGCGGTTTTTCCGCCCAGGCGGTACAGGCGCTTTCCGCCTGCGGCGAGCGTTTCGCCTATGTTGATGTGCTGACCAATCCGGATATTCGTGCTGAACTGCCGAAATTCGCCAATTGGCCCACCTTCCCGCAGCTGTGGGTGGATGGTGAGCTTGTCGGCGGCTGCGACATCATTATCGAGATGTATCAGCGCGGCGAACTGCAGCCGCTCATTAAGGAAACCGCGGTAAAATACAATTCGCAAACGGATAATGCTCAGCAATAAGTTACTGTTTGCAGAGGGATAACGCGCTGAGTTTAGTTTGCCCTGCGCCGTCTGGCGCTGGCGCCGCGGCGAGGTTTCACCCTGACCGCAAAAGACCACCCGCAGCAGGGCGGGTGGTTTTTTTGGTGCGCACGTCGCCGAGCTGCATATTTACAAGTCGATAGTGGGGGTGGTGCCATCCTGCGCGGCAACGGTTTCTGCTTCGTCGTCCTGGGCAGGTAGCGCGACCGGCCAGCCGCCCATACGTTTCCAGCGGTTTACCAATTCACAAAACAGCGTCGCGGTACGTTCGGTATCGTACAGCGCAGAATGCGCTTTGCCGCTGTCAAAGGCGATGCCGGCCGCGGCGCAGGCTTTCGCCAGTACGGTCTGGCCGAGCACCAGCCCGCTCAGCGCCGCCGTATCAAAAGTGGCAAAAGGATGGAAAGGGTTGCGTTTTAAACCGGCGCGGGCGGCGGCGGCCATCAGGAAGCCGTGATCGAAAGCGGCATTGTGGGCGACGATAATGGCGCGGTTGCAGTCTTGATCTTTAATCCCTTTACGCACCATTTTAAAAATTTCATGCAAGGATTCATACTCGCTAACCGCGCCGCGCAAGGGGTTGTGCGGGTCGATACCGTTAAAGGCCAGCGCTTCCGGCTGCAGAAGCGCGCCGGGAAAGGGTTCGACATGGAAATGCAAGGTATTGTCGGCGTGCAACCAGCCATCGTCATCCATCTTTAAGGTCACGGCGGCAATTTCCAGCAGGGCATCGGTCCCGGCATTGAACCCCGCGGTTTCCACATCAATGACAACCGGATAAAAACCACGAAAGCGGGCGCGGAGGGTATTTATATTGTCTAGTTCAGCCATGCCTAATCTTATGTTCAGTGAATTCAGCCGCCATTATGGCAAATTTTGGTACGTCTTGCATGGCGAGTTATGTCGCCGTGGCAGGGAGAAACGACCGTGAACCCGCAGGTTACGGCCGTGCAAACGGAGTTAATTGCCAACGCCTTGACCGGCGTGTTTGTTCTCAATCGGTTCAATTTTGTAGCCGTCGGGATCTTCGATGAAGGCAATGATGGTACTACCGCCTTTCACCGTCCCGGCTTCGCGGGTGACTTTACCCCCGGCCTGGCGAATACGTTCACAGGCGGCCGCCGCATTGTCCGCCCCCAGAGCGATATGACCATAGGCGCTGCCTAAGTCGTAGCTGTCCACGCCCCAGTTGTAGGTAAGCTCGATAACCGCGCCTTCACTTTCGTCGGTGTAGCCGACGAACGCCAGCGTATATTTGTATTCCTGATTTTCGCTGGTGCGCAGGAGTCGCATTTCAAGCGTTTTGGTGTAAAAATCAATAGCGCGTTGCAAATCGCCTACCCGTAACATGGTATGTAATAAACGCATAATGTCCTCGTGAGCCATCACGGTCGGTGCGGCCGTGTTAAGTGAAGAACCCTCAGTATAGCCTGCGGGGTAAAACCGCTTCAATGCCGCCCGTTAGCACAGAATGTCGGACCGCTGGGTAAAAAATAACTTGCCAGCGGAGAAAATGCCGTCTTCACTTTAGAGGCAGAGGAGGTCATGTGGCGGAACAACTTGAATTTTTCAGCCTGCCCAACCCTTGCCGCGGCGTATGCCAATCAGATGCCAGGGGCTATTGTCGCGGTTGCCTGCGCAGCCGGGACGAACGTTTTCAGTGGGGTGGGATGAACGACAGTCAAAAACGGGAAGTGCTGCGGCTTTGCCACCAGCGCTATCTGCGGCTGCGCCGCGCCGCCGCCGGGGGTGACGTTTTGCTGGACCAGCCGGAACAACCCTCGTTGTTTTAAGTGCCGTAGTACCGGGCCTCGCACGTGGTGCCGGTCTCGCCGCTGGGCTTCGCGGCAAGCCGAATGCATTTTTCAGGTTGAGCGCCCTTGAGCTTCTGGTTAAGTTTGCCGCCGCTATCGGGTGTAGCATAGCCTGCGGGGTGCATCATTATTAACGTTTTCCTGGCGGTTGGCCTTCGGCGTGAACGAGGAAAATTTCGGGCGACGGCCTACAGCGTGGATGAGGCAATTCCCGGGCGATGGCCCACAGCGTTGACCATAGCGGTCGCGTCGTCTGACGCCGGCGCTACGGGCGCGATTGGGTTAACAAAACGATAGCCGGTAATTCCCGGACAATGATTGAGGGTAAACCACCGAATATCACCGTCCGAAATAGAACCTAACGCGAAGCGATAATAAATGGCTTTCAGCCCGGTGCGCTATGGATAATCTTTCGTCATCGGGCGACAATAGCCAGGCGGGAGGAGTATTTTCCTGAAAAGAGAAAGCATTTTAACGGCGGGGAAATAACGTCATAATTTGGTGATAATTAGCTAAAAAATAGCCATGAAACTGTGGTTTTTTCTTCATTATAACTTATAATGCATTAAATAGTTATTTATATATTTAAATTACAATATGCTACTGAATACATGGGATATTGATATTTGTTATATCTTCATTTAACTTAAATTAACAATAAACTACGTATGTGGCAATAATAGTGTTACAGTTATGAATAAGCCGTCCGGCCCGTCAGCGTGAAAGCCGGCTGCGTTGGCTTCTGCGGGGAGGCCCTTGATGTCTGCCAGCGCGTTAAAACCACAAGGGAATCAGTGGGGGCAGAACGCCGCGTGTCCTGGCGCGATCGGGAGTTTACGTCGCAAACGGCGCGTGTGTGTGACGTCCAATTTTTATTAAGGAAGAATATGCCGCTTACATCGATCTCTACATAATGCTTAGGTTATGGGTATATATATTTGTAATTTGCTCATCCACCCATTAGGATGGATGGGAATCCAGGGAGCAAGCTTAATCAGCTTAATTATAAGGAGAGAGAATTGGAATCGCCATTAGGATCAGATTTGGCGCGACTTGTTCGAGTATGGCGGGCTTTAATTGACCACCGTTTAAAGCCTTTAGAACTCACACAGACGCATTGGATCACTTTACATAATATTTGCCAGTTACCGCCAGAGCAGTCTCAGATTCAACTGGCGAAGGCTATCGGTATCGAACAGCCCTCGTTGGTGCGGACGCTGGATCAGCTCGAAGAAAAAGGGCTCATCACCCGGCACACCTGCGCAAATGACCGCCGGGCTAAGCGGATCAAACTGACCGAATCTGCTGAACCTATTATCAAAGAAGTGAACAATGTTATCGACAGCACTCGAGATGAAATTCTTAATGGCATTAGCCAGGAGGAGATTCAGTTGCTGAGCAATATGATTGCCAAACTGGAAAAGAATATTCTGGAGCTTTATAACAAGTCTTGATGCGTTACGTACACGGCACTGACGTGAGCAAAAAAACCGGCCCCAGGGCCGGTTTTTTGCTGCGCGCAAACAGTGCGGTTGCGCGTAAGCGGTGGGTTAGCGCGGCGATACGGTGATAGTGCGGCCGTTGCTGGCAAGCGCCACGCGCTGTCCAACGCTGAAACGGGTATTACCCTGTTTCTGGACCACCATGATGGTATTACCGTCGTCTTTACGCACTTCAAGCTCCACGCCCTGCGTCCGGTTTACTGCGCCCTCGACGCTTGAACCCGCTACGCCGCCGGCCACGGCGCCCGCCGCGGTTGCCAGGCTGCGGCCGCTGCCGCCCCCGACCGTATTCCCCAGAAATCCGCCCAGCACTGCGCCACCGATTGCGCCGATGACATTAGAGTCTTCACCGCCCTGAATTTGTACCGGACGTACCCCTACCAAGGTGCCGTACGTCACGCTTTGAACCTGTTTGGCATCCGATGCGGAGTAAACATCACCGGACAAGGTGTTATTGTTGGCGCAACCCGCAAGCGTTATACCGGCCAGGGCCACCACGATCAAACGTTTCATCATAAAAAACTCCAGTTAACATGCCGTTCTGCCCGGCAATCCCGGACAGAAGCGGGTAAACGGTTAAAACTACATGCGCCGGTGTAGGGAATCGAAGTGCCCTGAAACGCGCAGAGACTACAGACAATTATATCGAAAAAAAGATAAACTGCGAATAAACGAACTAAGATAGTTAGATAATAAAATCTTAATTACACTAAGGTCTTGTTTTATCATTACCGAATTCGTAATAACCTGGCATTTTGCGTGAATTCTCATGTCCTCCTGCCGTAAAGCTCGGTAAGTTACCCTTATTATGTCACATTACCGCACGGGGGAGAGGGAGTGAAATGAGAACCGGACGCTATATAGGCATCATGTCCGGCACCAGTCTGGACGGTATCGATGTGGTACTGGCAGCGCTCGATGAGCACACCGTGGCGCAGCAGGCCCGCTACTGCCATCCTATTCCGCTGCCTATCAAACAGCAAATCCTGGCGAATGTGCCAGGGGCAGGCGGTGACCCTTTCGAGATTCGGACAATTGGACACCCGACTTGGCATTTTGTTCGCCGAGGCGGTGCTAAGTTTACTGCAACAGACCGGCGTGGCGCCGCACGAGGTAACCGCCATCGCCTGTCATGGACAAACCGTCTGGCACGAACCGGACGGGGCCGCCCCCTGTACCCTGCAAATTGGTGATAATAACCGCATCGCCGCCATGACTGGGATAACCACCGTGGGTGATTTTCGCCGGCGGGATATGGCGCTGGGCGGGCAGGGCGCGCCGCTGGTGCCGGCTTTCCACCACGCGCTGCTGGCGCATCCCCAGGAACGGCGGATGGTATTGAATATCGGTGGCATTGCCAATCTGTCTCT
Source organism: Candidatus Sodalis endolongispinus (assembly GCF_018777395.1). Taxonomy (GTDB): domain Bacteria; phylum Pseudomonadota; class Gammaproteobacteria; order Enterobacterales; family Enterobacteriaceae; genus Sodalis_B; species Sodalis_B endolongispinus. The sequence continues at coordinate 433,223 of NZ_JAFJYC010000002.1, forward strand.
ACTGCTGCCGGGTCAGCCGATCCGCGGCTTTAATACCGGACCCGGCAATATGCTGCTGGATGCCTGGACCTGGCGGCACCGCAAGGCGCCTTATGATCAGGACGGCCGCTGGGCCCGCAGCGGGCTAGTGCATCAGGGATTGCTGCAACACCTGCTGGCGGAGCTGACCGTACGCACTATCGCACAGCAGGTGCTGTTGTGCGGTGGCTGTGAACATTTGCTGGTCTGCGGTGGCGGCGCGCGCAATCCGCTGGTGATGAACCGATTGTCGGCGTTGCTGCCGGGCATTGAAGTTAGCCACACCGATAAATTCGGCGTAAGCGGCGATGATATGGAGGCGCTGGCGTTTGCCTGGCTGGCGTTTCGGACCTTATCCGGCTTGCCGGGTAATCTGCCTTCTGTCACCGGCGCCCGGGAAGAAACGCTGTTGGGGGCGATTTATCCGGTCATGCCCGTGGCGGTGAAGTTATAACCCCGGCCACTGGGGATGCCGAAGATTGCGCGCCCGCTGAGGCGGTGTTTACATCATACCACAGGACCTAAACATGATACGCAACCCTATGTTAATCCTTTCTCTGACGCTGGCTGCCTCCGCGTGTATCTATCATGGCGACCGTGAGGCATCAACGGAGACCTTACACTACCAATGCGGTACGTTGCCGCTGACCGTGACGCTGGATAATGCCCGCGAGCGGGTGAACTTTATTCTTGATGGACAGCAGTTGAGTTTACCGCAGGTCGCCACCGCCTCCGGCGCCCGCTATAGTGATGGCCAATACAGCTTCTAGTCGAAGGGCGAGCGCGCATTTATCGAGCGACAGGACAAAATTATTGTGGATGATTGCGTCATCCAGAGCGCTGCGGGTAAATGATTGAGATTTTCAGCGTCACGGCGCACAATAACGGCTTTCATTGCCGCATTTTCAGCACATTATGACTGAACATTTAATCGATATTGCCGCCCTGCGCAGGGAATATACCCGAGGCGGACTCCGTCGCGCCGATTTAACGGCGGAGCCCATGGACTTGTTTGAGCAATGGCTAAAACAAGCCTGCGCCGCGCAGCTTCCCGATGCCACCGCCATGAGTGTGGGCACCGTGGACGCCAACGGTCAGCCGTACCAGCGGCTGGTACTGTTAAAACATTTTGACCATCAGGGGATGGTGTTTTACACCAACCTTGGCAGCCGCAAAGCCACGCATCTGGCGCACAACCCGCGCATCAGCCTGCATTTTCCCTGGCACGCGCTGGAGCGCCTGTCGGTTATCGATGTGATGAAGTACTTTCATAGCCGTACCCGCGACAGTCAAATAAGCGCTTGGGTCTCGCGCCAGTCCAGCCGTATTTCCGCCCGCGGCGTGCTGGAAAGTAAATTCCTCGAGCTGAAACAAAAATTTGCCCAAGGTGAGGTGCCGCTGCCGAGTTTCTGGGGCGGTTACCGGGTGACCATCGATGCGATAGAGTTCTGGCAGGGGGGTGAACACCGGCTGCACGACAGGTTTCTCTATCGACGCGAAAACGGCGCTTGGCACATTGACCGGCTGGCGCCGTAACTGCGCTGACCCACGGCGGCCTGATAGCGTTTTTTTAAGGACGGGTGCGCGTGCCGGCCAACGCCGGCGCGGGGTGTTGTGTCCTTTTTTCTTTTCAATGATAATGGAGTTTTTGATGGCAAGCAGTAACCTGATACAACAATTGCAAGAGCGGGGCCTGATTGCCCAGGTCACGGATGAGAAGGCGCTGGCTGAACGGTTGGCGGCTGGGCCAATCGCGCTGTATTGCGGTTTCGATCCCACCGCCGACAGCTTGCATTTGGGGCATTTGGTGCCATTGCTGTGCCTCAAACGCTTTCAACTGGCCGGGCATCGACCGGTGGCGCTGGTAGGAGGGGCTACCGGTCTTATCGGAGACCCCAGTTTTAAAGCCACCGAGCGTAAGCTGAATACCACAGAAACCGTCCAGCAATGGGTGGAGAAAATCAAACGTCAGGTATCGCCGTTCCTCGATTTTGACTGTGGCGATAACAGCGCCGTCGCCGCCAACAACTACGACTGGTTTGGCTCGATGAACGTGCTGACGTTCCTGCGCGATATCGGTAAACACTTTTCCGTCAATCAAATGATCAACAAAGAGGCGGTAAAGCAGCGGTTGAACCGCGATGACAGCGGTATTTCGTTTACCGAGTTTTCTTATAATTTGCTGCAGGGTTATGATTTCGCCTGCCTGAGCAAGCAATACGGCGTGGCGCTGCAAATAGGCGGCTCTGACCAGTGGGGCAATATAACCTCTGGCATCGATTTGACGCGCCGGCTGCATCAAAACACCGTTTACGGCCTGACGGTGCCGCTGATTACCAAAACCGACGGCACCAAATTCGGCAAAACCGAGGGCGGCGCTGTATGGCTCGATCCCAGCAAGAGCAGTCCTTATAAGTTCTATCAGTTCTGGATCAATACCGCCGACAGCGACGTGTATCGTTTCTTGAAATTTTTTACTTTCCTCGAGCTTGCGGCGATCGACGCGCTGGAACAAGAGGATCGCGCCAGTGATAAAGCACCGCGCGCCCAGTATGTTCTGGCGGAAGAGGTGACCCGCATGGTCCACGGCGAGCAGGGGCTGGCGGCGGCGAAGCGTATCAACGCCAGTCTGTTTTACGGCGCGTTGGCCAATTTGACCGAAGAGGATTTCGCCCAGCTTGCCCAGGACGGCATGCCGACGGTCAACCTGGCGCGCGACGCGGATTTGCAGCAGGCGCTGGTGGCGGCGGAACTGGTGCCGTCACGCGGTCAGGCCCGGACATTGATAAGCTCCAACGCGGTGGCGGTCAACGGCGAAAAGCAGGCGTCGGCAGACTATGTCTTCAATGATGCCGACAGGCTGTATGGCCGGTATACTCTACTGCGCCGGGGCAAAAAACACTATTGTCTGCTCAATTGGCAATAGCGGGATTTCTGGCAGGGGCCTCGGGCCCCTTTCTTATGTGTGACGGCCGCGAGCCGAAGATGTGTAAGGCGATTTTTGATGAAGAATGTTCTCTCTATCCAGTCTCACGTGGTTTTCGGCCATGCGGGCAATAGCTCGGCGGTGTTTCCCATGCGCCGGATGGGCGTCAATGTCTGGCCGCTCAATACCGTACAGTTTTCTAACCACACCCAATATGGGCAGTGGACCGGCTGCGTGATGCCCGCCACACATCTGACCGAGATAGTCAAAGGGATAGCGGCAATCGATGGTCTAAAACGCTGTGACGCGGTGCTGAGCGGTTATATCGGCGCACCAGAGCAGGGAGAGCATATTCTGGCCATTGTGCAACAGGTCAAGCAGGCGAACCCCGCCGCCCTTTACTTGCTGGATCCGGTGATGGGCGACCCGGATAAGGGCTGTATAGTCGCGCCTGGCGTGGCGGAATTCCACTGTAAAGCCGGTCTGCCAGCCGCCGATATCATTGCGCCGAATTTGCTTGAGCTGGAGCAGCTCAGCGGGCATCGCGTAAGCTCGGTGGACGACGCGATCGCCACCGCCCGTGAATTGATGCAACGCGGGCCGCGCATGGTGCTGGTGAAACATCTCAGCTATGCCGGCTATGATAGCCAAAGCTTCGAGATGTTGCTGGTGACCGCCGACGGGGCGTGGCATACCCGCCGCCCGCTGGTGGATTTCGGCGCCCGCCAGCCGGTGGGGGTTGGTGATCTCACCAGCGGCCTGCTGCTGGTCAATTTGCTTAAAGGGTTAAGCCCGCAGAAAGCGCTGGAACATGTCACCGCAGCGGTGTATGAGGTCATGAAGCAGACCAAAGAGGCCGGAGAGTATGAACTGCGGGTGGTGGCGGCGCAAGACCAGATCGCACTGCCGCAACATCATTTCCCGGCATCACCGGTGATGTAAGCGTCGGACAGGCTTCTGTGGCGGTGCGTTTAACAGTCTTTGCACTAAACCGGCCCCGTCAAGGGCCGGTTTTTGTTTGCGGCGAACGGCGGGCGCTTATTCGCCCTGCGTCACCGGGGTCATATTATTTTGCACCGGTTGCGTCGCCTCGTCTGTCCGCGCCAGGCGGTTAAGCTTCGGCGCGAACGCCAGCATCAACACGGCGATGACACCGGTGCAGATGCCTATCTGCAAAAACACGTGGCTATACACCTGCAGGGAGTGGTGCGGGTCGCTCATATGCGACGTGACCGTGGATAAGTTGGCGACAAAGCCGGCAATAATCGCCGCCGCAGCGGTGGTCAGGAACCAGGCGCCCATAATAAACCACATCAACCGCTGAGGCACCAGCTGTGCCACCATGGCCAGACCCAGGCCGGAGATCATTAACTCACCGATGCTTTGTAACGCATAGCTGAGAATGAGCCAGTGGATCGAGACGATACCGGCATCGCTGGCGAAACGTGCACCCAGCGGCAGTACCAGGAAGGCCAGCGAACACAACACCATGCCAATGGCGAACTTGAACGGCGTCGGCAGCTTGTCGCCCAGGCGATTATAGCCCGCCACCAGCAACGGGCTGGCAAGCATGATCCAGAAAGGGTTCAGGGCCTGAAACTGCTCCGGTTCAAACTGCAGACCCAAGAGCGAGGTTTCCACGTTGTGAATGGCAAAAAAGTTGAGGGAGGTCGGCATCTGGCTATAGAGCACGAAGAAAACCACCGCCTCAAGCATCATGATTAACGCCACCAGCATACGGCGCCGCGCCCTCGAGGCGCAGCGTTTCATAGGCGAAGACCAGCAAAATGCCGATCGTCACCGCGCCGAGCGCCATCCGCGCGATTTCCTGATGATACAGCAGCCAGGTGGCCAAGGGGATTAGTATCAGGATACCGGCGATGACCGCCAGCATACGCGACCATTTAAGCGCCACGAAATCCGGTGCTGAACCATAAATGGCCATTATTCAGCAGAGGATGGAGCCCGGCATGAATGTCTCCCATCTCGCACGACTGCACGGTATCCAGCCAAGCCTGCTGTTTAAGTGGAAAAAGCAATATCAGGAAGGAAGCCTCACTGCCGGGGAGGACGTTGTTCCTGCCTCTGAGCTTGCAGCTGCATTGAAGCAGGTCCGGGAGCTCCAGCGCCTTCTGGGTAAGAAGACGATGGAGGTTGAGATCCTAAAAGAAGCCGTGGAGTACGGCCAGTCACGAAAATGGATAGCGCACGCGCCCTTGTTGCCAAAGGCCGGGGAATAGCACAGGTCAGCCGCGCCATGAGCGTGTCGCGTGCGCCGCTGTCACTGCGGATTAAGCGTTCTGCCGACTGGCAGGACAGGCGCTGTAACCGGCGTAATGACGAAGCAGACGCTGAAATACTGTCGGACATCCTCGACATCATCAGCGATATGCCCAGCTACGGCTATCGGCGGGTGTGGGGCATCCTGCGTAAACAACGTCGCGCAGAGGGACTGCCGCCGGTAAATGCGAAACGACTTTACAGGATCATGTGTGAGCATAACCTGCTGTTATTACATTGAAAACCAGAGCGGCCGAGGCGTGAGCATAAGGGCAGGATCGCGGTGGCAGAAAGCGATATGCGCTGGTGTTCAGATGGCTTCGAGTTCGGCTGCGACAACGGTGAAAAACTGCGGGTCACGTTCGCACTGGACTGCTGCGACAGAGAGGCCATAGACTGGTCTGCGAGCACTGTAGGCTACGACAGTTCGACCGTGCAGGATGTGATGCTGATGTCGGTAGAAAAGCGCTTCGGCGACAGGTTACCCGATACAGCGGTGCAGTGGTTGACGGACAACGGTTCAGCGTATACCGCGCATGAAACGCAGAGGTTCGCCAGAGAACTGGATCTGGAGCCCTGCACAACAGCGGTGAGCAGCCCGCAGAGAATGGCCGAACGGTTCGTGAAGACGATGAAGGAAGACTATATCGAGTTCATGCCAAAACCGGATGCGAGAACAGCCCTGCGAAACCTTGCAGCAGCGTTCACGCATTACAATGAAAACCATCCGCACAGCGCGCTGGGATATCACTCTCCGAGAGAATACCGGCGGCAGCGGGCTTCGTTAACTTAAGATACAAAAGCTGTACGGAGATGGCGGGGCAAGATCAAGACGGGCAGCGAAAGGCAGAAACGGGGAAGAGAGGCTCAGATAGGCAGAAACGGAAGAATCAGGCTGAGATGAGCAGAAACGGCTAGGGCGCGGGCGGGGTCAACGATGGCATCTTTGAATGGCCGTGGCGACGGACGAAAGCTGTCAGGCAGGGGCAGTGCCGGCCGGGGGCTAGTTAACGGCCTGCCGGCACGTCCGGGGCGTTATTGCGGGTAATGTTTCTGGTCGTACTCACATAAATCTTCAATCAAACAGGCGCCGCAGCGCGGTTTGCGGGCGATGCAGGTATAGCGGCCGTGCAGGATAAACCAATGGTGGCAATCCACCTTGAACTCCCCCGGCACCACGTCCAATAGCTTATGCTCCACCGCCTCCACGTCCTTACCCACCGCGAAGCGGGTGCGATTAGCGACACGGAAAATGTGCGTGTCTACCGCAATCGTCGGCCAGCCGAAAGCGGTATTCAACACCACATTGGCGGTTTTGCGCCCGACGCCGGGCAGCGCTTCCAGCGCCGCGCGGTCTTGGGGAACCTCACCCTGGTGGCGTTCTAACAACAGCCGGCAGGTTTTGATAATATTTTCCGCTTTAGTGTTAAATAGCCCTATCGATTTAATATAGCTTTTGACGCCCTCCACGCCCAGCGCCAGCATGGACTGCGGCGTGGAGGCCGCCGGAAACAACTGGCTGGTCGCCTTATTGACGCTGACATCGGTCGCTTGAGCGGAGAGCAGTACCGCAATCAACAGCTCGAAAGGCGAGCGGTACATAAGCTCGGTGGTGGGCTGGGGGTTATTCGCCCGCAGGCGACACAGAATGTCATAACGCTTGCTCTTATTCATCGGCTAACGGCTGTCCCTGTTGCAGCACGATCGGTCGGGCCGCCTTCGGCTGCCTGGCTTTCATGCGTTGATCGATTAGGTATTTCCCCGCCAGCATAAACCCCAGGCCGATAAACGCGCCGGGCGGCAACATGGCCAGCAAAAAGGGCGTATCGGTATGGAATACCTCGATGCGCAGCACCCGCGCCCATCCGCCCAGCAGTTGGTCCGCGCCGTCGAACAGCGTGCCGTTACCCAGCAGTTCGCGCGTGGCGCCGATCAGCAGCAGCGCGCAGGTCGAGCCGAGCCCGATGGCAAAACCATCCAGCGCCGCCAGCGCTGGCGGCCGCTGCGAGGCATAGGCTTCTGCCCGGCCGATAACGATGCAGTTAGTCACGATAAGCGGGATGAAAATGCCAAGGGATTGATAAAGGCCGAAGGCATAGGCGTTGATGAGCATCTGTACCGCAGAGACCACCGAGGCGATAATCATGACACAGATGGGAATGCGGATTTCACCGGGGATCCAGCGGCGCAAAGCCGACACCGCAGTATTGGTGCAAACCAGCACCAGCGTCGTGGCAAGCCCCAACCCGAGCGCATTGGTGGCGGTATTGGACACCGCCAGCAGTGGACACAGGCCCAATAATTGCACCAGGGACGAGTTATTGCGCCATAGACCTTCCAGGAGGACGAGTTTCGCTTCAGTCATGGGATGGTTCTCCACAAAGCGGCATTTTTTCCAGCGTGTTAAGGTTCTTTTTCAAAAAACCGGCGGTGCGCTTGACGGCATTTACCACCGCCCGCGGCGTGATCGTAGCGCCGGTGAATTGATCGAACATACCACCATCTTTCCTCACCGCCCAGTTCGTGTCGTTATCTGAGCGCAGCGGTTTGCCGCTGAAATGCGTAATCCAATCCGACAGCCGCAGTTCAATTTTATCCCCCAGCCCCGGCGTCTCATGATGGCGAGTCACCCGGGCGCCCAAAACGTTGCCTGCGAAGTCCGCACCGACCAGTAAATCAATGGCGCCGGCGAAGCCGTCCGGCGCAGTGGTCTCGATTGCCGCCGCGACCGGCGTCCCGTCTTTGCGCGCCAGGTAAAGACGGTGCGGTGCAGCGCTGCCGAGCGCCGGATCGGTGACCAGATAACATTCGTTCAGCAGTTGGTTATTGTACAAATCCGGCGGCACAACCTGATCCAATAATTGCAGTTGCTGTCTGGCCGCCTGCCGTTCAATGGTGCCGGTGGTCAAGCCATTGACCAGCGCCGTCAGCCCGGTAGCCAGAGCGGCGAATAGGGCAAGGGTGATGCCATGCTTCCTCATTGTCCTTAACATCATGCCTTCCTTAGCGATGGCCATAGGCGCGTGGCTGAGTGTAGTGGTCAATCAACGGCACACAGATATTGGCCAGCAATACGGCAAAGGCCACGCCATCAGGGTAACCTCCACAGGTACGGATTAGCCATACCAACAAACCCGTCAACGCGCCAAAGATCACCCGTCCTCTGAGGGTAGTGGCGGCGGTGACCGGATCGGTGGCAATGAAAAACGCACCCAGCATCGTAGCGCCGGAAAATAGGTGCAGTAAAGGCGGCGCGCTGACCTCCGGCGCCAGCCAGTGCCCGAGTCCGGCGCCAATGAGCATGGCGGCAAGCACGCTAAGCGGAATGTGCCAGCTGATGACCCGCCGCCAGATCAGATATAGCCCACCGACTAAAAAGCCAATGTTTGCCCACGTCCATCCTGCGCTGGCCTGCCAATCCCAACGATAGTGGTATGCCGTCAGCGCGGCGGTGCGCAGCCCGGTTTTAAAACCGTCGAGCGGGGTGGCCTGGGTGACGCCATCAACGGTGGCGCGCAGTTGCGCGAGCGTCAATCCATCCGGCGTGGCGCAGGTGAAAATCAACGCCAGACTGTCGCTCAGTGACACCGGATGCAGCAGCAGGCTTTGCTGAGGCGACCAGCTGGTCATCTGCACCGGGAAGGAAATCAACAATACCACATACCCTACCATCGCCGGATTAAAGGGATTATGGCCGAGACCGCCGTAGAGCTGCTTGGCGATGACGACAGCAAACGCCGTCGCCAGCACTATCATCCACCACGGACCCAGCGGCGGTAGGCTCAGCGCCAGCAGCAGTGCGGTAAGCAGGGCGGATCCGTCGCCAAGTCGGGGAGCTAGCGGTTGACGGCGCAGCCTGAGCACGATGCCTTCGGCAATCAGTGCCGTCACGCAGGCCAACGCCAGTTGGATAACAATACCGCTGCCAAAAAAATAGGCCAAAGCCACCAGCCCGGGCAGGCAAGCAGTCATGACCTGAATCATGATTTGCCGGGTGGTCTGCCGGTTATGGGTGAAGGGGGAACTTGCAATTCTAAACGCCATTTAGTCCTCTTCAGACGAAATTGTGGTCGTGGCGGAAAGACCATGCTCCGCCTTCTGCCGGGCAGGGATTGCGGCGCTGGCACCCTGCGGCGGCGGTGACACCGCGCCGGCGGCGGCGGCTTTACGTGGATCGACGCTGTCTCCAGCGACGTCGGCGGGGGCCGCCGGCGGAATGTCCGCTGCCGCGCCCTGGGCGTCTTGCACTGTCTGGCGTCGGGCTTTAACCCGCGCGATAGCGGCGGCGACGCTGGCTTCGGGGGACGCGGTTGTCGAGCCGGTGTTATCCGCGTGTGAATTAACCGCCGCTGAAGCGTCATCCAGTTTCACCGCGGCCTGCTGATGGCGGGCAAGCCGAAGCTGTTTTTCCCGCTCGCGCCGCGCCAGTTTGGCTTCAAAGCGCGCTTTAGCCATGGCCGCACGCCGGGCGTCATCGTCCAGCGCGCGGATTTCCGCTTTCTGTTGGCGATAATAATGCACCAGCGGGATATTGCTGGGGCAAACATAGGCGCAGGCGCCGCATTCGATACAATCAAACAAGTGATGCCGGCGCGCCTTATCGTGCTCTTGCCTGCGGCTAAACCAATAAAGTTGCTGCGGCAGCAGGCTGGCCGGACAGGCGTCCGCACAACGGCTACAGCGAATACAGCTTTGCTCCGGTTCCGCCGGCGCGAGCTCCTTAACGGACGGTGCCAACAGACAGTTGCTAGTCTTGACCACCGGCACGTCCAGCGCAGGCAGCGTGAAGCCCATTAGCGGCCCGCCCATTATCACTGTTGGCTCCGCATCGGGTATGAAACCGGCATAGGTGAGCAGATGGCTCACCGGGGTGCCGATTCGCGCCCAGACATTACCCGGCCGAGCCAGCGCCTCGCCAGTCAGCGTCACTACGCGCTCGGTTAACGCTTCTCCATCGATAACGGCGCGCGTGATGGCATAGACGGTGCCCACATTCAACATTACCACGCCGATAGCGGCGGAATGTTGACCCGCGGGGACTTCTTTGCCGGTCAAAATTCTGGTCAGTTGTTTAGCGCCGCCGGAGGGGTATTTGGTGGGAACGACGCGCAGCTCGCCGATAGGGCGCTCACACAGCGCGCCTTTCAGGGCGGCAATCGCCGCGGGTTTATTATCCTCGATGCCCAGCAGGATGCGCCGGGGTTGCAGCATATGCTGCAAAATCGCCATGCCGGTGACAATGTCATGTGCATATTCCTGCATCAACCGGTCGTCGGCGGTAATATAAGGCTCACACTCGGCGCCGTTAATGATGAGGGTCTCTGGTCGGTGCTTGCCGTCGCCGAGTTTTGCCGCGGTGGGAAAGCCTGCGCCGCCCAGACCGGCGATCCCGCTGTCATGAATGCGGCAGAGCAACTGCGCTGGCGAGCAGTGATGGAAATCCGCCAGCGGCTGGCGCGTAACACAGCGGTCCTCGCCGTCGGGCAGCAAGATGACGCTCAGTTCCGCCAGGCCCGACGGATGTGCGGTCCGATGCGGCGCAATTGCCGCGATAGTACCGGAGGTGGGGGCATGCACCGGTAAAGTCCGGCCGCTGCCGGCGGTCAATGGCTGACCGCGCATCACGTCATCGCCGGGGGCCACGCGCAATTCCCCTTCAGGGCCCAAATGCTGCTTCAGAGGGATTATTAGCCTGTCAGGCAGCGGCACAGACCGTAAGGGGACATTGCTGGACTGGTTTTTCATTTCTGGGGGATGGATACCGCCCGGGAAATCCCACAGTCGCTGTTTGCGCAGGGCAGACAATAAGTTAAACATGTTGCTCCTGCTGGATAACCGTGACGGGTATAGTGCGCAGATCCCACTTCCAGCTGGCGGGCGTGACGACGAGTGACCGCATTTCAATACAATTGGTGGGACAGGGTGCCACGCAGAGATCGCAGCCGGTACACAGATCGCTCACCACGGTATGTACGGCGCGCGTGGCGCCGACGATGGCATCCACCGGACAGGCTTGAATGCATTTGGTGCAGCCGATACAGTTGCCTTCGTCTATCCAGGCTACGCGCGTTTCGGGTTTTGCGGCGGCATTGCCTTCCATCGGCTGGGGATCGACGCTGAGCTGGGCGGCGATTTTCAACATTACCGCCTCGCCGCCCGGCACACATTTATTAATCTGGGCGCCGCCGGCGACCGCTTCGGCATAAGGACGGCAGCCAGGGTAGCCGCATTGAGCGCATTGGCTTTGCTGCAGCAGGGCATCAATGCGCTCGGCTACCGGATCCGCGTCTACCTGAAAACGGCGGGCGGCAAAGCCTAGCAACGCGCCGGCCAGCAATGCCAGAGCGCTGAGGGCGGCGACGGCCAGCCATAACGTCAGCATCAGACCTTCACCAGCCCGGTAAAGCCCATAAAGGCCAGCGACATCAACCCGGCTGTTATGAGCGCGATGGACGAGCCCTTAAAGGGCGCCGGGACATCCGCCACCGCCAGCCGTTCGCGAATCGCGGCGAATAATACCATCACCAGTGAGAAGCCGACGGCGGCACTGAAGCCGTACAGCGCGGACTGCAGGAAATTATGGTTTTCATTCACATTCAGCAGCGCTACGCCCAACACGGCGCAGTTAGTGGTAATCAGCGGCAAAAAGATGCCCAGCAGGCGATAGAGCGCCGGACTGGTTTTACGCACCACCAGCTCGGTGAACTGCACCACCACCGCGATAATAAAAATAAACGCCAGCGTTCTCAGATAGGGAATGTTCAGCGGCAGCAGAATAAAATCATTGATAAGACAGGCGCAAATAGACGCCAGCGTCATGACAAAAGTCGTGGCCATACCCATACCCAGGGCGGTCTCCACTTTTTTAGAGACGCCCATAAAGGGGCACAGCCCGAGGAATTTGACCAACACAAAGTTATTCACCAGCACGGTGCCGATGAACAGCATCAGGTAACCATTCATTGCCATACCTACACAAGAAACAACGGGCATTATCCGGCATCGGCGGGCGTTCGACAACCCATTCGCGCACGCGTAGACAATTTCCATGCGCAGACACGAGCATGCCGGTCGCGCTAACGATGAGCGCGCGCGGGATAACCCGCGTTGCGCCGAACAACGCGGCTTTCGCCCCGCAGCATTCACGGGAACAAAACCCGCCGTCGACTCAGGGCAGGATAAAGGTTTGACGCACGCGCTGGGAACGCTTGATATAAGGCACCAGTAGCGCTGCGGCCAAGACGGGGGGGAATAGCACCCGTAGCGCCAGATTGTCGCTAACCGGGGCGAAGGCGAAGGTTTTGATCCCCAGCAGCACACCGACCAGCAGCCACAAGACAAGCAGGCGGGGAAATCGCCTGGAACGACGAAACAGCAAACGCAATAGCGAGAAGGTGAACAGCCACATGGCGCCGGAGGTCAGCAGGCTAGCGATGCCGGCCGGCGTCAGAGGACCGCCGTGCTTTAATCAAAAACCAGAGATACGCCAGCAATATGGCCGTGGCGCTTAAAAGCGTCATACCCAGCCAGGCGATGACCGCCCAGAGCCAGCCCCCGATGGGACGCGGGGCGAGCGTGGAGGAAGGCGCTGTCACACCACGTACCGCCAAACCGCTCTCGGTACCTGCCCGAGATCAAACAAGCGACCACCGGCGGCTAATTCAGCGCGACGGTGATCCGCAGCCCGATACATGTTGATAATTTCATCATCATCGGTCAGAGAATAATTTAAATGATCAAATAGCTTTTCCAGACTTTCAGTTGTGTTGACCTTACGAAACTTCAGCAAATAATCGTGGGCAGTCATGTCGCGCTTTCAGGGAAGGGAATATAAGCATCGTAGTATATTCTGTGCGGCTGGGCTGTCCAGAAGTTCCTGCCGCAATGGATAACGGCGCGCTGCGGCTGATCTTGCCCCGCCATCTCCGTACAGCTTTTGTATCTTAAGTTAACGAAGCACGCTGCCGCCGGTATTCTCTCGGAGAGTGATATCCCAGCGCGCTGTGCGGATGGTTTTCATTGTAATGCGTGAACGCTGCTGCAAGGTTTCGCAGGGCTGTTCTCGCATCCGGTTTTGGCATGAACTCGATATAGTCTTCCTTCATCGTCTTCACGAACCGTTCGGCCATTCTCTGCGGGCTGCTCACCGCTGTTGTGCAGGGCTCCAGATCCAGTTCTCTGGCGAACCTCTGCGTTTCATGCGCGGTATACGCTGAACCGTTGTCCGTCAACCACTGCACCGCTGTATCGGGTAACCTGTCGCCGAAGCGCTTTTCTACCGACCTCAGCATCACATCCTGCACGGTCGAACTGTCGTAGCCTCCAGTGCTCGCAGCCCAGTCTATGGCATCTCTGTCGCAGCAGTCCAGTGCGAAGGTGACCCGCAGTTTTTCACCGTTGTCGCAGCCGAACTCGAAGCCATCTGAACACCAGCGAATATCGCTTTCTGCCACCGCGATCCTGCCCTTATGCTCACGCCTCGGCCGCTCTGGTTTTCAATGTAATAACAGCAGGTTATGCTCACACATGATCCTGTAAAGTCGTTTCGCATTTACCGGCGTCAGTCCCTCTGCGCGATGTTGTTTACGCAGGATGCCCCACACCCGCCGATAGCCGTAGCTGGGCATATCGCTGATGATGTCGAGGATGTCCGACAGTATTTCAGCGTCTGCTTCGTCATTACGCCGGTTACAGCGCCTGTCCTGCCAGTCGGCAGAACGCTTAATCCGCAGTGACAGCGGCGCACGCGACCCGCTCATGGCGCGGCTGACCTGTGCTATTCCCCGGCCTTTGGCAACAAGGGCGCGTGCGCTATCCATTTTCGTGACTGGCCGTACTCCACGGCTTCTTTTAGGATCCCAGAAGGCGCTGGAGCTCCCGGACCTGCTTCAATGCAGCTGCAAGCTCAGAGGCAGGAACAACGTCCTCCCCGGCAGCCACGGCGGTGAGGCTGCCTTCCTGATATTGCTTTTCCACTTAAACAGCAGGCTGGGCTGGATACCGTGCAGTCGTGCGAGATGGGAGACATTCATGCCGGGCTCCATCGTCTGCTGAATAATGGCCATTTTTTCCTGAGGAGTTTTACGTTTACGGACTTCTTGACCTAACAGGATCCCGGTCATATCAAAATTGGCGTTAGTGTTAGACATATATTCAAGCCTATCTCTTATCTGGAGATACAGCTACTGTCTGGTGTTTCAGGGGGATAAATCATTGTGGCCTGCGGCATGCTGTTTTGTTTAGCCTCAGGTGATTTCGATCTCTCGGTGGCGTCGGTGATTGCCTGTTCGGGCGTGACCGCCGCGGTGGTGATTAATATCACCGAGAGCCTCTGGATAGGGGTGGCCGCCGGTTTGCTGCTGGGGGTGATTTCCGGCCTGGTGAACGGTGTGGTGATCGCCTGGCTGAAAATCAACGCCATTATCACCACGCTGGCGACGATGCAGATTGTCCGGGGCCTGGCTTACATCATTTCCGACGGTAAGGCGGTCGGCATTGAGGACGAGCGTTTTTTTGTGCTGGGTTATGCCAACTGGCTGGGGCTGCCGGCACCCATCTGGATAACCGTGCTGTGTATGATCCTGTTCGGTTTTCTGCTCAACAAAACCACCTTCTGGCGCAACACGCTGTCTATTGGCGGCAACGAAGAGGCTGCCCGGCTGGCGGGCGTGCCGGTGGTGCGCACCAAAATTATTATCTTTGTGCTTTCAGGGTTGGTGTCGGCGGTGGCGGGCATTATTCTGGCCTCAAGGATGACCAGCGGCCAGCCGATGACCTCGCTCGGCTATGAGCTTATCGTCATCTCCGCTTGTGTGTTGGGGGGCGTCTCGCTCAAGGGCGGTATCGGTAAAATCTCTTATGTTGTGGCAGGGGTACTGATCCTCGGTACGGTGGAAAACGCCATGAACCTGCTAAATATCTCGCCATTTTCTCAATATGTGGTGCGCGTGGTCATACTGTTGGCGGCGGTGATATTCGACCGCTATAAACAAAAAGCCAAACGCACGCTGTATCGGGCCGGTATAACGCGTCGGGAGGAAAGATGTATCATCGTATCAATCATGAAACGCAGTCGAACCCGCTGTTACCGGGTTATGCGTTCAATGCTTATCTGGTTGCCGGCCTGACGCCTATTATCGCTAACGGTTCGCTGGACTTTTATATTGACCGTCCTGAGGGGATGAAGGGCTATATACTCAATTTGACTATCAAAGGGCAGGGCCGGATATTAGAGGGGGACCAGGCCTTTATTTGTACCCCCTGCGATTTGCTGTTATTCCCGCCGAAATCCGCCCACTATTATGGCCGCTCGCCCGACGCGGATTGCTGGTATCACCGCTGGGTTTACTTCCGGCCGCGTGCTTACTGGGCAGACTGGCTGGAATGGCACAGCAAAATGCGCGACATCGGCCGGCTGCGGCTGGGCAGCGAGGCGCTGGTCACGGAATTCGATCGCCTGCTCGCCAACATCGAGCAAACGCAGCGCTCGGGCCGGCGCTTCGCCGAAGAGCTGGGCATGAATTTGCTCGAGCGGCGGCTGCGCGCCATGGAAGAAGATCCGCAAAGCCCGAGTAAAATTATGGATCCTCGCATCATCGAAGCATGCCAATTTATCACGGCACATCTGTCGGGTGAATTGCGCATCGACGAAGTCGCCCGCCACGTCTGCCTGTCGCCGTCGCGCCTGGCGCATCTGTTACGGCAACAGGTGGGTATCAACATATTACGCTGGCGTGAGGATCAGCGCGTGATCAGCGCCAAACTGCTGCTGCAAACCACGCAAGAGTCGATCGCCACCATTGGCCGCGTGGTGGGCTATGACGATCAGCTGTACTTTTCCCGGGTGTTTCGCAAGCGAGTAGGCATCAGCCCAAGCGACTTCCGGCGCAAGAGCAGTGAAATCAACTACCCGGTGAAAGATCTCCAGCAGGCGGTCAATTGGTCCGCCAGAAACGAAAAGGCTATCGTGAGCGGCTAATTTATTGATATTGTTGTTTGGTAAACTTAACGCCGCCGGGGCATTGCCGCCGGCGGCGTCAAAGTCAATCGAGGACAACCTATGGCTGACACGCTTCGCATCGGAATCATTGGCTATGGTTTCGCCAGTAAAACCTTCCACGCCCCCTTAATCAACGCCACGCCGGGACTGACCCTGACGGCGGTCTCTTCCAGCGATGCCGGCAAGGTGCACGCCGACTGGCCGCAGGTCACGGTGGTTGCTGATCCGCAGCAGTTAATTCATCGTGACGATGTTGACCTGATAGTCATTACTACCCCCAACGACACGCATTTTCCGTTGGCCCGCGAGGCATTACAAGCCGATAAACATGTGGTGGTGGATAAGCCATTCACCGTAACGCTATCCCAGGCGCAGGAATTAAATCAGCTAGCGAGCGAGCGCGCGCAAGCGGGTATTGTCGGTGTTCCATAATCGTCGCTGGGACAGCGATTTCCTGACGCTCCAGCAACTGGTTAACGCCTGGACCCTGGGGGAGATCGGGTATTTGGCCTCCCATTACGATCGTTTCCGGTTGGAAGTAATGGATCGCTGGCGCGAGCGCCCCGGCGCCGGTAGCGGCATCTGGTATGATTTGGGCGCGCATTTGATTGATCAGGCGCTGGTGCTGTTCGGTATGCCGGTGGCGGTCAACGTCGATCTGGCGCAGTTACGTCCCGGCGCGCGAACTACCGACTATTTTCACGCGGTGCTGATATACCCGCAGCGCCGGGTGATATTGCACGGTAGCATGCTGGCCGCGGCGCCGACGCCGCGTTTTGAGGTGCACGGCACCCGCGGTAGCTATATCAAGTACGGCCTGGACAGTCAGGAAGACAGTTTGAAAGCGGGCGAGCGGCCGGGCGGCCCCGGCTGGGGCGCCGATAAGCAGGACGGCGTGCTTACGCTTGTCGAGGAGGGCGGGCGTCGGGCGGCGGCACAGCCTACGCTTGCGGGAAACTATCTCGCCCATTATCAGGGTATTCACGCGGCCGTTAACGGCGCGGCGCCGAATCCCGTGCCGGCCGAAGACGCCATTCGGGTGATGGAAATCATCGAGCAAGGCATCGAAAGCGCCGAACAACGTAAAACGTTACCGGTGAAAAACGGCTGACCACGCCAGCGGTCGAGGTAAGTAACACGCGTTTTCAGATGTCATGATCAATGAGGGAAAGGCTGTCTCTATGTCCTGGTTGCAACGTTTGCGTATTGATAAGTTTTTGTTGGTGTTGATTTGCGTGGTGGCGCTGGCGTCATTTTTTCCCTGTCGCGGCATCGCCCGGGTCATCTTTGAAAATTTGACCACCGCCGCCATCGCATTGCTGTTTTTTATGCACGGCGCCAAATTATCCAGGGAAGCTATTCTGTGTGGTGTCGGCCATTGGAAATTGCATGTAGTGGTGTTTCTTAGCACCTTTGCCTTATTTCCGCTGCTGGGTCTGGCGATGAAAGTCTTTGTGCCCACCTTACTGTCAAACAGTGTGTATATGGGGTTTCTCTACCTGTGTGCGCTGCCGGCAACGGTACAGTCGGCTATTGCATTCACCTCCGTGGCGGGCGGAAATGTCGCCGCCGCGATTTGTAGCGCCTCGGCTTCCAGCATTCTTGGCGTATTTTTATCGCCGGTGCTGGTCGGGCTGCTGATGCACACTCAAGAGGGGGCGGCGGGCGGTCATGATACGCTGCACGCCATCGGCTCGATTATTTTGCAGCTGATGGTGCCTTTTATTATCGGCCACCTGTCACGGCCGCTAATTGGCGGCTGGGTGGCACGGCATAAAACGCTGGTGAATATGACTGACCGGTCATCCATTTTGCTGGTAGTGTACGTTGCCTTTAGCGCGGCGGTAGTGGAGGGCATCTGGCAACAAATCACCGGCTGGACGCTGGTGGCGATTCTGGTGTTCTCGCTGGTGTTGCTGGCATCGGTGTTGATCGCCAATACCTTTGCTGCCCGTTGGATGGGGTTCGATACCCCGGATGAGATTACTATCGTGTTTTGCGGCTCGAAAAAAAGTCTCGCCAACGGCATCCCTATGGCCAATGTCCTGTTTCCCGCTGCCATGGTGGGGACGCTGGTCTTGCCGCTGATGATTTTCCATCAGGTGCAATTAATGGTGTGTGCGGTTCTCGCCCAGCGTTATGCCCGTAAACAATCCGCATCGGCGGCCGAGGCGC
Organism: Candidatus Sodalis endolongispinus; assembly: GCF_018777395.1. Classification (GTDB taxonomy): domain Bacteria; phylum Pseudomonadota; class Gammaproteobacteria; order Enterobacterales; family Enterobacteriaceae; genus Sodalis_B; species Sodalis_B endolongispinus. Next base: position 451,621 of record NZ_JAFJYC010000002.1, read on the forward strand.
CGGATGCGGGTCATCGGCCCTGATGGGCCGGGCTGCCGCCTTGCGCGGCGCCCCAGCGTTGTGCTTGACGTATCGACCGCCGCCCTGGGTTGTTTGCCTGTTTGCAGGTGTTCACCGACATCTTTTACCGCCGGCCTGCTTCAGAAGGCGGTAACCGACGCAGTAAATTGTTTGCCTGTAACGCCTCGGCTGGCGCCACTCGCGGTCTTGCTACTTGCGCATTTACACTCCTGCCGTTGTCTACCAGCCTGCTTGCACGGTCAAGCCGGAGCTTATCACCCGCAAGTTTGGCTTATGCGCGCCGGTCAAACTCCCTGCCGCAAGCCCAAGCTGTTAACCCAGGCAATCTAACGCCGCCACGCAGGGTAAGTGAAAAACAGCAGATGACACATATTCAGGGCAAAATGGACCGCCGCCGCCAGCCACAACTTACCGCTCCATTTCCAGGCCGTATACAAAGCCCGCCAGTCCGGCAAAAATCACCATTAGCATTCCGGACTGGAGATGCGCCAAGCCAAACAAAAGCGCGGTGATCAATAAGGCGGGCAGGCCACCGGTAAACTGTCCCAGCCGGCGTTGAATGTAACCACGAAATAGCGCTTCTTCCGCCAGCGAGACAAAAAACAGGTTTGCCAACATGAAATTGCCGAGCCACACCGGCGCATGCAATTCCGGCGCAAGACCGCCCAGCGCCACGGCTAACAGCAACAGGCCAGGAACACAAAGCAGCAATACCCCCCATCGCCATGGCGCGACGTTGGCCTGCGCCGAGGTCGCGAATAGCGATGGTAGAGCGCCCAGCAACAAGAAGGGTATCAGCGCCTTATCCAGACCGTAATAGAGGGTGAACGGCTGACTGTGCGGCCCGGCCTGAACCTGGTCAAGAATTTTGGGCGTGCTGAATCCCGGCACCCAATGCATAAATAACATCACACTGGCAATAACCAGCACTCCCTCGCAGGTGATGGCGACCCCTTTGCGGCTTTGATAACGCCAACGCAGCAGGGCAATCAAGCCCGCCAGCGTGAGAAAAAGGATAGCCGGTACGGCAACATAACCCTGCCAAAAGACCGCCGCCAGAGCCAGAGCCAAAAGCACCAACGCCGCGCGAAAATTAAAAACAATGGCGGCAAGTGATAGGGGCAATAAATATTCCATGAGAGTTACTCCTGTCTATTATAATCTGTTTAGATTCATCTTTTTCATGGGAAAAGAGGCTATAAGGCAAATGCTGCTAGATTAAATGAGTTGCCGGGAATTTTGTCAATCGACATTACTGATAATATGAAGGTACCCGACACGCTGCGCCAGCGGCCGGTTATTCTTTTGCATGATACTGACTCTTAAACGAGTAGAGGAATATTGAGATAAAGGAAAGTTATCACCTGAGTGAAAATAGACGGGTGATCGTATTTGGCATGGATAAGCCGGTAAAAATCATTAATTGCACCGGCTTACCTTAAGGTCGATACCACGAAAATATCGCACTGAAAGTTGCGTTTAGGTAGACGGTTCAGGCGCGCGGTGGGGGGTATCGGCGCGGGATTCGGCCTAGTCAGGCGGGATCCCGGCGGCAGTAGCGCTGCGGGTAATAACGTTCCCGTAGTGGGGGCCCCCATGTTTAGTTACAACATACTATAAAATATTTACCCACATTATTTAATAACCTGCCGCCCGGAAGGTGGCCGATAATTAACGCCGCTTGACATTGCCGGCTTTGTTCAGCCCGCGTTTAGTCTGCCGGAAGGGAAATGTGGCAGAATACCCGATCGTTGGTGTTATCGTTCAGCCTATTTTCCCTGACGCCTTTTCCGCCACCGTGCGTGCCGTGCCAGCATAGGACACTGTCGGTCCAGGGAACGTCTGGCTTAATATGCAGGTTTTTTATGAGAGGTTATTTTCCTGGCCGGAACTCAGGGCTTATTTCGTGGCCGGTTTCGGCCAGTCTGGTTGTCCGTCACCCCCCCGCGCGCCGGGACGTCGGCGACCCGCATCGGGGAGCCGGTAAATATTCATCATAGGCCGGCGGTGGGGGGGCGCTGCTGGCGGCCGTCCCGGGCCCGCTGGTCCGGCAGGCGTCGACTCGAACGATAACCGCCAAGGATATCAGCAGAGTGCGGCGCAGGGATGGAATCGTTTGTGGCGTACATGGCGTGCAAAAAGCGCCAGCAGGCGTCATTACGCGGTATGGCGTGCAGATTGGGGCGGGCCATCATGCCGCGCGCACCGGCATGATGGCGGGAACAGACTAATGCCGTTATGGTCGAGGGTTTCACGGCGCGCGTTGTTGGTGATTGCCGGTACGGTGCTACCGGCAGTGACGGCGGCGGCGTGGCTGATACTGCATACCCTGCGCGCAGATTATCTTACCGCGCCGGTTCGCCGCGACGATTTGCAGGTGTTGGTGCAGGCCACCGGCAAGCTCGAAGCGGTAAAAAGCGTCAGCGTCGGCGCTCAGGTGTCTGGCCAAATTACCGCGCTGCATGTTGCCAACGGCGATCGGGTGGAGAAGGGCCAACTGATTGCCGAAATCGACGACTCCAATCAGATTAACGAGCTCAGGATCGCCCAGGCGGCATTACAGGTCTTCAAAGCACAGCGCGCTGCCAAAGTCGCCGCGTTGAAAAAATCCTCGCTGGCTTATCAGCGCCAGTAGCGCCTGTGGCGCAATGATGCCAGCTCCCGTAAAGCCTATGAAGAGGCGGAGGCGTACCTGGCGACGGTGCGCGCAGGCATTGATGAACTGGATGCTCAAATCGAGCAGGCCAGCATAAAGGTGGAAAAAGAAAAGGTTAATCTAAACTACACCCGCGTGAGTGCGCCGGTGGCGGTTATCGCCCGAGAAGGCCAGACGGTCAACGCGGTGCAAAGAGCGCCAATTATCGTAAAACTTGCCCAACTGGATACCATGACGGTCAAAACGCAGATTTCCGAGGCCGACATTACCCGCATCGCCACGAACCAACCGCTGTTTTTCACCATCTTCGCCGAGCCTGACCATCCCTATCACGCCCGTCTGCGCGCCATCGAACAGGCGCCGGAGAGCTTGAATAAGGAGGAGGATACGACCCGCTCCGACAGCACCAGTAACGCCGCCGTTTACTATAATGCGCTGTTTGATGTCCCCAATCCCGATAACCGGCTGCGTATCGATATGACCGCTCAGGTGTCGCTTATTGTACATGACGTTAAAAATACGTTGCTGATCCCCGCGGCGGCGCTGGCCCGTTCGGAAGGCAAGTGGCGCTATAGGCTTCAGGTGCTGTCAGGTCTGCAGGCGGGTGAGCAGGTGATCCTGGCCCAGGATGAACCGCCGGCCATGGTGGCGTGATGACGACGCCTTTAATTGAACTGCAGGGGGTCAGCCGAAGCTATTGCCAGGGCGATGCGACAGTCAACGTGTTGAACGATATTCATCTGCGTATTGATTCCGGCGAAATGGTGGCGATCATCGGGTCCTCAGGATCGGGAAAATCGACCTTAATGAATATTCTGGGCTGCCTAGACAGGCCCAGCGGCGGTGAATACCGCATTCGCGGTCGTGATGTCGCCCAGCTCACCCCTGATGCGCTGGCGGCGCTGCGCCGTGAGCATATCGGCTTTATCTTCCAGCGCTATCATCTCATGCCTGAGCTCAGCGCAGTGGGCAATGTCGAGATCCCGGCGGTATACGCCAACCGCCCGCGTCAGGAACGGCGGCGGCGAGCGGCGGCACTACTGGATAGGCTGGGGCTGGCGGGTAAGCATCATCATCGCCAGGCGCAGCTGTCGGGCGGTCAGCAACAGCGGGTGAGTATCGCCCGCGCGCTGATGAACGGCGGCGAAATCATTCTTGCGGACGAACCGACGGTGGCGTTGGACTCCGCGTCCGGCAAGGAATTGTTAGCAATACTTACGGAGCTGAACCGACAGGGGCATACGCTGGTTATCGTGACCCACGATATGGCGGTGGCCCGCCATGCCCGCCGCATTATCGAGATTCACGATGGCCGCATTGTCGCGGACACGCGTACCGATCACACGCCGCTGGCGCCACCGCTGCCGACGAGCGCGGCGCATCCCCGGCGCGCAGTTTGCCGACAGAGTGCGCGAGTCGCTGCATATGGCGCTGAAAGCGATGAATGCTCACCGCATGCGTACCCTATTGACCATGGCTGGTATCGTGTTCGGTATCGCCGCCGTGGTCACGGTGGTGGGGTTGGTGGAAGGTGCGCGGGAGCAAACGCTGCGCCGCATTAATTTTCTTGGTACCAATGTTATCAGCATTTATCCCGGCAAAGACTTTTTCGATGAGTTTGCGGGCGCCATTCGCACGCTGGTACCGGCTGATGCCGCGGCGCTGGCCCGGCAAGGTTATGTCGACAGCGTGTCGCCGGAGTTGGGGACCTCGGCGCCCCTGCGTTATCGCAATAAGGCCGCTAACGTGGATGTTATCGGCGTGGGGGAAAGCTATTTTCTCGTGAGGGGTCTTGCGCTGGCTGCAGGACGGCCATTTACCGCTCAGCAGGTGGCGCAGGCGACCACGGACGCCATTATCGACGACAACGCTCGTCGTACCTTGTTTGCCGCCACCGGGCAATCGCCGCTCGGTCAGATCCTCCTGCTAAATACCATGGCGGTGCGGGTCGTCGGCGTTGCGGCCGCCGATACCAACGTGACGGGATATCGCTCTGACCGCATCCATATCTAGTTGCCATATACCACTGTCTTGCATCGGCTTATGGGGCAGCAGCACGTCAACGGCATCGTGGTGCGTACCAGGGCCGATATTGATAATGCGGTGGCGGAACGCGCCATTGAGCAACTGATGCTGCAGCGTCATGGCGTCAAGGATTACATGTTGTTCAACGATGACAAGATCCGTCGTTCGGTGATGAAAACGTCTACGACGTTCAGCGTGCTGATTGCGATGGTTGCGGTAATCGCGTTGTTTATCGGTAGTCTTGGCGTCATGAATATCATGTTGGTATCGGTCACCGAGCGTACCCACGAAATCGGCGTGAGGATGGCGGTAGGCGCCCGGCGCGGTGACATCATGCAGCAATTTCTTATCGAGGCAGTGCTGGTTTGCCTGACGGGAGGCGTGGTGGGTGTCCTGCTAGCCCTGAGCGGTGGCGCATTGTTCAGCGCGCTGTCGGGCGATATTTTCCCGATGGTCACTTCCTGGCCGGCGGTTTCCGGCGCGTTCCTGTGCGCCTGTGCTATCGGCATGGTGTTTGGCTATTGGCCTGCGCGCAATGCCGCCTGTTTGAATCCGGTGGAGGCACTCAACAGTGAATAGTCGGTCGGGCGGCGGTGCCACGACGGGCGAGTTGACACAGGCGGCGGTAGAGGTGGCGTCTCAACGCCGTGAGTGCGCCAAGGCCACATTTCAGTCAGCTTCTTAACCGTCTATTTCCCTCACGGTGCCGAAGGCCGACGTCGCGACAGGGTGTCGATGCGATAGCAGCACCAGTGACGATAGCGGCGTTTGGGCGTGTTGTGCGCTGCCTTGTCACGTGCCGTTGGTGATGTGACCGTTGGTCAAACAGTATTTGGGCGAAAAGAAACGGCTGCGCCGTGCAAGTGGAAAATACCCTGCTAACCTTGTGGAAAAATGATCATCCTCATTTCCCAGGCCATGCCCGCAAAGAGACTCAACATTGCCGCCGCGGCATACCCGCAGCAAAAACCTTGTCCTCAGGCTGCGTTACACGCCGGCGCTGACGCCGGGATCCATCGCCTCAAGCCCATCGCCAATACGTCTGAAGCTTTGAGACTGTTGCCGCCGACACCCGACAACCGATGCCGCGTCGTGGTTCGTTGCCGATGCCGGGGCAGTCCTGCCGTGGGAACACGACGCGGCGTTGCGCGCGGTCATGTCGCGCGGTGAAACGCTGCTGGAGCAGGTTCGGTATCAGCAGGAGAAGAGGGAAGCGACGCCGCTTTCCTGCTGGCGCTTGACCTCAAAAAGGGCGCTGGTAATGGGGGGGCTGATGTTCAGCAGCGCATGTATGGTCGGCGCGTGGCGCGCTTATCAATGGCTGTGGACCTCTGGCGGCTTTGATAGCGACGGGGCACGACCGGTTGCATTGCGCTACGCGGGTGATACCCCCCATCCCGCTACGGCCGCTAGGCCATATTCCATGCACCCACCTGTCTTGGGCGCAGGGCCATATCCGCCTGCCGTGGGTGCAAGGCCGTATTCAGCGTATGCTCCTCCCGCGGCCGCTGAAGCGTATTCATCGCCCCCTACCGCTGCGGTCGAAGACGCCTCTCCGACACCTCCCCGCGTCGTGGCCGAAAATCAGTACTCAGCGCCTGCAACCCCCGCGGCCGCTGGGTCAATTGCCCGACCGTTACCCTGCGCCATGAAGGCGAGGCTACCCCCTGACACCGACGGATCGCAGGCGCTGCCCCATACCGACGCCTATGTGGCAGAACCGCCATCCACCACCACGGTAGCTCCGATACCGGATGAGGTGAAGAAGGTTAAGTTGGATTTTTCCTGTTTTGAGCAACGGCAAACCCTGACGGTTGCCGACATATTGCGCCAAATAGGTAAAACCTTAAAAAACCCGGTATCGGCCCTGGCGGAAGAGTCGCAGATTATTTATTTCTATCAGCATGTTGGACGCTGTCCCACCGAAGGGGAAGTTGCAAGGCTTGCCAACATTACCAACAAAGTAGATGCGGTAATTTCCGCGGTGGTCGCGCTACTGCCAGGATCGCAACCTCTGGTGATCGCGCAAAACCTCGGCGGACCGCTGCTAAAAATGCTGGCGGACGAGCTTGACGGCGAACCCGTGGATGTCGACGCGGTAAATGAAGTCAATAATCAGGTCTTGTTGCTGGCCAAGTCCATCGTCGCGGCCTCGCCGAAAGATCCCCGCGGTGTCCCCATCGACCAGACGCTGACATTGCCCAAGAACACCTTCGTGTCTGGTGATAGCCTTACCACCAAGCTGGATGGTGATATGTGGCGAATGACCTATCGACAGGGACGGTTTTACGCCCGGCGCCATGGCGAGGAGCGAGAGGTGCGTTACGACACCTTGGCGGAGCGGTAGGAGACGACCGATACGCAGGCCCCCCGGTGGCGTATGCGCCAGGTCAGCGCTATGGCGTCCAGGAGCGTATCATCAGGCAGCTTGCGCTCAGCGTTAAGTCGGTCAGGCCGATAGCGCCGGAGGCACAGGGCGCCAGCCTGTATGACGTCACGCTGGTCGACGGCCAGGGTAGTCAACCTTGCATCAAAATTGCGGATCATTATTTACCAATACGACAACACGCTCGCCATCTTTATTACGAAGCTTATGATATTGCCAAGCCGGGCAAAGCCGGTTATCCGGTTCATCTCGATGCCGAGAATCAATGGCGCTTGGGTTTGAAAGTGAAGCCGCATCAACAGCAAAGCGCAGCAGGCTTCCGCTCGCAGCGCTTTGTTTCGCCGCGGTTACGCAAGGCCATGAAGAAAACCTTGACTGATCCCCATATCGATATTCCAACGCTCACGCCGCCCAATAGCCAGGGCATCGCGCGATCCCGTGAGGGTACGCGTTATCTGCTGTCGGGCAAGCAGGCGATTAAAATCGATAAACACCCGTTACTGCCGCACATCTATATGCTGGGGCCGGAAGAAACGGATAAGATCCTGTGTCGCTTCGATCGTCTGGCGCAGCGTTTTGTCTTGGTGCCCGATGAAAAAGGCTATGTCAGTTCAAGCGGCTTCGAGATCAATTACGTCAAGGCGGTACGGGAAGCACAGCGTCATTTTCAGAACAGTTTCCTGCAGCAAAGTCAGAAAATTCGTTATCGGGAAGGGTTTCGAACCGATGAGTTCGATGACTACCGCCAGGTGTTGGAGGTGGATAGTAATCTCAGAGATAACATTAAATCGATTTTGCTTTATGGCTTGGACGAGGGCGAATTGGCGCTGGCGGGTAAATATACCGGTGCTGCCCGCGAACTGAGGGATGGCGTTATCACGGCGCATCGGTATATCAGCCAGGTAAAACACGAACTGATGAAGGGCAACGTGGAGCACCCGCTAATGCAACGCTTTCATGAGATTTTCACGGTAGAGCCCAATTCCGATGAAGCTGAGGCGCTCCTGGCCACTTTGCTGCGCAATATCGAGGACACGGGTAATGAACTCTCGCGGCATATCAGCGATAACTGCAGCCGCATTTGGCTGGTTGACCATGATAATCATAATTTGGTAGGGGAAGTCTATCGCCAAGATCCGCTCAAACGAATATTCATTAACTTAAAAAAGCGGCGCCTATCAATATAACAAACGTAGCAACATCAAATGCCGTTTTCTTTGTAGCCACTACAAATTCAATGATAATGTCGCAACGTTTCTTCACGAAGCGTCGCACAATGCGGTAAAAACGGAGGATTATTTTTACCTCGACAGCCTGGAAGGCAAACGACCGCTTAATGAAGAACTGGATAGACTGTCGAGAGGCGATATAGCGAAAAAAGAGGCCAAAGGGATTATCGATATGGCGAAAACCCTGAAGGTGACGTTGCCGCCGTTCAAGGAAAAACCGCTGGCTCGGATGCTGTATAATTATTATCCCCAGGTGCGGGGGCGGTTTCTAATGCAAAATGCCGACTCGTTTAGCCAAATTATTATGGAACTGGTAGACAGAGTTTAACCGAAGGCGAAGCGGGACACGGTGTCGGTAAAACGGTTGAATGCCGAGGTGCTTGCGCTGTTCATCACCCGGGCCCTGTGGTAGGCCGGTGCGGCACATGATGGCGGGGGAATGCGCCAGTGACGGTGTCACTATGGGCGCTCATTGGCGTTAGCGGGCTAGCACGTTTGCCCGCAGCGCCTGTTTTTCCGCTTCGCTTAAAAAAGCGATGGTCAGGCCGTTTTGTTGGGCGCGGGTAATATCTTGCCTGCTTAAGCCGGCCGCCGGCGCCGCCTGGCAATATTCATGTCCAATATCGATGCCCTGTACCGCCGGATCGTCAGAATTGAGCGTCGCCAGGATACCGTGATCGAGGAAGCGTTTCAGCGGATGATGGGCCAAATCACGCACGGTACTGGTCTGGATATTGGAGGTCAGGCAGCTCTCAATGCCGATGGCGTGGTCGGCGAGGAAATCCATCAGCTTGGGATCTTCTATGGCTTTCACCCCATGACCAATGCGTTCGGCGCCGAGCTCCGAAATGGCCTGCCAAATACTTTCCGGTCCGGCGGCCTCGCCGGCGTGCACGGTGATACGCAGGCCGGCATCGCGGGCGCGGGCGAAATGGCTGAGGAATTCGCTGCCGGGATAGCCCAGCTCATCGCCGGCCAGATCCAGCGCGGTAATGCCATCGCGGCAGGCCAGAAACGCTTCGAGCTCCTGCCAGCAGGCGTCTTCGCCGAAGGTGCGGCTCATAATGCCGATGAGGCGCACGGTCAATCCGCTGTCGCGGCTCGCGCGGTGCACGCCGTCGATCACCGCTTCTACCACCCCCTGTAGCGGTAAGCGGTGACTCATTGCCATATAATAAGGCGAGAAACGCAGCTCGGCATAATCCAGACCGGCCGCCACGGCATCGGCGACATTTTCCAGCGCCACGCGCTGACAGGCCTCTAATGATCCCAGCACCGACACGCCAAAATCCAGCTTCTGCAAAAAGCTGACCAGATCCGGCTCGGTGGCGGTGACCTGTAGATACGGACGTAAGGCCTCAAGCGTTGTCGCGGGCAGGGCGACGCCAAATTCACGACCGAGATCCAGGATCGTCTGCGGGCGAATATTGCCGTCCAGATGACGGTGCAAATCCGTCAGCGGCAGGGAAGTATTAATCATGGGGGATAACTCTTTCAGGTGACATTGATAGGATGATTATAACATTGACCGGCCCGTAGCGACGTCCGGGCGGGTGAGAAAAAACACCCCCGGCTCAGGGGCAGGAGCGCAAGGACAGACCGGGAGATTCAGGGATGCGGCACCGCCGGCGGCTCAGCCGGCTGCGGCGCGCCCTCGGGCACCCCGAAGACGCCCAGGAAGTTTTGAATGGAAATCTTCTGGCCGTTCAAATTGATTTGGTTGTCGACATAATGGAAACTGCTGGTCAGGGTATTATCCGCCACCGTGGTCAATTTTAACATCTGCCCCATGGCGGCCAAACCTTGAACCTGCTGCTTAGCAAGCAGGTCGGCATCTTTCTCATTGTACCCCTGCAGACGGGCGAATTGCGCGGTGTTTTCGGTGGCCATATCCAGCGGAACGGTCAGTTTGGCATCCAATTTGTTGACGAATCTGGCCCACTGCTGATCCGGCATCAAGGCTGATTCCTGCGCCGCCGCCGGATCATTAAGATTGAGCGTCAGGGTGAAAATGCTTTCTCCTTTGGTATTTTTCCAACTCAGCGGGGCGATAGTCAGGTAGGGGCTGCCTTTCAGCGCGGTAGGCAACTGCTGCAAAAAGGCCCGGGTGATTTGCGCCTGCTGCTGTTGCGGATCCACCGCCCCCGTCTGCTGCATGATTTGCGCGACCTGCTGATGATAATTATCGCTGAACGCTTCGATCGCTTTACCATCCAAATTGGACAAACTGATATTCAGCTTGCCGGCGCCGAAGTTTTGCCCCTGAATATGCAGTGCGTCCAGGGCATAATTGACCTGAACCGACAGCTTATCGTCATCTTCTGTAGCATGGGTCACCTGGGAGAGCGAGTCGATGCTTAAAATGTCCTTGCCGTCCAGGTTGTACATCAGCGTGCGCGCCTTAAGCGTATTATCGCCGATGCTGTATCCCTGTTTGCCATTGTGGGTATCGTTGTCAACGCTGAAATCCTGTAGCGTCAGCTGTTCGCGCTGTTGCCACTGGTTAAGTCCGCCCATCACCAGGCTATCAATGCCGCCGGTTACCTTCAATTTATCGCCATCGCTATCGGCGGCGACATCGAAGGTCCCGCCGCTGGCGCGGATCACCGTTTGATCATTTTGGAAATCCATCGCCGCCACGGAAATTTTGGATACCGTGTTGCCGCTATAGCCGACGCGGGTTTCCGCCACCAGCGGTACGCCCGCTTTGGCGGCGTCGAACAGCGGCTGAGTTTTGGCGGTTTTTGCCAGCACGCTATGCACCGAGGCCATGCTGGGAATAAACACGCCTTTTTTCAGCTGGGCAAAGGGAAAGGGGCCATGATCGACCTTTTCATTGACGCGCACATCCTCGCCCGGTTTCAATAGCTTATTGTCGCCGGTAGTGCCATCGGACTGCAGCACAACATCCACACGACTGGTGAAAATGCCGCGCCGGTAATTCTCTGCGGCAAAGCGTAGACCAGATTGCGGAAAGGTGCTTTGCAAGCGGCTATTGGCGTCGTTGACCAACTCAGGCAAACGGCGCTGAAACTGTTTACCGGTGTACCAGGCGCCACCGGTCCAGGCGGCGCCGAGAATGACGATCACGCTGACCGCTACGAGGGTTTTTTTCATAGGTTATGCATCCTTATAATATCTTGCTATCCCACTTGTTCGCCCAGCTACGCCGAAGGCAACAAAAAGCGCACATGACCGGGAATACTGCCCAATACATGCAACTAATAGTAGCAACTGACAAGCAATTTGTCTGGCCGGCGTTAGCGTTGATTGTAAACGCGGGCTAAACGGCCACTCCCGCTAACCTTAATGGGTGACTCATTTGCCGGGATAAATACCGACTCGCCGGGCTGCAGTGTGATTTGCCGCCCGGCGCCGTCCACGGTGGCCTGGCCATCGACGCAAAATACGATGGCCGCGCTGTCCTGGGCCATCCCGCGCGGCGCTGGTGTCAATGCGTGCAGCGAGAAGGCGAAATCGTCCACCGGAATCGGGAAGACCAGCGCGCCTTCCTGCTCCTGAGGTACGGTTAACAGCGTATTCTCCGGTTTGGCGACGAACTGGACATTGGCCATCAGCTCCGGCACATCGATATATTTCGGCGTCAGGCCGGCGCGCAGCACATTGTCAGAATTGGCCATCACTTCCAGAGCCACGCCCTTGAGATAGGCATGAGGCGTTTGCGCGAACAAAAACATCGCCTGACCGGGCTGCAGGGTAATGACATTTAACAGCAGCGGCGAGAACAGACCGCTGTCGTCGGGATAAACGTCGGCAATCATGCGCACGGTATCCCAGGGTTCGCCGTGCTGATGGGCCAGCGTGACGGTGAGAATATCCAGCGCCCGGGACTTTTGCTCGCCGCTCATCGACAGCAAATCGCCGAACAGCTGCGCCAAGTGATGCTCATCGGGATGGGCGAGGAAGGCGGCGATAGTGGGATTGGGCCCCCGCGATAGGCTGCAGCAGCGAGACAATGGACGACAGCGTGCGAAAGCCGTTCATTGCCTGGAACGGCGTCATGGCAAACACCAGTTCCGGTTTGTGATTGGCGTCTTTATAATTGCGGTTGGGTGCATCCGGGGCAATTCCCGCCTGATTTTCCTTGGCAAAACCGATTTTTGCCGCCTCAATGCTGGGATGAACCTGGATAGACAACGGCTCGTCGGCGCATAACACCTTAAACAAAAAAGGCAGTTCACCAAAACGGTCCGCCACCGAGCGGCCCAGCATGCCCGCCGGATTGCGCGCAATCAGCGAACGCAGTGTTATCTCATTTCCTTGGGCATCGACGACGCGCGAGCTGCTTTTCGGGTGCGCGCCCATCCACAATTCCGCCATCGGCCGGCCCTCGGGATTGGCAATGCCGTAAAGCCGGGTCAGGGCATCTTTACTGCCCCAGGCGTAATGCTGGAGGGTATTTATCATTTTTTCCATGATCGTTCCCGTTAATAATTTATTGATTCGTATTATAATAGCGCTTAACGCTCGCATAATGGTAAGCGTTTATGTGGGACTATACTACCAATGCCCTGGCTAAAGAAGTAAGCATCGTGGGGCGGGATAGCGATCTTTAGGAAGAATACCAGGAGGTTATGATGGCAGTCACTCGTGTAGAAAAAGATTCAATGGGGCCGATTGACGTCCCCGCGGACCGTCTTTGGGGCGCGCAAACGCAGCGGTCATTGGAACATTTTCGCATTTCCAGCGAAAAAATGCCGCCTGAACTCATTAGCGCGCTGGCGCAAACCAAGCGTGCCGCGGCGCAGGTCAATCAGGATCTCGGCTTGCTAGAGGCCAAACGTGCCAAGGCGATTATCGACGCGGCGGATGAAGTGCTGGCCGGTAAACACCCCGCCGAGTTCCCGCTGGCGATCTGGCAGACCGGCTCCGGCACCCAAAGCAACATGAACATGAACGAAGTCCTGGCGAATCGGGCCAGCGAACTGCTTGGCGGCGAGCGCGGCGAGGGGCGCCGGGTGCATCCCAATGATGATGTAAATAAAAGCCAAAGTTCCAATGATGTGTTTCCGACGGCGATGCACGTCGCCGCGGTGATTGCCGTGCGCGAACATCTGCTACCGCAATTGGCGGTGCTAGAGAAAACCCTGGACGCCAAAGCCGTCGCGTTCAAGGATATCGTGAAAATCGGCCGCACCCACCTGCAGGATGCGACGCCGCTGACGCTCGGTCAGGAAATTTCCGGCTGGGTAGCGATGCTTAAGCACAGCGCGAAGCATATTGAGCAAAGCATTCCGCACTTGTGCGAGTTGGCGCTGGGCGGCACCGCGGTCGGCACCGGGCTTAATACTCACCCGGAGTATGCGGTTCGCGTGGCAAAAGCGCTCGCTGATCTGACCGGCCAACCCTTTGTCACCGCGCCGAACAAATTTGAATCCCTGGCGACCTGCGATGCGCTGGTCCACGGCCATGGCGCCTTGAAAGGGCTGGCGGCGTCGATGATGAAAATTGCCAACGATGTACGCTGGCTGGCTTCCGGTCCGCGTTGTGGCATTGGTGAATTGAGCATTACCGAAAACGAGCCGGGCAGTTCCATTATGCCGGGAAAAGTCAACCCGACCCAGTGCGAAGCCATGGCCATGCTGTGTTGTCAGGTCATGGGAAATGACGCGGCGGTCAATATCGGTGGTGCTTCCGGCAATTTCGAGCTTAATGTCTACCGTCCGATGGTTATTCATAATTTTCTGCAATCGGTGCGCCTGCTGGCGGACGGTATCGACAGCTTCAATCACCATTGCGCCCAAGGGATTGAACCGAAGCGCGATCGCATCGATCAGTTGCTGAATGAATCTCTGATGCTGGTGACGGCACTTAATACCCATATTGGTTACGACAAGGCGGCGGAAATCGCCAAAAAAGCCCATAAAGAGGGTCTGACGCTGAAGGCCTCGGCGCTGATGTTGGGTTATGTGACGGAAGTGCAGTTTGATGAGTGGGTCCGCCCGGAAGACATGGTTGGCAGTATGAAAAGCTGAATGAGGGAGGGATGCCAGCGCGACAGGCGCGCCGCGCGGGAACTGCGACGACCGACGCTTGCCTCAGGTCGCAACGTACAAATGCAGCCGTTCGATCAGCAGGTGGGCCGGCAATGCCGTCGGGACGTGTTTCGGGCGGATGGTACGGCGGTCATAATTCAGTAATTCCCCAAGCGTCGGTGCCGTCGCGCCTTGCTGCGTCCGGCAAAGGACAATCAGCGGGGAAGGGCAGGCGTACTGCACCTGTTTTTGCTGCGCCTGGTACCAGACCCGCGCGATAGGCTGCACTTTTACCGGCCGCTTTATTTTCAGCGCAATGTCCGGCGGCAGTTTTGACACCAGGTTTATCTCGTCCCGCACCCGCTCTCGCCACTGCTGGCGGGTATAAGGCGGTACCGCCCGCCCGCCGTGCAGGCTTTTTTGCAGCATGGTCAGCACCTCCTTACGCGTCAGATTCTTGATGACCTGTTTGTTTGCCCAGCCAAAACGTACCGAATCGGGGTCGGTAATGACCTGCAGGCCGCGATAGGCACTCAGGGTTTTCAAACCGCGTAAATGGCGATGTACGAAGTCAAAGCGCTGCTCCGGCGGCAGCTGCGATTCCACGGTAATCAGCCGGGCCAATTGTGTTTTCTGGTGGTTAATTTCGCTTATCAACGCGATGGCGGCAGCATACTGATCATCATCCACGGCAAAGCACAGGGCACCCGGCAGGCGGATCGCCGCTTTGCTGCTGCTGTTTTGCTTTTGCTGATAAATAAACAGGCGATGAAAGTGCGCCATGCCGTTCGCCAGCGCGGTTTTCCCCACCTGTTGCTGTAGCGTCAGCGTTGTTATCTCTTCCTGTTCTTGTCCTTTTTCCACTTCAGGCAGGGTAAATATGCGGGCGGCCAGCAGCCTGAACCCACCCAGCAGTGGCTCAAGAGCCGTCAGGCGCAATTGCAACGTGTTAAAGCAGGTGTTAAGGCGCTCGGTTAGATCTAAAGCGGGCATAATGTCATCCTGGCTGTTAGTTACAACATCCTATTGATGAATTCTACTATCAACAGCCTATTATCTTAGCGAAAAAGACCCAAATACGTCCAGCACAACCAACCGATAACCCGACTGTGGAGGGGGCTGGATTAACTGCTTGTCGTATAGCCACTACTGCGACGCAAATTAGCATGGCGGCGCGATGAACTTGAGGCGATGACAATTAACATCGCCTTTGTGTGCATCGCCCCCTCATATCTGGAGACAACGTCTGCGATGGCTGTATCGCGGGTGAGCAACCGACATGGCTAACGCCCTAACGCTGCACTCACGCGGCCCGGGTCAGACCGCACGCAGCTCGGGCAACCGGCGCAGGCGCTGGGCGACAGAGAGCCAAACGAGCAGCAGCGCGGTGATAAACGCCACGAAGCCGCCCCAGCCGTACCCGTGCCAGAAGAACCCGCCAAGCGTCCCGGCGGTACTTGAGCCAAGATAATAACAAAATAGATACAACGAAGACGCCTGACCTTTAGCGCGGCGCGCGCGGCGGCCAATCCAGCCGCTGGCGACGGCGTGGGCTGCAAAGAACCCCCCGGCAAACAGCATCATGCCGATAAAAATCACCGCCAGCGGCGTTGCCAGCGTCAACAACAGGCCGGCGACCATGATAATGATAGCCACCATCATGACCGGTCCACGGCCGTAGCGCGCGGTCAACGCGCCGGCTTTCGGAGAACTCCAGGAGCCGGTCAGATACACCACCGACAACAACCACACCACCGCTTGGCTAAGCGACCACGGCGGTGACAGCAACCGATAACCGATGTAGTTAAACAACGTAACGAAAGGGCCCATCAGCAAAAAACCCTCCATGAACAGGAGCGGCAGGCCTTGGTCACGCCAATGCAGACGGAAATTGATTGCCAATTGCGGGGTTTTAATGAACTCGGCCGGAAATGGCGCGAGGCGGGCAGTATGCGCCAGAACATCACGGCGGCCAGCAGCGCGACCAGACCGATACAGCCCACCGCAACCCGCCAGGAAAATAAATCGGTCATGACACCGCTTAGCAACCGGCCGCTCATGCCGCCTATCGGGTTACCGCTGATATAAAGCCCCATGGAAAACGCTACTACGCTTGGGTGAATCTCTTCGCTGAGATAGGTCATCGCCACCGCGGCGACGCCGCTGAGCGACAGGCCGATACAGGCCCGCGTAAGGAGAAAATACCTTGCCAACTGGTCATGAAAGCGCTGCAAAGGGTAAAGCTGGCGGCCAGAATCAAGGACACCACCATCACCGATTTACGGCCTACTGCGTCCGACAGCGGGCCGGTAAACAGCAAACCCAGCGCCATCGTACCGGTGGACACCGACAGTGAAAGGCTACTGGCGGCGGGGGAAACGCCAAAGTCCGCCGACAGCACCGGCAGGATGGGCTGCACGCAATACAGCAGGGCGAACGTCGCCAGACCGGCGGAAAATAGCGCCAGGGTGAGCTGAATGAATTGTGGGGTACCGCGTTTGATGTACAGTGAGCGGGACGGGGAAGCAACGGGCTGGGCGATTCGAGTCGCCGGCGATGACGCCGTGGTGCGCGAAAGGGTGTTCACAATCAATTCTTAATACCAACATCATACATGGTTAACAATAACGGCAGGGCCGCTGACTAGCTGAATCGTTTAATAAGGACAGAAAGTGCTAAATTTTTTGTCTAATATATTAATAATAATTGATATCTTTAAAATATAAATATTGAACTGAGGCATTTACGCTATTTCATCGCCGTCGCCGAGACGCTCCATTTCGGCCGCGCCGCCGAGAAACTGCATATCTCGCAGCCGCCGTTAAGCCAGCAGATCCTAAATCCTGGAGCAGCAGGTGGGGGCGTTGCTATTAGAACGCAACAACCGCAACGTCAGGCTGACGCCGGCCGGACGCCAGTTCCTAGAGCAGGCGTGGCAGATCATGGCTCAGGTCAATCAGGCAGCGGATCGCGCCGCGCGGATGCACCGCGGTGAGTTGGGCGAGGTCACGATCGGTTTTACCGCCTCGGCGCCTTTTATCAAATCCATTTCCGCCAGCCTGCTGGCATTTCGTCAGCAGCATCCGGATGTGCATATCCAAATGGTAGATACCAACACCAAGCAGCAGATCGACCCCTTGCTGACCGGCAAGCTGGATATTGGGATCATGCGCAACACGCCCCTGCCCGATGCGTTGGATTATCAATTGTTGTTGCGCGAACCGCTCATTGCGGTAGTGCATCAGGACCATCCCCTCGCCAGCGTCGACGGTGAGACCATTACGGTGCGCCAACTGGCGGATGAGCCGTTTGTCTTTTTCGACCGTAAGGTCGGCACTGCGCTGTATGATGAAATTCTGCTGCTGCTTAAACGCTATGACATCGACCCCTATATTACCCAGGAAGTCGGCGAAGCCATGACCATCGGCGGCCGGGCTCGGCGTGTCGATACTGCCGGCGTCGTTTCTGCGTATCAAAGTAGACAGCGTGCGCTATCTGGCGCTGCAGGAGCCTGACGCCAAAACCGAAGTCTGGCTGGTCACCAATCGACAGCGCGCTCTGTCTGCCTCGGCGCAGCGTATGATAGGGTTAATGCTACAGGGACAGTAAATTTGCTCGCGGGGGCGGCCCGCGGGGAATGCCGGCTGTTTGTAAATATGTGCAGTAAATCACATTTCCAATCAAATAGTTGACGGCTAAACGTAAAAGTTTCACCATAACCCCAATCTTATTATTTTATAGCGTGAAAAATAGCGGGAGCGGTTCAGTGATTGGCATTGGTCAACCCGGACATATTGATCAAATTAAACAGGCGAACGTGGGAGCGGTGTACCGTTTGATTGATACGTATGGTCCTGTTTCCCGTATCGCGCTGTCTAAATATGCCCGGCTGGCGCCAGCCAGCATCACCAAAATCGTGCGCGAGCTGATGGAAGCGCACTTGGTGAGGGAGACGGAATACCAGGAAAACGGCTTGCGCGGCCGGCCGGCGATTGGCGTGGTGGTGGAGACGCAAGCCTGGCATTTTTTGTCGATACACATCAGTCATGGCAGCCTTTCGTTATCGCTGCGTGAACTGTCCAGCAAATTGGTGGTGGAAGACACCGTCCCGTTACCGTCGCAGGCCACCTTACCGCTGCTGACACGGCTTGTGGCTGAAGTGGATGGTTTTTTTACACGCCATCAGCGCCAGTTAGAGCGATTGACGGCAATTGCGGTAACGGTGCCCGGCATTATCGACGCGCAGGCCGGGGTTATCCACCGTATGCCCTGGTATGAGGTGTCCGATATGCCGCTGGGCGAGGTTCTCAGCAACCATATCGGCGTGCCGGTATACCTGCAGCATGACATTTGCGCCTGGACCATGGCCGAAGCGCTCTACGGCGCGGCGCGGGGAAGTAACGACGTCATTCAGATTGTTATTGATCATAATGTCGGCGCCGGAGTGATAACCGGCGGCCGGCTGCTGCACGGCGGCAGCCGTACATTAGTGGAAATCGGCCACACGCAAATCGATCCCGACGGCCGGCGATGTTACTGCGGGAACCGAGGCTGTCTCGAAACCGTCGCCGGTATAGAAAGTATCCTTGAACACACCCGCCAACGCCTGAAGCGTCAGCCGGATTCGCCGCTCAACGGCATGACGTTAAGTGTGGATCGCCTGTGCAGAGCAGCGCTGGCCGGTGATCGCGTAGCGCAGGAGATCATCACCGGCGTCGGATTGAACGTCGGTCGGATCCTGGCGATGATGGTGAATGTGTTTAATCCGGAAAAAATATTGGTAGGCTCCCCGCTCAACGGCGCGGCGTCGATCCTTTATCCGGCCATACAGCGCTGTATTGGGCAACAAGCGCTGCCGGATTACAGCCGGCGGATACAAATTCAGGCAACCCGTTTTAGCAATCATGGCACCATGCCCGGCGCGGCGCTGGTAAAAGATTCGCTGTATGATGGTTCACTTTTGCTAAAGCTGATGCAGGGGTAAAAACGCCAAAATATTGAGCTAACGCAAGCCACACCTCGCCGCAATGACGTACATTTCCCCCTGATCCTTCCGCGAAATTTTATCAAGTCTAATGGATTACGACAGTCTGGAGTTGCCATGTTGAAACATATGTTTGTCACCGGTACGGATACCGCCGTCGGTAAGACTGTTGTCGCGCGCGCACTATTGCAGCATTTGGCGGCCAGCCATTTCACGACAGTCGGTTATAAACCGATTGCCGAAAGAAACCTGATGACTGCCGAGGGGCTGCGCAACCACGATGCGCTGGTGTTGCAGACGTCGTCATCGCTGGAACGGCCTTACAGTGATGTCAATCCGCTGCTGCTCACCGAGGCCGCCGCCGGCTGTTTCACCGGCGCGGCGGTGGATTATGAGGCCATGAGCCGCGGACTGCGACATCTTTCCGCGCTGGCGGATACGGTTGTGGTGGACGGCAATTGCGGCTGGCGCGCGATTATGAACGATTACCGGCCTTACTCTGAGTGGGTCATTCGCGAGCGTTTACCCGTGGTGCTAGTGATCGGCATTAAGCTCGGCTGTATCAGCCATGCGAAGCTGACCGCCGAGGCTATCCTCAACGACGGTCTGCCGCTGTTGGGCTGGATCGCTAATCGCATTAACCCCGGATTGGCGCATTATGCCGAAGTCCTAGGCGTATTGAACCACATCATGCCGGCGCCGAAATTGGGCGATCTGCCTTATTTGCCGCGTGCGGAGCAGCGGGATTTGGCCAAATTTATTGATTTTTCGCCGCTCAACATCGTGGCGCAACATACCGCCTGAAGGGCGCCGCAAACGCGCTCACCATGTAGCGGCGAATCGCCGTCTGTCTCCTCAGGTGGCCAACTGCTATAATCAGCGGACAAAAAAGCGCACCAGTAGGGATCTATGCACCAGACGCCGGCGTCAGCCGCTGCGCCAATGCGGCGCGGCGGAATTCTTATTGCCTGTATGTTAGCCATGTTTATGGCGGCGGTAGAAGTCACCATCGTCGCCACCGCCATGCCGGATATCATCGCCAGTCTGGGCGGTTTTCCTCTGCTGAGCTGGGTGTTCTCTATTTACCTGTTATTGCAGGCCATCAGCATCAAGATTTACGGCCGCCAGGCGGACCTGTTCGGCCGTAAGCCGGTGTTTTTTATCGGCACCGGGCTGTTTCTCACCGGCTCTATTTTGTGCGGCTTTGCTACCCATATGCCGGGGCTGATTTTGTTTCGCGCGCTGCAGGGTCTGGGTGCGGGCGCTATCGTGCCGCTCGCCACCACCATTATTGCCGATGTCTACAATCAGCAAGAACGCGCCCGTCTGCAGGGCTATCTTTCCAGCTTCTGGGCGGTATCGGCGATCGTGGGTCCGTTAATGGGCGCCTTTATCGTGCGGCATTTTCACTGGTCAGGGGTATTTTGGGTGAACGTGCCGCTGGGCATTCTCTCGGTAGGGTTGCTGGCGCGTTATCTCCCTGCGGCGCCCCAGCGGCGCGACACGACATCCCTGGACCTCGCCGGCATCGCCTATATGACCCTGGCGGTCGGCGGGCTGATTATCACCTTACTGCAGGGTGGACAGCTGTGCCACTGGCGGGCGGCATTGCTGGCCGTGACCGTTGTCAGCGCCGTGCTGCTGGTGCGCGAACAGCGGCGCAGCCCAGCGCCGTTGTTCCCGTTGGCGCTATGGCAGAGCAAGGTCATTATTGCCGGAAATGTCGGCGGGCTGATTATCGGCGCGTCTATGATGGGTATCGCCGCGTTTTTACCCACCTATATTCAGGCGGTGCTGGGCGGCAGCACTCTGGAAGCAGGCTGGACACTGGCGGTGATGTCTCTGGGCTGGCCGCTGGCGAGCACGCTATGCGGCAGGTTGATGATCCACACGTCCTATCGCCTGATGGCCCTTTGCGGCGCGGTTTTTCTGGTGGCCGGCAGTCTGCTGATACTGCGGCTTGACGCCCAAAGCAGTATTAATGACGCCCGGCTGGCGTCGTTTGTCATCGGCCTGGGCATGGGCATGTGTAATATCACCTTTCTGGTATCGGTACAAAACGAGGCGCCGTTTGCGATTCGAGGTATTGCCACCGCCTCAACGGTATTTACCCGCATGGTGTGTTCGGCGGTGGGTACCGCAGTACTGGGCGCCACGCTCAATACCAATTTGCAGCGGCGGTTACCTGGAATCGACGATCCGGTGCAGCATCTTATCGCCCATCACGGCCAAGACGGCCATGGTCTGACGCATATGGCGCAGCAGGTGGGGGGTTTATTGGGTTTCAATGCTGATTGCGCTCAGCGCGCTGGGTGCTGCCGTCCTGATGCCCGACGGTTTGCGTCCGCGGCAGGAAGAGTAACGTGGGCAAAAACCGGTCAGGTGCAGAAGAGGGAGGCACATCCAGCGCCTCCCGCGTGACGAATCAAGGACTGGGTGCGTCATCCCCATGGCGGGTATAGACGATTTTCTGGCTATCGTTTTCGCAATGACCCACCACCTGACCGCTGGCGCCATCCGTTTGATCGCTCGGCACGATTTCAAGCGTGAAACCGGATTCTGGTACGCCGTTGGCAACAATCTTCCGAGCTATGTCCGCTTTCACGTCTTCGCACGCGGCCTGTGCGCCGAGCGGCACAAGCAGGGCCAGCGCAAGGGTAAACAACATTGACTTCTTCATCCTGTCATCCTTATATGATAATGAAGTGGCGTTATAAGCGTAGCAACGTAAAGCCTTTTAGGAAATCATCCTGTCGCTTAAGGCGCCAGCAGCGAACGTCCCGTACGAAGATCCAGACAGCGGGAAGTGTTGGGTTCCCAATACGCGTTGACATTCTGGCTGATGTTGCATTTTTCCTGCAGATCCACCGACTGATCATAGCGATCGAAATCTTTTTCTACGCGCGTATTCACTTTGTTACGCAGCCAGTGAGTAGCATTCCATTGTTCCTGACTTTGCCGCGCCGCCGCCCGCGAGCTCGCGGTATCGCCGGAGTCGATAACGATATGCTGGGTAGTGTCGCTTGCGGCGATCCCTGCGCCGGCATACGCCAGCAGGCCCATTGCCAGCAGTCCGCCGAGCAAACGTCGGGGCGGGATTGTGTTCATGCCATGTTCCTTCTAAGCTGTGCGCGGCATAACGCGCTAATAATGTATGCGATCATAATAATATTATCTCAAACCCATCACCAACCCTCAACAAGAGGGGCGATGTTGACGCGAACGGAGCTTGAATGACCAAAACTTTGTTGCTGTATTTTGCGACCGCCGTCGCTGAAATCATCGGCTGTTACCTGCCGTATTGCTACATAAAACGGGGAGGTAGCCTGCTGCTACTACTTCCCGCCGCACTAAGCCTGATGGCGTTCGTCGGCTTGCTTATGCTGCATCCCGCCGCCAGCGGCCGCGTTTATGCCGCTTACGGCGGCATGTATATATTGACAGCGCTGGTATGGCTGAGGTTCATCGACGGCATAAAATTATCCCCCCAGGACTGGTTGGGGGCGGCGGTGGTGCTGTGCGGCGTCATGATCATGATAAGCGGCTGGCGCCACGACGCGAACTGAGGGGCGCAGAAAGCGGCGCGGGTCTGGCGGGCTTGCCAGTCCCTGCCCGGCGCGTCAGTCTCACTACGCCGCCGCGGCGCAGGCTGACATGCCCTTAAGGCGCGGAAGGTCGGCTGCGACCCGCTGCCGACGCCGCAGGGTGCGTCGCAGACCGGGGCATCGTCCCCGGCGGAACGCCCTTCGCCGGATCACCCCTCGCGGTGCACGCTGAGCCCGGCAAAAGACTGGCTGACCGGCATCATTTCCAGCACATTGATATTGACATGGGCGGGCAGGGTTGCCACCCAGAACACGGCCACGGCGATATCGTCCGGCATCAGCGGATCGGCATTTTTGTAGGTGTTTTCCACCTTGCCCTCATCGCCTTTGAATCGCACCGATGAGAACTCCGTGCCACCCACCAACCCCGGTTCGATATCCGTCACCCTGACGCGCGTGCCAACCAGATCGGTGCGCAGGTTGAGGCTGAACTGACGGGTAAAAGCCTTGGTGGCGCCATACACATTGCCGCCGGCATAGGGCCAGCGGACGGCCGTAGAGCCAAGGTTGATAACATGCCCGCGCCGGCGCTCGACCATACCCGGCAACAGCGCGCGGGTCATATAGACCAGGCCCTTGTTGTTGGTATCGATCATGGTTTCCCAGTCATCCAAATTGGCGTTTTGCGCCGGCTCCATACCCAGCGACAGACCGGCGTTATTTACCAGCACATCCACTTCACGCCATTCGGCAGGTAGCCCTGCCACCTGTGCGGCAACGGCGGCGCGGTCGCGTACGTCCAGTTGCAGCGGGAGAAAGGCGTCGCCAAATTCCTGCCGGAGTTCTTGCAAGCGCGCCTCACGGCGACCGGTCCCGATAACCTTATGTCCCTGCTTGATAAACAAACGAGTAATGGCTTAGCCAAAGCCGGCAGTCGCGCCGGTTACAAAAATAATCATGGTTACGTTCCTTTTTGGTTATGGCAGACCCACGAAGACGCCATTAGAGATCCTCTGCCATCGGGATGACGCAAATAGGGCGCTATCAGAGACAGATCCGCAGGCGACAGGCGATCGGCGGCGGTTTGCGCCTGATGCCAGTAAGGATAAATTAACGGCGGTCGGCTGACCTGCGCCAGACGTTGCAATTCGGCGCTGCCGAGCACCAGATCGGCCGCCTGCAGATTGTCGCGCAGCTGCGCTTCATTGCGGGCACCGATGATAACCGAGGACACCAGCCGCGAGCTGATTAACCACGCCAGCGCAACCTGCGCGGCCGACACGCCGCGTTCGTCGGCGAAGGCCACCAGTTCATCGACAATACGGTAGAGCGCTTCTTCGTCATAGACCGGCGGCTCATTCCACTCCGCAAGCTGACGGGTGGTGCCTTCGGGTTTTTGACCGCGGCGATATTTACCTGACAGCAACCCGCCGGCCAGCGGGTTCCACACCAGCACGCCCAGCCCCTGATCCTGCGCAATCGGTAGCATCTCATATTCCGCTTCGCGGGCCTGGAGAATGTAGTGGATTTGCTGACTGACCGGGCGCACCCCCGCCAACCGCTCGCTGACGCCGAGGGTTTTCATAATATTCCAACCGGAGAAGTTGGACAGACCGACATAGCGGACCTTACCGTCGCTGACCAAATGCTCCAAAGCGGACAGCGTTTCTTCCAGCGGCGTCAGACCATCCCATTCATGCAACTGATAAAGATCGATATAGTCGGTTTTTAACCGTCGCAAACTGGCTTCACAGGCGCGGATCAGGTGATGGCGCGATAGCCCCCGGTCATTGGGGCAGTCGCCCATGGGGAAACGTGCCTTGGTGGCCAGCAAGACATTCTGGCGGCGGTGTTGTAGCACTTCGCCGACGATCGTTTCCGCGCCACCGGCGGAATAGACATCGGCGGTGTCGATAAAATTGACTCCCGCCTCCAGGCAGATATCGACATGACGACGGGCTTCCGCCACGTCGCTGTTACCGACTTTAGCGAATTTGCCTTTGCCGCCGAAGGTCATGGTGCCGAGACTCAGCACGGAAACCCGCAATCCTGACTGCCCTAATTGACGATATTCCATCGCGCTTCCTCCGTTATAGGTTTTACGTGGGCACAGACGGCAGCCGGTCTGGCGGTCGCCTTAGGCCTGTGTGGTGGTCGCTGGTCGTCTGCATGGCGGCACTGGGTATGTCAGCGTGCGCCTGGCGTAAGCCGGCGCCGCCAGGTTTATCTTGCCTCAAGAGCGTGCATGGCTGCGGTTGGAGCAGTAAGGTCATGGAGACGATGTCGTTCAGGGCAAATCATCGCGTCGATGGGTTGTCATTTGCCCGTTATAAAAATAGCACGATAATTAATTGGTCAGGGCAATCGTTATGACATCACCGCAAACGCTGGCCTTGGTTAAGAACGCGCGCCGAAGACAAACCATCATCATTGCACAAGAATTATGACCATTATCCAATTGATATGTAATAGTAAATAGTTTGATTTGTTTTTTTGCCAAATTGACCTCTCTCTTGCGATACTTATGCGCTCAACTTTCCGCGCCCCGCGCCTGCGCTCCCTGGTGCTTGCACTGCCTTACCAGCAGGTGGTGGGGTTATTATCTCAAACTACCGGGCGCGGCAACGTAATCTCGCACCGCGGGAGCAGGGATGGCGAGGCCACCTCGCCACCGCTCTGGCGGTCGTTATGACAGGCGCAAACTATGCATTCGATTAAAGCCATTCGCGGCAGTTTTTTTGATACCACCCACACCGTGCATCATCCCGACGCGCTGGAACAGGCGGCGCGCTTCATTAGTGATGGCTTGATGATCATCGACGCTGGCAAAATCCGCTCCTTACAAACCTGGGAAGAAGGGCAAAACCAGTTGCCGCCGTCAATCCCCATTAGCCATTATCCCGACAAAATCATTGTGCCGAGCTTTATTGACTGCCACGTCCATTACCCGCAAACCGAGATGATTGGCGCCTGGGGCAGCCAACTGTTGGAGTGGCTGAATCATTATACTTTCCCGACCGAAAGCCAGTATCACTGTGCCGACCACGCGGCCGCGATGTCAGCGTTTTTTCTTGATCAGCTGCTGCGCAATGGCACCACCAGCGTGCTGGTATTCGCTATGGTGCACGCGGCGTCGGTAGACGCGTTGTTCGCCGTGGCGTCAGAGCGAAATATGCGTCTGATTGCCGGGAAAGTCATGATAGATTAACATGCCCCGGCAGCGCTGCTGGAAACGCCGGCGCAAAGTGAGCGCGATACCCGCCGGCTGATTGAACGCTGACATAATAAGGGGCGATTGGGGTATGCATTAACGCCCCGCTTTGCCCCCACCTCATCGCCGCAATTGCTGTCGGTCGTGGGGGCATTGAAGCGGGAATATCCCGATATCTGGTTGCAAACCCATCTGAGCGAAAACCCGCAGGAAGTGGCCTGGGTCAAGGAACTGTATCCCGAGCGGGCAGGGTATTTTGATGTGTATCATCATTACGGTTTGACCGGGCATCGAAGTGTTTTCGCCCACTGCCTGCACCTGGAGGAGGAGTGGCAATGTCTGGCAACAACCCGTTCAGCTATAGCGTTTTGCCAGACGTCAAACCTGTTTTTGGGCAGCGGGCTGTTCAACCTTCAGAAAAGCTGGGACGTCGGCGTCGCGGTGGGCATCGGTACCGATGTCGGCGCAGGCACCACCTTCAATGCCCTGGAAACCCTGTCTGAAGCCTACAAGGTCGCGCAACTGCAACATTATCGGCTGTCGGTTTACGAAGCATTTTATCACGTCAGGCTCGGCGCCGCCCAGGCGCTGGCGCTGGAGGGCGTTATCGGTAATTTTACCGTGGGCAAAGAGGCGGATATGGTGGTTCTGGATCCCGCAGCGACGCCGCTGCAGCGCTTACGTCAGCAAAACGCCAAAGATATTCATGAGCGGTTATTTGCCCTGATGATGCTGGGTGATGATCGCAATATCTTTCAGACGCTTCTTCAGGGCGAAATAGTCTGGCAACGCGGCCAGCAGGAGCGGCCGGCGCCGTGATGTTATTACGCCGCCGGTGGCCAATCGCCGCACTGGGTGAGCGATTTGCGCAAAATTAGTGACAATGTCATGTATTGTTTCAAGGGGTGTCCGGGAACCTGAACCTCGGTAGGGGCCCCCGGGTTGATAGCCTGTCGTTGTGCCGCCGGCAATCTAAGGCAAACTATCGTCTAAGCGGCAGGGTGAAAAGGGGCGGCGGCTATTTGCCGGACTTTCTTCAGCATTTTGAGCAGCCGCTTAGTCATGCGCACCGTATGAAAAAAAGTTCTCCGGCCGGCCTCGGCGTAACTCATTTTCGCCCCCCGCGTGGCGACAGGCCTCTTGGTGCGGTTCCAGGGTGTGTAGGCCCTCCGCGAGCGGAAGCGGTGTGACAGCGACGGGCGACATTCGTAGCCGCCGCCGCGCCGGATCCAGCCCCACGCAGGCTAACCCCGTTGGTGTCGAACCGGACAAACACTGGCGGCCGTGTGGCGACGGGAGCCTAGACAACCGCAGGCTGACAGTAGCGAACTCATCAGGCAAAGACCAACGCAGGGCAAGGGGATTTACCCCGGTGGGCGAAGGCGTCTGCGGATCGGCGGCATCGCCGCCGGGAGGGGGCGACATCCGCAGGTCGACCGCTTTTTCGTCTGGCGGAGGTGTCCGCACCCCATCAGGTTTTCCGGCCGGCGGTTGCCGCGACGTGTCAGGTTTCTTGACAACGGATACGGCTTTTTCACCAGGAGCTAATAGCGGGCGGATGACAGGGCAGATAGCCGCGGATAACGCGACCAGGGCAACCAAGACAACCAGGGCAATGATCGGGCCAAGCAAGGTTTTATTAAAAGTCATCATGAGGTAATAATTTCGGTTAAGGAATAGGAGATGGCAGAGAACTCAAGGGACCTAGCGCCCTGCGATATGGCGTTGGTAAGAATGAAGCGCACGAGATCAGCACGGGCTAATCCCGATGTTGGCGCTAAAACTGCACTTTAACCCCTAGCGATCCGGCCGTATCGCT
This sequence comes from Candidatus Sodalis endolongispinus, assembly GCF_018777395.1. Taxonomy (GTDB): domain Bacteria; phylum Pseudomonadota; class Gammaproteobacteria; order Enterobacterales; family Enterobacteriaceae; genus Sodalis_B; species Sodalis_B endolongispinus. Next base: position 479,493 of record NZ_JAFJYC010000002.1, read on the forward strand.
GAAACCGCCGGCACCGCGCTGAAAAGCTAAATGGCTCCAGACGCCAATCTGAGGGGTCAGTTGCCACTCGTGACCAACTTTGATTTCAGTCAGTTGCCGGCGGCCGTCCTGTACATATCGACCATGGCCGGTTTGTACGCCGAAAGGCTGGGACGTCGTGAGCCAGTTAATCTCCACATAAGGTTGAGCCCGACGGGTCTGCGCCAGCGCACAGGCTGAGACGGGTCACCAGCCGGGGTTTGCCAGGGCGCCGACGTCAAGGTGACATCGCGATAGGCGCTCCGGGTGCTAAGCCGGTCCGTCTTGACTCCCATCCAAGACACCTGCCAAAGCGGTTCAATAAACACGGCAAAACGCTCGCCCTGATGCAGCCGCCAGCGATACGGTGGGATTATATGCCGGTTGGCAGCAGCAGCCCGGTCTGGACGGCGCTTACATTGACGGCCAACTTAGCTATAGCTGGTTTAACAACGACGTCCAGCATACCAACGTGCCGATGGAGCATTACCGCAGCGCCGGCGTGAGCGGAACACTGGAAAGCGGCTATCGCCTTGCAGCCCGCCGCTGGCGTGGCTGGAAACCCGGGTAGAGCGGCTTAGCGTCATACTTTTACCGGCGCCTAACATCACGCCGACGTGCCCACTGTCTTGCCCGCTGCGGCTGAATTGCAACATGGTTCCGCCGCCCTGAACAACCTGACGTTTGGTGCGGGTCTGCAGACTGCCGTTGCCGACGAAAGCGTGCGTCTCTCCGCCAAGGATACGCAGCCACAGTGTGGGACGAGGATCTGCGTTCATCGCCAGACTGCCCACCGTCATCCCGGCCGCGCCGTTGCGCTCTGAGCGGCGACTGATAAACAGGGTGTTGGCCAGGGCATGATTGGCGGCGTAAACGCCGACCGCTGGCACGATTACTGTCGGTGGCGCAAAGGAGGTAAGGCCAGCGGGCAAGCCATCAGCGATTCCGCCTTCAGTCACATTTTCCATCACTTCGCCGCTGAGGTTATCGCTTGTGTTTGCCTCTGGTATGGGGTTGCTGCTTGCGCCTTCGTCCAGGCGGGGAAGATCACCGATGTTATTGCCGTCAGCCGGGCTTAAGTACCCGCTATCGCGTCCATCGCTAACCGGGTGGCAAAGCACGCCGTCATTATTCTCATTAACCAGATTCAGGTAACCGCTGTCACTGGCGCGGCCCGGGCATTCAGGGGCGTTACCCCCGTCTGTCAGGCTTTGGAAATGGTTGTCGTTTCCATCCTCCAGAGGGCTTGGTTCACCGCGGTGGTGGTAATGCGTAGCCCCGGTCTTGTCATCCGCGCGAGAGGCCACAGTGCGCCGAGCGTCAATTTCAGGCAACGATGCTGCGAGAGGCGTGGCGGGCACGTCTTCACCTTTATCGGCATCAGGCTGACGTGCCATGTCATCTCCGCCACGAGCGTCCATTGCAGCATCCGGCATCGCGGGCACAAAAAGCGCATCGCCGCCTTCGCCGGAGAACGATCGGACTGTGCTGTTGCTTATCGCAGACAACGCCAAACTGTCTTCGGAAAACGTCCGGCGATCGCGGATATCGAAGACTGAACGCTCAGCCGAATTAACACTATCTCGTCGACCGGTGTCGCAGTCTTCTCTCGCGCTATAAACACCGGTATTGACAGCGAAGGGCGAATCGCCGGCAATTGAACTCGCCGGGGCCGCCTTAACGACAACCTCGCGCGTGTTGCCGCTGGAGGAGGCTAAGTCCGGGTTGGCGACCGATGCCAACCCGCTATCACGATGCAACGGAGTCAATTCAGCGTACACTCCGTCACTCGCGCTGGAGGGGGCCAGGCTGACGTACGATGGCGCCCGACTCTCACGACGTAACGGTGCCACTGCTTCGGACCGGTCATCATCGTTTGAAGTCAGCTTCACCTGGCCGGCGGCGCTTGACTTGCCATTGCGCGGCGGTAAGGGCGTACCGTCGTAAGCGACGTCGCGCGCGCTAATCGATACGACAGCCTCGCTTGGTAAAGCCGCCTCACTCGCGGTCTCACGAAGGGATGCTAACTCGGGGGCAGCTTGGTTATTAGACAACATACGCGGCGGCTTTGGGGGCGGTAATGCCATAACAGCCAACGTGTCCCCTGGCGATTGCGTCAGCAGGCGCGCCGTCGAGGCACCCGACGTCACAAGTAATGATCCCGCCTTTGTGGGTTGGCCGCTAAGTACCCACTGATGTTGCCCCTCATTCGTATGGTCCAGGAAAAAAATAAGCACCGATTTCTTGAGGAGCAAATCTAAATGCCCTGGCATTGGCGCTCTTCATTGCTGTTATAAGCTGCAATCCATTGTTTCTAATTATCTTATTTTGAATATTATCGTCCTTAATGTTGTCAATAATCAGAAGACTGGTGCCCTGCACGCCCTGTTTAATTATAAGATAAGGCTCTGTGGTAGGTTTTTGTGCATCAATATACACTATAACCTGACCATTATTCTCGGATGAATAACTCCACGTTATTTCCAGCGCATTTTTTTGCTGCCCTGCACGGCTTGATTATTCTCAGATGCATTTATTTTTTCATCCTGATTATAGCCAACAGAAATTACCCCTCCTTCATTATTGACGTCGCCAGAAATAACACCGCGTCCGCCCAAAAAACCCGCTTTATGGATAATGGTTTTTTTGGCATCCACGTTGGCATTACCCTTTAAAAAAAGTGCGCCATTTAACACGTGCACCGTAGTGAATGGAGATTTTTTGTTTAATGAACGTGCAGCTGCCGTATTTGTAGCGTCAGTGATCAAAGGCTGGTCCAAAATACACTTGCTCTGTTCTTCAATAACAATATGCTTCAGGCGAAGATGTTTTTTTATATCAGAATCAAAACGAATTAGCGTTAAGCCATCGGCCTCGGCGCTATCTTCGGCGTCGCCGGAAAGGGCGAACGCTGCCTGACGCCGCGCACTTTTATCTCCAGATCCCATGGCAAACACGGACTATGGCGCCAGCAACAATAGCGCCCTTGGATAATTGCCAGCGATTTTAGTCGATGTCCCTTCGGTTGGAAGCAAATGCCCGGCACCGTCGAAGATGCGGGCTGTTTCATCACGAAATAACCAACTCTTTTTACTATAAAGATCGGGGCGATGATAGTTCGCATAATCAAAGGTAGACTCTGCCTGCACCTGATGCATTGCCATTATAACAGCAATGATGCCCCAGGATAGTGTGTGTATTTTATTCATAGTATATCGCATCTCTTCCTGAAATGAGAAGTGTTGATCTTGCCCCGCCATCTCCGTACAGCTTTTGTATCTTAAGTTAACGAAGCCCGCTGCCGCCGGTATTCTCTCGGAGAGTGATATCCCAGCGCGCTGTGCGGATGGTTTTCATTGTAATGCGTGAACGCTGCTGCAAGGTTTCGCAGGGCTGTTCTCGCATCCGGTTTTGGCATGAACTCGATATAGTCTTCCTTCATCGTCTTCACGAACCGTTCGGCCATGCCATTGCCCTGCGGGCTGCTCACCGCTGTAGCAGGTTATGCTCACACATGATCCTGTAAAGTCGTTTCGCATTTACCGGCGGCAGTCCCTCTGCGCGACGTTGTTTACACAGGATGCACCACACCCGCCGATAGCCGTAGCTGGGCATATCGCTGATGATGTCGAGGATGTCCGACAGTATTTCAGCGTCTGCTTCGTCATTACGCCGGTTACAGCGCCTGTCCTGCCAGTCGGCAGAACGCTTAATCCGCAGTGACAGCGGCGCACGCGACCCGCTCATGGTGCGGCTGACCTGTGCTATTCCCCGGCCTTTGGCAACAAGGGCGCGTGCGCTATCCATTTTCGTGACTGGCCGTACTCCACGGCTTCTTTTAGGATCCCAGAAGGCGCTGGAGCTCCCGGACCTGCTTCAATGCAGCTGCAAGCTCAGAGGCAGGAACAACGTCCTCCCCGGCAGTGAGGCTGCCTTCCTGATATTGCTTTTTCCACTTAAACAGCAGGCTGGGCTGGATACCGTGCAGTCGTGCGAGATGGGAGACATTCATGCCGGGCTCCATCGTCTGCTGAATAATGGCCATTTTTTCCTGAGGAGTTTTACGTTTACGGACTTCTTGACCTAACGGGATCCCGGTCATATCAAAATTGGCGTTAGTGTTAGACATATATTCAAGCCTATCTCTTATCTGGATATACAGCTACTGTCTGGTGTTTCAGGGGGATAAATCACCAGCAGATCGATAATATTCAGCAATACTTGCAAATGCCCTACAGCGAAAAGGATCTGTCCGCGGTATTTACCGAGTGCTGGCCAAGTGATCTGGCGGTGCCGGAAAACATTACGTCGAAGGATTTTTCCAGGGTGGTGATGATGGGTCACGCCACCGACCAAACCGCTATTGTCGATCAAAATATTGCTGCTTTACCCAAAGGTATTAGCCAAACGCTGCAACAGGAGGCTGCCAACATCCGGTCCTTATTAACCCGGTTACCCGCGCCGGAAATCAAAGTGGCGCAAAACTGGTCTGGCAATATAGAATCCGTTTCGGTACAGCAAGTGAGTGCTCATCCGCCGTCGGCGCAATTGCAAACCTTTATCGATAAGGAATTTCGGGTGCCGGTACATCATCCCCAAGAAGTCGATGCGTGGGTAGCGGACGGTGAATTCATCAAATCCTTAAGTAAAGGCATTGATCTAAAAATAGACAATAGCCATCTGAGCTACAGCCGCTGGCTTACCGACAAGGGCAGCCAATTTATCGCCCAAGCGAAAGATAGCTGGCTGGGACAAACAGGGTCTATCGCCATTGAAACAGCGGCAATTAGAACAACTATCCACTATGGTGGACAACAATCCCATGAGTCTGCTGGCGTTGAGTCGTTATCTGATTCCTGAAAGCATTGGCACACGCGTTCAGGACCAGGTATTTAATCAGTTTACACATCAGCCGCCCAACCTCATCTGCGTGGATAATGTATGGATGAAAGTGGGAAAACCCGAGGTGAGTTTTGAGGTGAGTAAACCCCATGGCGTAAATATTGCTATTGGCTTGAAATGGCCCGTGGCGGAATTTGGCGATGCTGTCGATAGCCTATCACCCACCAATCATCAACAAAGCTATATATCATCCACGGTCAACGTCAACATGCTATTCAATAAGCACGGCCTTGAAAAAGAACGGTTGACCATTTCCGATACCCATCTCATGCTGCAGGATCGATTGGTGTTCGGCTCGCCTATTCAAGAGGGAATCAACGCCTCTCCACCCTTGTTGACGCGAGGCACGCTACACACGTTGTGCGAGGTGGCGTCCACCTGTTAAACATCGTTTGCCCCTCCGCTTGCGGGGAACCTCAGGGGCATTTTACCCGGCCTGCGCGCGTGGAACGGTTTCCTGTTCCACGCCGAATGCGCAGCGGGGTGCTAACCGTACGTGGAACGCGTTAACGTCTCCCAGGCGGCGATTTCACCGGCAAAGGCTTTGAGCTTACCGCGCACCAATTCCAGCGCATCACTGCCCAAAAGCAGGTGAGCCGGCTGCGAATCGCATTCAATGATCTCTAACATGGCTCGCGCGGCCTTCACCGGGTCACCGAGCTGCTTCCCGATCTTTTCTTCCCGGGCGGTGCGAATAGGGTCGAACAGGGCATCATACTCGGGAAGGGTGCGCGGGGTACGAGTCATGGAGCGTCCTGCCCATTGCGTTCTAAACGAACCGGGCGCCACCGCGGTTACAAAGATACCGAAAGGTTTGACCTCTTTGCCCAGCGCTTCGGAAATTCCTTCCAGCGCAAATTTGCTGCCGCAATAATAGCTGATACCGGGCATGGTGATGAAACCGCCCATCGACGTGACATTAATAATATGGCCTCGGCGTCGTTGACGCATCGCGGGGAGTATGGCTTTGATCATCGCCACCGCACCAAAGACGTTCACCTCAAATTGGCGACGCATTTCCAGAAGCACTGATTCTTCCATCACGCCCTCATGGCCATAGCCGGCGTTATTGACCAACACGTCCACCGGCCCGATAACGGATTCAATGTCGGCCATCATCCCCTCCATGGCTGTGACATTCGTCACATCTAAGAGCCGTCCGAAAGCGCTGGCGGGATTAAGCTTCTCGAAAGCCCGTTTCGCTTCCATGTTACGCACCGTACCGACGACGCGATGCCCCGCGCTGAGCGCCTCTTGCGCCAGAGCACGACCGAAGCCGCTACTGACACCCGTGATTACAAGCGTTTTTGCCTTTGACATACCACCTCCCACTAAAATGGAAGATGCATATTATTATCTTGTCGTATTGATATAGCTCAGCGCTGCAATGTGTCGAAGTTTAGTCCTGTATTTGTTCGTAATTCTCGTGAAATTGCGGTTTCTGACGCAGTAATGCCAGATTGGTATATTCGTCCTAATCATTTACGTGTTGCTTAAGGAGGTTCTATGTTAACTGGATTTATGTTCCGTGGTGTGTACTGTGGTATGTTTAATGAAGTAAAAACATTTAAAGATGATGATGGCAAGATGACGGAATCCAAGAAGATTTATGTTGGCTTGCAATCACAAAAAATAAATAAATTTGGCATTATTGATTCAAGCACTCAAGAATTTCTTATTACTAATGATTTGGTGCAAACGGGTTTTCATCGTAAAATTGATTCGCTTAAAGGAAAAGTGCTTGAAATAACTTTTAATGAACGAAGTGGTGAGTATAATGGTATGGCATGGGCGCGACTTGAAATTTTAGGTTTTGAAATCATAGAAGAGAATAAAAACAAATAACGGAGTCCGTTATGGCATCTCAAAATGTGACGGTTACCGGACAGATTTGCGATATGCCATCCGGTCAGAATTGCCTGTCTGTAACGTTGACACTCTCTGAGTCGCCATATCCGCAATCCTCTGCGATTGACACGGCAACGATAGGTCAATTCTAGGGGATTGCGTTTACCTCCGTGTGTTCACTGTATTTATTTTCAAAAGGTATTGGCCTTCTATTAAATATGGTTAAGCGCGGATAATATCATTTATTGGTAAAGTAAATATTAACATACAAACAGTAAAAGGTTATTTTGCTGCGTTACTGTTATTTTTTGCTATGGGGTTGTGGATGCCCGCATGGGCTGATCCTCCGGTAGCGGCTCAGGGTATCGACTTAACACCCTTAACGAATGCGGTAAATTTTAGTAGTGTATTAACGGGCATTATGGCAATTGCTGCAACGATGATTACGTTGTATGCCGGATTTGCCGGGGTGCGCTGGATATTGCGCATGGTAAAAAGTGCCTGATAAAGGGAAGTGTCCGTAACGCCCATTTTTATGCTGATGCTTGACTGGAATATGCTGGGATTTATGTGGGGGTTATTATGTGCATGGGCTGCAATACAGGGATTAAACGGATAGCGCTTTATACGTTATGTGTATTTATGCTGTTTGCCACATGGCCCGTGCCTGTTATGGCTAATCCATTGGTTGTGTTGGCAGTGCGTCCTTTAATAGCGCGTTTGATTGCCAGTCGTGCGGCGGCAACAGTAGCAACACAGACGGCGGCTAATGATGCGGTCTATTTGACGGTTGCTCGTGCTACAGCGAGACATTTATCAGAAAAAATTGCACAACAGGCGTTAAGAGCGTCATCTACTAGTCGTTTATCTCGTTTAGGCAAGACAACATGGGCAGGGTTAGGTGGTTGCTTCAGGGATAATGTCGATTGATGAAGTGATGAAAGGCTTTGATAAAGAAAAAATATCGGTGGTAATGGATGAAGATTATTCTCCCGATGTTGAAATAAAAAAGCTCCAACCCACATTTACTAATCCTGTTTTTGTCTATTCGGACAAAAGTGTTTCATCTGATGTTTCCTCTTCATCGTTATCACCGGCTTTTGATGCGTCGGGATGGAAATCTGATGAGCCAGATGTACCGGCTACAGCGCGTTTTTATATTTGTCTTGGATTTACATTGGATGATAATCGGAAATGTTACTATGGTGATAATGAAGAGCAAGTTGCCATGGATTATTTAAAAGAAAATTATACACCGCGCCATGATGGCTCCGTAAAAAGTTTTGAAGTGATAAGTAAGGCCGGTGGTGGCCTCTATCCTTATCTGGATGGCAGTATGTGGTTAAGCGATAGGTTAAATGTGCAAGTGGCTATAAAAGGGGTGTATATTACGCAAGATTGTATTTCTGGTGATGCTTATAATTGTGTCTATGGTGATGTTGAAAAGGCATTTTCTGGCACGCAAAATGCTTTAATTAGAATTAATGACCATTGGGCTTATGGTTCAACCATGCCAGCATCATCTTCATTTACGCCGATTACGCCACAAATAAATAAGCCTGTGCAAATTATCGGTGATTTGGATTCAGTTTATGATAAATTGGAAGATAATCCGCCCGCATTGGATGTTGCTTTACTGACGAGGTTGATTAACTATTTTATGATGCAAGCGGCTTCATCGACAGATTATAAGGGTATACTTTTTTCTTCAACGGATTTGTTTACCGAAGAGGAAGTAAATAAGGCGTTAAAAGCGTTAAATATTTCACCCACTCATCTTGAATTGCTTTCGCCTGTGGTTGACCATGTAACTAATCAGGTTGACATTACCTTTCCTCAGAATGTTAATAACGCTACAAATAATGTGTTGTCGGGAGGCGGCTCATTATCGGGGAGCGGTGAGGCAATTTCTGATGCAGATTTACCAGAAATAAACTTGCCTGATATGCAGGAGCCGCCCGGGGGAAATGAAATATTAAAAACATTATTGGATTTATTACCCTTGGAAGGGGTGTCGTTAACGCCTACAAATGTGGCTTGTCCTGTGATTTTGCTTGACATTTGGGAAAAGCATATTGTTATTGATAATCATTGTGAATTGATCGAGAAGATCCGACCGCTGTTTGCTATTTTTTCGTTATTGATTTGGTCATTGGCGGCTTTTCGTGTCGTCTTTTATGCATAGGGGGAGATAATTATTAAGTCACTTCTATTGTTTTGTTTTTCAGGGTTGTTCGCTCTGGTCAGAGTATTGGTTTCGTTTGTCTTTAAGGGCTCAGTGGCGAAGTTTTTCTTGTTTTTTGCACTCTACTTTATTATTAAAGAAATGATACCCATTATTGGCACATTGATTAAACAGTTTCAGGTGGTGACGACGTTATTTAACAATCTGCCTGATTCAGTATGGTATTTTTTGAACCTTTTTTTGCTGATGGATTTAAATTAATGACCTCAGCTTACTTTACGCGCTTTATCATTCGTCGTATTCCATTGATTGGGTGAGGCATGGCGATTTCGGCGTATGTCGGCTTACCGGGCAGCGGTAAATCATATGAAGTGGTGGCGAGCGTCATTATTCCCGCCTGTCTGACGTGGCGGCGGATAGTGACCAATATTTACGGTATCGCGCCGCAAAAGATTTATGACTATTGCGTCACGGTCAAAAAAGCCTCAGCAGACGCTTTGGGTGAAATTGTGCCGGTGACCAATGAGCAGGTACAGGCGGCGGATTTTTTTCCCTTTGGACAGGCGGGCGGCTTTGATAATTTTATCCGTATTAATACCGGCTCACTGGATGCGCTGTATGAGCTGTTTCGTACCGATAGCCGTTTCCATGTGGTCAGTTCGCCACGCCTACGGGTGAAAAATGGCGCTCAAGCGGCTTTTTTCTGTCGGGGCTGATGTGCCGGTGCTGGGCAAGGTCAGCTATGCCGATAACCGCCCGGTGCAGTCGGTGGAATACCGCTCCAGCGGGGTGATTTTGCAGGTGACGCCGCAGATTCTGGCGGACGTGGTGGAGTTGACTATCGACCAACAGTTATCCGACTTTGTGAAAACCGATACCGGCGTCAATAACAGTCCCATCCTGACCAAACGGCAGGTCAAGACGCAGGTGGCAGTGGGTGATGGCGATATCATCCTGTTTGGCTGGTTGGCGGAAAGCAAATTGTCGTCAGCGAAAACCGGTTTGAGTTTTTTGCCCAAAGGCTGGTTAACCGGCGCGTCGGATGAGCAGAACAAAACGGATTTGCTCGTGGTGTTACAGGTGAGCAAGGTCCGACGATAACAGCGCGGCGGGCGTGCCCCGCAGCGGTGCGGGGAGCGCGCCCGCCGTGATGGTAGCGGTGGACGGGCATGAGGTAACCACAATCGAGAGATGTGTTTGTTTTTAGCGCTGTGATAGCCGGATGGTAGTCCGACTACACAGCTAACCACCATCAAAAGAGGACTTTGACTATGGCTGATTCGGATCCTACCCAATCTTCACGCGCATGCAACGATCGTTTTGCGCTGGCGCCGTCACTAGTAGCGTTGTTAACCGGCTGTGATGAGCCGTGTGGGGTGTTAGACAAGGCGTGTCGCTATCGCTTTGCCAATGCCGCCTTGCGTGACATGTTGGCGCTGCCGGAGGGCTTTGTGCTGGAAGGGCGCACCGACCGCGGGTTACCGCATCCGGGCGCGGATTTTTCGGCGGTATTTCAGGCGCAACACGGGCAGGTGCGCCAGCGCGGGCATGGGATGCGCGTGCTGAATACCTTTCCCTTTGGCCGTCAATCGGTGATGCAGCACTATCTGTATGAAATCTATCCCTATTACAACGACGACGGTGCCTGTATTGGCACCTTGTTTCACGCCCGGCGCTGCCTGTTTTTTTCCCCGTTACAGTGGTTGGATGGGCAAGTGCCCTATGTGGCGCGGTTCCAGCGCCCGCCATGCGACTGGTCAATCAAGGACTTGGACGTGGCTTTTTTGTCATGCAAGGCTCGTCCAGCAAAGAAACGGGGCGACGTATGGACGTCTCTTTCCGGACGGTAGAGAACCGCCTGAGCGTGTTATACCAGAAAGCCGGAGTGAACAATCTGCGCCAGTTCCGCGCCTACTGCCAGCGCGAAGGCATTGACCGCTATATCCCGTCGCGGTTTTTGCACCCGTCCAGTCAGCCGGTGGCGCGTCTGGCGGCCTAGCTACGTAGAAAACTCACTGTGGTTCAGCAGGGAAACAGGGTAAGGTGCGTCAGTCAAATACGCCTTAATCTCTACTTGCACCACCTTTCATGCAACACCTCTTACATCATTCCTTTCATTAACCGGCGATTGTGGCCGGTTTTTTTTATGCGCGTCAGCGCATGTAAGGCGGCATACTGCGCTATCATGGTGCGCGAGTGCGTGTCCGCCGAAGCCAGGGCGTACGTATCGAGTGGCACTTGCCCCCGCGCTTGCGCCCCTGCCAGGCCGGTCTTTTTGCGTCGCCGGATGCACCCCGGTCGCTGAGGTCGCAACGCGCCGTTGCGACACCTTACTTACAGCGCCGCCAAAAACCCCACGTAACGCACCACATTCAACATTAGCACCTTTGGTAATGCAATCCCAAAGGGTTTGACTTAAAGTCGCATCATGCGCCTTACATTGCCTATTATGGTCCGTCTGTCTATCCATATTGATAATGTCACCCTGATTTTCCGCTTTTAAATGTCACTTTCTGCTGTTTTCTGATGAAGAGAAAAGGGCAGTGAGCTCATTTTTTAAGGCCGGATTTGAAGATCGCCGGCTCAGCCAGAACCGGGTTAATTGCTCTGAGTTGTGCCTGAACCTGAGCCCGCCTTTTGGGCATATGTTGGCTGCGTTTCCTTTTCCCGGCAGCTTCAAGTTCATCCTGTTTTTCCTGCGCCAGCTTCAGCACCGCGCCAAGCCTTTTGTTATCAACGATGCGTCCCTGACTGATGCAGCCCAGCTTATCGAACATCTGATATTCCAGCGTTTTGCTGCCGTAGCGGAATTCGAGCGTACCGTCCGGATAATCAAAAGCGAGGATTTTTTTCCGGCTATGCGTGAGTTTTTCTCAGTTGGTGCAACCAGATACAGGATTTTATCGTACTGAAAGGTCAGTGTTTTTGAGAGCGTCCGCAGCATCTGCCAGGCGAAAATATCGTCCAGTTCCGGGCGGCTCTCTGAGACGGTGCGGTGCAGATTTTTCGGGTATTTTGCCGGTCTGGCAAAGCGGCGGTTGAAGTCGCTGATGAACGTTTCGATCCAGGCGTTCGCGGCCTCAATGCCGGTGATATTCTCCAGGCGCATCTCCTTAACCAGCCGATCCTGCAGCGTCAGGTTGGCGCGCTCAACGCGCCCCTTGGCCTGAGAGCTGTTAGCACAGATAAGATCGATGTTCAGATCGTGCAGCGCGCGCCCGAACTGCGTCATGCCGGTGCGTCGTGTCTCTGCCTGACTGACGCGAAACACCGCATGCTTATCACTGTAAAACGCAACCGGTTTGCCGTGTTTATCAAGATAGCTACGTGTGGCCACCATGTAATCGAAGGCTGATTCACTCTGGCAAAAGCGCAGATGCATCAGGCGCGACCGGTGGCATCGTCAACGTAAACCAGCAGGCAGCATTTTGGCGCGCGACCTTCAAACCAGTCATGATGCGATCCGTCAATCTGGATAACTTCACCGAGGCAGTCGCGCCGGTGCCGTGGCTGGTAAATACGGGGCTGACGACGCGCGTGCGGGATCCAGAGCCCGTCAGCAGTCATCCAGCATCGCAGCGTCTCAGTGGAGATCTTAATCCCGTGTCGCTCCTGTAGTTTTTCTACGGCAAAAGTGTGATGCGTGCCGTGCTTGCCGCGTCGTGCGTGGATAAGACCGGCTGCACCAGATTCGCGGTAGCGGTTCATAAGCCGCTGAACCTGACGCTCGGTAAGATCCAGCTGAGAGGCCGCATCACGGCGGCGCAGACGTTTTTCAATGACAGCCTGAATGACAGGAAGGCGGTGAAGCTCTTTGTTTGACATGGTCACCAGCATCAGCAGAGATCTCCCGGAAAAGGTGGAAAAAGCGACGTATCCGGGTGACATTATCAACTGGCTAAAAAGTGACATTATCAAATGGGGCTTACACCGTCGGTGCGCATAATACTAATTATGTTAAATGTGATGACGGTTCACCGAGACCTATATTGCCCCGTTGCTCTTTTCAGTTAGAAGAATAAAGCGACACGGTTTCCCAGTTGGTCTTACCGGTCACGATGGTCAGTTTGCATGTTGAAAATATCACCGCGCCGCCGGAGTGCCACAGGCGGGAAGCTGCCACCGGTCGGCGCTTCAGGCAGCAATCAACAACGAACGCGCCCCTCCTGAACTAGCAGCATTTGCAAATAAGAATCTGCTGCTTTCGTTATCCTGCCAAGCTTTGAATTGCCGCCTCTGCTGTATTGCAACGAGTCAGCCCAACGCAGGCTGCCAGCTTACCCCCTGTCTTGAAATTTTCCCAAGAAGCTTTTTTATGGAAAATAAGTTAGCTGTTTATTAAATTTTCAGAAAACAATCGTACGTTTTCGAATCGTTTCATATAGAAGTATTAATACCACATCTGCGACACCAGCGCTTCGAGTGTGTTAAAGGCTTATTACAATAAGTAACTATTACTTGAAGTAGGGATTGAATCTGTGGAACGCCTTGTCAAAGCAATGTTATCGCACCGAAGCACGTTTATACGCTATCTGTGCACAGGTGGAGTGAATACGCTGGTTCACTGGAGCGTATTTCTGACTACTCACGGGAATGTTTAACATAAAGCAGGTAAAGCAAACCTTGTCTTGTAAGCCCCAATTGGTATTGCCCGTTCTGGGCTAAGTTAAAAATGTCGTATTCCAGTTAGCCAGTTCTTATTCAGGCAGTATGGAGTATCACGATTGTATTGCTCACCATGAGCCAGAAAGCACTCGACCGGATCCCTTCTTTGCCACAGGGCTGCGATAAACGTCTGACGCGGTCGCTATCAGATTGATGGCGCTGCCGGACCGTTATCTCAATTACGCTGCAAGCCTGCAAACAATTGCGCCCCGGCTGAACTGCGGTCCAAAAATTTTGACGCTGCTACGTGAAAAATACAGCGATTTCGGCCCTACGTTAGCCCGGCAAATAGGAGGTTACAATGAATAAGATATGGTTCATCACCGGAACGTCCGCAGGCTTGGGCCGCGGCATGACCGAAACGTTGTTGCGTCGCCATGACAAAGTTGTCGCGACGTTGCGTCAACCCGACGCGTTGGATAATTTGAAGCAACGGTATGGCGACGCCCTGCAAATTATTACTTTAGATCTTACCCGCAATGACAGCATTCGCTCGGCCGTGACGCAGGCCTTTGCCCTGGCCGATAAGATTGATGTGGTGGTTAGCAATGCGGGCTATGGGTTATTTGGTGCGGCGGAAGAAGTGACCGACAGTCAGATTGACCTGCAAATTGCCGCTAATTTGACCGGCTCGATCCAGCTGATTCGCGCAGTGCTTCCTAAGTTACGTCAACAGGGCGGCGGGCGGATCATGCAGGTTTCTTCCGAGGGCGGCCGCATCGCCTACCCCTGTTTTAGCCTGTATCACGCGACGAAATGGGGAATTGAGGGGTTTGTTAATGCGGTTGCGCAAGAAGTTGCCGGGTTCGGCATCGATTTTATTCTGGTGGAGCCGGGCCCGACCGGGACCCGGTTCGCGCAATCGCTGGTCATGGCCCCGCCTCTGGCGGCTTATGACAACACGGCGGCCGGCAAGATGCGCGCGGCGCTCCTGGCGGGTGAGTTTGCCATCAAAGGGGATGCGGGCAGAACGGTCGATGCCATGATTGCCGCCGCCGATATGGCACATCCGCCGTTTCACTTACCCCTGGGCAGCACCGCATTTAACAATATCCATCGCTCGCTTAACCAACAGCTGGCCGAACTGGTAACCCAGGAGGCAGTGGCCGCCGGGGCTGACGCGCCTTAACGGTGAACGCTGCTGTTAATCGACCGGACCACGGCTAACGGAACAAAAGCCCACGCGCCGAAGGTAGTGCCGGGCGCGGAATCTCCGCGTGATAGGTTGGCCTGTATTAGCAGGCCCGCGCCCCGGGTGTCGTCTTTCAAACGCCAGCCCGTGCTTGCAAGGTCGGGAAAGGATCTACCGGTAAGCACCTGGCTGCCGGACAGCAAAAATGAATCAGCGATAATAATCAGGCTGCCGGACAGCCAACAATCATTTAGCGATAATAATCGGGTTGGCGGTCAGCTAAATAAGGCAAGGTATTGCGTATTGCCGACTGAGTCTGCCCGTCAAGGATATGATAGAGGATTTGCTCTCCGTGCTCCGTCGCTCTCGCCATCACCTGACCGCGCGGGTTGAGTATCTGACTGCCGCCAAACAGCTGGCAGTCGCCTTCTCTGCCCCAGCGGTTAACGGCGGCCAGATAGACGGTATTTTCCAGCGCCCGACAAGGGCCATTAATATACCAAATATCCTTGTCTTTTTCTGGCCAGGCAGATAACAGCAGCAGAAAGTCGGCCTGCTTGAGCGTCAGACAGCGAGCGACTTCAGGAAATCCTGCATCATAACAAATCATACCGCCGATGCGTCCGAGGGGCGTATCGAATACAGGAAGATGCTGACCAGGCGTGAACCAGCGTTTTTCTTCCTGGATAAGATGCATTTTTCTAAATACCCCCAGCCAACTTTCCTGCCCCGGCAGCCAGACGCCTGCGGCATTATAAACGGCGTTGGTTTGCACATCGCGTTTAATAAAACCGAAAATAATAATGACCCCCAGCTCGGTTGCCAGAGCGCTGAACATGCGGTCCGTTTCCCCCTGCCGCGTTTCACTCAATGCGCGATATTCCTGGCCCAATAGCGTTGGCGCATAACCGGTAGTGGCCAATTCAGGAAAGCAAATGAGTTCAGCGCCCTCCTGTTTGGCGGTGTAGCAAAATTGTCGCAGTCGTTCAAGATTTTTTCTTTTTTCACCTAAATAGGTATCTGTTTGCACTAAAGCTAATTTAAACAATGGTTACCTCTCACCCTTATGACACGCGTTTTACTATTATTTGTTTGAGATGTGACAACAGCCAATAAAGAGCGCCGGAGATGGCTATCGCATTCAGTGCGGGAATACCCGCAGTAATAACGTAGCCGGAGACGGCAGCCACGCCACAGGAAAATAAAGCAATGACATTCATAAACGGGGTTGCGGTGCTGTCGGGGAGCGTGCCTTCTTGGCGCGTGGCGTCTAGCAGGGCGCGGTGGGTACGCAAAAGGTAATAATCAACCAGCATAATACCGGCGATAGGAGGAAAGACCACGCCGACCATCATCAAAAATCGATGAATCTGTGCAAAATCCCCGACACGGTGAATAGCGTTCCGTTCCTATTGAACCGGCTACCAATGTGATGTAACTGTATTTGATGCGCAGACCGGACCAGACATGAATAAAATTACTTACCCCGAGCGATCGCTATAAAGATTGATGTCATTGACCTTTACCACCGCCAGCATCACCGAGGCAGCCCCTAACCAGCCGGCGCTTTGCGTCATAATGCTTACCACGTCTTCCGTATCGAGTACATGAGCGATTAAAATCGACAAGGCATTGACAATGAATTCCCCAACGATGATAGAGATAGTCATCATCCAAAACACACTTTTACCGTCTTTGCAATAACGGCTGATATCCGGCGTAATCAACGCCGCGACAATATAGCCGCCCGCCACCATTGTTGCCCCGGCGCTAAGTGTAATCGTCGCCGCGCGATCGCGGGCATATCCGAATATCTCGGCAGTGCTGTGGCCGGGCAACACCTGATAGGCTGCATACACTACAATTAGGATAAAAAGCGGCACTGCAATTCTCGCCGTCCAGCCCAAGGCGCGATAGCCAAAAGCGACAAGCAGCGTCGTGGCCAAACCAGAGATAACGGCGCACCAGGCGAAAGACAGCTTGCCTTCAAAAGCATAAGCCAGACTTTTGGCAAATACGCCATTTTGCACGCCAAACCAGCCGAGCGAACTGATGCCGATCGCCAGACCAATGAGGGCGGAGCCCAATCGGCCAAAGCCACACCAGCGGGAAAGCAGCGAAGTGGGCAGCCCTTCGCGTACGCCAGCAAGGCCCAGTCCCAGACCGACAAATTCCAGAATCAAGCTCCCTAATATAGGGTAGCCAGCATCGCCTGCCAAAATGACATGGCATGCCCTAGTGTCGCGCCAAGCATAAATTGCGACAGCGCGGTAATGGAACCGATTCTTATCAACGTGACGGTGAAAAGACTGGAACGCTGCGCACGGGGAACTCTGCCATAAACAAAATCATCATTCATAGAAATATCCATGTAGAAATAAGTAAACCCATACAAATAACCGGCTCCCGACCGACATCCGTGCCGTTGTTGTCAATGCTTATTGAAAATGTAGGTAACTTCCCATCCTAAGCAGGCCAGGCGGAATGTTGCAATGTAACTTCGTTTGCCTGCAAAATTCGACAAGTTGTGATGAGGAATTGATGCCAATTTTTTGATAAATAATCCGCAATCGATTTTCCACCGTGCGATGGGAAATATTAAGGACCCGTGCAGCCTCTTTTGCACTTAAAGCATGAATAGTGAGAAAGATGATTTCCATTTCTCTTTCCGTAAACATATCATCCGGGTCGAGCGCCCCGCCGTCATCTGTACCGCGTCGACAAGTGTAGGTGCAGGGCAAATTAACATTAAGGAGATTTCTCAGGTTGTAGGGGGTAAATTTCCGGGCGTGATAAATCACCCCAATACAACATTTTTTGCTATCGTAAAGTGGGAACTTTTCGCAGGCATACGGCTGCAGAGTTACCTCCTTTCCGTAAGGATAGATATCAATAGAAGTTATGCTGACCTGCCTTTTTAATATTTCAAAATCATGATTCTGAAAATGATGGGCAAATTCTGATGTCGGATGAGGTATCTCGATATCGGTTTTACCTTCAATATCAAAGTTAATGGGCAGATTCAGCATGTCAAGATTAGATTGATTACTGTAGTAGTAGAATGATTTATTATGTGTAAATAATTTTACCCCCCACGGATCTTTGCTATTTTCAAACATAGATATCAGTTGAGGGGAGATGTCAACATCCATTGTATCGCCTCCTTTTTGATTCCTCGAAGCATCCTATAGTGTATTAGCAAGAAAAACGTCATCCGCTGATATACTTTACTCAGGTCATTACCTACCGTCAATAAGCTCATGCCGACTTATTTAACTCTTATCCGAAATCGAAACGATTCAATCGATACCTTAAAGTAATGACTGTCCGGGATTAGAGACAACAATTGGCCAAAAATTATTCGCCTTTCACTCCAACGCGGGCAGCTAAAAGGGAGGTCCTTAAATATAGACCGCCATCAAACAATATGATTTTTAAACGCTGTCTGACAAAGGGAAAAGCGTGTCATATTACTGAAGCCAAATGCTTGCAATGTCGTCAATTAACGTTTCCAACGTTGATGCAGGCACTGTTATGGGAACCTGCGCATCGCTTAATTGTATTATGTTTTTCAATACCGGCGGGGACCTTGATGTGCTAACATTGATTTATTTCTATCATAATAAAAAATGATTATTTAATTTGAATTTAGACGGCAGCGAAGGAAATGCTGAGTTGGATCATGCAGTCAATAGCGACGCGCCGCGAGTAAGGTACAAAGCTGACAACTCGCGCGGTTGGGCGCCGGGATCCCTTCCGGCACCGCCTTTACCGGGACACGGTCCGCGGGTCGCCCGGATTAATCTAGATTGAGTTCGTTGAATGAGGTGAGAACCCGTCCGACGATGCCATAGTTCATCGCCTGCTGCGGCGTCATCCAATAATTTCTGTCGGTATCGTTTTTCACTTTTTCCAAGGGTTGTCCGGTGGCGTCGCTAATGAGTCGGTTTACGCGTTCCAGCATCAGAATGATTTCTCGGGCTTCAATCTCAATATCACTCGCCTGCCCCTGCACCCCGCCTAACGGCTGGTGGATAATGAAACGCGTGTTGGGTAATGCATAACGGTGGGCTTTCTCCGCCGCCAGAAAAATGGTAATGCCGGCGCTGGCGACCCAGCCGGTACCGATGATGTGCACCGTAGGCTTGATGAACTTGATGATATCGTGAATAGTGTCAGCGGATTCAACATGGCCGCCCTGGCTATTATATAAAGTTTGATCGGTCGATCATCGATTTCTTGCAACAATAGCAGTTGCGACACCACCTTTTCGGTCAGCGCCTGGTTAATTTCACCATAAATGATAATGGAACGAGAGTCGAGCATCTTTTTCTGAATCAGATGCGACTCCTCGTTCTTGTCCTGCTCTTTTTCATCGTTTTTGGCTTGGGACCACATATGCTGTTACTCCGAGTGAATGATGTACCGTGACAGTCTAGCATCCCCAGGGGCTATCCTGCTCAAGAATAGCAGCCAGGCGACTGTGTAAGGCGATTCATCTTTCCATGTCGGCCTTCCTGTATTGCCCGACAGATAACCTGGCTGGCTAAACTCGGCGTTAACCGGCCGCTGGCCTGGGCTGCTGAGTAGCTACGAAGGTGCCCCGTGTAGCCTGCGTTACTGAGTAGCCACGCAGGTGCTCCGTTTTGACCTGCGTTGCTGAGTAGCCACGAAGGTGCCCGTTTTCAGCCTGGGTTACTGAGTATCCACGCAGGTGCCCCGTTTTACCCTGCGTTGCTGAGTAGCCACGATTTCATCCTGCGTTATTCGCCCAAGGCATCCAGCTCTGTTGCAGGTAGAACCGCAGCGTTACCCGGCGCCGCGCAGAAGACCGGCTTTGGCGAGGCGGCGGCGGCGGTGCAGGTCAAACACGGTTCGCCAACGGCAGGCGGCGCGCGGGTAATTTTCCTTTTAACATTCACATCACTTTTCAGTGAGGTCAACATTTTGCTCTATAGCTGCCGCATAATGGAAGCCATGTTGCCTACCGCCTGTTTGTACGGTATCGAAACGGGATATCTGTCTCTGTGGCTCGACTCTCGTCTGGCAGCCACGCCGCAACAAGGCGAATAAGGGCGGTCTTGGTGATGCCTGGGACCAGCCGACGCGGTGTGCTGCCCAGGGTTTCCCGGCCCCTTTTGCCTTTGTGGCACCGGCGGGCCCAGCCTGCACCGGGCCAAGCAAGCGCGCCACGATAACGCATTTTGCTTCCCCAGCAGCGTAGATGCGGTGCATTTCGAGCAAGCGCTAGACAGGAGCAATGATCATCCGCTGCAACGCGACCTGCCGCACCCGCGCCTGGGGTTTTATGGCGTGATTGACGAACGTCTCGATTTGCCGCTGCTGGCCGCGTTGGCCGACAAACATCCAGATTGGCAATGCGTGATCGTCGGTCCGGTGGTGAAAATCGCCCCCGATAACCTGCCGCGGCGACACAATATTCACTACTACGGTCAGCAACCCTATCATGCCCTGCCGCAATTTTTGGCCGGTAAGGCTGGCGCTGCCCGCCGAGCGGCAATACGCGCTGGCGGCGCAAATGCAGGCCATTGTCGCCGCCACCTCCTGGGACGAAAGCGCGGATAAGATGGCCGGGATAATACAACAGGCGGTAGATGCTGCCCGCCACCGCTCTTCCCTTGGGTGACATCGCGAAGCACAGCCACGGGCGGCCACCGACACCACGACGGTCAGCCTGGTGTCCCCCGCACGACAGGCTCACGTCACCACGGTGCCCTGCGCTATTCTCGGCGCAGGTCCCACCGGTCTTAGCGCCGCCTATCATTATGGCGCGGGCTCGCTGCTGCTGGAGCGTCATCGCGAGGTCGGCGGCTGGTGTCGCTCTATTGAGGATAATGGTTTCACCTTCGATTATGCCGGCCACATCATGTTCTCACACGATCCTTATGTCTTAGGGCTCTATGAAAAGCTGCTGGGCGACAATATGCATTGGCAAGATCGCGAGGCCTGGATTTATAGCCAGGGCGTTTACTCCCGCTATCCTTTCCAGGGCGCGCTATACGGGTTACCGCCGGCGGTCATCAAAGAATGTTTATTAGGAGCGATTGCCGCCCGTTTTCCCCATGCCGGGGCGGTGAGCGCCGATAGCGCCGACGCCCCCCACGTCGATGGGCCGGACCAGGCAGGCCGCATCCCCGGCAATTTCGAGCAGTTCATACAACAAGCCTGTGGCGATGGCATTGGTAAACATTTCGCGCTGCCCTACAACCAAAAGTTGTGGACCGTGCCATTGTCGGAAATGGAAACTTCCTGGCTCGGCGGCAGAGTGCCGCTACCGGATCTGGATCAAATCATCTCCGGTGCGCTGGAGCCGGTAGGGCCGCCGCAGGGACCTAATGCCCGTTTTGGCTACCCTCTGAAGGGGGGATTTCAGGCGCTGATGTCGGGCTTTCTGCCGCATTTGCACGGAGAGCTTGCCACCGACTCCGAGGTGGTGTCGCTGCAGCCCGAGGCACATTTGCTCACGCTGGACAATGGCCGCCGTTACCGGTATGGGGACCTTATCAGCACCATGCCGCTGCCGGCGCTTATCGCCATGATGGGCGACGCCGCCCCGGATGCGGTTAATGACGCTGCCCACGCGCTGCGACATATTTCCGTACGGTGCGTTAATTTGGGTATAGGCCGATCGGCGCTGACCGATAAGCACTGGATCTATTACCCGGGGGATACACTGTTCCACCGTATTTTTGTTCATGGCAACGCCAGCCAGCACAGCAATGCGCCGGGCGGTTTCGCTCTGACCTGCGAACTGACTTACTCCAGTTACAAGCCGCTGCCGCTGGAGGGTCAGGCGCTGATCGATCGCTGTATCAGCGACTGCATTCGCGTTGGCCTGTTCCGCGCAGACGATAAGATCGTCACCGCCAATATGGTGGATATGCCCTATGCCTATGTGCTGTATGATCACGCCCGGGCGGCCCATGTCGCCACCGTCCGGCTATGACATTCTGCTGGCGGGCCGCTACAGCGAATGGGAATATTACAACTCTAATCATGCTTTTATCGCCGGCAAAAAAGCCGCCGAAGCGGTTAAGACGCTGCAGCCGAAAATGGGTCTGGTTCGTTGACGCAGTGCGCACTTTGGGCAAGCTGGATAGGCAAGCCCGTTGCAGGCGAAGACTGGGCTGGCAGAAGCCGACCGTCGCGGGCGGAAAAGCGACTTAGCTTGCAGTCATACGCCGGCGGCCCAAGAGGGCTGCCGGCGCGGTGGCATCATTACGCTGAGCGGCCGCCCCGCGTTCGGGTCGCCGATTTGGCAAGTGTGATTTTGCCGATGCTGGTAATAACCTGCACGTCCCACATCATTTCATAATGCGCGCACTGGCGCACGTCAGTGACGCCGGCGGGTGTAAATAAACCCCAGCACACCGCGCGCCGCGGCGGCGCACCGACCGGTAACGCAGCGCGACGCATTCCGCGTTTTTCAGCATCGCCCCGAGGGTCTGTGAGACGCGATAATTTTCGGGATCGTATACGGCGTGATCGGGCGGCAAGACGGTAGCATCTCGCGGGCTAAACGGGCGGAAAAATTAACCTGCAGACCGCGCAGCACCAGGCGTTCAAACTTAAGCCCCGGCACCCGTTTGCCAATAATGCTGCTGATGATAGGCCACTTCGGCGAGCGCGGTTTCCAGGGTATCAGCGATGTACAGCACGCCGAACGAGCCGTCGCTGAACCGGCTACCGTCGGGGTTGACATGGGTAAACGGCGCGACGGCATAGGAGCAGCCGACAATGCCAAAAGGGATTTCCCCTTTCTTTAACCCGTTAAGCACGGCGTCTTGATCCTGAAGGCGCGGATTGGTCAATGCCTGCAGGGTATATAGGGCGTTGAATTCATGTCGGCGACATCATCAAATAGCGACACTGGTGGGTATTTGGAATTAATAAGACGGTAACCGGTTTGATCGCGCAGGGTGATCCTGGGGAGAAAGGGAAGCGTTTCCTTCACCACTGTCCTCCGCGCGAGGCATCGAGGCGTTTATGGACCTCATACAGCGCGCCGAAGCTGCCGGTGCCGATAATGTGCAGCGGCGAGCGGCCATTGAAATAGGGGTTATGATTGTCCATCGCCATGAAGCCACAGACGTTCTCAGGATTGTCAAATATCGTGCGCAACGCGGCATGGATATTCAGCAGATAGCTCATCCGCTCAAGCTGGTCATGGCGGGGTCCTTTCGCAGCTTATACCAGGTTGCCCGCGACAGTTGCAAAATGCCCTGGCTCTGCTCCGGGGAGGCCCCCCACTTGTCCAGTATCGCTAATGCGGTTTTGACGCCTATCGTCGACGCTTGCTGTTTATCTACTTTCTGCTCTGACACCGCCGACATCTGCATACGCCACCTCCTTCGTCTACAATCTCATCCTAGACGGAAAAGGAGAAAAAGTCTACTGAAAGACTCACGTATTGCGACGTTGCTTCACGGCCAGCGCAGACTCGCATAATAGCGCTCGGCGACATCATGGTGCGATCGCAGTCGGCCTTTCAAGTAATTCCAGCCAACGTCGCGCAGCAGCGGATTGTCCGGATCGCTCACGGCGCCTGGCGCTTCGATGGAAAGCGCGGGCGGCAGCGGATATATCGGCACCACCGCGTCCAGTTGCGCGCCAAGAAAGAACGCGATCGACAGCCGCTCATGCCCGGCCGGCGGCGAAACCAACCGGTGCACCGTTGCGCGCAGGTAGCCATTGGTGGCCAGTTCGATCAGTTCGCCAATATTGACGACCAATGTGCCCGCTTTCGGCTCGACGTCAATCCATTTGCCGGGAGCGATTTCCACCTGGAGCCCTTTATTGTCATCCTGCAACAGGAAACTCAGAAAACCGGAATCCTTATGCGGCCCTACACCCTGCCGGCTCTCCCCCTCTTTCCTGCCGGGGTAGCGAATCAATTTGACATGCTCATTGGGCTTTTCGCCATAAAGCGGGTCAAACGCCCCGCTCGCGAGCGACAACGACTCGGCGAACGCCCGCAACAGCCGTAGCGCCATTTTGGTCATCTCTTGCTGCCAGCGGGTCAGCAGTGGCTGCATCTCCGGCAGCGCCGCCGGCCAGATATTAGGTCCCTGCAAGCGGTTCCAGGCCGGCTGAGTGGCGTCATGGGGTAGCGCAGCCCGCTCCGCACCCAGATCAAACTGTTCGCGCCAATCCGGTTGACCGCGGGTACGTTCGGAGGCAGCACGATTATAGCCGCGAAAATGGGGGGAATGGATCATCGCCAGCGCCAGTTTGTCCACATCCGGCAACGTGAAGAACCGCCGCGCCACCGCCTGCACCTGGCGCAGCAGGTCGGGATCGATGCCGTGACCCGTCAGATAAAAGAAGCCGATATCGTGCGCCGCCAGCCGCAGCCGGGCGAGGAAAGCGTCGAGTTGTGCGCCTGCGGCGTCGAATTGGGCGAGATCCAACATGGGCAGGGTATCGGGCGAACTGAATGTCGCATGGGCACCTCCTGTATCGTTGGAATCGGTCAACAGCAAACGTCTAACGGCACCGCTCTAACACGCCGTTACCCGGCGCGATATCCGCACTCGCCGGCGTGGTTATTTGCATTGCCGTATGGCGTTAAAGCCTAATTATGACAGACTACAACAAAATGCAGCCGCTGGCACTTCCCAGCCGCGGGCGGATGGGCGGCGACGCGCTGCTGCCGCCGGCGCCGTGGGCGGTATCCTAATAAGCCGAGATGCTTTTCCCAGACAAGACAACGTCGTCGCCGGCCGCAGGCCTCTCCTGACAAGCAAAAGGGTGAACCTGGGGGGATAGCGTCACGTCGGCGCCGGCGGTGTCGACATCCAACCGGCGCATGCGCGCCAAACTAAGAGAGAAAGGCGTCTGGGCGCCAGGCCCTGCCGCCTTGACGACGCGCGCCAAGGCGACAAACCACCGTCAGCGCCTGGCGACAATAAACAAGCGCGGAAAGGCCAGCAACACGCGGCCATCGGCCCGCGGCGGATAGGCTGGCGCAATCGCCTGCAAATAGTCCTGAATGAAACTATCTTGTTCTTCGGCAGTGAGCGGATCGAGAAACGGGCGCAGCCCGGTCGCCCGCAGCCAGTCGGCGATGG
Organism: Candidatus Sodalis endolongispinus; assembly: GCF_018777395.1. Classification (GTDB taxonomy): domain Bacteria; phylum Pseudomonadota; class Gammaproteobacteria; order Enterobacterales; family Enterobacteriaceae; genus Sodalis_B; species Sodalis_B endolongispinus. Next base: position 504,334 of record NZ_JAFJYC010000002.1, read on the forward strand.
CGGTCAGCGACGGCATCACATGATAATAACGGGTTTGCCAGATATCGACGCCGGCGGCCAACGGCGCCAGCAGATCATAATAGTCGGCGGCGCTGAGAATACCCACCCGGCTATGGGCGGCCGCGCCGATCCGATCACGCCATTTGGCCTTGGACGCGACTTCGCGCATGGCGCGATGGCTCGGCTCTTCCCGGTTATTCGGCATTTGCACCGCCAGGACGCCGCCGGCGGTCAACTTCCCCATCAACCGCGGCAGGAGCTGCCGATGCTCCCCCACCCATTGTAGGCAAACAGGATGTCCTGCGCCTGCGCGGGGCGCCAGGATGCCATATCCTGCTCAATAAAATCGCACCCCGGTAGACGGGTACGGGCGATTGCCAGCATCCCGGGCGAAGTATCGACGCCGGTGACCCGGGCATCGGCATAACGATCTACCAGTAACGCGGTGGAATTACCGGGGCCACAACCCAAATCGGTAATATTGGCCGCCGTCATCAACGGAATACGGGCCAGTAGTTCCTGTGCCGGCCGGGTGCGTTCATCTTCAAATTGGCGATAAAGCTCGGGGTCCCACTCCTGCATGACCTGGTCTCCTAAAATGCCGCGCCGGGCGCGAAGGTATGTGGCCGCATAATTTCACTGTGGGAAAGGGTCAACCTAGCATTATTCTGGCGCCAACGTCTCCTCCGCCGGTGGCTAAATCGTGCGATCGCCCCGCTGCGCCTGCAGAAAACCTATCCATAATTCCATGCTGTCTGACAGGTATTTCTGCCGATGATGGCACAAGCTGAGGGTACGGAAAAAACGCTGTCGGGTGGGGATCTGGCTGAAGTGTCCGGAGAAACACGGCTGCTCAATCAACAATCGCGAGGCAAAGGTCAGCCCGAAACGTTGCTGAACGCAGAACAAAATCGCGTCAAAATCCTCCAGTGCCAGCACAATCCTCGGATTGGTTAATAACGGCGCCAACTGATGCTCAAAATCGTTGCGGCTGCCGGATCCGGCTTCGCGCAAGATCCACTGACGGTCCTCGAGCGCCGAAAGCGGTACGTTCTCTCCCTGTGCGAGTGGGTCTCCGACGGGACAAATAATTACCATTTCGTCCTGTCGCCATGCCGTGACCTGGAGATCGTCGTCATTCACCTCGCCTTCTATCAGGGCTAAATCGAAATTAAGCAACTTCTTACGCAGACCGTCGCTATTATCTATCACCACCTCCGGTAACCAGCCGTAGCGATGGCGGAAGTCGCTCAGCAACGCCGGTAGCAAATAGCCGCCGATAGTTTTGCTGCCACCCAGCCGTAACGACGGGTCTCCGGTGCTGAATAGCTCGTCGATATCGTCCACACGAGTTAATAATTCATCCGCCAGCGGTAGCAGACGTCGCCCTTCATGATTAATGAACAGACGGCCATGATGACGGTCGAACAGCCTGATATCCAGATGGATTTCGACCTCACCCAAGGTTTGCGACACCGCGCCCTTCGTTATAAAAAGATGGCAGGCGGCCTGGGAAAGATTGCCGCACTGCGCGACGGTTTTAAATACCAGCAGCTGTTTAAGTGTAAGCTTCATCGTTTAGTTTTACAGAACGCAAGGTTAAAAAAAACAGAATATCCTGAACGAAGAATTATCTCTATACTTGCGCCGAATGAATAAGCATTTTGTGCTGGAGAACAGGCATGTTTAAACCGTTAAAAACGTCGCTACATTCGCTGCCGACCCCCGTGGCCGGGCTGGCGCTGGGCATCGCCAGCCTCGGCGCCTGTCTGGAATACACCTTACCATTGCAAGGCGCGGGGCAAAATACCGGCGCGCTGATAGCGGCTGTCATGCTGCTGGCGCTGACGGTCAAATTTTGCTGTTACCCCGCGCTTTTGGCGCAAGACTTACGACATGCGGTCATCGGCAGCGTACTACCGACCTACGCCATGGGCTGGATGATAGTCGCCAAAGCGCTCTCGTTGGTGTGGCTTCTGGGCGGCAATGGCATTAACGTGGCATTTATGTTTATTGGGCATTTTCATCTGGCACCGCGGCCGCGATTTTCGCCTGGAGCATATGGTTCCCGCCTGGTTCGTGCCACCGGTGGGGATCATTGCCGCCGATGTAGCCTTTCCCGGCGGCACGCTGGCCCCGCTGGCGCTTATTTTGTTAAAATTCGGCATGGCAAGTTACGCCGACCATGCTGCCGCTAATGCTTTACAGCTTTATGTTTCGTGGCGAAATACCCGACAGCGCCAAACCGACTATCGCTATTATGGCGGCCCCTGCCAGCCTGTGTTTAGCCGGCTATTTGTCGGTTACGCCGCAACCATCGCTGCTGCTATGCGCGACTTTGCTGGGCGTTGCGCTGTCGATGACGCTGATGATTTACCTGCCGCTACTGCGCTTGATGCGCCTGCCGTTCACGCCCGGCTTCGCGGCCTTTACTTTCCCTATGTTAATTGGAGCGATCGCGCTGTATAAGCTGGCCCACGCGCTGGCGGTGTACCCGGCCGCGCAGGAGTATGTTAGTCAATTAGTGTATTTATCGGATATTGAAGTGGCCGTCGCCACGGCAGTGGTGGGCTATGTCGTGCTACGCTTTGCGCTGTACGGTTTGCCGCGCGTCAGGCAGCCGGTAGATGCATAAAGCCCGGCTGGGTTAAGCGTGCGCGTAAGGCGGCCTTAACGTAGTCGTTTGGCGTGTCGCTCGCGATTTTCACTTTTCGCCCGCGCCGACTTGCGCAGCGCCACATAGCAGGCGCCGCCGCCGCCGTGAGCTGGCTCTGCACAACAATATGCTTGAACCGGGTCAAACTGCCGCAACCAGCGTGCCACAAAGCTACGCACGATATTAGCATGGCTGTCGTCGCGCCGCCCCATGCCGTGGATAATCAACAACGTGCGACACTCGTCTCCCGCGTCATCCGCGATATAAAAACAAACAGCAGACTGCGCGCGCGCACTACCGGCATACGGCTAATATTGAGTTGAGGCTGGCGTCGATACCGTACTTGCCGCGGGCGAGTTTATCGAGCAGCCCCTGCTGGATACCGTCTTGTCTAAAATAAAGCGGCATATCGCAGGGCAGCGGCGCGAAAAGCTCTGTTGTGAGAAAACTTTCCTCGGGCTGACACGCTGGCGCCGGCCGCGGGAACGGCGCCGATTTCGCCGGTAAAAACACCACGTTGGCGCGCTGCTTCAACGGCCTGACATCTTCCATGGCCTGGTTGAATAACTCTTTATCGTCATAGGTCATCGTAAATCGCTCACGCCGGCCCGGACGGCGACGCCGCATCCGGGGAAAATACAGCTCAACTATAGCCCCCACTTCGCGATATTTCACGGCCTTTTCACCCCCAACCACGCCCTTTTTTGGCGAAAAGTGCACCAACCCGCTGCGGCGCTTTTATAACGGCAACAATTGATGTTAAAATTGACGCAAATCAATATTGCATGATCGGCGACCTATGATTTTCCCTAAAAAGCGTATCATCAGACGAATTCAGTCCGGCGGCTGCGCCATCCATTGTCAGGATTGCAGTATCAGCCAGCTGTGCATTCCTTTTACTCTCAATGAGCACGAGCTGGACCAGCTCGACAACATTATCGAGCGTAAAAAGCCTATCCAGAAGGGCCAGACGCTATTCAAAGCCGGTGATGAGTTGAAATTGCTCTATGCCATCCGCCCTGGTACGATTAAAAGTTATACCATCACCGAGCAGGGCGACGAACAAATCACCGGTTTTCATTTAGCCGGCGATCTGGTGGGTTTTGATGCTATCGGCGGCGGCCAGCATCCGATCCGAGTTTCGCCCAGGCGCTGGAAACATCGATGGTGTGCGAAATTCCTTTTGAAACCCTCGACGATCTTTCCGGCAAGATGCCTAATCTGCGTCAGCAGATGATGCGATTGATGAGCGGCGAAATCAAAGGCGATCAGGATATGATCCTGTCGCTGTCGAAGAAAAACGCCGAGGAGCGTCTGGCGGCGTTTGTCTATAATCTTTCACGCCGCTTTGCTCAACGCGGTTTCTCGCCCCGCGAATTCAGGCTAACCATGACCCGCGGCGATATCGGCAATTATCTTGGTCTGACGGTGGAAACTATCAGTCGCTTACTCGGACGCTTTCAAAAAAACGTGATGCTGGCGGTCAAAGGCAAATATATTACTATTGAAAATCACGCCCTGCTGTCCGATCTGGCCGGCACGCCGCAAAAAACCGCTTAAATTGTGGCCGGATAAGTAATTTTGTTATTTTATTAATCCGGCTTCGTTTCTTACCTGTCAGTGTTTGCCTTGATGAGTTACTCTTATTCTAAACGTTCAGTTGAACCGCAGAAGTAAGGAGACATTATGGCAAAGTATCAGAATCTGCTGGTAGCAATCGACCCCGATCAGGACGATCAGCCTGCACTGCGCAGGGCGGTCTATCCTGGTTCAACGGCTAGGGGGCCATATTAAAGCCTTCCTGCCGATTTATGATTTCTCGTATGAAATGACCACGCTGCTGTCCCCCGATGAACGTACCGCCATGCGACGGGTGGTTATCGAACAGCGTACCGCGTGGATTACCGAACAATGCCGGCATTATCTCGACAGTGGCGTGCAGATTGAAATCAAGGTGGTGTGGCATAACCGTCCATTTGAAGCTATTATCCAGGAGGTCCTCGCCTATGGCCACGATCTGCTGTTGAAAATGGCCCATCAGCACGATCGTTTTGAATCCGTGATATTTACCCCGACGGACTGGCATTTATTACGCAAGTGCCCTTGCCAGGTATGGATGGTGAAAGACCAGCACTGGCCTGAGGGCGGCAAAGCGCTGGTGGCGGTCAATCTTTCCTGTGAAGAGCCTTATCACGATCCGCTCAACATCAAGCTGGTGGAGGCCTCACTGGCCTTGGCCAAACAGGTAAATCAGACCGAGGTGCATTTGGTGGGCGCCTATCCGGTTACGCCGATAAATATCGCCATTGAATTACCTGATTTTGATCCCAGCGTCTATAACGACGCGATACGAGGGCAGCACCTTCTCGCCATGAAAAGCCTGCGGCAGAAATTCAGACTCGACCAGAAATATACCCACGTCGAAAAAGGTATGCCTGAAGAAGTTATTCCCGATTTAGCGGAACATTTGGATGCTGGCGTAGTGGTGATAGGCAGTATTGGCCGCACCGCGTTTATCGGCAATACAACCGAGCTGGTGATCGACCATCTGAAATGTGATTTGCTGGCAATTAAACCGGATGACTTTGTGTCGCCGGTGACGTTAGAGCAAGGGGATCAATACGAGTAACCCGTGCCTGGGGTGACGCCGCCGTGGATTGTTTAGGTCTGACTTCTGACTTATTATACGCTCCGGTGCCACACCGCTATTTTCGGCAACAGTGACAGACAGTAAAGGGCGCATAAGCCGACGATGACATAGACAATGCGCGCAATCATCGCTTCTTGACCGCCAAAAACGGTCGCCACTAAATCGAACCTAAAGAGTCCGACCAATAACCAATTAACGCCGCAGACAATAAGCAAAATTAACGCGATGGTGGTTAATGCTTTCATAGTCACTCCCCTCATTTAAATTATCAGGCATTATTGCATCATGAGTGCCGCTTAATGCCTGCCGAGTAAAAACCGGCGGCTTGGCGGACCCGGAAATACGCTAATAAACTGTAGTGCTTATTTCCCATTCAGGAGGAGTAAATCTTATTTTCCCGGCCATTTTCATGAAAATATACTTTTATCGTGAGTTACAATGCGTACATTCCCTGGGGCTCTATGGCGTCTTTGTGACGGAGTGTTTATTTCATTGGGTTGTGGCTAAGGAGATGAAATAACCGCACCGGCCGTGTTTCGAGCTTTAGTAATCTACTGCGAGGAAAATGAGGTCATGGCATGCTCTTCCGCTCTAATGAAATCGATAAACGCGCGCAGCGGCGGCGGGACCAACCTGCGGCCAGAATAGTAAAGATATGGCCCCGAAAATGTCCGCCACCAAGGTTCCAATACCGGTTCCAGTTCTCCACTGTCGAGATAAGGGCGTAACCAGCCCTCAAACAGATAGATAACGCCCAGACCCGCGACAGACGATGCCACGCCGAGCTCGGTTGCGGTACCAGCACTGTAAACCAAGTGGCCTGTCGGCTCTAAATGATAGGTTTCATCCCCCCGTTGATACTGCCATATTTCCAGGTTCCCTCCGCCAAACTGGCTGCGGACACACTCCATATGCATCAAGTCGCGTGGATGCTGTGGTCGCCCACGCTTATCCAGATAAGCCGGCGACGACGCCGTAGCGAAACGTTGTACGCGCGGTCCTACTGGGACCGCGATCATGTCCTGTTCAAGCCAGTCATCATAGCGGATACCCGCATCACACCCCACCGCGAGAAAATCGACAAGGCCGCTTTCCGCCATGACTTCGACCTGAATATCGGGGTAACGCTTGAGGAAACGCGGGATGAGCTGCGGCAAAAACAAGCGGGCGACGTTCACCGGCACGGTGAGACGCCGCCTGCCCGCGGGCCGATCGCCCGACGACGAGACAGTTTCCAGCGCCTGTGCGAGTTCGGCGAACGCCGGACCAATGCGCTTTAACAGCTGTTTCCCCTGCTCCGTCGGCAATATGCTGCGCGTGGTCCGGTGAAGCAGGCGTACGCCCAGGTGGCTTTCAAGCCGCCTTACCGCATCGCTGAGGCCTGAGGGGCTGACGTGCAGCAAGCGCGCCGCCTGGCGAAATACACCGGCGTTGGTTACAGCCGCAAACGCTTTCAAATCGCTTAGCCTGTCCGTTGCTCCTTTCGTCACCGTAAACCCCCTGGCGCTGGAAACCTCTGGCGCGACATGACAGCGCCGGTACCCGGCCGCATACCGCGACGAGGGGTACCCTCCCATCCCGTCCATCTTCTCAGCACTTGTAACCCACAATTGTACGTAAAAACGAACAATCTGTACACCGTAGCCCGGATACCAGGCTCTCTGGCGCCAGGGTAAAATGCCGTGCAAAGCCCGGAGACTTATCCTTCTGGCGCAAGGTTACATATCAAGCACGGCCCGGAGACTCAGCAGTCTGGCGCTCGTGTGGGTTTGCCGTGCATAGCCCGGAGTCGTGATCCCGCTCGCGTTAGTTTAGGACGCTTCCCCTATAGCGGGTAGGTCAAAAACTGGTGACGTTCCAAGGCTGTACGTAATTCACCTCGAATACGGGAATCATAACGCAAAGATTTCTTATTATTGAGGAGAAAATCATGAACAGTATGACACCCCCTGGCGCTGGTGACCGGCGCGTCTTCGGGCATTTGGCCTTAGCTTTGCTCGCCGGTTGGCCGCCCAAGGCTACAGTCTGATTGTCGTGGGCCGCCGCAAGCCCAGATTAGACGCGTTAGCCGCCGAATTTCCCGCCGCCGATATCCGTACCGTGGTGGCGGATTTATCTAGCGAGACCGGCATCGCCGCCGTGGCCGCGTTATGCCGGCGGGAAACCACTCACCTTACTAATTAACAATGCCGGCGTCGCCCATTACATGAGCTTCACTACGCTGCCGCCTGAAAAAGCAAGCGAATTGCTCCAGGTAAAATGTGTCGCGCCCACCCTGCTGGCGCACGCTGCCGCACCGGGGATGATTGCCCGCGGCCACTGCGCCATTATTAATGTGGCTGGCATGCTGGCATTCGGCGCGGCGCCGCCGCTCGGTCAGGCCACCGGACGATCTATCTACGTGGCCGCCCTCGCCCATTTGCTGTCATTGTCATTGGCACTGCATGAAGAATTGTCGCCTGCGGGCCTGCGTATTCAGGCGCTATGCCCGGGGATTGTCGCCACCGAATTTCACCAACGTCAAGGCATGGATTTGAGTGTGTCCGCCGATGAGGTGGTGACCGCCAGCCTGCGCGGCCTTGAGTTGGGCGAGGTGGTTTGTGCGCCCGGCGTTGCCCAAAGCTCACTGCTGGAGGAGGATTTACAGGCAAGCCTGGCGGCATTTGTCGGACAGTCTTCGCAGTTGGCAGCACGCTACCGGTAATCGCCTGATATTGCCGCCAGTCGCGCCAAACAGCGCAAATCTCGCCAGAAAAAAGGGCCAGGTCTTGCCTGGTGGCCTTCGCTAAAAGTGAATGGCCTGCGCCCTGGCTCATCACATCTATTACGCGACACGAAAGAAGGAGCGGTGTGCTCAGCAGCGTTTGCAAGGCAGGAAAGACAATGCTCCATGCTCAGGAGCCTTCTTTGACGGTAACAAGGAAGACGCGCTTCATCAGTGGCGTTGGGCAGCAAGAAAGGCGATGTTGCTTGCTCAATAGCGTTCCTGAGCGGCAATAAATGAAGACGCGCCTGGCGGGATTGCAAACTACAACGCCAGGCGCGTGAATGTTAAGGCCGGTTACCGGAGACGTCGGGCCGGCCAGCGGCGGTTAATGCTTAAAGCGCACGCAAAATCGCCTCAACGCTCTGCTTGGCGTCGCCAAACAGCATTTGCGTATTGTCTTTGAAGAACAGCGGATTTTGCACGCCGGCATAGCCGGTATTCATCGAACGTTTGAATACCACCACGTTTTGGGCTTTCCATACTTCCAGCACCGGCATTCCCGCGATGGGACTGCGGGGATCTTCTTGCGCCGCCGGGTTAACGGTATCATTAGCGCCAATCACCAATACCGTATCGGTAGCGCTGAAATCTTCGTTGATTTCATCCATCTCCAGCACGATGTCGTAAGGCACCTTGGCCTCCGCCAACAACACGTTCATATGCCCTGGCAAACGCCCGGACACCGGATGGATGCCGAAGCGCACGTTAACGCCCCGGGCACGCACAACTTGGCGGTAATATCGTGTACCGGATACTGCGCTTGTGCGACCGCCATACCGTAGCCGGGAGTAATGATGACCGAGCTGGAGTTTTTCAGCAGTTCAGCCACCTCCTCCGCCGTGGTTTCGCGATACTCTCCCATCTCGGCCTCAGGGTCGCCAACGCTGGTATCGGTACCAAAGCCGCCGGCAATGACGCTGATAAAAGAACGATTCATTGCCTTACACATAATATAGGAGAGGATAGCCCCGGAGGAGCAGACCAGCGCGCCGGTGACAATCAGCAGACCGTTACTCAGCATAAAGCCTGCCGCGTCGGCCGCCCAGCCGGAATAGGAGTTGAGCATGGAAACCACGACCGGCATATCGGCACCGCCAATGGAAGCAACCAGATGCCAACCGAACGCCAGGGCAATAAGCGTCATGAGCAATAGCGCCAATACCTGCAGTCCGATATTGTCGCTGCGCACAAACAGTATTAACAGCAAAAACGAAATCACCAGCGCCGCAAGATTCATTTGATGGCGCCGTGGCAGCATGAGCGGACGGGAGGAGATTTTACCGTGCAGCTTGCCAAACGCCACAATCGAGCCGGTGAAGGTTACCGCACCGATAAAGATCCCTAGAAAAAATTCGGTCAAATGGATATTTTCCATGACCGCATTGTTGATGGCATCATGCTCTAGATAGCTGTTAAAGCCGACCAATACCGCCGCCAGACCGACGAAGCTGTGCAAAATGGCGACCAGCTCCGGCATTTCGGTCATCTCTACCTTGCGCGCCAGATAAACCACGATGGCGCCACCGATGACCATGGCGACGATAATCCAACCGACGTTGCCGGCGTTCCGGCCCCAGCACCGTCGCGATGAGCGCGATAGACATACCGGTAATACCGAACAGGTTTCCCTGCCGTGATGTTTCGTGCTTGGACAGCACCGCCAGGCTAAAAATAAATAAAATGGCGGCGACAATATAGGCCGCCGTGACGAGTCCTTCTGACATGGTTCACCCCTTAATTTTTAAGAAACATTTTCAGCATGCGCTGAGTGACGGTGAAACCACCAAAGATATTGATGCTGGCAATCAGCACGGCGATAAACGACAGAAATGAAACCCAACCGCCATCGCCAATCTGTAATAATGCGCCCACGACGCAGGCCAGAGCGAACACCGTAAAATGCAACAAGAAATCGCGCGTGGCCGCATCCGCCAACCAGCCAAATAAAATAATCGCCAACGCGATAAGCGCATATTTTCGCAGCGGCGACGCCGGACGGGGCGGTTCGACGGGTTTTGCGGCAGGAGCCGCCTGCGCCGGCTTCGGCTGGGCGGACAAGGTGATAGGCGGTGCCGGACAGGTCAATTCGCCGTCGCGTATCACGGTGACGCCGCGAATAACCACGTCGTCGAAATCCACCACGATGTCGCCCTGTTTCTCTTTACAGAGTAACTTCAGCATATTAATGAGGTTGGTAGCATACAGTTGGGAGGATTGGGTGGGTAACCGACTGGGTAAATCAGTATAACCGATAATGCGAACGCCATTATCGGTCACCGTAACGGTGTCCGCCACGGTCAGCACAGTTACCGCCGGTTTGCGCCGCCAGATCGACAATTACGCTGCCAGGATTCATGCTGGCGACCATCTCTTTGGTAATCAAGCGGGTGGCCGGTTTGCCCGGAATCAGCGCGGTGGTAACAATAATATCGACTTCTTGCGCCTATTCGGCGAACAGCGCCATCTCGGCTTTGATAAAAGCGTCCGACATCACCTTGGCGTAACCATCGCTACCGCCCGCCTCTTCCTTGAAATCCAGTTCAAGGAACTCGACGCCCATGCTTTGCACCTGCTCTTTCACCTAGGGACGGGTGTCAAAGGCGCGACCCACGGCGCCCAGACTGCCCGCGGTGCCAATGGCGGCCAGCCCCGCGACCCCGGCGCCGATCACCATGACTTTGGCCGGCGGCACTTTGCCCGCCGCCGTAATCTGGCCGGTGAAGAAACGACCAAATTCATGGGCATCCTCAACAATGGCGCTCTAACCGGCGATATTGGCCATTGAGCTCAGAGCATCCAGCGACTGGGCGCGGGAGATGCGAGGCACGGCATCCATCGCCATAACGGTCACGTTTTTAGCACTGAGTGCCGTCAGAAGGTCGGCATTTTGCGCCGGCCAAATAAAACTTATCAACGTCGTGCCGCTTTGCAGCAAGGCTATTTCATCCTCGGTCGCCGCATTGACTTTGAGAATGATATCCGACTGCTAGACTTCAGAGGTTGTTGTCAGCGTCGCGCCCGCGCCGCGACAAAAGCGGCATCCTCGAAACTCGCCAGCGTGCCGGCGCCGCTTTCAACCGCAACACTAAAACACAACGTAAGCAATTGCTCGACGGTTTTAGGCGTGGCGGCGACCCGGGCTTCGTTGGCAACGCGTTCTTTAGGTACACCAATACGCATAGCTTTCCATTATTATTCAGTTCTTTTGTAAATGACAGGTTGCCGGGACCGGAACGCGCGGCAGCACGTGCCGCCGCCCGATAAATCCAGCAGGCGTCAAATACATCAACAGTTCAGCACATTTTGCGTGAAAGCGTTTGTCGAAAGGATTTTTTATGAAGCTGAAGAAGACACTATTGACATCGGCGTTAATGACTGTGCTTACCTTTACCGCACAGGCGGCGCAGGAACTTACGCCGGAAAAAGCCGCCAGTTTGCAGCCTTTTGAGCGTATTAATATTATCGGCCGCTTTAATGCCATTAATGAAGCCGCCGCGGCGGTTTCTCGCCGCGCCGATAAAGCTGGCGCCGCGGCGTTCTATGTGGTCAATATCAATGACGCCAACAACAGCGGCAATTGGCGCGTGACCGCCGATCTCTATCGTCAGGACGCCCCCGCCGCCTCCACCGAAACACAGTACCGGGTATTTAATGGCGTCAAAGAGCTGCCGCGCACCGAGGCCAATTTACTCGAACCTTATGATACCGTATCGGTGAACGGCTTTTATCGCAACCAGCCGGAAATAAACGACGCTATCTCCAAAGCGGCGAAGGCCAAGGGCGCCGCGTCTTACTACATCGTGCGCCAGATAAACGCCAATCAGGGCGGCAACCAGTTTGCAACCACCTTCATTTATAAAGCGGATGCGCCTAAGCGCGTCGTGCAGAGCCCGGACAAGATCCCGGCCAATTCCGAAGCCGGGAAAGCAGCGCTGGCCGCCGGGGGCGCCGCCGCCGCCAAAGTAGAGATTCCGGGGGTTGCCTCGTCAGAATCACCCAGCAGTAACGTAGGCCGCCTCTTCGAGACGCAATCCACGCGCGGTACACGCTACACTGTCACCTTGCCTGATGGCACCAAAATTCAGGAAGTTAACAACATTACCGCCGCTCAAATGGTGCTGTTTGATTTCATCAGCTTCACCGGCCATTTCAATAGCTCGACCGATGTGTCTAGCGAAACCGCGCGACGCGCGGCGAAGAAAGGGGCGAAGTTTTATCACATTACGCGCCAATGGCAACAAAACCAAAGCGGCAGTAACTTGACCATCAGCGCCGACCTGTTTAAATAACGTATCGTCGCGGGCTTGCGTGTAAATCGCAAGCTTGAACCCACACCAGAGAGTCGCGTTTTCACGCGCTATTATGCGCCGTGATGCTGTGGCTCCTGGCGCCTTGGATCAAGGGCGCCAAAAGACAGCGGTAACAGGCAACAGGCTCTCGTGGTGTGATTCAGATACAGGGAGCGGTGCGGTGGGCAGGTAAGCGGATGAGCAGCCGCTCATCTTGTTGGGTAAGCTGCAACGGCTGACCGACTTCCTGACGAATATGGGACAGTTGCTCCCCTTCAATGGCGTAGGGCAATTTAATATAGAAGCGGGTTAGGCCCTGCTGTCCGGCGAGAGTAATCAGCCGGATGATATTCGTTTCGTCGTTCAACTGGGTGGAAAGCACCTGCAATGCCAGGGCCTTCAGCTTTTCCTGGTCGGTCTGGCTACTGACCGCCGCCTTTCGGGTCACCATACCAAAAATGGGAATGACGCCGTATATCGCATCAATGAAACTCCAGCGTTTCTTACAGCTTGCGGAGAGATAATCCGTGTAATCGAAGCAAAAGGCTTCACCCTGCTCAGCAGTTGCAAACTGAGGTTTGCTCATCTCGCCCTTTCCTCTCTAAACCGTTTGGCGCCGCTCGCCTTCCGCCCGACTTGCACTATACCATACCGGCAGGGATAAAAGGTGCTCAGCCGCCGGGCAATGGCGAAAAGGTGGCCTTGCCATGCTTACCCGCCCGATCGATGTCAACATTTGCGGCCCGGATCTCACCTTAATTCCTGTTAACAAATGATTTATCCCGGCACGTGGCGCCCGGGCACAAGTGGCGGTATGCTCTGGGCAGGGATGTGGGTGTTAAAAAACGGTAAAGTATAATAATGAATAAGATCGTATATGTAGAAGACGATAGCGAAGTCGGCAATCTGATCGCCGCCTGGCTGGTGAAGCATGACTTCGAGGTCATTGTGGAGCCGCGCGGCGATCGGGCGCTGGAGGTTATCGAAGCGCAGGCGCCAGACCTGGTACTGCTGGATATTCTCCTGCCCGGCAAGGACGGCATGACGCTGTTCCGGGATTTACGCCCGCGCTATACGGGCCCTATCGTTTTGCTAACCTCGCTGGACAGCGATATGAATCATGTTCTGGCGCTGGAGATGGGCGCCAGCGATTATATTTTGAAAACGACGCCGCCCGCGGTGTTGCTGGCCCTGGTGCGGCTGCATTTGCGCCAGAACAGCGGCGCTGGGCAGGCGCAAGCTTCCTCGTCCCCCGTCGGTACCGCCAGCGTGCTGCATTTCGGGCAATTGATTATCGACGCCATCAACTGCCAGGTTATGCTTGATGGAGAAACCGTCTTGCTCTCTACGGCGGACTTTGAATTACTGTGGGAGCTCGCCTGCCATGCCGGCCAGATCATGGACCGCGAAGCCTTGCTGAAAAAGCTGCGCGGCGTAAGCTATGACGGGCTGGACCGCAGTATCGATGTGGCAATTTCCCGTCTGCGTAAAAAGCTCGACGACAGCGCGCTTGAGCCGTTTCGTATCAAAACCATCCGCAATAAAGGTTATTTGTTCGCCCCCAACGCCTGGGAGCGCTCTCGGTCATGAGAAAGCTCTTTATCCAATTTTATCTGCTGTTGTTCGTCTGCTTTCTGGTGATGACACTGCTGGTCGGACTAGTGTATAAAGTCACCGCTGAGCGTGCCGGCCGTAAATCCCTTGACGATCTGATGAAAAGTTCGCTGTATCTGATGAAAAGCGAGCTGCGCGCCATACCGCCGCGTGACTGGAATAAGACCATCAATCGGCTGGACCTCAACGTGTCGTTCAAGTTGCATATTGAACCGATGAAAAAATTTCGCCTGCAGCCGGAGTCAGACCTGCGTCTTCGGCGTGGCGAAATTGTCGCCCTCGACGATGAATATTCCTTCATCCAGCGTATTCCGCGCAGTAATTATGTCCTGGCGGTCGGCCCTATACCATACTTATTCTTCCTGCACGAGATGCGCCTGCTCGATTTGGCGCTGCTGGTTATGATAGGGCTGTCGCTGGATTTTCCGGTATTTATCTGGATGCGTCCCCACTGGCAGGACATGTTGAAACTGGAGCTCGCCGCCCAACGCCTCGGTCAGGGCCATCTCAACGAGCGCACCCATTTCGACAGCGCCTCCAGCCTCTACCGGCTGGGCATAGCGTTTAACCAGATGGCGGATAGCGTCAATACGCTTATCGCCAGTAAAAAACGGCTCATCGACGGTATTGCCCACAAACTGCGTACACCGCTGGTCCGCCTGCGTTACCGACTGGCGATGAGCGAAGGTGTCTCGCAAGAGGAACAGGAGCGCCTGAATCACGACATCTCACAGTTGGAAGGTCTCATTGACGAGCTGTTAACGTTTGCCCGACTCGACCGGCCGCAGGTGGTATTGAATTTGACCGCCTTCGATTTGCCGCGCTGGCTCGGCGAAAAATTGCACGATATGCGCATACTGCACCCGGAACGCGCTATCGCGCAAGAGATACCCGCCGGCGGGGATTTCGGCTCTCTGGATGAAAGGCTTACCGAACGCGTGCTGGATAATCTGGTCAATAACGCGTTGCGCTACAGCCGCCAAAGCATCAGCGTCCGCCTAGGCCAACAGGGTAACTGGGGCTATTTGCAGGTCGATGATGACGGCCTGGGCATTCCGGCGATCGAACGTGAACGGATTTTCGAGCCGTTCGTTCGCCTCGATCCCAGACGCGATCGCACCACCGGCGGCTGCGGTCTGGGGCTGGCCATTGTGCATTCCATTGCCCTGGCCTGCGGCGGTGAGGTGAGTGCCGACGAAAGCCATTTGGGTGGTGCCCGTTTTTTGTTTCGCTTGCCGCTGAAAGCGGGAGCCGCTCGACCGTCCGGCATTGGCTGATATCACGGGCTTCATGACGGTGGGTATTTTCGTTTTCCGCGTGCGTTATGTCTGAATAGTATTTAGCAATAATAAATTTAGTAGTATGTTGTAACTAACCACAGTTCCCATTCGTGTTCTGCATTACCGGCGCTGCCGCCCTCCACCTGCGCCCGGCAGCACATTTTTTTGATGGTGCCGGTTGATGCCATGATGGCCACAGCTCGTACAAACGGTTACAGAGCGATACCATTCACTCACTGACACTATCCGCCCCTTCCCCTAATCTCACCTCATCGGCCCCGTTTCGGGGTTGTCAACGAAACCGCAATGCTGAGGATCTGACAATGAAAAAAGTTTTCGCACTGATTGTTGCCGCCAACATGGGATTATCCAGCGCCGCTTTCGCCGCTGATACCGCTACCACCGCGCCGGCCGCCGGCAGCACCACCACTCAAACCGCACCGGCAAAAACCACGCATCACGTGAAGAAACATAAGAAAGCCAAGAAATCCACACCGGCACAAACTGCCCAAGCGGCCAAAAAAACCGTGAAAAAGCATAAGAAAGCTGCAGCTCCCCAAACGGCCCAGGCCGCCAAGAAGCACGTGAAGAAACACGCTAAAACCGCGCCGAAAGCCGCTGCTGCTACCCCTGCCGCTTAATTGAGGTAAACCCTTGCCGGCCGTCGGTTACTCCCCCTCACCGCCGCGCACGGACAGGGTCTTCGCGGTCCTGGTTCGCGAAACATCGCTCTACCGCGACACCCGGACAACCGGGTGTCGCTTCATTAGGGTCCGGTCTATGCTGCGACGTTATCGCTACGAAATTATTCTGGGCGTCTTGATCCTCGGCGCGCTGATTTGTGCGTCATTCTACCTCTAACTATCCTCTTCGGCGGACAGCCTACCACAAGCTGCCTTTAGCCGACTGAAACACAACGTTTTTTACTCTCCTTAGCGGCCATTATCGGCTATAGTGAGTAAACGCCGCACGGATGAATCCCAAGATAATCATAAGGCAAGTATTTCTATGCGTATTGCGCCTTTGCTGCTGTTGTTGGTCATGATATTTCCTCTGTCCCGGGTCAGCGCCGCGCTAACCGATGAGCAGCGCATGCTGTTCTTTGGTCACGATCAACGTCAGGCGATAACCGACCCCGCTGGCTGTCCGTGGCAGGCCAGCGGTCAGGTAGAAACTGCCAGCGGCAATTTGTGTACCGCCACGCTGATTTCCACTCATCTCGCCTTGACGGCCGGCCATTGCGTGCTGACGCCGCCGGGCAACATCGACCCCGCCGTCATGTTACGTTTTGTCGCCGATCATCAGCGCTGGCGCTATCAGACCAGCGCTATTGAGACCCTGGTGGCCGGCTCACTTGGTAAGCGGCTGAAACCCGCGGGAGATGGTTGGGTGGTACCGCCGTCGGCGGCAGGGGAAGATTTTGCGTTAATCCGCCTGACTCGTCCCTTTAATGCATTGAAGCCGTTTCCGCTCTGGGAAGGCGATCGCGAAGAATTAACCCTGCAGTTGAAACAGGCAGAACGGCACGCGACGCAGGCCGGCTATCCAGAAGATCATCTGGATATGCTATATCGCCATGAAAACTGCCAAATTACCGGCTGGGCGCAGCGCGCGGTGCTTTCACATCGCTGCGATACCCTGCCCGGTGATAGCGGCTCGCCGCTCATGCTCTATACATTGACCGGCTGGCGGTTGATAGCCATTCAAAGCTCGGCACCGCTGGCCAAAGACCGCTACCGGGCCGATAACCGCGCGCTGGCCATTACCGCGACACGCGAACAGCTAAAGCAATTAAGCGCCCGCCGGCAAGACACTACGGCGCCATGAAGGGCCGACGCAGCGCCGTAGTCCTCGCGGTTAAGCCATGCGTTCAGTGAGAGCAGTTAAGCGCCCGCCTGCAGGACACTACATTGCCCTGAAAGGCCGGCGCGGCGCCGTGGCCCTCGCGGTTAAGGTTGGATGAGGTCCATGGCCTGCTGAATGCGTTTTTCCGACACCGGGGCTGGCGTCCCCAGCTGTTGCGCAAAGAAGCTGACCCTGAGTTCTTCAATCATCCAGCGGATCTCAACCACGTCATCCTCATCACGGCGGGCAGGCGGCAGTTTGGCCAGCCATTGCCGCCATGCCTGTTGCACCGCTTCGACCTTTAGCATTTGCGCGCGGTCGCGGTGGGGATCGATGGCCAGCTTATCCAGCCGGCGTTCGACGGCGCGCAAATAGCGTAAAATGTCTCCCAGCCGCCGCCAGCCGCTGGCGGTGACAAAGCCCAGATACACCAGACCGTTAAGCTGGGTTTTAATGTCGGACAACGCCAGCGCCTGGCTAAGGTCAACTTTGCCTTTCAAGCGCTTATTAATGGCGAACACCACGCTTAAGATTTGCTCCACCCCACTGGCTATCTCAACCACCACCGGATTGAGATGGCCGCGGACATACTCCTGTAGCCGTTGGAAATCCTGCTCCTGCCACACCGGCCCGCCCTGGTCCGCCATCAGCTTATCCACGCCGCAGTGTATACAGTCGTCGATCAAATCCAGTACTTTGCCATAAGGATTGAAATAGAGTCCCAGCTTGGCTTTATTGGGCAGCTTGTCATGCAGGTATTTTATTGGCGACGGAATAGTCAGTAACAACAAGCGGCGCACTCCATGCCACATTGCCCGCTGCTGCTCTTTTTTGGTCTCGAATAACTTGATGGCGACACTATGCCGTTCGTCCACCAGCGCCGGCCAAGCCATGAGTCGGTAACCGCCCTTTTTCTGCTCGAACCGCTGCGGCAGGTTGCCAAAATTCCAGCTTTGCACACTCTCCTGCTCCAGCCCTGCATCCGCTACCGCCGCCAGCGTCTGCTGCACACTGTTTTTTAGACGGGCTTTCAGACTGTCCAAATCCTTGCCTTCAGCCAGGATTTTTTGTTGCTCATCCACCACGCGGAAGGTGATTTTCAGATGATCGGGCACCAGATCCCATTGCCAGGCATCCCGTTCGAGGGTGACGCCGCTCATGCGCCGTAATTCACGCTCCAGGGCGTCCAGCAAGGGCGTTTCATCGGGCGTCACGCGCGCCAGAAACGCCTCGGCATAATTGGGCGCTGGCACAAAGTTACGGCGTAACGTCTTGGGCAGTGATTTAATCAGTGCAATAACCAGCTCACGGCGGATGCCGGGAATTTGCCAATCAAACCCATGCGGCGACACCTGGTTTAACAGCGGCAGCGGAATATGCACCGTGACGCCATCGGCATCGCTACCGGGCTCGAATTGGTAACTTAGACGCAGTTTCAGGTTACCCTGGCGCCAAAGATTAGGATAATCCACCGCGCTTATGGTGTCCGCGCCCGCGCGCACCAGCATGGTTTTGGCAAAATTAAGTCGCTCAGGATCAGTCTTTTGCACCTGTTGCCACCAGCTATCGAAGTGGCGCGCCGATATCACCCCCTGACCGAGTCGGCCATCGTAAAACGCGAACAACGTTTCATCATCCACCAAAATATCACGCCGCCGGGATTTATGCTCCAGCTCCTCCACCTCGTCCAGCAGCCGCCGATTGGCGCGGAAAAACGGATGACTGGTCTGCCAATCGCCTTCAACCAGCGCATGGCGAATAAACAGCTCGCGGCACAAGAGCGGATCGATAGCGCCGTAGTTGATTTTACGACCGATGACAATGGGCAGGCCCAACAGCGTGACCCGCTCCGCGGCCATCACCGCGCCGGCGGCTTTCTCCCAGTGCGGTTCGCTGTAGCTGCGTTTCACCAGATGGGAGGCCAGCGGCTCTATCCACTCCGGTTCTATTCGGGCGACGGTGCGGCCCCATAGCCGGCTGGTTTCCACCAGCTCAGCCACCATGGTCCACTTCGGCGGTTTTTTAAACAGCGCCGCTCCCGGATACAGCGCGAAACGGGCGTTACGGGTGCCGGTATATTCCTGCTTGTCGGTATCTTTTTGCCCGATATGGGACAGTAGACCGGTTAACAGCGCGCAGTGCAGCGATCGGTAATCCGCGGGCTTGGCATTGATTGGCAGGCCCAGGGTTTTCACCGTCTGGCGCAGTTGGGTATAGACATCCTGCAACTCCCGCACCCTCAAATAACTGAGAAAATCCACCCGACACTGGCGGCGGAACTGGCTGGAGGACAGATCTTTTTGCTGCGTTTGCAGATAATCCCATAAGTTGACAAACGCCAGGAAGTCGGACTCTTTATCTGCGAAACGGCGATGTTTCTTATCCGACGCTTGCTTTTTATCCATCGGCCTCTCGCGCGGATCATGAATCGACAATGCGGCGGCGATAATCATCACTTCACGTACGCAATCGCCCTCGCGCGCCGCCAGCACCATCCGCGCCAGCCGCGGGTCCAGCGGCAGTTGAGCTAATTGCCGTCCAAGCGGGCTCAGACGATAGCCATGGGCCGTTTCGCCTTCCAGCGCCCCCAATTCCTCTAAAAGCCGCACGCCGTCCTGAATATGCCTTTTGTCGGGTGCCTCGACAAAAGGAAACGCCGCGATGTCGCCGAGCCCCAGCGCCGTCATTTGCAGGATGACGGATGCCAGATGGGTACGCAGTATTTCGGGATCGGTAAAGGCCGGCCGCGAGAAAAAATCCTGCTCCGAATACAGGCGGAGACAAATCCCTTCCGACACGCGGCCGCAGCGCCCCTTGCGCTGATTGGCCGACGCCTGCGAGATCGGCTCTATAGGCAGGCGCTGCACTTTGGTACGAAAACTATAACGGCTGATGCGCGCCGTGCCGGGATCGATGACATATTTGATACCTGGCACGGTGAGGGAAGTTTCGGCCACATTGGTCGCCAGTACGATGCGTCTGCCGGCATGGGATTGGAACACCCGATTTTGTTCGGCGTTGGACAAGCGGGCATACAGCGGTAACACCTCGGTATGTGGCAGATTGAGCCGATTGAGCCCATCGGCGGTATCGCGAATTTCACGCTCGCCGCTCATGAATATCAGAATGTCCCCCGGCCCTTCACGGCTAAGCTCATGCACCGCATCGTAAATGCCCTGCGCCTGATCCCCCTCATCGTCCGCCTGTTCCGCCAGCGGACGGTAGCGCACTTCTACTGGGTACGTGCGGCAGGACACTTCAATGATCGGCGCGTGATGAAAGTGGCGCGAGAAGCGCTGTGTATCGATAGTGGCGGAGGTGATGATGACTTTCAGATCTGGCCGGCGCGGCAACAGCTGATGCAGGTAGCCTAAAATAAAATCGATGTTCAGGCTGCGCTCGTGGGCCTCATCGATGATCAACGTGTCGTACTGCAATAGCTGGCGATCTTGCTGTATCTCCGCAAGCAGTATGCCGTCGGTCATCAATTTCACCAGGGTGTTATCACCGATCTGATCGTTAAACCGCACCTTATAGCCTACGGCTCCCCCAAGCGGGGTAGCAAGCTCGCCGGCGATACGATCGGCCACGCTGCGCGCCGCCAGCCTTCGCGGCTGTGTATGGCCTATCATGCCGGTGACGCCCCGCCCGAGTTCGAGACAGATTTTCGGCAGCTGGGTGGTCTTACCGGAACCGGTTTCTCCCGCCACGATGACCACCTGATGATCCCGTATCGCGTCTGATATCGCCCGGCGTTTTTGGCTGACGGGCAAATTTTCCGGGTAAGCAATGGCAGGCACGGCCGCACGCCGATCCCGCACCCGTTGGCGCGAATCGGCGATGATGGTTTCCATCTGTTGCTGCCGCTCGCCGGGCAAAGGGCGTTTGGCGGCGCCCTGCAGGCGGCGCGTTAGCACCTTTTTGTCGCGGATCATGACATCGTCCAGCGTCGCGGCCAGTGCCGCAAGGGGTGAATTCACATCTACCTTACTTTACCTGCGGCCGGACATGCACGGCCGGCCTGATATTCTCTATGCACTTTTCGTCCACATTCTACCATATTACGGCGCGCAGCCCGACCGCTTCGGCAATTGTTCAATAATTTCGAATAAACAACTCGAATTATTGCGCTATCATGCCGGCGGGAAGTTGCCTACAGTAAACGCAGGTTGTCGAATCCCGTCATCATTAAGGAAAAACCATGAGCAACGTTTTGGTAGTCAAGTCCAGCATTCTGGCCACCTTTTCCCAGTCGAACCCATTGGCTGACCATTTCATTGACCAATGGCGCGAACAGCATCCGGGCGACGACATTACCGTGCGCGATTTGGGCGCCCAGCCGGTACCGGAACTGGATGGCGAGTTGGTCGGTGCACTGCGTCCCTCCGACGCTACCTTGACCCCGCGCCAGCAGCAAGCGCTCGAATTATCCGACGCGCTGATAAGCGAATTGCAGGCTAATGATGTGCTGGTATTTACCGCGCCTATGTACAATTTCGCGATCCCCAGCCAATTGAAAAACTACTTCGATTTGATTGCCCGCGCCGGCGTAACTTTCCGCCACAGCGAACAAGGACCTGAAGGGCTGGTGAAAAACAAACGCGCGCTTATTCTCACCACCCGCGGTGTTATCCACAAAGACACCCCCAGCGATCTGGTGACCCAATATTTACGCCTGTTACTGGGCTTTATCGGCATCACCGACGTCAGCTTTATTTACGCCGAAGGCGTGGCTTATGGCCCGGAAGCCGCGGTAAAAGCGCAGGAAGAGGCAAAAACGGCAATCCAGGGCTTCGTTTTAGCCTGAAACCATTAACTGACCTACCCTCCGTTGGGCTCCTGGCCAGTTTGGCGCATCTTCGGGTGCGCTTTTTTCATGATAGCGCCGGTGGCCCCCGGCGTGATGGTATGCTCTCTCACGCCCGGCTCTCATTGTCCGGTTTTTACGGGGGATAATCCGGCGTAAACACCGTCACTGACCCGTGGATGGCGCCTGACTGGCCCGCTCGCGATTCAACAGTGCCTCACTTTGCGGGTCGGCTTTGATGTGGATATCGTGATCGATCTTCACATTCATATTAATGGTGATTGGCGTGGTCGGCGTGGCGATTTCGATCCGCGGCACGCACTGCGTCAGCAGAAGCGGCGACAAAAGCGCCATCAAGCTCTTGTTCCAATGCATTAAGGCTCCTCTTCGGCAGGCATGGCGGCTGCCGCCTGTTTTTCCAATAACTGTTCCACCCTTTCGCCAAAGCGCAAACTGCGCCACAGCTGCCAGATATTTTCCCGGTGTGTGTAATGCAGGCGTACCGTGCGCCGCGCCGACGCATGGGCGCCTGTTCCGGCGATATCCGCGTTGAGGGTCAAATCCCCGGCGCGACTGAGATGCAACCCGGCGCGCAGGTTGCTGATTTCCATATAGCGCAGCCAATCGACGGCGGCGGCGGCGGTGGCAATATCCCGTTGGGAAAGCGCGTCGGCGAACTGTGGATCTAGACGCAGCGTCATCAGATTATCGCTGGCGAGCCAGCCGCGGGGAATGACCTGCGTCGGATCGTCGAGCAGCAGCGGCAATTCGCCGCTTACCCGCCACGACAGGGCAAACTGTTTGGGGTTTAGCGCGGTGATAAGCTCGCTCATCTCCACCCCCTCGACTTTCAGCACCGCCGGCGCGTGCTGCGGCAACCGCCGCGGCGTTAATCTGACCTTACCACCCAGGGTGTTTAGCCGGACATGCGTCAAGGTGAGCGGATGAGCATCATCAAAGGGATAGAACCCTTTCAGGCCGGTATCCAGCTCGCGCAGGGGGATGGGGGAAACCACCTCATCAATGTGCAAGGAGACAGGCTGACGAAGCCACAACTGCCAGCGGCTCTGCGCCAGACGGTAGGAAAGCAACAGCCGGACGCCGATAAGACGATTAACGCCATACTATATATCGCCCCCGCTCAACACGCCATGCACGCCAGCGATGAAACCTTGACTCGCCGAGGCGGAAAAGGCGCTTTGGGCGTAAAATTCGCCCTGATGCAGCCGGATATCCGACGTCGACGGCAAAAGCGGCGCAAACACCCGCAGCGGCTGTTTCGGCCACCAGGCCTGACCGCGCAGCCGCTCGCCGTCCCAGCGGCCGTTCAGCTGCACAGGCCCCAGCGCGCCCGCCTGTAGGGGGTACCGCGCCACTGCCAGGCGTCCTGGCTGCGCCCCGCCGCGCTGCAATCGCACCCGCGCTTAGGTCATTTCCAGCGCGCCTGCCAGCGCCGGATGATCGGTGCCGCGACGCCACTCCATTGGCGTAGTTAAGCGCAAGCGCGGCGCTCGGGCATCGATCAGACCATAGCGGAAGCGGTCCATTTCCCCTTGTGCCTCGTTCAGACGGAGGACCTGATCCTGCCAGGCGCCGCGACCGGCGATACGCCAGCGGGCGCCGAACGGTTTCAGCTCGCCATCGCCCCACAGCCGCCAGCGCCAGTCGCCGGCATCAGGCCAGAAATTCACCGCCTTGCCGTCCAAATGGAGGGTGAAACGCCCACTGTCTCCCATCCTGGCCTGCAAAATCGCCTGCAGTCGACCGTTGATTCCCGCAGAGGATAGCTGAATACCGGCGAGGGGCAGGCGCGCGGTATCGATGTCCAGCACATCCGACACGCCCCCCACCAGCCGCAATAGCGCCCCGGGTAATAAGGCAAGATAAGGCGCGGTGACATCGCCGCGTAATTCGACGGGGATAGCGGAATCCAGCGATAAATTATTGTCATTTACCTTACCATTCAGGCGAAACGGCAAACGATTATCCGTTAGCCTGAGCGTCCCGTGTCCGATATTCAGCACCGCGTTGGCGCGGCCATGCAAGCCCTGGGTCAGTACGTTGAGCCGCGCGCTGACGCCAAGGCGCGCCAGTCGGTCAGCGTCAGCGCCATCCCCACCGCCAACGCCTGTGTCGCGTACGGCCATCGCCATCGCCCGCCGCTGACGACAAACTCACGCGCAGAAAGCCGCCAGGGCAACTGCGCCAGCGTGATGCCGGTATGGGTATCGGTGACAAGCAGCGTCCCCGCTTGTTGACGCCAGCTAAGATTAAACGCCAGTGCTGTGCCGTTCGCCAGGTTGAACCCGCCCTGCATGGCCCCGATTTCGGGCTGTAACCGGGCGCCGGGCGCCAACGTGAGTTTTCCCTGCATCACCACCGGCGCCGGCATGCCATTCACGCTTAGACGCTGTAAGGTGAGTTGGCGATCGTTAAGGGCCAATTCGGCGCTCAGCTTGTCGCCCTGATAAACCAGCCGGGTGTGCGCCCCCGTATGCGTCAGGGTCAGACCGCCGCCCCACGTCTGCCACGGCGCCACCGACAGGCGATCGATGTGAACAGTAAACGCCGGCAACCTTTGCCACTGGGCAAGGGGATCACTTGCGGGAGTCGCCGGCGCGGCGAGTGGCATCGCCGCCGTCGCTGCGCAGCCAGAGGCAACCGCCACGCGTCAGGCTGAACGCCGGTAGCCGTAACGCGCCCTGCCGCCAGCCGGGCCGGCCATCAAGCCGGAGATGCACATCGGTGGGCAGCGCCCATTCGGCCAACATCGGCAACCAGCGCGGTAGGCTAAGCCATAGCGCAAGCAGCAGGAAAAATAGCAGCACCAGCATCAGCGCAACGTTGCGCCACAGCCGGCGAAAAGTGCCAAACGGCAATGGTGTCAGGGGCATGACCATCCATCCTTGTGGCTGACAGACCCGCTAACAATAACATATCCTATACGAGGACTATATTGTCGATTAGCAACGTCGCGTTGCCGCTGCATTGTACCTGTACGGGTCATCTGCTACACTCGCCGGATGATCAAGGAGACGAAATAATGAAAGTCGCTGTTTACAGTACCAAAAATTACGATCACAAGTATTTGTCCCAGGTGAACGAAGCTTTTGGCTTCGAGATGGGGTATTTCGATTTCCTGCTGACGCCGCGCACCGTCAAAACCGCCGAGGGCTGTAATGCCGTTTGCCTTTTCGTCAATGACGACGGCGGCCGGGAGGTGCTGGAACAGCTGGCGGCGCTGGGCATCACTATCCTGGCGCTGCGCTGCGCCGGTTTCAATAATGTCAGTCTCGAGGCCGCACGCGAGCTGGGTATTCAGGTCGTGCGAGTGCCCGCCTATTCCCCGGAAGCGGTGGCGGAACATGCGGTAGGCATGATGATGTGTTTGAACCGGCGCATCCACCGGGCCTACCAGCGCACCCGCGATGCCAACTTTTCCCTTGAAGGGTTGATTGGTTTCAATATGCATCAGCGCACCGCCGGGATTATCGGCACCGGCAAGATAGGCATCGCCGCCATGCGTATTTTGCGCGGGTTCGGCATGCGCCTGCTGGCCTATGATCCCTATCCCAACCCGCAAGCGCTGGAGCTGGGGGCGGAATATGTGGACTTGCAAAGCCTGTATGCCGCCTCGGACGTTATCTCCCTGCATTGCCCAATTACCCCGGAAAACCACCATCTGCTTAACTACGCGGCGTTTGCGCAGATGAAAGACGGCGTCATGATCATCAATACCAGCCGCGGCGGGATGATTGATTCTCAGGCGGCCATCGAATCGCTCAAATTGCAGAAGATAGGCGCGCTGGGGATGGATGTCTACGAAAACGAACGGGATTTGTTTTTTGAAGATAAATCCAACGACGTCATCCAAGATGACGTGTTCCGCCGCCTGTCGGCCTGCCATAACGTTCTCTTCACCGGCCACCAGGCCTTTTTAACCGAAGAGGCGCTGACGCACATCGGCCAGACCACGCTGCAAAATATTCAGATGCTGGCGCGAGGGGAAGATTGCGCCAATATCGTTAGCCTGTGATAACGCTGCGGCGCCGCTGACGGGTAATAAGCGCCTTTGCGCCAAGTGACCAGGGCAGGACAGTGCGTGTTGCCGCAGGCTGGGATCCCGAGCGGCAAGACCGGCACAGCGACCGGCGAAAGACGCCGCTTGCCGACTAACAAGCTTAGCGCGTGTGCAGACGACGGCCTTTGGTCAGCTGACACATTACCACGGTGGAGCCGTCCAACTGCAATGCAGCGGTAAGCGTGCCGCCAACGCCGCTGCAGGCGGCCTGTTCCGCCTGGCTCAGCACCGGACGCTGCATGCGCACCGCCGTCCCCTGCTGCTCGGGTTCGTCATTAACACTGGGATCGCTGCTACAGGCAACCAGTAATACGACTGAGGTCGCCAATACCCACCGTGATAACGTCATCAAAGGGCTCCGCAAGGATGAAATAGGAATCGTCTGGAACAGCCAGTGTAGCGGTAGCAAACGCTTTCGTCGAGAACCTGCTCTATGCCTTTACACTTTTACCCTATTTCGCGGCCTGGCGGCCATCACACAAAAGCTAAAATCCCCCAGAGTTAGTGCTGCTATAATTGCGTTAATTTATGATAAGCCAATGATTTAACGGCTATCATCCGCAGCACAGAAAAGGGTCCTCATGATCACCACAGACGGGAACAATGCAGTCGCCTCGGTGGCCTACCGCATTAATGAAGTTATCGCCATTTACCCTATTACGCCCAGCTCCACCATGGCGGAGCAGGCCGCCGCCTGGTCTGAAGCCGGTACCGCCAATCTTTGGGGCGACACCCCGCGGGTGGTCGAAATGCAGTCCGAAGCCGGCGCTATCGCCACGGTCCACGGCGCGCTGCAAACCGGCGCACTGTACACCTCGTTCACCTCGTCACAGGGATTATTACTGATGATCCCGACGCTTTATAAGCTGGCCGGCCAGTTGACTCCCTTTGTTCTGCATGTGTCGGCGCGCACCGTCACGACCCATGCGCTGTCGATTTTTGGCGATCACTCTGACGTGATGGCGGTGCGCCAGACCTGCTGCGCGATGCTATGCGCCAACAACGTACAGGAAGCGCAGGATTTCGCC
Source organism: Candidatus Sodalis endolongispinus (assembly GCF_018777395.1). GTDB lineage: Bacteria > Pseudomonadota > Gammaproteobacteria > Enterobacterales > Enterobacteriaceae > Sodalis_B > Sodalis_B endolongispinus. The sequence goes on from NZ_JAFJYC010000002.1 coordinate 531,351, forward strand.
TTGATTGCCCAGGTCGCCAGTTTGAATAGCCGTTTGCCCTTTATTCACTTCTTTGATGGCTTTCGTACCTCGCATGAAATCAACAAAATTGCTCCCTTGTCGGACGATACTCTACAAGCACTGTTGCCCCAGGCCGCCATCGACGCCCATCGCGCCCGCGCGTTGACGCCGGACAAACCGATGATCCGCGGCACCTCCGCCAACACCGACACCTATTTCCAATCGCGGGAAGCCACCAACCCCTTGTACAACGACGCCTACACTCAGGTTGCACAGGCGATGGATGCCTTCGCCGCCGCCACCGGCCGGCAATACCAACCGTTTGACTATTACGGCCATCCACTAGCCGAGCGGGTGATTGTCGTGATGGGGTCCGCCGCCGGTACCTGTGAGGAGGTGATTGATACATTGCTGACCCGCGGTGAAAAAGTCGGCGTGGTCAAGGCGCGGCTGTTTCGTCCCTTCTCCGCCCGCCATCTGCTGGCGGTTATTCCGAAGACAGCCCGGGCCATTGCGGTGCTCGAACGGACCAAAGAGCCGGGAGCCCAGGCGGAACCGCTGTATCTCGACGTAATGACCGCGCTGGCGGAAGCCTATAGCCGAGGCGAGCGCGACACGCTGCCGCGAACCATCGGCGGCCGCTATGGTCTGTCGTCGAAAGAGTTCGATCCGCCCTGCGTGCTGGCGGTGTTCCACGAGCTTACGCTTGCGGCGCCGCGGCCGCGTTTCACCGTCGGCATCTATGATGATGTCACCCACCTTTCGCTGCCGCTGCCCGAGGCAACGCTGCCGCGCCAGTCCCGGCTGGAAGCGTTATTTTACGTTTCCCATCTGCGGGTCAGCGAAAAACCGATCAATTCGGCCTATTTGGTGGGCCAGGCGGACTTTGTCGGCTGCCACCAGTCGCAATTTATCGATAAATATCAAATGGTGGAACGTCTGCGCCCCGGCGGGATTTTCCTGATGAATACCCCTTACGGCGCCGAAGACATCTGGGCACGGCTGCCGCAAGAAGTGCAGGCGCTGCTCAATGAACGTCAGGCGCGCTTTTATGTTATCAATGCCCAGCAGATCGCCCGCGAATGCCGGCTCGGTGCGCGCATCAATACCGTCATGCAGATGGCTTTTTTCCAACTGTCGGGGATTTTACCCCCGGATGTGGCATTCAACGCCCTGCAGCAGGCGGTAGCCAAAAGCTACAGCAGCAAAGGACAAGAGCTGGTTGAGCGAAATTGGCAAGCGCTGGCGGCAACGCGCGAAGCGTTATTTAACGTAACGTTGCAGCCGGTCGATGGCGCAAGTCCCGTACGGCCGCGCCGGTCGTTTCCGACGCAGCGACGGATTTCGTCAAGGTCGTGACCGCCGCCATGCTGGCCGGTTTGGGCGACGCCCTGCCCGTTTCTGCGCTCCCCCCAGACGGCAGTTGGCCCATGGGCACCACGCGGTGGGAAAAACGCAATATTGCCGAGGAAATTCCGCTGTGGCAACCGTCGCTGTGTACCCAATGCAACCACTGCGTCGCGGCCTGTCCTCACGCCGCCATTCGCGCCAAAGTCGTCGCCCCCGAAGCGCTGGAAAACGCGCCGGCGGGCCTGGCGTCTCTGGAGGTAAAAGCGCGCGATATGCGTGGCCAGAAATATGTGCTGCAGGTGGCGCCGGAAGACTGTACCGGCTGTAACCTGTGTGTCGAGGTCTGTACGGCCAAAGACCGGCAAAACCCGGACATCAAAGCGATCAATATGGCCTCGCGTCTGGCGCACGTGGAGGAAGAGAAGGTCCATTATGATTTCTTCCTCAACTTGCCGGAAATCGACACCCGCACGCTTGAGCGGATCGATATCCGCACCTCGCAGTTGATAACGCCGCTGTTTGAATATTCCGGCGCCTATTCCGGCTGCGGTGAAACGCCCTATATCAAACTGCTGACCCAGTTGTACGGCGATCGATTGCTTATCGCCAACGCCACCGGCTGTTCTTCCATTTATGTCGGCAACCTGCCCACCACGCCATATACCACCAACGCCGACGGCCGCGGTCCGGCCTGGGCCAATTCGCTGTTCGAAGACAATGCGGAATTTGGCCTGGGCTTTCGCCTGACGGTGGATAGCCACCGTAAGCGCGTGCTACGCCTGTTGGAGACGCACGCCGAGCTACTGCCCTAGGCGCTGGTGGCCGGTTTACGCGCCGACGAGGTGCCGGTGGACGATCGCCGGCGGCAAATCGGCGAATTGCGCCAGCTGCTGGGCGACGCCGCGGATGCTTCGGTTCGTCAATTGGCGCAGGACGCCGATTATTTGGTTGATAAGTCTATCTGGCTCATCGGCGGCGACGGCTGGGCCTACGATATCGGCTTTGGCGGTTTGGATCATGTAATGAGTCTGACCGAAAACGTCAATATCCTGGTGCTGGATACCCAATGCTATTCCAACACCGGTGGACAACAGTCCAAGGCCACCCCGTTGGGCGCGGTGACCAAATTTGGCGAACAGGGTAAGCGCAAGGCGCGCAAAGATCTTGGCGTAAGCATGATGATGTACGGTCATGTCTACGTGGCGCAGATTTCCCTGGGCGCGCAGTTGAATCAAACGGTTAAATCCATCCAGGAAGCGGAAGCCTATCCGGGGCCGTCGTTGATCATCGCCTATAGCCCCTGCGAAGAACACGGCTATGATCTGGCGTTGAGCCATGATCAGATGCGACAATTGACCGCCACCGGTTTCTGGCCGCTGTACCGCTTCGATCCCCGCCGCCGCGAAGAAAGCAAACTGCCGCTGGCGCTGGACTCCCGGCCACCGTCAAGCGACCTGTCCGCCAAGCTGCTTAACGAACAACGTTTCCGCCGGCTCAACTACTCAGCAGCCGGACGTCGCCAGCACGCTGTATCAGGCGGCGGAGAATGAGCTGAAACAAAAGTATGATTTTCTGGCGCGTATGGCCGGTAAGGCGGAAACCTCCGGTTGACGCCTCGGCACTCCCCGAACGCTTATCAACCGCGCGGATGGGTGGCCTCACCGCCCCCATCTGCGCGGCGTCGTTTTGAAACCGCTTCCCTCTGCCATTACGCCAGTCGGCGTCCCTACTGCGCTAGCGCCTATGCCACCGCTTTGCACCGTGACATTCCCAATTCATATTCCACTCAGCCCGTATTTTTTCCATAATCAGGGCCGCTGGTGCCTGTCCAACCTGCGATACCGATAAAAATCCTGCCGGAAGGAACTAGCGAGCGCAGAAAGGATAAGTAACGCTGATGAACCTGCCAGGCGACGGTGTCATGGCAACAGTAGCCTTTGCTCTTCTGATTAAGGAAACCGATCGCTACATTAGCAATACAGGTCGGCTCACGCCAGGACGGGTTAGTCACGACTTTGTAAGCGATACCAATTGCTTGCCGGCGCGGACGGCATGACCTCTGGCGTCGGCAGGCACGGGTCGCGTTAGATCAACATTTAACTCCTTCAGGAAAATGCATGTACATCCAGGCAAAGCTCACGCCGAATTACCTCATGACTACTAAACACTCCCCGATGTCTGGTATCACCCCAGCGCCATCATCACCAACGGCGAAGGAGGCATCGCCTTCGGTTTCAACTAAAGAGGTCACCCCGGGGGTGAAAACCACAAGTTGGGGGCGGCGCGTTCATTATCGGACAACGCGTTCATTGTCTGCTTTAGACGCAGGAGGGGCGGCAAAAGCAACGAAAAAAAGCGCGGCAAGCCTGGCCGCCCGTAACCAGTTGATGAACGATCTGCTGAATAAAAAAGAGCTATTCTTGAAAACGAGCTATGGTCATAGCCCGCAGAAGCTGCACCTGGCGGCGAGAATGCTCAATGAACACCTCAGCCAGCCCGGCAAGGATTTAACCGCGCTACGTCTGTTGACCAAATATATCGAAAGCGACTATAAGCGCGTTAAAGAGACCGTCCCTTCATCGTTGAAGGCAACGAAAGCACGTCAGGCCGCAGGCCTTGCCTTGTCCCGTCTCGGCAAGTACCTGACGGCTGAAGTACCGCGCATGGCGGGCAGCAACCCGGCGATGATGACGCTGACCGAAACTTGGATAAACGCGCTGATTGAAAGCATGCGGCGGCAACCGACGGCGGGCCACTTTGCGGCAAACTTCGCCACCATAGAAGGATTAATGCGCTTTCTCCTGTCTGACTCGTCCAGGCGAATGGGTGATTACGCCTTCTATCGCTGTTTTATCCTGCTGTGCGACCTGTTTTCTTATGTGCCAAACTTTAGCAGCGACAGCCGCTATTTGTATCATAAGCAAACACAGCTCCAGCCCTTGTTGCTAAGCCAGACGATTCAGGAATCGCTGGCGCTTGCCTCGGCATCGCCGCAGGGTAATTTCGCGTTGGATCATCTGCGTCGTGCCATGACAGTGTTTACCGCTATGGCCAACAATGAAAAGACGTACCGTCCCGATAGTCACCCTGCGTTGCTGGCACAAAGAGACCAAAAACTGGCGCAATGGGTGCGGCCTTAACAGGCCTTGCCGGCGCAATGTTCGCTGCGCGAAGACATCCGCGGGGTATTGGTGAAATATGTCGAAGACACCGGGCGACATCCTGATAGCTTTCACGCTTACGCCTTTCACGGCCTGTTCAAACCTATCAGGGAAAGCGAATTTCTTCCCTACGCCACCCCGTTACCCTTCGGCGGGCGGACATTATCGCAGCACAAAATCGACCCGGCGGCGCAACAACGGCTCAACGCAAGCCTGCAACGTCTTCTGGATACCTTTCATCCGCTGTTTGGCGACACCCCTGTCGCGGATGATTTATCCAGGCCCCTTGAAATCATTGTTCTGTCGGACAGAGCGCGCTATGAGCGTTACGGCTATTACCCTTTCCGCATTGATACCAATAACGGCGGTATCTATATCGATGGCCAACCGCAAGACTCGCGTAACCAGCCGCGAATTTATGTCTATTGCCTGGAGGGCGAAATTGTTAATTTCCTCCATGAGATCGTGCATTACCTCGATGGTAAATATATTCTCTATGGCGACAGCGCTTATCTATCGCCAGAGCGCATTACCTTTTGGCAAGAAGGTTTGGCGGAATTTCTCAGCGGTAATAATCGCGCGCTGGCGGCCAAACCCTGCAGCGTTGTCCTGTCGACATGCGTCCGAGTTTGGACAAAATTATCGACATCGATATCTACTCGGCGAACGGACATACAGAGCGGATTTATGTCTGGACCTATTATGTCTTTGAATATTTAAACAGTAGCGCTGCGGGACGGTCGATCCTTGTCGCATTGGCTGCAGCATTACGTCAGCCAGACCACGGTGCAGGATTTACCCCATTAATGACATATTTCGTGAGGGAGCATGCCGGTGCGTTTAAAACTTGGTTAAACAAGCTCAAGCTGAGGTTGCCGCAGCCGCCTGACGACGAACAGATCGGGCGGAGTGAAGTACAGCTCGAGCCGCCGGCGCAGATGGGCCAAACGGCAGCTTTTTGTGGCGCAAACGCAGGCGCGGCAGGTCGGACGGTCGCCAAAGATGCTAATGCGTGACGGTTTGGCGAATCAGACCGCCGTCGCCTGATGCTTTTATGCCATGGGCCGCCGGCTAACGCCGCGGCCCGTTAAGCTTACGCGGCAGGCGGTTTATTTTCAGCGCCAGTCAACCGGCATAACCTGCTTTAGCACCGCCGGGAATGTATCGTCGCAAAACTTAACATCTCATCGGTGATAACGGCGGCGCATGTGAATTCACCGTGGCGACCGAGCAAACTATTTTTCCATACCGTAGATGCTTGCGCGGCGCGGGTGATGCCATCAGGTAGTGTACAGGCCTTATCCAAAAAGGCGCTGGCGAGACTGCGTAAGGCATCGGGAGAATCTCTTCGGTCCCGAACAGGCTGCTTGAAGCACATTTGGCAAAGACGGCGGCTAGACAAAACAGAATTTGCGCCCGTTCAACGGGCGGTGCTGTCGCCAACAACGCAAGCGTCATCAGCCGCTGATAAAAACCGTCGTCAAGGGTACAATGGTCATTGGCGTCGAATTGATACACGCGGTTCGCCCATAATTCATTCATCGCCAGCTGTTTCTCCGGACGGACTAATTTGACGCTTGAATAAGCCTGTTGCGTGCTTGCCATAAATAGCCTTTCCAGGGCAGTGTTCAGATATAAGTGGGCCATGACGTCAATGATATTCTTCTCACTCAACCGCCGCAGATAACCGGATTGAAACAGCGGAAAGGCCTCTTGGCGCAACGTTTCCCAATAATAGTCATGCCGGCCCACGCTGACGCCGCCATTATAAACATGATAATCCCGGTGGTCGTGCGCTGACTTGTCCGTGCCAAGTAAACTTTCCAGGTCATTTTGCGATATCAGCATGGCATGGGCGGATTGATTGCCGGCGAACAGGACATAATTTGCCGCGCTGCTATCCTCCCAATTTGGATAATGACGCTTAGCTTCACCAAATTCGGCTTTCATTACATAAGGCACTAGCCGGCGATCGGTGAGATAACGTGAATATATCTCTTTTTCCTGCTGCGCCGTCGGCGTTGTCGGGCGCGCATAGATGGCCTGAGCGATCGCCTGAATGAAAGCGGCGTTATGGGTTATCATCATTTCCGGGACAGCGTTGAAGGTGTCGAGCATCACCGCAAGACATCATCTCTTTGCCGCCGCATAATTCTCTAGTTGTAGGTGCCGATAAATTGCGAGCAAACTTCTTGTAACCAGCGGGCAATATCCGGCTCAAGGTAATAAGGTGCGCTGGATAAAGTATTCAACAGCGAGGGTGCCACGGGCGTCAGGGAATGCGTGGTCTGCTGTAGTGAAATCATTATTTGCCGTACCAGCGCGACTTTTAGCGATTGATACACCGCGTTGATACTGTCAATTGCCTGTAAAATACCGCCGACGGGGCGATCGCTTGCATTGAAATAATTATCGATGGCGTGACGACTCCAGCCAGCAGACAGATCCAAGTTAATTGCCCGTTTAATGATGGCCCCTTTAAAATTGATATCGCTCAAGCTATCAGAATTTAACTTCGCACCGCTTAAATTGGCATTGTTTAAACACGTGCCGCGTAGATTGGCGCTGCGCAAATCCGCATTGCGCAGATTGGCATGACAAAGGCAAGCGCCGCTCAAATCAACATTTTTAAGGTGGGCACCGCTTAAATTCACATACCTAAATTTGGCGCAATACAAATTGGTGATGTTAAAGTAAGCGTTCTGAAATTTGGCTCGATTGAGCAAGGCATGGCCCAATTGCGCTTGACTCAAATTAGCATGGCGTAAATCGGCTCCTTACAGATACGCATTTTCCAACGGTGTATGATACAGCGTGGCGTGGCGAAGATTGGCCCGCTTCATAGGACAGCGGGCCATATTGGCGTGGCTGAGATCGCTCTGTCTCAGATTCACCGCCGTCATGGTGACCTGTTTGAGTTCACTGCAACGCAAATTTGCGCCTCTGAAATTGAACTTTTGCGGTAATGTCACCTGATTTATCACCAGATGCGGTAAATCCAACGTACCGATTTGATGGTTACTGACCGCCATTAACCTGAGCAGAGCATGATATTTTGCCTTTTGCCATTTTGATTTTTTCTCGGCGCTGATATTGTCAGAAATGACGCGGATCAATATCCTCCTGGAGGTGGGTTTATTTGCGATAGCAGGCGCCTGGACTGAAAAATCTGGTGGATTCGTCACTGCTTTGAACATAATATCCTCCACGTTGATTGGAATACGTTCTCATCTTAGATGACAGTGGGTAACGTTTATTTGCATGCGCCACGTCGTTGGACGCCGCCGTATTGCCTAAGCCATTACACCGTGGCAATCCCACCCTATTGACTGAAAAATCACCCCGGAGTTACACCTTCCTACGCGGTAATTTGTGTTGCCTAACATAACGATTACGCGCAGTGGATGAAACATTTGCACCGCTGCGGAATTGCAGTTTTAGCCGTTTTACGCGGGCAAAGAATTTCTGAGCTGATGTTAATCTCCGATACGGCCAGGGTGAGAAGCCCAGCACGCGGTAAGCGGGAAAACATTTGCGACGGTGGCCGGCTCACACTTGCGGTTCGTCCTAAAACGGTGAGGAACAGGTGCGCGCAACGCGTCGCCCGATCGGTAACCGGGGGGAGACAAAACACCCGGTGAAGCAAATTTTTGCCTGTCGATGTTGGCATTATCGCGTACACTCCGTACCATACGCCGGTCATTTCGCGCAGGTTCACATCTGGCGCGCGCAACGTTATGAGGAAGGCAAACAACGCCGTAGTCATGCAAAAACAGCAATACAATATTAATAAACTTCAAAAGCGCCTGCGGCGACGCGTAGGTCAGGCCATTGCCGATTACGCCATGATTGAGGAGGGGGATCGCATTATGGTCTGTCTCTCCGGCGGCAAGGACAGCTATACCCTGCTTGAAATCCTGCGCAATTTGCAGCAAAGCGCGCCGGTCAATTTCTCCTTGGTCGCCGTCAATCTGGACCAGAAACAACCCGGCTTTCCGGCCCATGTGCTGCCCGAATATCTGGCGGCGCAGGGAGTGGAATACCATATCGTCACCGAAGACACCTATCGCATCGTCAAGGACAAAATCCCCGAGGGCAAAACCACCTGCTCGCTGTGTTCCCGCCTGCGCCGGGGTATTCTTTACCGCACCGCCACGGAACTGGGCGCCACGCGCATAGCGCTCGGCCACCATCGGGACGATATACTGCAAACTCTGTTTCTGAATATGTTCTACGGCGGCAAGTTAAAAGGGATGCCGCCCAAGCTTATGAGCGACGACGGCAAACATATCGTCATCCGTCCCCTGGCATACTGCCGCGAAAAGGACATCGCCCGCTTCGCGCAGGCGCGGCAATTCCCCATTATTCCTTGCAATCTGTGCGGATCGCAGCCTAATCTGCAGCGCCAGGTTATCGGAGATATGTTGCGTGACTGGGATAAACACTACCCCGTCCGCAGCGAAACCCTGTTTCGCGCGATGCAAAACGTGGTGCCTTCGCATCTCAGCGACTCCCGACTGTTCGATTTTAAAGGATTAACTCAGGGCAGCGCGGTGGTCGACGGCGGCGATATTGCCTTCGACCGCGAAGCCTTTCCTATTCAGCCGGCTGGCTGGCAAGATTTGTTGGATGACGACACGGCCGCAACTCAAGGCCGACTGGACGTGCTGGAACTGCGCTGAACACGCCCTGCGGCCAATGCCTGCGCCAGCCCCAGCGCATGAGTCACTAGCGCTTAGTCGCGCGCAGGGCGTTATCCCGGCCTGGTGGCATTAGAAAAGATGCGGCGGGGGATCATTAATGGGATGCGGGTAGGGATTGTAGGGCGGCTCCAGCGGCGGTTCGGGCAGCGGCGTCGGGATCGGCGGCGGATCGATCGGAATGCTCATTCGATAGCGGATTATTGCGCTGCGGGCAAGGTAGGACTGGTTCATCATTGTGCTTCCCCTCTGTAATATGCGTCACCAGGCTGTCGCGCCATCGCTTGCGGCGTGATGCGTACGGCCGGTTTGCACCGGCTGACGCCATGGCCTTCACGGCGTGCTTTCTTAAAGCTTGTAAGCATTACGCGTCACAACAAGCGGGAGAAAGGCCATCGGGCGTTATTGCCACCTTTGGCGCACGGTGATGAATTGCGCAGATAAAAAATGCCGGGCTATTCACCCGGCATCATCTGAATTAAATATGCTATGCAATAATTCAAAAAAGGAAGTAAGACAATATGGAGCGCAACGCCCATCGCTTGACGTTGCATTCACCTGCGAAAGAGATCATGCCCCATATTGCCGCAACTATTATTGATATTGCTCAATTTTATGGCCAAAAAGACGCCACATCCACGGGTATTGCGCCGACAATTATAACCATCTGCGCTGTTTTAACCACCAGGCAACACCACCGATCACTATCACTAACACCAGACAAAACAGCGCAAACCCATAGCGTTCGCTATTACCCGGGATGCCGCCTAAATTCACACCAAATAGCCCGGTCAAGAACGTGGTCGGCAAAAATATCATTGCCATAAGCGACATGGTATAACTGCGTCGGTTAATGGCTTCCGCCATCAGGGAATTGATCTCATCGGCAACTACGGCCGTACGCGCAATGGCGCCGTCGATGTCATCCAGCCCGCGCACGAGACGATCGGCAATATCCTGCATACGCCGGCGGTCATCGTTCGTCATCCAGTTGAGCGTCACCTGTGGCCGCACAGCGCAACGAATGTGTCGTGCTGCGAGCGCCGGATCCCCGCCGGTAGGCGAAAGGCGGTGCCACCGCGGCTCAACGCACCGCGCCGACGTCACGGCGCGTGCGCTTGGCGATTAATGTTTCAACACATAGAGCGTTTGGCTATAAGCCACGTCTTCTGGATTGGTAATGGGATACCCTTTCAGCCAGGGCTTTATCAGGCGGCCGTTGGTAAATTGATAAATGGGCGCAATCGGCGCCTGCTCGGCAATCATGGCCTCCGCTTTATTGTAATCCTCGCTCAGCCGCTGCGGTTGCGTTTCCCGGCTGGCCTGCTGCAACAGCTGATCGTAAGCGGGATCGCTGAATTTGGCGATGTTACCGCTATGGGTTGAGGTCAGCAGCGACAAAAAGGTGGAAGGCTCGTTGTAATCGCCGATCCACGAAGCGCGCACCACGTCAAAGTTACCGGTATTACGGCTATCGATATAAGTTTTCCACTCCTGATTGACCAATTTGACATTGACACCCAGCGTTTTTTTCCACATCGATGCCACCGCGATAGCGATTTTCTGATTACTTTCCGAGGTGTTATATAAGAGGGTAAGCGTCAAGTGTTTATCCGGTCCATAGCCGGCGGCTTGCATCAAGGCCCGCGCCTGGACATCCAGCTCTTGCTGGCTATGCTGCTGCAGATAACCGGCTGCGGGTTTAAAACCGACCGTTACATCAGGGGTAAAGTGCCAGGCCGGCTTTTCGCCGGAGCCCACGACTTTGCCGGCAATGATACGTCGGTCAATGGCGTAAGACAGCGCTTTACGCACCCGTACGTCCTGTGTGGGTCCGCGCCGGGTATTGAAAGCATAATAATAGGTTCCCAGTTGGTCAGGCGTGTAAACCTGATCGGGGATTTGTTGCAGCAACTGCCGGTAGCGGTCTTTGGGAAACGATTCGGTAATGTCGATATCGTTGGCCATATAGCGGTTAAGCGCGGCAGATTCGGCGCTAATCGGCACAAAGGTGACCTGTGTCAGCACGGTATGTTTGTGATCCCAGTAATGTGGATTAGGATTAAGGACCAGTTTCTCATTGACCACCCGCTGACTGAGAACAAACGCACCATTGCCAACCAGATTGCCGACGCGCGTCCACTCCTGACCGTAGCGCTCAACCGTGGCGCGATTCACCGGGAACAGGCTAAAATTGGCGGCCAGGCTGACAAAATAAGGCACCGGCTTATCCAGCGTCACTTTCAGCGTATATTCGTCCGTGGCGCTGACCCCCAATTGCTCAGCGGGCAGTTTGCCGGCGATAATTTCACCGGCGTTCTTTAGTCCCGCAAGTTCGGCAAACCAGGAAAAGGTGGAATGATTGGCGGGATCAACGAGTCGGCGCCAGCTGTAAACAAAATCTTGCGCGGTCACCAGTTGGCCGTTCGACCAGCGCGCGTCACGCCGCAAATGGAAGACAAAATTCTGGTTGTCGCTGGTCTGCCATCTCAGCGCCACGCCTGGAATGACCTTACCCGTGGCATCCTGATTGACTAGCCCTTCAAACAGATCGCGGTCGACTTGCGCCTCAACCAAACCGACGGCTTTGATCGGATCCAGCGAGGAAGGCTCGTCTTTGATGTGGCGTACAACGTGTTGTACCTCCGCAAGCGTGGTACCGGGCGGTACAGTGGCGGCGTGCGTATTGCCGCTAACGGCGGCCAGCAGGAGAGCGCAAACTGCAAACGGGAAATGCGGCATAGACTGTTCCTTAGCGTTATGGCCGACTCCGGGCTAACCTCATCGGCGTTCAGGCAAAATACTCTGCGGAAACTAACACTGCGGGAAATTTTTCGGTAAAGTAATCGCTGTTAATGTAACTGATTATTTTCTGGCGGGATACAGTATGCAACCCTTTCGGCCACGATCCCAGCGCGGCGTCTTGCCGTCGTTAGGAAAATCTTATGGCACATCGGTGCTGGGTGCGCCATTGCTTTATCACCCAGCGGCCATGCCGGCGGTAGACAGCGGGCTGATTATCGCCGGCACGCACGGCGACGAAACCGCAAGCGTGACCGCGCTTTCCTGCGCCCTGCGTACCATCAGTCCGGGCACGCTGCGCCATCACCTCATTTTGGCCGTGAATCCGGACGGCTGCCGGTTTGGCCTGCGCGCCAACGCCCGGGGAGTGGATCTCAACCGCAATTTCCCGGCGACTAATTGGCAAAGCGGCGAGACGGTGTATCGCTGGAGTAACGCGGCGGAGGCTCGGGATATGGTGCTCGCAACCGGCGATAAGGCTGGCTAGGAGCCGGAAACGCAGGCGTTATGCCGGCTGATAGCCGAATTGCGTCCCGCCTGGATCGTCAGTTTTCATGAACCGCTGGCCTGTGTTGAGCAGGCGCCGTCGTCACCGCCGGCGCGCCATTTAGCGCAGGCATTTCGCCTGCCGCTGGTCGAGAGAGTGGGTTATCCAACGCCGGGGTCGTTCGGCAGTTGGTGCTGCGATCGCGCGCTGGCATGTATTACCGTCGAATTACCGGCCATATCTGCCGATGCGGCTACCGTTGATTATCTGGCGGCAATGGCGGCGCTGTTAACCTATTCCAACGCCGCACCGGTGCTTTGAAGGGTTAGTCCAGCGATATCGACCCGCACTGGAACGCCAGCGCCGACTACGCATCCATCGCCAGCCAGGTGGGGCCATCAAGATCGATAAAGCTTGCCTGCGGCGTGAGCGGCAGCGCCGCCGCAACGGCGCGCGAGGTACAAAGCATACACCCCAGCATGATAGCGAACCCGTGGTCTTGCGCCTGCCGCGCCAGCAGCAGCGCTTCGGTCAGGCCGCCGGTTTTATCCAGTTTGATATTGATCATTTCATAACTGCCCTGCAGCATTGGCAATTGGTCGCGCGTATGGCAACTCTCGTCGGCGCAGATCGGTAGCGGATGGATAAAATGCTGCAGCGCGGCGTCATGTTCCGCCGGCAGCGGCTGCTCCAGCATCGCCACCCCTAAATCCGCGAGCAATTGGCAGCGCGTCGTCAAACCTTCGGGCTGCCAGGACTCATTGGCGTCTACAATTAGTGTGGCTTGAGGCACTGCGGCGCGAATGGCCACCATGCGCTCGGTCAAAAGATGGTCGTCAAGTTTGACCTTCAACAGGCGTGCGCCCTGCTCCCAGCAGCGCCGCGCCGCTTCCGCCATCTGCTGCGGTTCGTCAATACCCAAGTTCTGCGCCGTGGCAATCCGCGTCGGCAGCGTTACGCCTGCGTATTGCGCCAGCGTTTGGCCGGCCATCTGCCGTTCCAGGTCCCATAGCGCACTGTCGATGGCATTGCGGGCCGCGCCGGCGGGCAGCAACTGCAGTAAAACATCCCGGCTCACCCCATGTTCAACACCGTGCAGGACGCTGTTAATCTGGCCGATAACGGAGGACTCGGTTTCGCCGTAGCGGGGATAAGGGGTACATTCGCCGATACCGTGCAGCCCATCCGGCTCGATGTCCACCACCACCCGGGCTTCGGTACGCTCGCCGCGCGAGATGACAAACGGCGTTCGCAGCGGCCAGGCCTGCGGATAAAAACGCATTACTCTCATCGGGCATCCTCGGATCAATCAGCGCTAAATCAAAAGTATATCGGTAAAAGGACGCCTTTCGGCTGCGGGAAGAAGAAATTTCGTATTTCGGTGTATTTAAGATTATTCTGTTAATGACTTGTACACTTCACCAAAAAGGATGCGATTCATGTCTGAGACTATCACCTTGAAAGGTCAGCCGGTCACCGTTACCGGCACATTTTTAACGCCGGGCGCCAAAGCACCGGATTTTTTATTGGTCAGCACCGATTTGTCCGATGTCACCTTGAAAAGTTACGCCGGTAAACGCAAGGTTCTCAATATCTTCCCCAGCGTCGATACCGGCACCTGCGCCACCTCTGTACGTAAATTCAATCAGTTGGCGGGCCAGCTCGACAATACGTTGGTACTGTGTATTTCGGCCGACCTGCCGTTTGCGCAGAAACGCTTTTGCGGCGCCGAGGGGCTGGAGAAAGTTATCCCCCTTTCCACCCTGCGCGATGCGCAATTCCGGCAGCATTATGGCGTGGCAATTGACGCAGGTCCGATGAAAGGTCTGGCGGCACGCGCGGTGGTTGTGCTGGATGAACACGACACGGTCATTTACAGCCAACGGGTTAGCGAGATTGCCTCAGAGCCGAATTACGATGCCGCGCTCGCTGCGCTGCAGGCCTAAGCGCCCGAAACGCCAGTTCCGCTTTGCTTTGCCACTCCGCCTGCTGGGTGTCTGCTTGTTCAATGCGGCGCAGCAGCTGTTTCTTTTCCGCCAGGGCCTGCGCAGACGTCGTCCTGACCTCCACCAGCGTATCTTCCATTTCCTGAATCATCAGGCGCACCAGTTTTTGCGGATCCTCCGCCTTATCCAGCAGTGCATTGATGTTAGCGTTAACGATGTCGGTAAAGCGGGAAAAAATGCCCATAGTTATTATCCTCTTAATGTCGCACAAATTTGTCTGGCTACTCACACCGTTTCACTTGTACATTTTTCGTGCCAACCTTTGCTAATCAAGCATCAATATGAAATATAATGTTTTTTTCAATTTGACCTGCGCCAAGCTTCGGCTATAGTGGTGATAAACACTAATTGTTGGTGAAATTAACCATGTCTGAATCCCCACACGATCCGCTGCTCGGTCAGTCGAATGACTTTTTGGAAGTGCTGGAGCAAGTGTCGCGCCTCGCCCGGCTGCAAAAACCCGTGTTGGTGATTGGCGAACGCGGCACCGGCAAAGAGCTTATCGCCCGCCGGTTGCATTACCTGTCGCCGCGCTGGCAAGGCCATTTTATCTCGCTCAACTGCGCCGCGCTCAATGAAAATCTGCTTGATTCCGAGCTTTTCGGCCACGAAGCCGGGGCGTTTACCGGCGCGCAAAAACGTCACCAGGGTCGGTTTGAGCGCGCCGAAGGCGGCACTCTGTTTCTGGATGAGTTGGCAAACGCGCCGATGATGGTCCAAAAAGCTGTTGCGCGTCATTGAATATGGCGAGCTGGAGCGCGTCGGGGGCAGTCAGGCACTGCAAGTGGACGTCCGGCAGGTCTGTGCCACCAATGCCGACCCTGGCCATGGCCGGCGATTTTCGGGCCGATCTGCTCGACAGGTTGGCGTTCGATGTGGTGGCCCTGCCGCCGCTGCGGGCGCGCCCGGACGACATTATGGTAATGGCCGAACATTTTGCCATCCAGATGTGTCGCGAGCTGGAGCAACCCTTATTTCCGGGCCTCAGCGTAGAAGCGCGCCGCAGTCTGCTCGGCTACGGCTGGCCGGGCAACGTGCGCGAGCTGAAAAATGTCGTGGAACGGTCACTTTATCGCCATAACAATAGCGAGCACCCTTTGAGCCAAATTATTATTAACCCTTTTAGATCGGTGCGTCTGGCCCCGATTGCATCCCCAGCAACTACCGCGCCTTCTCTGCCGCTGGACTTGCGCGCCTGGCTGCAGCAGCAGGAAAAACAGTGGCTGGAAGAGGCGCTGGCCCGCACCCACTATCAACAACGCCAGGCCGCCGAACTGCTGTCCCTGAGCTATCATCAACTGCGTGGCATGATGAAAAAACACGGTATTAAAGCACGTCCCTGAGCTATGCCCATAGCGTTTGGAACTTTGGCAGGCTGTGCAATGTCAGCGCCCGCGTCACGCTATTTTGTTAACGCCTTATTTAACCGTTCGCTATTGCGCCGTGCCGTCGCGCTACCTAAAATCCGCCAGGCTAAATTGATTTTCATACCTATCGCGTCGCTTCTGCCGCTAGCGCCGCGTGCAGGATCACTGACGTTTGATAACACCTTTTATTACCTACTTCGGCAGCGCCCGCCGCCGCCGCGACGATCATCTTTTTTAAACCAGGGAGTGGTTAACTATGCCTGCATCGCTTCAACATCATCGTAAGACCACCGGTTTATTTCAGCATCAGCAAAGGCGCACAGAGCCGCCATTGCAGGAAGTATTACTTCATCTGGCGCAGCAACCCGGCGATGCTGATAAGTACCGGCGGACCATCAATTATTTGGGCCTTATTAGCATTATCACCCATATTGGTGCCGTCGCTGCGCAGCCTGAGCGGCCATCGGCGTTTACCGGCGGGCGGGCCTCAGCGCGTCAGCGGGCGGCGGATGAGGGGGTTCATGGCAATGCCACTGCCGATACCGCCGGTCCTGGCGCTTGGGCGAAGCGCCGGTTGACCGGCATGCGCAGTTCGACGAGCCATGGCTTGTCGGCCCCCTTGACTGCGAAGGAAGCGTTGCGTTATGAAACGACGCCATCAATACTGTCCACCACCATGCCGGTCCTGGAGCAGATTGCCCCCCAGACGCAGCAAAACGCAGCGCGTGACAAACGTCAACCAAGTGCCCACCACCGGCGGCATGCCGCGCATCGTGCGCGCAAACACAAGACAAAGCCAGCGGCGACCCTGGCACGCAAACCCGTTTTAGCGTCAGCGGAGGTTTCTGCCGCAGACATCATTCGCTCATCTGCTGCAAAACCGCCCTCTACCTCTGCCGTGCAAATGCCCGCTAATTCCCTTATGGCGACGGCCATGACACCTGCAGCTAACCTCATGTCCGTATCCGGCGCCCATCAGCAAAACTTGCGCGATCGGCGGCACACCGCCTACCGGCCTGGCAGAGCCTGGGACCAGCCTGTGCACCCTCACTCTGACTTGCCTCCCTGTGAAGATCTAGACGGCCCACCCAGCCGTCTACCTGATGCATCAAAATCATTATTCTTCTTGACTGACACGAATTTTGACTTGCCTCCCTGCCCTTCTCTTACAGGCCCCCACGGCCGTCAACCCGATACGCAGGCACCCCCCTTCGCCACATCCGGCAAAACCGCTCATTATCTGCCCTTACACATCGAGTCGGTGGTGACAACCTCAACCGCTTTGTCCTCCTGTCTATTTTCGCAGAACAAGCACGTCTGCGCTGTCACTAAGGCGGGGAGCTTTTTCTTTAGCGGCTATTTAGCGCACTGGCTATATCAGTCTGTTACAGCCCCATCGCATGGCGTACCGGCGAGTCCGCCGCCCGCCTTGGATCCGCCGCCTGGCGCAGACCTGCAGTCCGACCGTCAGAACGCGCCAGCAATGGATCCAGTACCGTCAGCAGTCACTGCACCGGTGTCAGAAGCGGCACTCTTGACAGTTAAGACTCCGGTGTCAGAATCGGCACTCTCGACAGTTAAGACACCGGGATCAGAAGCGGCACTCGCAGCAGTTAAGACTCCGGGGCCAGAAGCGGCATTCGCAGCAGTTAAGATTCCAGCGCCACAAGCCGCATCAATGGTGGTGGAAACGCCGGCAACAAAGACGGCGCCGGCGTCGGTTGCGCTATCGCAGGCGTCCACGGGAGCGGGTTCTTTATCCCTTACCGCGTCAGGCCTGCCAATACCGCTGCTTGATGGGCAAGCCCCGGCGCTTGTAAGCGTCATCGCTCTGGCGACGGCGACGCCTGAACCGCGTGACCCCGCTGGCTCATTCACCGCCATCGACATGGCGCATTCAAGCCATCTGACGCGCCCGGCAGCTCCCACCTGGTCGGAAATGCTGCAACATATCACGCTGCATTACGCGCACATCTAGTATGAAAACTTTATCGGCGACGAGCGCTGGTTAGCCATGAACTACGTTCAGACACGGGCCATGACGGAAGATTTTTACACACACTATTTTGATCCGCTGCTGTATGACATCTTTTCCACAGTTGGTCGTGGACATGGCATCTCCCTGCCAGCATTACTGGAGCACATTCATTTGCGACTGGCGAAGGAAACGGCGGAAGTAAGCAATCTGAACGCACTTCTCAATATCGGCCTGATGGACGGCTATCGGCGTCAGATAAATCAAATCCGCCACACGCTGGCAGCCACATTTCCTGCGGTGCTGGTGAGCCACGCCCCCACGCCGACAACGGCTGCCGGGCACGCCACTGAGTCCCCGACGGGCAACGCACCGGCTGAGCCCCGCTTCTCATCCCCGGCGGCGAATGAGGCTTCGTTCCCCCTAAGCCGCGCGACAAACGGGCTCTACGCTGATATCGACTGGCGCCTGGAGCGGATTACCAGCCAACCTCTACATCAGGCGTTGAGGGCGCATTTTCTGCAACGCCATAGGGCTACGGCCGCGCCATTGCGCCTTTCTCCGCGCTTCCAGGCGCTGTGGACGGAAGCCTGCGACCTGGTAAACCGTGCGATCGCGGATGACGACGTCCAAACCTACTTTATGCAACACACCAGCGCCAGCGACTATCTTAGTCGTTATACCACGTCGCTGTACCAGACTTGGGTAAAGGATATTGACGATAGCGACGCCCCGCTGTCTGCCGTGGCGGTCGAAGAGAGCCCGGATTTTACGATGTTGTTTTCCCCGCACTTACGGCAGCAGGATACGAAATATCGGCAATCTGTCACCGAAACATTGGCGACGCTTGTGATTTATGAGCACCTTCTGCCGGATATGGTGCGATGGTAAAACGGCGTCAAAGCCGCCCAGCTGACGCTTTCGCCCGCCCTGCTTGATGAGTTAATGACCACGCTGCGGGCGCTACCCGCTACGTAGAACTGACGCGGTAAGCGAGAACGGGCTCCGAGCGGCTTGCGCATGACTGTAAACGCTTCTCTGCGCGCAACGCCGCGCAGGGTTGCCGCATCTGCCGTGGGCGCCGCTTTGGCGCCTCTTTGCCGACAGTTGAGGGGAATATGGGGCAAATGACGTGTTTCAAGCCCCGGCGGTGGTAATGATGCTGGTGAAAGTCAGCGAACCGGTTCAAAACCCTTTCTGCGGTGCTGGTGAAAATAAGCGAACCAGTTTAACGCCCCGGTGGCGGTGCTGGTGAAAAAAAGCGAACCGGTTTAACGCTTCAGCGGCGGGTCCGGGCGCCAGACAAAAAAAGCCAGCACCCTGCTCCTTCAGCACGGCTGCGTTCTACAACACCTATAAGAATTTCATCGACTATACGCGTTACAGCAGGTCCAGCAATCCGGAGAAATTTACCAATATCCCCAGTAATATCTATATTGCTTACCAGGCGGAAAACCGCGATAAAGCCTATATCTACGGCGGTGAAGTCAGCGCGCGTTTCAACTTCGGCACCTGGTATCCGGCGGTTGACGGCCTGCGTGCCCGGCTGGCGTTCGGTATGGCGGAGGGAGCAGCCAAGTCGGACTATCTGGGCGATAAATATGTGGATTTGGACAGCGATGCGCCTCGTCGCCGGTGTGTCGTATGACGATCCAGACCAGCTGTATGGCGCTGCGCTGACGGCAACCTTTAATAAAGTAAAACGGGCAAGCGCCACTAATCGCCAGAGTTATACTAATACCGGCAGCGACATTACCGAATCCACGACGGAATATATGCGGGTGCCGGGGTATGGTTTGGTGGACTTAACGGCCTATTATCGTATTACAAAAAACGTCAATGTAAGCGGCGGGTTATACAATATTACCGATCGGTGATTTATCCCCCTGAAACACCAGACAGTAGCTGTATCTCCAGATAAGAGATAGGCTTGAATATATGTCTAACACTAACGCCAATCTTGATATGACCGGGATCCTGTTAGGTCAAGAAGTCCGTAAACGTAAAACTCCTCAGGAAAAAATGGCCATTATTCAGCAGAGGATGGAGCCCGGCATGAATGTCTCCCATCTCGCACGACTGCACGGTATCCAGCCCAGCCTGCTGTTTAAGTGGAAAAAGCAATATCAGGAAGGAAGCCTCACCGCCGTGGCTGCCGGGGAGGACGTTGTTCCTGCCTCTGAGCTTGCAGCTGCATTGAAGCAGGTCCGGGAGCTCCAGCGCCTTCTGGGTAAGAAGACGATGGAGGTTGAGATCCTAAAAGAAGCCGTGGAGTACGGCCAGTCACGAAAATGGATAGCGCACGCGCCCTTGTTGCCAAAGGCCGGGGAATAGCACAGGTCAGCCGCGCCATGAGCGGGTCGCGTGCGCCGCTGTCACTGCGGATTAAGCGTTCTGCCGACTGGCAGGACAGGCGCTGTAACCGGCGTAATGACGAAGCAGACGCTGAAATACTGTCGGACATCCTCGACATCATCAGCGATATGCCCAGCTACGGCTATCGGCGGGTGTGGGGCATCCTGTGTAAACAACGTCGCGCAGAGGGACTGACGCCGGTAAATGCGAAACGACTTTACAGGATCATGTGTGAGCATAACCTGCTGTTATTACATTGAAAACCAGAGCGGCCGAGGCGTGAGCATAAGGGCAGGATCGCGGTGGCAGAAAGCGATATGCGCTGGTGTTCAGATGGCTTCGAGTTCGGCTGCGACAACGGTGAAAAACTGCGGGTCACCTTCGCACTGGACTGCTGCGACAGAGAGGCCATAGACTGGTCTGCGAGCACTGTAGGCTACGACAGTTCGACCGTGCAGGATGTGATGCTGATGTCGGTAGAAAAGCGCTTCGGCGACAGGTTACCCGATACAGCGGTGCAGTGGTTGACGGACAACGGTTCAGCGTATACCGCGCATGAAACGCAGAGGTTCGCCAGAGAACTGGATCTGGAGCCCTGCACAACAGCGGTGAGCAGCCCGCAGAGAATGGCCGAACGGTTCGTGAAGACGATGAAGGAAGACTATATCGAGTTCATGCCAAAACCGGATGCGAGAACAGCCCTGCGAAACCTTGCAGCAGCGTTCACGCATTACAATGAAAACCATCCGCACAGCGCGCTGGGATATCACTCTCCGAGAGAATACCGGCGGCAGCGGGCTTCGTTAACTTAAGATACAAAAGCTGTACGGAGATGGCGGGGCAAGATCAAGCTGAGGTTCCATGATCCGTACATCTGGCTGGCATTGGGGAATTGCGCGCCGCGTTTGTACTGAATATAGGTGGTCAATCGGGGCGTAAGGTCGTACAGGAAACTCAGGGACGGCAAGACCTGCGTGTCGCTGAACGAACCATACAGCGTCTCCAGTTCATCGGTGGTAAGCGTGCTATTGGCCAGGTTAAACAAGTCTTTCGGTTTGGTGCGCTGATAGGCTACGCGCACCCCCGGCACCACGGAGAAATCATGCCCCGCCAGGTCCCAGGTCATTGTATCCTGTAAGAAGGCGCCGAGATTCTCGCTGGTGCTGTTAGCTTCCGGCTGCATGATGTAACTATAGGAGCTTTGGTCGTGGCTCCTGACTGAACGGGCGTTCGGTATCTGAGCGCCGGGCATCAATACCCCAGCGGAAGTCATGGATGCCCCACTCTTTTTCCATATTGCTGGTGATACCAAAACTTTTGCTATCGTAATTGGAATAGGTGGTCACCAGGCTGGTGCCGGTGGTGGACGGTCCCTTGGTCCAGTCGTGTGCTTCGGTGTTTTGATAGAAAACTTTGGTATCAATGGTGTCAACCCAGGCAACATCGGGATGCCACATATCATTCAGGCTTGCCGTCCAGCGCCGTGTCTGGCTGGTTTGCTGATTGGCGCCGATGACGGCGCTGTCGACGGAGTTCCAGGCATCGTAATGAGTGTGGTTGGTTTTATGGTAATAATCGACGGTGCCGGTAAGCAGATGATTATCATTCATCTGCCAGCTGCCCGGGGCCAAAAAGGTGTTTGAGTGCCAGTTAGCCGGCGCTACGTCGACACTGTCGCTATTATTGCGGGTTTCCTGGCCGTCCAGGCGGCTAATGACCACCAAACCGCGCAGATATTCATCGCCGCCGGCGGCCGTGATGCCGTTGTGCCAACCGCGATTCGCCGAATCATAATCGCTCTGATAACCGAAATAGCCGGATTTGGTCGGGGAAAGATAATCATCGGCGCTTTTGGGCCGGAACGACACCGCACCGCCAATAGCCTGATTGGCGCGCGTGACGTCGGTGACGCCGGAATCGATGCCTACCGCGCCGTACATATAGGGGTAGATATAATCTCGCCCGATGACGAAGGTGCCAGAACCCGCGCGGCTAACGTAGCTTCTTCCGGTGGCGTTGGGCAATTCTACGCCGTCCACGTCAATTGAGACACGGTTGGCCTCCAGGCCGCGGATGTTATAGCCCGTATAGCCGCCGCGGTCAAAACCGCTTTTGCCGGTACCGGTTCCCGTGGCGGCGCCGGTGGCGCTGACCAGCGGCTGATAACGCATTATGGTGCCGAAATCATTGCCGCCTTCTTTTTGCAGCTCGCTGGCGCTCAGGGACGTTTTGGTGCCCGATTCCTTTTTTATTTTGCTGGCGACTACCCGAATTTGATCTTCTTTACTGTTCGTCTCGCTGGATATCGTCGGTTGAGCGGTTACGGCGGTGGTGGTCGCTACGGTCTCGGCAGCCAATGCGCCGAAGGCCGTACCGCCCATAATGCCGGTGAGCAAGATCTTATTCAGACGCGCTATCTGAATTCCCCTGTGTTGCATAGTCATTAAGCAATCTCCAATTGACTGACATTTATTATTGTTAAAGCTGATTTGACGGCATGGGTGGGCCCTGCAGATGACAGTACGCAGATGAAATACACTCTCTTTTTTGCGGCTCCCTCTCTTCACACTGGCGATATTGGGGTGCCCACATTGACTTGCGCAGGGAATGAACAATAACCACACTCAAATGATAACTATAATTATTATTATAATTTGTGAATGATACACATTATTATCTATTGTAAGGAAGATCTTTTCGCAAAATTTACCCGCATAGTGAAAACTGACCGCCCGCACGCGGGGCCCTCGGGTGCGTTTTGAGCGGAAAAAAGGCGGAAAGACCGTCAACATCAGCGGGAATAACCCGCGTTCAGGCTGGAAACATGCGGCTTTCTGCGCGTCGGCATTGGGAGGTGGGCCAGAGTAAGGTAAACTCAATAGATTACTGGCAGAAATAAAGTGGTTTATGTCGACACAATCTGATTACAGTTGGGCGCGGGCCGCCGTGACGCTGTTGGCGGGCGTGCTGCTGACGTCCGGAACGGTCCGACTCGCCGCCGCCGATGAATCGGCCGATAAAAGTGACATTGTCACTGAAAAACGCGTCCCCGCCGCGCTCAATGCCATCGCGGTGCACAATGGCATGGTCGCGACGGACGAAGCCGGCGATATTGTCCCCGCTGTCGGTCCTGCTCTAGTGCCAGCGAGCGGCAGTCCGGTTGCCGGTCCCGCGCCGTTGCCCGGGATCCGCCAGAGCGGCTTTGTCTATTGCGTCAGCGGGGTGGTCAATACGTTTAACCCGCAGATGGCCAGCAGCGGCGTCACCGTTGATACGCTCTCCGCGCAGCTTTACGATCGGCTGCTGGCGGTCGATCCCTACACCTACCTTCTCATCCCCGAGCTGGCGCAGCGTTGGGAAGTGTTGGATAACGGGGCGACCTATCGCTTTCATTTGCGCAAAAATATCGTCTTCCAACACACCGCCTGGTTTACGCCAACCCGCACGCTGAATGTGGACGATGTGGTGTTCAGCTTCGCGCGCATGTTTGATACCCACCACCCCTGGCACGGTGTCAACGGCGGCAATTACCCCTATTTCGACAGTTTGCAATTCCCGCAAACGGTGCAAAGCGTCAAACGTATTGACAACGAGACGGTGGAGTTCCGTTTAGAAAGCCACGACGCCTCGTTTTTATGGCATTTGGCGACCCATTATGCGCCGGTATTGTCGGCGGAATATGCCGACCAGCTGACCGCCAGCGGCCACCAAGAGCAATTGGACCGCCTGCCGGTCGGCACCGGGCCGTTTATGCTCAACGAATACCACACCGGTCAATTCATACGGCTTAGCCGTCATCAACAGTATTGGCGTGGCCTGCCGCGCATGGTCCAAGTGGTTATTAATTTGAGCAGCGGCGGCATCGGCCGCCTGAGCAGCGGCGGCATCGGCCGCCTGTCGCGGCTGCTGACCGACGAATGCGATGTCCTGGCCTATCCCGCCGCCAGCCAGTTGTCTATCCTGCGTGATGACCCCCGCCTGCGTCTGACGTTGCGCCCCGGGATGAACATCGCTTATCTGGCGTTTAATACCCGTAAGCCGCCGCTCAATGATGTTCGGCTCCGGCACGCCATTGCGCTGGCTATTAATAATCAACGGCTGATACAATCCATCTATTACGGTACCGCCGAAACCGCGGCTTCGCTGCTGCCGCGCGCGTCCTGGGCTTATGATAATGAGTCGCGGGTAACCGAATATAATCCGGCGAAGGCGCGCGCTATTCTGCGCGAGCTGGGCAAGACATCGTTGCCGCTTAATCTGCTGGTGCCGACCGCCTCGCAATCCTATAATCCCAGCCCGATGAAAACGGCCGAATTGATTCAGGCCGATCTGGCGCAGGTGGGCATCCGTTTGACGATTATTCCCGTGGAGGGGCGCTTTCAGGAGGCGCGGCTGACCGCCGTAAATCACGATATGCCCCTCTTTGGCTGGTCCACCGACAGCAACGACCCGGACAGTTTTTTCCGTCCGTTGTTGAGCTGCGCCGCCATCGGTTCGCAAACCAACTATGCACGCTGGTGCGATCCCGAGTTTGATGCGCTGCTGCATAAAGCGCTGTTTTCCCAGCAGCTCGCCAGTCGTATCGATGCCTATCATGACGCGCAGCAAATGCTGGCACAACAGCTGCCGGTGCTGCCGCTGGCCTCGTCTTTGCGCCTGCAGGCCTACCGCTTCGGGATCCCGCGGTTTGGTGCTCAGCCCGTTCGGCAATGCGTCCTTCGCCGGCGTTTATCGCGATGAACGACAGGAACAGACGCCATGATAATTTTTACCCTGCGCCGGCTGGTATTGCTGTTAGTGACACTGTTTCTCTTATCCCTGGTGGGTTTTTGTCTTAGCTATTATACCCCCGGCGCCCCGCTCGGAGGCGCGGCGCTAATCGACGCTTATCGCTATTACTTCTGGAGCCTGTCTCACGGCAATTTTGGCGTCTCCAGTATTAACGGTCTGTCTATCGGCGTGCAGCTCGGCGAAGTATTTCCGGCCACCATGGAGCTGTGCCTGCTTGCGTTTTTGCTGGCGCTACTGGTCGGTATTCCCTTGGGTATTATCGCCGGCGTGGCGCGCGGTAAATGGCAGGATATCAGCATCTTCGCCCTGCTTGGTCTGTCGATGCCGGTTTTCTGGCTGGCGCTGCTGCTGACCCTCTATTTTTCCCTGCATCTGGGCTGGTTCCCGGTCGCCGGGCGCTTTGACCTGCTGTATCCCGTGCAGCGCATTACCGGCTTCGCCTTGCTGGATGCCTGGCTGTCGGACTCCTCCTACCGTAATGAAATGATCCTCAGCGCGCTCAAACATATGGTGTTGCCCATCGCCGCGCTGGCAGTGGCGCCGACCACCGAAGTGGTGCGGCTGATGCGTATTAGCACGGTTGAGGTGATTGGCCGCAATTACATCCGCGCCGCCGCGACCCGCGGGCTGTCGCGCTGGACCATTGTGCGCCGCCATGTGTTGCATAACGCCCTACCGCCGATTATTCCCAAACTGGGGCTGCAATTTTCCACCATGCTGACCCTGGCCATGATTACCGAAGTGGTGTTCAGCTGGCCTGGCCTGGGCCGCTGGCTTATTATGGCCATCCGTCAACAGGACTACGCCGCCATCTCCGCCGGCGTGATGGTGGTGGGCGCGCTGGTGATTTCCGTCAATGTCCTGGCGGATGTGGTCGGCGCGCTGGCGAACCCGCTGCGCCATAAGGAGTGGTATGCCCTCAGATAATGTTTACCGCGAGAAGCGCATGCCCGAGCCGCTGGTGCAGCTATGGCGACGCTTTTACCACGACGCCCTGTCGATGCTGGGGCTGTACGGTTTTGCCCTGCTGATCCTGCTTTGCCTGTTCGGCACGCTGTTTGCGCCCTATCATCTGGATCAGCAATTTCTGGGCTATCATCTGCTGCCACCTTCCTGGTCGCGCTACGGCGACGTATCCTTTTTTCTCGGCACCGATGATCTGGGCCGCGATGTGCTGAGCCGGTTGCTGGCCGGCACCGCCCCCACCTTTGGCTCGGCGCTGGTGGTGACCCTGGCGGCGGCGCTGGTCGGTCTGGCGCTCGGCGTGCTGGCCGGCGTCACCCGAGGTTTGCGCTCGGCGGCGCTGAATCACGTGCTGGATACCGTGCTGTCCATTCCCTCTCTGCTGCTGGCCATTGTCGTTGTGGCGTTTCTCGGTCCCCGTCTGGAGCATGCCATGCTGGCGTGCTGGCTAGCGCTGCTGCCGCGTATCGTGCGCACCGTCTATACTTCCGTTCATAGCGAGCTGGAAAAAGACTATATCCTGGCGGTGCGGATGGATGGCGCATCAATGCCGCATATTCTGCGTTATGCGGTGCTGCCCAATATCGCCAGTCAGTTGGTGTCAGAGTTCACCCGCGCCTTGTCGATGGCGGTTTTGGATATTGCCGCGCTGGGGTTCCTTAATCTGGGCGCGCAGATGCCTTCGACGGAATGGGGCGCCACGATGGACGACCAGTTAGAGCTGGTGTATGTCGCGCCCTGGGCGGTGATGCTGCCGGGCTGCGCCATTATGCTGAGCGTGCTTATCGTCAATATATTTGGTGAAGGCGTACGCCGCGCCATGGTTGCGGAGGTGGAGTAATGCCGTTATTGGATATTCGCAATCTCACCATCGAGTTTATGACCCCTGAAGGGCCGGTGAAGGCGGTGGATCACGTGAGCATCACTTTAAGCGAAGGGGAAGTCCGCGGTCTGGTCGGTGAATCCGGCTCCGGCAAGAGCCTTATTGCTAAAGCGATCTGCGGCGTGACCCGCGATAACTGGCGGGTTACCGCCGATCGCTTCCGTTTCGATGATATCGACCTGCTGGCCTTAACCCCGCGTCAGCGGCGCAAGGTGGTGGGTCACAACGTATCGATGATTTTCCAAGAGCCGCAATCGTGCCTTGATCCGTCGGAACGCATCGGCCGGCAGATAATCCAGGCGATCCCCGGCTGGACCTATAAGGGTCAATGGTGGCAGCGATTCGGCTGGCGCAAGCGGCGCGCCATTGAGCTGCTGCACCGCGTGGGCTTTAAGGCCCATAAAGCGATTATGCACGCCTACCCCTACGAGCTGACTGAAGGGGAATGTCAGAAGGTCATGATTGCCATCGCGCTGGCCAACCAGCCGCGGTTGCTGATTGCCGACGAACCCACCAACGCCATGGAGCCGACCACGCAGGCACAGATTTTCCGCCTGCTGGCGCGCCTTAATCAAAATAACAGCACCACAATTTTGCTGATAAGCCATGACCTGCAAATGATGAGCAAATGGTGTAATCGCATCAACGTGCTCTATTGCGGCCAAACGGTGGAGAGCGCCCAGAGCGAGGATTTGATCGCCACGCCGCACCACCCATATACCCAGGCGTTAATTCGGGCGATTCCAGACTTTGTCCGTTCCATGCCGCCCAAAAGCCGGCTGAATACCCTGCCCGGCGGCATTCCGTCGCTGGAGCATCTGCCAATCGGTTGCCGCCTGGGGCCGCGCTGCCCATATGCGCAAAAAACCTGCATTCAGGAACCGCCGCTGCTGCCGGTGAAAAACCACTTTTTCGCCTGCCATTATCCGCTCAATCTGGAGGAGCAATAAGCATGGAAACACTGCTTGAAGCCCGTAACCTGAGCAAAACGTTTCGCTATCGCACGGGTCTGTTTCGCCGTCATCAGGTGGCCGCAGTACAAAACGTCAGCTTCACCCTGCGTGAAGGTCAAACGTTGGCCATTATCGGTGAAAACGGTTCTGGCAAATCGACGCTGGCGAAAATGCTGGCCGGTAGCGTCGAGCCCAGCGCCGGTGAGATCTTGATAGACGACCATCCGCTGCATTATGGTGATTACCGTTATCGTAGTCAGCGAATCCGCATGATTTTCCAGGATGCCAGCAACGCCCTCAATCCGCGCCAGCGCGTCGGCCAGTTGCTGGATGTGCCGCTGCGGCTGAACACGACGCTTGCCGGCGACGAACGCGAGCGGGCCATCAACACCACCCTGCGCCAGGTCGGCCTGCGGCCGGATCACGCTTACTACTACCCGCACATGTTGGCGCCGGGGCAAAAACAGCGCGTCGGTCTGGCGCGCGCGCTGATTTTGCAACCCAAGGTTATCGTGGCGGACGAGGCGCTGGCGTCGCTGGATATGTCGATGCGCTCACAAATCATCAATCTGATGCTGGAGCTACAGGCGAAAAAAGGAATTTCGTTTATTTACGTGACGCAACATTTGGGCATGATGAAACATGTAAGCGATCAAATCATCGTGATGCAAAACGGTGAAGTCGTGGAGCGTGGCAGCACCGCCGATGTGCTCTCGGCGCCGCTGCACGAGTTGACCCGCCGGCTTATCGCCAGCCATTTCGGTGAAGCGCTGACCGCCGATGGCTGGCGGCGCGACGGCGCCACGCCCTAAGCGCGCGCCCTCACCCAGTGGCGCGCCCGACGTTAAGCCCCCCGCCGCGCGGGGCGCGAGACTACACTCCGGCGAAAGATTCATGTTACACTTCGCCGGGTTTATTAACGACGAACGTTGCTTTACGGATTGACCGCGGGGCACACGTTCGCATGAAATAATGATCACAAGGATTAATGCTATGGGTTTTCTTACCGGTAAGCGCATTCTGGTGACTGGCGTTGCCAGTAACCGTTCAATTGCATACGGTATCGCTCAGGCTATGCACCGTGAAGGTGCGGAGCTGGCTTTCACTTATCAGAGTGACAAATTGAAATCACGGGTGGAAGGCTTTGCCGCCGATTTCAATTCCAGCATCGGGCTGCCGTGCGACGTGGCGGAAGATGCCAGCATCGACGCGCTGTTCACCCGTCTGGCCGACGTCTGGCCGACCTTTGACGGCTTTGTGCACGCCATCGCTTACGCGCCAGGCGACCAGTTGGACGGCGACTATGTGAACGCCGTGACTCGGGAAGGTTTTGCCATCGCGCACGACATCAGCGCCTACAGCTTCGTTGCCATGGCCAAAGCCAGCCGGGCAATGCTTAATCCCAACGCCGCTCTGGTGACGCTGACTTATCTCGGTGCGGAACGCGCCATCCCCAATTACAACGTTATGGGCCTGGCAAAAGCTTCGCTGGAAGCCAACACCCGCTATATGGCCAACGCCATGGGCCCGCAGGGCGTTCGGGTGAATGCCATTTCCGCAGGCCCCATCCGTACCATGGCCGCTTACGGCATCAAGAATTTCAAAAAAATGTTGTCCCACTGCGAGTCGGTGACGCCTATCCGCCGCGTGGTGACCATTGAAGATGTCGGCAACACCGCCGCTTTTCTGTGCTCCGATTTGTCGGCAGGTATCACCGGCGAGGTGGTGCATGTGGACGGCGGCTTCAATATCGCCGCCATGAACGAGCTCAGTCTGGATTAATTCCCCCGGGGCCGGGCGACCGGCTCCCTTTTCACACCCCGCCGTGCCCCCCGCCTGCGCCAGCCAGGCGCGCGCAAAATCGAACACCGTTTGCGCTAGCGTAATAGCCCGCCCGGGTTGCGCAATCGCTACTGCCGTCTGCCGTCTCATCGCCGGCATGGCGATCGGGATGCTGGTTAACGCCGGCGTCATCTCCGGCAAGAGATGACCGCGCGGCACCATGCCGCACCCCAGGCCGCAAAACACCCCCTGCAGCAGTTGGAAAATCGAGGCGCTCTCGAGGATAACCCGCGGCTGGAGCCCGGCGGCGCGGAAATGCTCATCCAGATATCGGCGGAAATAACGGCTCGGCTCAGCCAGACAAAGCGGCAACTCAGCCACCTGCGCCAGCGTCAGTGGTGCTGGCGGCGTGGAGAAAAACACCGGGTGCAACACCAGATCCACACCGCTGTCCACAATCGGTGCCGTCTGGAACTTAAGCTCTTGCAGCAGCGCCAGTTCAAAAAAGCCAATGCCAAAATCGACACTATGATTGATCAAGGCTTCCAGCAGTTGATCGGCGCTAAGCACCGCTACCTGATAGCGAAAATCTGGATAGCGCGCCTGGGCCTGCTGTAGCAATTGCGGCAGCGATAGACCACACTGGGGTACGATGCCGATACGTAAGGTGCCTCCCACGCCCTGTTTGAGCGACTCCACCTCCAGTTTCAGCCCCTGATAGACCGAGACAATTTCCCGCGCCCAGGCCAATACCCGCTCCCCCTCGGCGGTAAAACCCTGGAAGCTATTGCCGCGATGGATAAGCGCCACCCCCAATTCGCGTTCAAGATTCTTCAGCCGCATTGACAAGGTAGGCTGGCTGACAAAGCTGGCATCGGCGGCGCGGCCAAAATGGCGCTCCTGCTCCAGGTTGCACAAGTAAATCAGTTGTTTGATATCCATCTGTTCTATCGGTAGCCGGGAATAGCAATCAGTATATCATATCCATACCGGCAAAAATCAGCCGGGACATCCGCGTTATCGCGGGAATGGCGGCTAGCGTCTGTCCTGCACCGGCACACCAGACGCTATCGTTGGTGTACAAATGAAAAGAGCCACCTGAGCCGCGTTAGCGCGTCAATGGCGGCTATCGTTTGGCCCACACCGACACAGCAAACGCTATCGTTGGTACACAAATAAAAAGAGCCACCTGACCTGCGTTAGCGTGGGAATGGCGGTTAACGTCTGCCCCGATTCGAAATTAACTGCTCACGCCCAGCGTCCGTTTCACGTCGTGGGCGATTTTTTCCACCTGCTGGCCATAGATTACCTGCACATCGTTGCCGCTGACCCGTTTAACCCCGCCGGCACCGGTGAGCATCAAGGTACGATCCACCACCTGCCGCATGTCGCGCACCCGCACGCGTAGCCGGGTAAAACAGCAATCAACGTCGGCGATATTCTGCCGCCCTCCCAGGCCATTAATGATGGTTTGCGAGCGTTCATCGGCGCTTTGCTTTTCCTGCTCCGGCGGAGTCTGCTCGTCCGATTCCCGCCCCGGCGTCTCGACATGCCTGCGGCGGATGACCGCGCGGAACACCGCATAGTAAAGCGGACAATACACCGCCCCCAGCAGCACCGGATACCACCATTGGGTCCGGGCGCCGCCGAGTACGCCGAAGATAACCAGATCAATGGCGCCGCCCTGCACATTGCCAATCATGACATGCAGCAAATCCATCAGCATAAACGCAACGCCGCTCAACACCGCATGAAAAATAAACAGCACAGGCGAGACAAAAATAAAACAGAACTCCAGCGGTTCGGTAATACCGGTAGTGAACGAGGCCATACCGCCGGCCAGCATTAGCGCCTTGACGCGTTCTTTATGTTCGGGCCGCGCGCAGTGATACATCGCCAGCACCGCGCCCGGTAAGCCAAATATCATGGTGGGAATTTTGCCTTGCACCAGGAAACGCGTGGCGTGGCGGATAACGACGTCGCTTAGCAGACCGGGATGAGTAAGTGAGGTATTAAAAATGGTCAACGCCCCAACCAATGTCTGGTTGTCCGCCGTCACCATGCCGCCGATAGGGGTGAAACGCACCGTTTCATTCAATATATGGTGCAGGCCGGTGGGGATCAGCAGCCGCTCGCAAAAACCGTACAGCCACATCCAGAGGGCGCCGCTTTTGCCGATGAGCTGCCCCAACCAGGCGATGCCGTGGCCGATGGCGGGCCAGATGAGCGATAGGCAGAGCCCCACCAGCGGCAGCACCACCGTGACGATAGGCACGAAACGTCGGCCGCCGAAGAAACTGATGGCGGTCGGCAGCACCACGGTATAGAAACGGTTATGCATCGCCACCGTCACCAGGCCGGCGATAACCCCGCCGAGCACGCTCATATTATAGGAAAAAATGCCCAACGTCGGGGTGAACTGCGCGGCATACATCATCGCCTCGGTCTGCGACATGCCGCGCGCGGTTAACGCCGCCAGGGTGGTGGTGGCCGGGGTGATAGACTGTGCCGCCAGCGATGCGCTTACCCCCACGTGCAGGCTGATGAAGCCGATTACCGCGGCGAAGGCGGCGGTCGGTTTTTCCTCTCGCGCCAGGCCGATAGCGCTGGCGACGGCGAAAAACAGCGGCAGGTTGGCGAACAGTGCGCTCGCCACCTGACGGATGAAGCCGATGATCAGTTGCGGGTATTGCAGCCGGGCGAAGGCCTCGCCGGTCACTGCGGGGTTTTGCATTGCTGCCGCCAGCCCCAGGAAAATCCCGGCGGCGGCGATCACCGAAATCGGCATCATCAGCGCTTTGCCAAACCCATGAATTTTGCTACCTATCTCTTTCATCGCGCGGGACACTCCTGATTGGACGACCCAGTCAGTATGAGACAGGGCCAGCGACGGCGAGGAACTCGCGCGGGGTTGATGGCCAGTAATATGAACAAGATCACAAATAGCGTGCAATAACCGCGCTCTATACCGCGATAAAGCGTTTCGATTAGACGCTTGCCGGCAGCTCGATTAAACTTTTACGCAATTGGATCAAACAGTTAAACAAAATTTAACATCCCATCGAAGTTATTATCTGCGAAACCATAATATGAAATTCAAACCTGCGATAAAACCTTACGACGGCGCTGCGGGCGGATGGGGAGCCTTGGAATCCACCACCCGCTATGTGCTGGACAGCAAACAGACCTTCAAAAACATCCGCAATCTGCTGCGCGTCAACAAATCAAAAGGGTTTGACTGCCCGGGCTGTTCCTGGGGTGATAATAACGGCACCTTCAGTTTTTGTGAAAACGGTGCCAAAGCGGTAAGCTGGGAAGCCACCCGCAAAGCGGTGGATGCTGCTTTCTTCGCCCGGCACACCGTTAGCCAGCTTTATCAGCAGAGTGATTATTTCCTCGAGTATCAAGGACGGCTGACGGAGCCGCTGCGCTATAACGCCGAAAGCGATAAATACCTGCCCATTCGCTGGGAAGAGGCCTTCGCCCTTATCCGTAGTCATCTGCATGATCTGACGCATTCCGGAGAGCTTGAGCTGTACACCTCCGGGCGCGCCAGCAATGAGGCGTCTTATCTTTATCAGCTGTTCGGCCGGATGTTCGGCACCAATAACTTTCCCGATTGTTCCAATATGGCCATGAGGCCAGCGGCAGCGGCCTGAAGCAAAGTATCGGCGTCGGCAAAGGCACCGTGCGCCTTGACGATTTCGACCTGGCCGACGCCATTTTCGTTTTTGGTTAGAACCCCGGCACCAACCATCCACGTATGCTGCACAGCCTGCGTCACGCCGCCGACCACGGCGCCAGCATCGTCAGCTTCAACAATCTGCGCTAGCGCGGGCTGGAGCGTTTCGCCGATCCGCAAAAACCGCTGGAAGTTATTACGCCCAAATCCGGGCGAATCAGCTCGCGCTACCTTCAGCCCAATCTGGGCGGCGATATGGCGGCGATACGCGGGATGGTCAAAGCGCTGTTGGAAACCCATCGTCAACATCTGGCGCGGGGAGAAGACGGCCTATTCGATGACGCTTTTATCAGCGCCCATACCCAAGGCGTGGAGGCGTACCTCGCCGCCGTCGACGCCACCTCCTGGCAGCAGGTGACCCGGCAGTCCGGCCTCAGCGAGCAGGATTTGCGCGAGGTTGCGGAAATTTACCGCGCTGCCAAGCGGGTTATCTGTACCTGGGCGATGGGGATCACCCAGCACAAACACTCCGTCGCCACGGTGCGCGAAATCGTCAATTTGCAATTGCTCTTCGGCCAGCTGGGTAGACCGGGGGCCGGTCTGTGTCCGGTACGCGGACACAGCAATGTTCAGGGCAACCGTACCATGGGGATTGACAAAAAACCTTCAGCGGCCATGCTGGACAGTCTGGCGGCACATTTTAACTTCACACCGCCGCGCGACGCCGGTCACAATACCGTTCAAGCCATCGAAGCGATGTTGCGCGATGAAGTGAAAGTGCTGATTACCCTCGGCGGCAACCTGGCGGCGCCGGCGCCGGATACACCGCGCACCGAGGCCGCGCTGCAGCGCTGCGCGCTCACCGTGCATATCAGCACCAAGCTTAACCGCAGCCATCTGGTGCCCGGCCTTGACGCGCTGATCTTGCCAACGCTTGGCCGGACCGACCGCGATACCCAGGCCAGCGGCGATCAATACATTACCGTCGAAGACTCCTTCAGCATGGTGCACGCGTCGCAAGGGGTAAATCCGCCGATTTCCGACCAGCTGCGTTCCGAAACCGCGATTGCCGCCGCGGTGCTGGGGGAGGACCAGCTCGATTGGCGCGCGCGGGCGGGCAATTACGATTTGATTCGCGATCACATCGCCGCCACCCAGCCGTGCTTTACCGATTTTAACCGCCGCTGCGACGCGCCGGAGGGGTTTTATCTCGGCAATAGCGCCGCCGAACTGCGTTTCGCGACGCCAAGCGGCAAGGCGCAGTTCAGCGCCGCCGCGCTGCCTGAAACACTTATACCGCAGTTGCAGGGCAAGAACGCGCCGTTCACCCTGCAAACCCTGCGCTCCCACGATCAATATAACACCACTATTTATGGTCTGTATGACCGCTACCGCGGCGTTTACAGTCAGCGGGAGGTGGTTTTTATTCACCCGCAGGATCTGGCCGAGCTGGGTCTTAAGGAGGGAGATCGGGTCGATATAGAAACCCTGTGGCATGACGGCGTGCAGCGCAAAGTGACGGGGTTTAAAGCGGTCAGCTACGCTATCCCGCGCGGCAACCTGGCGGCATACTACCCGGAAACCAATCCGCTGGTCCCCCTATCCAGTTTCGGTGACGGCACCTTTACCCCGACCTCGAAATCGGTTCCGGTCAAATTGACGCCGAGCCTGACGCCGCCGACTCAGCGCATTGTGTGACCGGTCGGCCGCACCGGCTCAACACGACAAGGGCCGCGCTCATCGCGCGTCCCTTCCCCCTAAAAACCACCCCGGGTCAACTGGGTGGTTTTTTTAGCTTCATATAACCGGTAAGCTTGCCGACGCAGACCGAATCGCGTAAAACTATCTGCCGCTACTCAGCACATTACAATCCACTTTTTCCGGACATTATGTTTCAAGACAATCCGCTGCTTGCACAGCTAAAACAGCAACTGCATTCCCAGACACCGCGTGTCGAAGGCGTGGTTAAAGGCACAGAGAAAGGGTTCGGCTTCCTCGAGGTCGATGCCCAGAAAAGCTATTTCATTCCGCCGCCCTTCATGAAGAAAGTGATGCACGGCGATAGAATCTCCGCCGTGGTGCGTACCGAGAAAGAGCGGGAAATTTCCGAGCCGGAAGAACTCATCGATCCCTTTCTCACGCGATTTGTGGGGCGGGTACAGGCCAAAGACGATCGTCTTAGCGTTGTGCCGGATCATCCGCTCATCAAAGAGGTTATCCCCACGCGGCCACAGCGCGGCATTAGCCAGGCGTTTCAAACCGGCGACTGGGCGGTCGCGGAAATGCGCCGCCACCCGCTGAAAGGCGATCGCCAGTTTTATGCCGAAATTACCGCCCTGGTCACCACCGCCGACGATCATTTCGCGCCCTGGTGGGTGACACTCGCCCGCCATAACCTTGAGCGCACCGCACCGGCCATGCCGGTAGGGGTCAGCCTGCAGGAAGACGGGCCGGCGCGCGAGGATCTTACCGCGCTCGATTTCATCACTATTGATAGCGCCAGCACCGAAGATATGGACGACGCTATCCATCTGGCCCCAGCGCCGAACGATGCCTGGGTCATGACCGTCGCCATCGCGGATCCCACCGCCTGGGTTGCGGCAGGCAGCCCGCTGGATAATATTGCCCGCGAGCGCGCCTTTACCAATTACCTGCCCGGTTTCAATATTCCCATGCTGCCGCGGACGTTGTCTGATGACCTGTGTTCACTGCGCGCCCACGAGCGGCGTCCGGCGCTGGCGTGCCGCGTCACGGTGCTTTCAGACGGTGCCCTGGCCGACGATGCGCACTTTTTCACCGCTTGGGTCGAGTCCAAGGCCAAACTGGCCTACGACAATGTGTCTGATTGGTTGGAAAACATCGTCACATGGCAGCCGGAAACCGAGGCTATCGCCGTTCAGATTCGCCTGCTGCACAACGTTTGTCAGGCCCGCAGCGCCTGGCGACAAGATCACGCGCTGGTGTTCAGGGATCGCCCGGACTATCGCTTCGTACTGGATGAGAAGGGCAATGTGGATGACATTGTCGTCGAGCCGCGTCGTATTGCCAACCGCATGATCGAGGAGGCGATGATCGCCGCCAATCTCTGCGCCGCCCGCGTGTTGCGCGACGGCCTGGGCTATGGCCTTTATAACGTGCACCACGGTTTCGATCCGCTACAGGTGGACCAGGCGGTCGCCATTTTGCGCAGTCACCAAATCGATGTCGACCCCGCCTGTCTCCTGACGCTGGAGGGGTTTTACGCACTGCGCCGGCGGCTGAATGCCCTGCCCACCACTTATCTGGACAGCCGCATTCGCCGTTTCCAGACTTTTGCCGAAGTCAGCACGGTGCCGGGCCCGCACTTCGGGCTGGGACTTGACGCCTATGCCACCTGGACCTCGCCAATTCGTAAGTATGGCGATATGATCAATCACCGCCTGCTTAAAGCCTTGATTGGCGTGGGCGGCGCAGAACGGCCGAATGAGGAAGTCACGCTGCGTCTCGCCGAGCGCCGCCGCCAGCACCGCATGGCGGAACGGGACGTGGGCGATTGGCTTTATGCCCGTTTCCTGCAGCCGACAGCCGGCAGCAACCGCCGCTTCGCGGCGGAAATCATCGACATCTCCCGCGGCGGCATGCGGGTGCGTTTGTTGGATAACGGCGCGGTAGCGTTCATTCCCGCCCCCTTCATCCACAGCGTGCGCGACGAGCTGGTCTGTAGTCAGGACACCGGTACCGTGCAGGTGAAAGGCGAGGAACGCTACCGTCAGGGTGATACCCTTGATGTGACCATCGCCGAAGTACGGATGGAAAACCGCTCGGTCATCGCTCGCCCGGCGTAAATCTGTCTCGGCGGCGCTTAGGTGCCCGGCGCTTTCCTCCTCACCGCATCGCCTTTGGCGCTGCGGTTTTTTTTGCGCCTCATGCCTCTGCGCCGGGCTGCCGATCGCCGCCGTGCGCCCGCAGTGTCCGCTCAGGGGAGCAGGCGATCGGCGCTCGCTGATTCGCTGTCCACCGCCCGTTCACCCGCCGCTGACCCGCGGCCCATCCCCCTATCAGCACCCACCGCGGCCGGCTGCCCGCGTTTGACGCGGCGAGAATAGAGCGCGGTTAACACCGGTACCAGAATCGAGGTGACAATTACCGACGTGGCTACCAGCGCCGTCGCCGCCGGCGCCATCGGCGCAAACTGCGGCGCCATGCCGGCAATCACCGCCGGTGTTGCTACCGCCGCGCCGGCGGAACTGGACGCGGCAATACCGGCGGTCCCGTCACCGCCGCCGATAAGGCGGTCGGCCAAAATCAGCGGGATGCCGGTAATGATAATGACCATCAGGCCAAGCAGGATCCCCAATAACCCGGTTTGGGCAATGACCGCCAAATTAATGGTATTGCCAGCGCAAAGCCGATAATAAAGGGCAATACCGCGCCGACGAACACCTGCGGCTCAAAGGAAGCGATGCCCGCCGTGCCGATAATCACCATGGTCATCAACGGCCCGGACTCCAGCGACATCAAGACAAAGGCCCCGGCTTCTTCCTTGCTGCCGTACTGTTGCATAATGGAGGCATATAAACCGCCGTTGGTCATGTCCATCGATGCCACCAGCGCCAGCGTCGACAATCCGGCAAAAAAACCGACCTCTACGCCGTTGGCCGGCAAAACCCGTGAGGCAACCGCTATTTTCGTCACTACCAGCGTGCCAGACTTACGCAGTACCGTACCGGTCGCGCTCAGCTTGATGGATGCGCCCATACAAAAAAACCAGATAGCCAGAATCGGTACCGGACCGGTAATTAGGCCATTGGTGAAAGAGCCAAAATAGCCGCCGGCGCCTGGCGAAAAGGTATGGCATAGGGCACCGAGAAATAGCGGAATGAGCATCATACCGCCCGGAATTTTATCGATAGCACGTTTAATTTGCATTCTGCCGCCACCTTATCGCAAACACCGCCCTCAGGCATTAGGGCCAGTCGCTGGCCGGATCCCCGGAGCACCGGGGAAATGTAGGCTTAAACTAGCCGCAAATAAGAGGGCAAACAGTGATCGGCCGCATAATTGAAATATTGTTTCTATTTTAAAAATACATCATTTTGATAAAACGCGAGGCGGCGGACCTCGAGGCATCCACAGCGCCGTCTGGCGACCCCGGCGGCGGCAGTAAGGCCGGGTGGTAACAAAGCAGCAGCGCCGTTTGGCGGTAAGGCCGGGTGGCAACAAAGCAGCAGCGCCATTTGGCTGCAAGGCAACATCACCGTGCGGCGGCAAGGCAGAAGACAGTCGCGCCGTGTGGCAGCAAGGCAGTCGCGCCAGGCAACATAGCCATGCTGCGGTAAGGTTACAAGGCTGCAAAGCAGTCACGCCGTTTGCCGGCAAGTCCTAGCGGCAGCGACGTTTAGCGGCAAGGCAACATGGCTGAATCGGGAAAATCCGGGGCGAGGCTCTCAGACTTGAGGGCCGCGAAATTGCTGGCCGGCGAGTGGCGTTTAGTCTGGCGGCGCAGGTTACTGACCGTAATAGGCCTCTTTGCCGTGCTTGCGCATATAGTGTTTCACCAACAGGCTGCGCTGTATGGCCGGTAGCTCTGGACTGAGCTGGCGGGAAAAGATCCCCATGTACGCAATTTCTTCCAGCACCACGGCATTGTGCACCGCATTTGCCGCGTCGCTGCCCCAAGCAAAAGGCCCATGGGCGTTCACCAGCACCGCCGGCAAAGTTGACGGACTGAGCTCCCGGTGCCGGAAGGTCTCCACAATCACCTGTCCGGTTTCCCATTCATAACGACCATTGATCTCGTCATCGGTCATCAGCCGGGTACAGGGGATCGCGCCATAGAAATAGTCGGCGTGCGTCGTCCCCCAGGCGGGAATATCCCGCCCCGCCTGCGCCCAGATGGTGGCATGACGGTAATGGGTATGCACAATGCCGCCCAACGCCTCGAACGCCAAATAAAGCGCCCGGTGAGTATCGCTGTCGGATGAGGGTTTGCACCGCCCCTCCACCCGCCGGCCGCTGGCCAGTTCCACGACAACCATGTCGTCAAGAGTCATGGCGCTGTAATCGACACCGGACGGTTTAATGACCATCAGTCCGGTTTTGCGATCGACCGCGCTGACATTACCCCAGGTAAAGGTAACCAGCTGGTGCTGCGGCAGCGCCAGATTCGCCTCCAACACCTCTTGTTTCAGACTGTTTAGCATGGCGTTCTCCTTATCCCAAGATAAGGCTATTGTCCGGTCCGGCGTGCGGGTCCGCTATGGGTAAACCGGCTGAAGATCGGGCGTGGTTCTGCTATCGGAACGCTGGGAAACGTATCAGCCAGGGTTTAGGGGGGGAAATTTCGGATTATTTAACCTGAGAAAAAGTCGTAACATATTGATTTATAATAAATCCTCAATAAGCACCAAACAAGCTAAATGTTGCGAATAAGTCTATAATTATTTCAAGGTAATTCAACATAACAGCTGGATATGGAGAACGTGATGATGAGCTCAACCTCTAAACGCATGGCCGCCGCGGCGCTGGCGGTCACCCTGGCTTTATCGCTGAGCGCGTGCTCGAATTGGTCGAAACGCGATCGTAAAACCGCCATCGGCGCCGCGCCGCCGTCGGCGGGATCATTGGCCATCAAGTGGATTAGGGCCCGTTTTCCGCTAACTCTTACGCCGCTACACCGCGCTCAGCCGCGGCTAGCGGCGGATAAGGCGGGCGCGCCCGTTTAGCCGCCCGCCAGCTTTACCTTCAGACCCCGCGCTTCCAAAAGTTGTTTTAGAAGCTCGCGTTTATCGCCCTGAATCTCAATTACCCCATCCTTCACTGCCCCACCGGTACCGCATTTCTTTTTCAGCTCGCTGGCAAGGGTTTGCAGCGCCGTGTCATCCCAATCGAGGCCGGTAATCAGGCACACGCCTTTACCTTTTCTGCCGCTGGTTTGCCGCTGCAGGCGCACAATACCGTCCCCTGACGCGCGCGGCGCGGGCGTCTCCTCTTGCGCTTTGATGCGCTCGCCGTCGGTGGAATACACCAGCCGGTTTGTATCAGACATGGGCTTCTCCGGCTTGTAGTTCCTGCAAAATCGCCGCCAGCGCAGCAGCGGGATCGGCTGCCTGGGTAATAGGTCGTCCGATCACCATATAATCCACGCCCGCCTGCTGCGCCTGCAGCGGCGTCATCACCCGGCGCTGATCCCCCGCTTCGCTACCGGCGGGGCGTATGCCCGGTGTCACCAGCGCGAAATCCGCGCCGCAGTCGCTTTTCAGCCGCGCCGCTTCCCAGGCGGAACACACCACGCCGTCCAGGACGCAAGCTTTTGCAAGTAAGGCCAGGCGCACGGCGTGGTCCGAGGCGCTGCCGGCAATGCCTATCCCCCGCAGATCATCATCATTCATGCTGGTAAGCACCGTGACGGCGATAAGCACGGGCGCGTCGGCCCCAAACGGCACCAGCGCCTCCCGCGACGCCGCCATCATGCGTTCACCGCCGCTGGCGTGCACATTGACCATCCATACCCCCAATTCCGCCGCCGCGCTAACCGCTTTGGCCACCGTGTTGGGGATATCGTGAAATTTCAGGTCAAGAAAAACCTCGAAACCGCGCTGCTGTAGGTCGCGCACCAACGTCGGTCCCGCTTGGGTGAACATTTCTTTGCCGATTTTCATCCGGCACTGGGACGGCGCCACCTGGTCGGCAAACGCCAACGTCTGACGGGCATCGGCATAATCCAATGCCATTATCACCGGCGAGCCCGTCAGTTGCGTGGTTAAAGGGGAAGAGGAAGATACAATCGTGCGCGTCATGAAACATCTCTGGTTGGCGGCCCGCCAGCGCAGTCCCGTTAGCATCGAGCTATTTTACCCGCCGACGGCGCAAAATCCCAGCCAGGACGGCGCCAGGTTGGCCGTCGGATGTCAGTAGCGCCATACTGCGGCGGCGGTGCGTAACCTATCTTTCCGGGCTGATATTGGCTGAAAGCGGTTACTGGCCATCCAGACCGC
This sequence comes from Candidatus Sodalis endolongispinus, assembly GCF_018777395.1. Classification (GTDB taxonomy): domain Bacteria; phylum Pseudomonadota; class Gammaproteobacteria; order Enterobacterales; family Enterobacteriaceae; genus Sodalis_B; species Sodalis_B endolongispinus. The sequence goes on from NZ_JAFJYC010000002.1 coordinate 572,584, forward strand.
GTATGGTCTTAACCGAGGCCCAGGATTTACACGACGGGCAATGCCAATACAGGCTATGAGAGGTGAAACCGCATTTCTGGCAGCGGTAGCGGGGTTTGGTATGGATCTGTTCGCCGACCATATCGCGCAGCGTCTGCAGACTTTCCTTGGCGCGACCGTCTTCCGCCTCACTGAGGTGAAAATTCATCAGCCGGTGAAACATGCGCATGGTCGGATGCTGACGCAATTGCTGATTGATATATCCCTGCGCTACCTCCGGCCCCTGTTCACGCTCAATAATATCGGTCAACAGCAGTTCCGCCGCCGAGCCGCTGTCTTCTTCCACACAGCGTTTAAGAAATTCCGCCCATTGAGCGGGTTGATCCAACACCTGATAACATTCCTGCAGCATAGGCAGCGTTTCGCTGACCATTTCGCGATCCTGATCCAACACCCGCGTCAGTTCGCCGACCGCGCCGGCATAATCTTGCTGGGCCATGAATATTCTGGCGCGCATGATGGACACCCGCGCGCTGTTTTTGTCTTCTGCCGCCCCTTTTTTCAGCAGCGCGACGGCGCGATCCAAATCGTCACTGCCCATCGCCTGTAGCGCCAGCTCGCAGTAAAAATGGGCAATTTCCACCCGGCGCTGCTCTTCGCCGAGTTTGACCAGTTTTTCGGCGACGTCTATCGCCTTCGACCATTCGCTGGTCGCCTGATGGATCTGCAGCAGCAGACTCAACGCGCCCACCCGGAAGTCGTCTTCGTTCACTAACTGGCTAAACATATCTTCAGCGCGATCGTAAAACCCGGCCGCCATATAATCCCGGCCCAGTTGCTGAATGGCTAACAACCGCTGCTCAAAGGTTAACGACGTGCTCTCCATTAACGCCTGGTGGATGCGGATAGCGCGGTCGACTTCGCCGCGGGAACGAAACAAATTGCCCAGCGTCAGATGCGCCTCAAAGGCGTTGCTGTCCTCCTTCAACATATCGAGGAACAGGTCCACCGCCTTATCTTGCTGGTTGGACAGCAGAAAATTCACCCCGGCGACGTACTCCCGGGAAAGACGGTTAGCTTCCTGCTGTTTCTCCTGCTGCGCACTCCTGCGCCCCATATACCAGCCATAGGCGCCGGCCACGGGCAGCAACAGAAACAGCAGTTCTAACATAATGCGTTATTCCTTAGGCGTAACGGCAGGCGCGCCGGCGGGCGCGGTGGTCACCGTTTCCAGCGGCGCAAGCTGCTGTTCTAAGCGTTTCACCTTGCGTTCGGACCGCATCAGCGCGACGCGCGTGCGCAACCAGAACAGGCCGCAGATGAACCAGCCGATGACAAATCCGGCGGCGAACAGTGAGGTGAGTAAGGTCGACACACGAAATTGACTCTGCGCCAGAAGGTAGTTAAACGTCACCACCTGATCGTTATGCGCGCCAAAGGTAACGGAGATGATAAAAATCACCAGCACCAGCAACATTATCAGAACATATTTCACATGATTTCCTGCAAGACGTGTTAGTCGTACGTTCAGACGCTTAGCTCATCTGACACGGTTAAATTACCATTTCCCCGGTTATGAAGGAAATTTTCCCCTGCGATAGGGGGCATCACCTGCCGGCGGCCAGTTTCACCGCGGCGGCAATATCTGCGCAGGTTGAATAATTACTATAGGGCCGCCACAAGGAAAACCCAACCGCCGGCGGTGCTTTTCTCTTTGCCGGCCAGGCGCAAAGAACGGTTGGCCGGCCCCCTCACCCGCGCGAACGAATATCCGACGCTTCTTCCGGCGTTGGCGTCAGCGCGCCTATCCAGCGCTGCACCAGCCAACAGCCAAGGGTAATCACCAGCCAGCTGACGGCGACGCCCATGACCACATCGCGCGGCCAGTGCATGCCGAGCGCCATGCGGCTGACCATCACGCCGCTGGCCCATATCAACAGCACCACGGTGGAGACCCTGTGCCGACGCGGCCAGAGCAATCCCACGGCCAACAATGCCCAGCTGGCGGCGAAGATCGTATGACCGGAGGGAAACGAAAAACCGGTTTCAGCCCGCCAATGCTTCTGCAGCCAGGGCGGGATCACATGCTGCTGTTTCAGTTCCCGCGCTAGCGCCGCACTGCGCGCTTTGCGCGGCATGGCGTAAAACGCCCGATCGTCGATGGCATAATGCTTATCCAGCCAGACCACAAAGGGCCTGGGCTCCTGCACCCGCTCTTTGATGAACGATTTCATGCCTTGGCCGATAAGTAACGTCGCGGTCAATATCGCCGCCAGCCCCAGGGCCGGTTTCAGACGATAACGCAACACCAGAGAAACCAGCTTATCAGCAGCGCGCTAGTCATGGTGCCCCAGGGCGAGGTCACGGTTTGCGTCAGCCAGTACCACCCTTTTAGCCAGCGGTAATCATTTTCCGGCTGCCACTGCCAGCCGCTGGCCCACAGCACCAGCGGTAACACCATCAGTAGCAGCGCCCCCATACCGGTGCGTTTAGCAATTTCAACCATTGATTTTCCTTTTTTACGGATTGCCGTCAGGGTGCGCGACGGCCGCAGACAAGCTTAACAGAAAGTGCCATAAACAATGGCTAACGGCGTGTTGGTTGCGCATTTTGTCGCCAGTTTACCGCAACAAATCCCGTCATAGGGTAAATTTATGGCAAAATAGAACCCAGATGATTCCGATCGACGCGCCTTCTTGCGCTGGTGCTGGTCAAACGGCACCGCAGGCAGTAGGATGCGCGTCATTCTTAGGTTTTGGAGAGCAATATGCAGCTTAAACGTGTGGCAGAAGCCAAACTGCCGACACCCTGGGGTGATTTCCTGATGGTGGGCTTCGAGGAAATCGCCACCGGGCACGATCATCTGGCGTTGGTCTATGGCGATATAACCGGCCCGGCGCCGGTGCTGGCACGTGTCCATTCCGAATGCCTCACCGGCGATGCTCTGTTCAGCCTGCGCTGCGATTGCGGCTTCCAACTGGAGGCGGCGCTGAGTCATATCGCCGAAGAGGGGCGCGGCATATTGCTCTACCACCGCCAGGAAGGCCGTAATATCGGTCTGTTGAACAAAATTCGCGCCTATGCTCTGCAAGACAAAGGCGCCGATACGGTCGAGGCCAATCATCAGCTCGGCTTTGCCGCCGACGAGCGGGATTTCACCCTCTGCGCCGACATGTTTAAATTGTTGGGCGTCGAAACAATACGTTTGTTGACCAATAATCCCAAAAAGGTCGATATATTGACCGAGGCGGGCATCAATATCAGCGAACGGGTGCCACTTATTGTTGGCCGCAACCCGAAGAACGCCCGCTACCTGGATACCAAGGCCGCCAAAATGGGGCACTTGCTTAACGGTCCCGCCGAATAAACGCCGGTGCGGGTTATCCCGCCCCCGCGCGGCCATGTTGCAGGTGGCGTGGGCCACGTGCCCCCGCGCCTTCCGGTAATGGGTCGTCTTCCCTCCCGGCACCGCCAGCCTCCGGCGCAGGCTGGCAAGGAAGCTCACTGCAGCTAACCTCAGGCCGGATCACCCACCGGTTCATTCAGCATATTACGAATGACATAGTGCAAGATGCCGTCGTGACGGTAATAGGTCAACTCATTGCCGGTGTCGATACGGCACCGCGCTTCGATAGTGCGGCTGCGGCCATCTGGCCAGGTAAAGGTCACCGGGACGTCACAGCCGGGCTTCAGCGCCGCCAGGTCAGGTACGTCAATCGTTTCATCACCGCTTAGGCCTAGCGTCTTGCGGGTCTCACCGTGCGGAAATTCCAGCGGCAGGATGCCCATGCCGATAAGATTGGAGCGATGGATACGCTCAAAGCTCTCGGCGATCACCACCCGGATCCCCAAAAGCCTTGGCCCCTTGGCTGCCCAATCGCGGCTGGAGCCGGAGCCGTATTCTTTACCGGCGATAATCGCCAACGGCACCTGCTGAGCGGCATAACGCATGGCGACGTCGTAAATTGCCAGCGATTCACCGGAAGGGACATGGCGGGTATAGCCCCCTTCGATATCCGGCACCATTTCATTGCGAATACGGATATTGGCGAAGGTGCCTCGCATCATCACTTCGTGATTGCCGCGCCGTGACCCGTAGGAGTTGAAATCTTCTGTGCTGACGCCGTGCTGGTGCAAATAACGCCCGGCGGGGCTGTCTACCTTAATATTGCCCGCGGGCGAGATATGGTCGGTCGTCACCGAATCCCCCAGCATGGCCAGGATGCGCGCCCCGTGGATGTTTTCCACCGGTTTCGGCTGATGCAGCATATCCTCGAAAAACTGGGGCAGGCGTATATAGGTGGAATCCGGCTGCCAATGGTAGGTGGGATCGCGATTGAACGCCAATCGTGGCTACCGGTGAAGACTTCGCCGTATTCTTTGTGGAACATTTCGCTGTTGACCAGCGCCACCGCCTCGGCAATTTCTTGCGAGCTCGGCCAGATGTCGCGCAGATAAACCGGTTTGCCATCGGTTCCACTGCCCAAGGGATCCTCGCTGACATTAATCAGCATATTGCCCGCCAGCGCATACGCCACCACCAGGGGCGGCGACGCCAGACAATTGGTTTTCACCAGCGGATGGATGCGCCCCTCGAAATTACGGTTACCGGACAACACTGCGCCGACGGTGAGATCGCCGGCCTTGATGGCGGCCTTGATGGCGGCCTCAATGCTGGGTTTGAGCGGGCCGGAATTACCGATACAAGGTGGTACAGCCGTAGCCCACCAGATTAAAACCCAACTGGTCGAGGTAAGGCGTCAACCCGGACACCGCCAAGTAATCCGTCACAACCTTTGAGCCTGGCGCCAGCGAGGTTTTCACCCAAGGTTTGCTGCGCAGGCCTTTCTTGACCGCGTTTCGCGCCAGTAGCCCGGCGGCCATCAGAATGTTGGCGTTGGAGGTATTGGTACAGGAGGTGATGGCGGCAATGACGACCGCGCCCTGATCCAGCCGGTAGGTTTCACCGTCCAGCTCGAACGGCTGCGCAACCTGTTCGGCGCGTTTGCCTAACGCCAGCTCATCAGTGGCTTTGAACGCCCCCGGCACGGCCGTCAGCGCCACTCGATCCTGGGGGCGACGCGGGCCGGCGAGGCTCGCCACCACGCTTTCCATATCAAGCTCAATGGTGCTGGTAAACACCGGCTCGTCGCCAGCCTGACGCCACAGCCCCTGACGTTTACTGTAGGCCTCCACCAGCGCCACCTGCTCCTCGCTGCGCCCGGTCAGCCGCAAATAAGTCGAGCGTAATGGCGTCCACCGGAAAAAAACCGCAGGTCGCGCCATATTCAGGTGCCATATTGGCAATCGTCGCCCGATCCGCCAGCGGCAGTTTATCCAGCCCGTCGCCGTAAAACTCGACGAATTTGCCAACCACGCCGTGCGCCCGCAGCATTTGCGTCACGGTCAGCACCAAATCGGTCGCGGTGATGCCTTCGTTGAGCTTACCGGTCAATTTGAAACCTACCACGTCCGGGATCAGCATCGACACCGGCTGGCCGAGCATGGCCGATTCCGCCTCGATTCCGCCGACGCCCCAGCCTAACACCCCCAGGCCGTTGACCATCGTAGTGTGGGAGTCGGTGCCAACCAGCGTGTCCGGGTAGGCGAATTCTTGCCCGCCCTGCTCTTCGTGCCAGACGGTTTTGGCAAGGTATTCCAGATTCACCTGATGACAGATGCCGTTCTCCGGCGGCACCACGCGGAAACGGCTGAATGCGTTTTGCCCCCAGCGCAGAAAAGTATAACGTTCCCGATTGCGCGACATTTCCAGATGGTTGTTTTCGGCATAGGCGTCCTCACTGCCATAGGCGTCCACGGTGACCGAATGGTCAATAACCAGATCCACCGGCGAGAGAGTATTCACTTTATCGACATTACCGCACAGCCGTTTCACCGCCTCTCGCATGGCCGCCAAATCAACTACCGTCGGCACCCCGGTGAAATCCTGCATTAACACTCGGGCGGGACGATAGGTGATTTCTCCCTCCGCCTGGGCGGTTTTTAGCCAGCCGGCGACGTCGCACAGGTGCGCCTCGGTGACGATAACGTCATCTTGACGGCGCAGAAGATTTTCCAGCAGCACTTTCATCGATTTGGGCAGTTTGTCGATTGGCCCCAGCTGTTCTGCCGCCAGCGCCAGGCTGAAGAAATGCTAAGTTTTATGGTGTGCGGTGAGCGTATCCCTGCTTGCTTCTTTAATTGATAACGACATAACTCCTCCAAACAAAATCATTATTGTCATAACCCTATTCGGGTTGAGGTAATCATTTAAAGATAGTACAAACAAACGGCAACTTTTTCATAACATAGGCGGATTATTATTGCGATTGGCAAAACCCCGCGCCGGACGCGACGTCGCCCCGGCGGCCTATTTCATTCGCCGCCATAAATTTCGGCAGCGGCGGCAACCGTCCATCCTCAAGCACATCCGCGCCGGCAGCCGTTGCGCCAGACGCAACGGCTGCGGTGGTAGCAGAGAACGAAAGATGGAGGGCCGCCGGCATGAGCTAACGGTACAGCCAGCGCACAGCACCTAGCAACAAGAGTGGCAAGTCAACGCCAGTGACATGTCAACGCCAACAGCACGTCAACGCTGCGGCGGCCGGCGCCGGGCGTTGCAAATAGATGGCGGCAAAGGTGGTGCGGTTACTTCAAGGGCAGCTTGATGTCCTTGAACATCGCTTCAATATCGTCATTGGAGCGCAGCGCCACCGCCATATCGACCACATCGCGGGTCAGGTGCGGGGCAAAGCGATGAATAAAATCATACATATAGCTGCGCAGGAAGGTGCTGCGACGAAAACCAATTTTGGTGGTGCTCTGGGTAAACAGACCGTCGGCGTTGATTTTGACCAAATCCGGATCCGCTTCGGTATTTACTGCCATGTTGGCGATGACCCCAACCCAGAGCCCCATGCGCACGTAGGTTTTAATCACATCCGCATCGGTGGCGGTAAACACGATGCGCGGCGTCAGGCCGGCGCGATTGAAGGCGGTATCCAACTCGGAGCGGCCGGTAAAACCAAAGGTATAGGTCACCAGAGGAAAAGCCGCCAGCTCCTCGATAGACAGCGATCGCTTGCCCGCGAGCGGATGGTCCGGCAACACCACGATAGCCAGGTTCCAGTGATAACAGGGCAGCATCACCAGATCGCCATACAGATGCAGCGCCTCGGTGGCGATGGCGAAATCCGCCGTCCCTTTTGACACCGCTTCGGCGATTTGGGTGGGCGAGCCTTGATGCATGTGCAGCGAAACCCGCGTATAGCGCGCGATAAACCCCTTAATTACTTCCGGCAAGGCATAGCGCGCCTGGGTATGGGTGGTCGCCACATACAGCGATCATTTGTCAGGATAGGGGTGTTCCCCCGCGACCGCCTTGATGGCATCGACCTTGGACAGCACCTCGCGCGCGATGCGGATAATTTCCTGACCCGCTGACGTGACCTGGGTCAAATGCTTGCCGCTGCGGGCGAAAATCTGCACGCCAAGTTCATCCTCCAGCATCCGTACCTGCTTACTGATGCCGGGCTGAGAGGTGTAGAGCCCCTCAGCGGTAGAGGAGACATTCAGGTTGTGGTTTACCACTTCCACAATATAACGAAGTTGCTGCAATTTCATTGGCTTGTCCTGACGAATACCGTGAACCTGACGCACGGCTCAAGCCCGCCGCACCGGGGACGAACCCGGCTCCGCGAAAGCGCTTAAAAGCGTTGGTTATGACTAATACTATTTAATCATAAAAAACACTTAATATCACTTAATTATCAATTAAAAAATCCAACCGCGAGGTTGGCTCAGAGACGACGTCAGGGTTATTTTTTCGTTACCTGCCATTTACCATCAATGTAGAAGGCAGTCCGGCCGGTGGCTTTGCCGTCTTTTTCCGAGGACACATATGGTTGCTTGGTTTTACGGCTGAAACGCACCAACGTACTATTGCCCTCGTCATCTTCGACGGGCGCGTCGGCCAGATAGCGCAGCTTTTCCGGCAGGCGATCGCGAAAGCGGGCCAACTCGGCCACCAGCGGCGCGCGGGTTTCGCGGGATTTCGGGAACGTATTGGCGGCCAGAAACACCCCCGCCGCACCGTCGCGCAGAACAAAGTAGGCATCCGACTTCTCGCACGGCAGCTCGGGCAGCGGCACCGGATCTTCCTTCGGCGGCGCCACATCGCCATTGCGCAGGATTTTGCGGGTGTTTTTGCAGTCGTCGTTGGTGCAAGCCATGTATTTGCCAAAACGCCCCAGTTTCAGGTGCATATCGGCACCGCATTTCTCACATTCCACCACCGGACCGTCATAGCCCTTGATACGGAACTCGCCCTGTTCGATATCGTAACCGTCGCACAGCGGATTATTGCCGCACACGTGGAGTTTGCGTTGGCCGTCGATAACATAGCTGTCCATGGCGGTGCCGCATTTCCCGCAGCGGCGGCGTGCGCGCAAGGCATTGGTTTCGGCATCGTCGCCCTCCAGCACGTTCAGGGTTTCCGATTCCGGGATCAAGTTTATGGTGTTTTTGCAGCGCTCTTTCGGCGGCAGCGCATAGCCCGAACAGCCGAGGAAGACGCCGGTGCTGGCGGTACGGATCCCCATTTTGCGGCCGCAGACCGGGCAATCGATGCTGGTCATCACCATTTGATTGGGTCGCATACCGCCGTCTTCTGGATCTTTCTCTGCGTTTTCCAGCTGTTGGCTAAATTCCTGGAAGAAGGCATCCAGTACCCGCTTCCACTCCTGCTGATTGGCGGCTACCTGATCGAGGGTATCCTCCATCTTGGCGGTGAAATCGTAATTCATCAGCTCGCGGAAATTTTCTTCCAGGCGATCGGTGACGATTTCCCCCATTTTTTCCGCATAGAAACGACGGTTTTCCGCGTGGACATAACCGCGATCTTGAATGGTGGAGATGATGGATACATAGGTCGACGGCCGGCCAATCCCGCGCTTTTCCAGCTCTTTCACCAGCGAGGCTTCACTATAGCGAGCGGGCGGCTTGGTAAAATGTTGACTGGGCAGCAATTTGGTAAGCGTAAGCGTCTGGCCGGCTGCCACCGCCGGCAGGGTCAGGTCCTCGTCGCCTTTGCGCAGCGCCGGCATGACTTTGGTCCAGCCGTCGAAACGCAGCGTGCGGCCGCGGGCGCGCAGTTGAAACTCGCCGGCGGTAACGGTTAGCGTGGTGGAATCGTATTGCGCCGGCGTCATTTGGCAGGCAACAAACTGACGCCATATCAGCTGGTAAAGCTTCTGCGCATCGGCTTCCATGTCTTTCAGCTGTTCCGCCAAGGCGTTAACGTCTGAGGGGCGTATCGCCTCATGGGCTTCCTGGGCGTTGTTTTTACTGGCGTATTCATTAGGCTGCTTCGGCAAATAGGGACTGCCGAAAGACGCACCGATATAGCCGCGCGCCATATCAAGCGCGTCTTGACTCAAGTTGGTGGAGTCGGTACGCATATAGGTGATATGCCCGGCTTCATACAGCCGCTGAGCCAACATCATGGTTTTCTTCACGCCATAGCCCAGGCGGGTGCTGGCCGCCTGTTGCAGCGTCGAGGTGGTGAACGGCGCTCCCGGCTTGCTGCTGGTCGGCTTATCATCCCTGTCTCTGACCACATAGTCCGCATGTTCAAGCCAGTCCAACGCCGCCTGTATCTGCTGCTGATTGACCGGCTTAAAGGGTTTTTCTCGCTGATGCGTCACCTGCATTGCCAGCGGCGCTGCCTGCGCGGTTTGCAGATCGGCATGCAGTTCCCAATACTCTTCGGGAACAAAGGCTTTTATTTCCCGCTCGCGCTCCACTACCAGCCTGACCGCAACCGACTGGACCCGTCCGGCCGACAGGCCGCGGGCAATTTTTTTCCACAGCAGCGGCGACACCATATAGCCCACCACGCGGTCCATAAACCGCCGCGCCTGCTGGGCATTAACCCGGTCAATATTCAGCTCGCCCGGCTGTTCAAAGGCCTGGGTGATCGCGTTGCGGGTGATCTCGTTGAACACTACTCGGCTGAAACGTTTATCATCACCGCCGATAACTTCGCGCAGATGCCAGGCGATGGCTTCCCCTTCGCGGTCAAGGTCGGTTGCGAGATAGATATGATCGGCTTTTTCCGCCAGCGCTTTCAGCTCGTTCACCACTTTCTCTTTACCGGGCAAAATCTCATACCGAGCTTTCCAGCCATGGTAAGGATCGATGCCCATCCGGTTGACCAATGCGTGTTGCGGGTCCGGCTTGGCTTTTTTCTTTTTACTGGCATCGCTGCTCTTTTGACTGGCTGAACCGCTGGTCGGCAAATCGCGGATGTGACCCACGCTGGACTTAACCACGTAGTCTTTGCCTAAATATTTATTAATCGTTTTGGCTTTGGCCGGCGATTCAACGATAACGAGAGCTTTACCCATTTTTACCTTTACCTGAGTGATGTCTTCTGCAATAAGAAGTTTTTTGCGCCAGACCCTGGCTGGGCATACCTCTTTTTTTATATTGCGGCAGCGCCGCCAAAAATCAACCAGTTTTTTGTCGCGCTTTCCTAACCGGAGAGCACTTGGTCAACTTCTTGTTAATCCACTTATTTTTATAATAAGCGTAGGCAATCGCTTAAACCTTAGTCGGTTTGCCGACAAACACAACCGGGTATTACAATAGGGCACGCGTTAACACAGGAGTGACAAATATGCACAACTTCACCATCGCCATAGACAGAAAAAGTCTGTTGAGAGAAGCGAACCGGATAATTCGCGAACACGAAGACTATATGCAGGGAATGTTAGCCACCGAGGTTGAACAGAAAGGACCGGTGCTGGTTTTTCGCGGTGAGTTTTTTCTTGATGAGCAGGGAATACCTACGCGGAAGACCACCGCCGTCTTTAATATGTTCAAGCATCTTGCCCATGTTCTGTCGGAAAAATATCATTTGGCAGACTGATGTAGCGCGCCGTGTCATCGCCAACGCCGCGATGAATGCGGTGCCCTTCGGCCGGTTCGGCGGGCAGTGTTGTTAAATGAGGGATAAATTACGCACCGGCGCAGGTTATCAAGTGAAAGGCCGGGCTGAAAACATCAGCACCGTTGGTCCCTGTCTAACTGCTCTGCATCAGCCACCACCGGCCGCGAGCACCAGGGCGAGAAGGGTGCCATACCCTCGCCCCTTCGCCGCAACCTGTCGGCGGCACGCTAACTAGATAGTGATTCAACCAGCCGTCCGCACGGCTTTCGATGTGAAAGGAGGCATAATAGGGTGTAGCGCTTGCCGTCTCGCAGGCAATAACTCATTGCCAGATGACCATACGAAGGATGAGGGTATGACGCACTGCCACGCTACCGTGGCTTATCCCGGAGCTCGCCCGCCGTGGCGGATTCGCCGTGACAACAATGGCTTTTAGCGCGTGCGGCGCTTATATCGCGACGTCAACGGCTGTTGCCGCCCGCTGCGACGTCGCGGTGACAGCAGCCGGCGCGTTCATCGTTATAACAGCGGCTTCTGCGCGCGCTGCCAGTAACGCAGAAGGCGTTGCTCCACGCTTAACGCAGCGCTGTCGGTGAAGCGGTTCATCCAGCGTTTCGGCCGGCTAAAGCGCACGCTAATCACCTCATGCCGCACCAATTGCTCAATCAGCAAATCGTCGCTGGTGCCGATAGCGTCCACCAGCCCCAAATGCTGCGCCTGTTCGCCATACCAATGTTCGCCAGTGGCGACGGCATCAATATCCAGCGAGGGCCGCATACGCTGGACGAAGGATTTGAATAGCTGATGAGTCTCATTGAGTTCTTGCTGGAACTTCTCGCGTCCGGCGGGGGAATTTTCACCAAACAGCGTCAGCGTCCGCTTATAGGCGCCGGCGGTATGCAGCTCCATATCAATATAGTTACGTTTCAACAGGCGATGGAAGTTGGGGATCTGCGCGACCACGCCGATGGAGCCAATAATAGCAAAGGGCGCAGCGACAATGCGGTCCGCGACACACGCCATCATATAGCCGCCGCTGGCGGCGACCTTATCTACCGCGACGGTTAGGTGGATACCTTTTTCCCGCAACCGCTGCAACTGCGACGCCGCCAGTCCGTAGCCGTGCACCACGCCGCCGGGGCTTTCTAGCCGCAGCAACACTTCATCGCCGGATTTGGCCACCGACAGTACAGCGGAAATTTCCTCGCGCAGGGAGCTTACTTCACCAGCGTCCATACTGCCGGTAAAGTCCAGCACGTAAAGGCAAGAACGCGCCGTCCCATCATCACCCCGTTTCGCCAGCAGTTTGGCCCGTTTGGCTTCGGCCTTGTCCTGCTTTTTGTGCCGTTTGTGCCACACGCCTTTCTCGGCTTCGCCTAGCCTTGCCAGTTGCATCTCCCGCTGTCTCTCGCGATAGTGTTTGCCCAAATCCTCGATTTGGATCTGTCCTTTACGCTGGCGCGAGCGCATGCGTAAGCCAAACACCAGCAATAATAGCGCGCCGATCGCCAGCACTACGGTGAGGGTTTTGGCCAGAAAAAGTCCGTACAACGCAATATATTCCACAAAACCGCCTTGCTAATAATGAGAACAGTTGCCAACTATTCTAGCCAATGGTCTGCGCCGCGTCGCCTGAAAAATCAGAATATTGCCGGTGAAGAGAAGACCACGCTTACAAGTCAGGGCGGGTCAGACCAAGAGAAAATGGCCGGTATCGGCCTGAAAGCAGCCACCCGCCGTCACGGCGGCAACCCACGGGCGTTAGGCGCATCCGTAACGCCTTTTCGCTCGCGTGGCGCTCATAGTCGGAATGCCGGCGATTGAAATACCCTGCCGGATCAGGCATAAAATGAGACAAGTCTGTCCGTACGGGCCGCGATAATCGGCAGTTGGCGGCAAAGTTCACAGCAGAGGAGTGAGGCGTGTATTATCAGCCCAAACGTAATTTATTGGATCAAAAACACATTCTGGTGACTGGCGCCGGCGACGGTATTGGCCGTGAAGCGGCCCTGACCTATGCCCGCCACGGTGCGTCACTACTGCTGCTCGGCCGAACGGAGCATAAATTGAATGCTGTGAAGCAGGCGATCGCCGAGGCCGGCGGGCGTGAGACGCGCGTGCTGGTGCTGGATTTGGCCTGTGCCGATCCACTACCCTATCAGCTGCTGGCACAGCGCCTGATGAACGAACTTCCCCATCTGGACGGTTTGCTGAACAACGCCGGGCTATTAGGGGAAGTCGCGACCATGACCGAGCAGACGCCGGCGCGCTGGTCAGAGGTGATGGCGGTAAATATCAATGGCGCCTTCATGCTCACGCAGGCGCTGCTGCCGCTGCTGCTTAACGCCGGCGGAGCATCGCTGATTTTCAGCACCTCCAGCGTGGGCCGCCAAGGGCGCGCAAACTGGGGGGCTTATTCAGTGTCCAAGTTCGCCACCGAAGGGATGATGCAGGTCTTGGCGGACGAGTATCCCGCATCCACGCTGCGGGTTAACTGTATCAACCCCGGCGGTACCCGTACCGGCATGCGCGCCAGCGCTTACCCAGCGGAAGATGCCGACCGTTTGAAAACCCCGGCGGACATCATGCCCATCTATCTTTATCTGATGGGCGACGATAGCCGACGGAAAACCGGCATCAGTTTTGACGCGCAGCCCGATCGCAAACCCGGTCCAGCCACCTGATACTCCTGTAGGGTCGCCCGCACTGCGGTGCGGCCTTTATTTAAGAGCGCATTTATGGACGCCAAACGCCACCAACAGCGGCAACAACGGTTAAAACAGCAGGTCGATGCTCGTATCCGCGCCGCCACCGAGCGGCGTGGGATCCTAATTATCTTTACCGGCAACGGCAAAGGCAAAACCACCGCCGGTTTTGGGACCCTCACCCGCGCCGTTGGCCACGGACTTCGCGCCGCGGTAGTGCAATTCATCAAGTGGCAGTGGCCCAACGGCGAACGGCAGCTTTTGGAGCCGGACGGCGTGGAGTTTCAAGTGATGGCCACCGATTTTACCTGGGAGACGCAGAATCGGGAGCTGGACCGTAGTAGTGCCGCGCGCGATACCTGGCGTCATGCGCGGCGGATGCTGGCAGACGCATCGCTTGATGTTGTGATTCTCGATGAGCTGACCTATATGATCAGCTTCGATTATCTGGATCGCGAAGAGGTTATCGCCGCCCTTGCCGCGCGGCCAGCAGGTCAAAGCGTCATTATCACCGGGCGCGGTTGCCACCGAGCGTTGCTGGCTATGGCATATACCGTTAGCGAAATGCGGCCGGTGAAACACGCGTTCGACGCCGGCGTTATGGCGCAGCAAGGCATTTATTGGTGACACTGTCACATAAAAAGCGTTTTCCTTATTCTGGCTCTAAAACCGCCGCGACGGCACAGCGGGACACCGCCTCCAACACCCCGGGGCCTGCCTGCGGGCGATAAGCCACCCTCTTGTGGGGCACGTCAAAGCTTATCAGGCCTGCGTGAGTGCGCTCTGACGCCGTAGTAGTGAGACAGACCGGCTAAGCACCTGAAGCGCCGCCGCCGTAAGCCCGGATCGCCAGCCTGTGCCGTTAACCTGGATCATTAGCCGGTACCGTAAACTACACCATTATTGCGTTTACTGCTCTGGCCACCGCGCGCCGGCGTTCTCTGGCTGCTGCGCTTCACCGAACGGCGGATTTGCGTCGCCTTCAAACGGCGGCGATCGCGCTCTACCGGCAGCTTGGTGACCGCTTCAAGCGGTAACTGCACTTTCTCACGCAGATAGTTGGTGTGCTCAAGCGGCAGTTCGGTCCAGCCGCCGCGCGGCAGCCCTTTCGGCAGCGTAACGTCGCCATAGTGCACGCGGATAAGCCGGCTGACCTGCCACGCCAACCGCCTCCCACAGGCGCCGTACCTCGCGATTGCGCCCTTCTGTCAGCGTCACATTATACCACTGATTCAGGCCTTATCCGCCCTGAAAAGTCAGGCTGCGAAAAGCCGCCGGGCCGTCTTCAAGTTGTACGCCGCGGGTCAACTGACGCTGTTTATCCTCATCCACTTCGCCGAAAACGCGCACGGCATATTCACGTTCGATTTCACAGCTTGGATGCATCAGGCGATCGGCCAATTCCCCGTCGGTGGTGAATAACAACAGCCCGGAGGTATTAGTGTCCAGCCGTCCGACGGCCACCCAGCGGGCGTTATTCAGACGCGGAAGGCGATCGAACACCGTCGGCCGACCATCGGGATCGCGGCGCGTACAAAGTTCGCCCTCCGGCTTGTAATAGGCCAGGACGCGGCACACGGCCTCTTCAACCGGTTTGATGGCGATGATGCGCCCATCGAGACGGATTTTTGTGCTGCTGGTGACGTCGACGCGATCTCCCAGGGTGGCGACTTTGCCGTCTACGCTCACGCGCCCCTGTTCAATGACGGCTTCGATTTCTCGGCGGGAGCCCCCTGACCGGCGCGGGCCAGGACTTTTTGCAGTTTTTCGCTTTCGCTCATGGCGAACCTCGCTTGTCGCCTTCACAGGCGTCAGATGAATTAAAATATGTTACAAATCAACATATTAACAAAAACACCCGCGCCATTATACAGGATTATCCTGCCGCTGTAAGCTTTATCTTCTCCCCACAGGCACGGTGGTGGCAACGGGCCGCATCAGTCTGCGGCGGCAGCACGACAGCGGTCGCGCGGCCAAAGCCCCTTTCGTGCTAGCGGCGGTGGCGGTCAGTGGCGGCGGCGCGAGTCTCTGATTAGACCGCAAGCAGAGATAACACCTTTTTCACCGCATTTGAGACACCACCCGCGCAGCGCTGGCCTACTACCACTTACATTGGTGCACTCCCCGCGTAGCGCTGGCCTACTGCCACGCACATTGGTGCCCAGCCCGCGCAGCGCTGGCTTTCTGCGCCGTGCCTTGAAGCACCGCCAGCGCCGGTCTACCCACCTCCGCCCCGCTTTGACGTGCCTTCCGTGCGGGGATGGCCCGTTTCTCGGCACCAGTTAGCCGCCAGCGCGGAACCGCGGCACATTCGCTTCCTGTTCTCACACGCCGTCCGGCTATTGCGTCAGTTCGTCACGTCGCACCCGTCGGCGCTTGCGTCACAGGAACGGCGAGACATCGCCTACCCCCTGGCGCACCACCTGCGGCGTCGGGTCGGTCAAGTCGATTACTGTCGTCGGCTTCTGGCCGAGAAAGCCGCCGTGGATCACCAGATCGACCTGTTTACCAAGGCGATCACGAATGGATTCCGGGTCCGACTCGGCAAAATCATTGCCTGGCAGCATCAAGGTCGTCGACATCATCGGCTCATCCAGGGCCTCAAGCAGCGCCAATGCAATAGGGTTGGCCGGCACGCGCAGGCCGATGGTTTTGCGTTTGTCGCTCATCATCCGGAGCGGCACTTCCTTGGTGGCCTTAAGGATAAAGGTATATTTGCCGTGGGTGTTGTTTTTCATCAGTCTGAACGCCTGATTGTCCACCTGCGCATAGGTGGACAATTCAGAAAGATCGCGGCATACCAGCGTAAAATTATGGTGACCGTCCAACTGGCGAATGCGGCAAATGCGCTCCATAGCCGTTTTGTCTTCAAGCTGGCAGCCCAAGGCATAGCCGGAGTCGGTAGGATAGACGATGACCGCGCCTTTGCGCAGCAGATCCACCGCCTGGCTGACCAGACGCGGCTGCGGGTTATCCGGGTGAAGGGTAAAAAACTGACTCATTAATCAAACACTCCTTATTAAGGCGTCCGGCAGAGGACTCTGGCAGCCTGGTTTATCCCTCTGCGGCTGCGTGAGGACCGGCGGCAGGCAACACCGTCCAATCACGCCAAACCGGCTCAATCCCTCCCGGCAGCCACAGTTTGCGACCCAGCTCAATCCAGGCGCAGGGTTGATGAAAATCGGACCCTAGTGAGGCGAGAAGTCGATAATCACGGGCGTATGCCGCAAGCTGGCTCCTCTCTTGCGGCGACTGCTGGCACTGCGCGACTTCCATCGCATCGCCGCCGGCAGCGGTAAAGTGCGTCAGCAGCCGTTTCAGCCACTTGGCTGACAGGTCATAACGCCCGGGATGCGCTACTACCGCCTGTCCCCATGCCAGGTGGATCGCTTCAATCGCTTCATCTATTGTACACCACTGTGGCGGGACATAGCCGGTTTTCCCCCGCGACAGATATTTTTTAAAAACGTTGGCGACGTTGCTGGCCGCGCCAAGGCTGATTAGATAGCGCGCAAAATGGCCGCTGGTCACCAGATCGTCTTGCGCCAACTGGCGGGCTCCCTGCCAAGGATCGCGGATGCCCGCCTTGGCCAACCGCTCGGCAATGGCATGCGCGCGCGTCAGGCGGTGCGCACGCTGTGACGTCAGTAATGCCGTCAGCGCCGGGTGTCGCGGCCCGATGCCCAACCCGACGATATGGATTTCGTGATGCTGCCAAAGAGTAGAGATTTCCACCCCCGCCACCAGATTTAGCGGCAGATTGAGCGCAGCAATCGCCTCCTCAGCGGGGGAAATACCGTCGACGGTATCATGATCGGTTATCGCCAGCACATCGACGCCCATCGCTTGGGCGCGCACCACCAGTTCCCGCGGCGTGAGCAGGCCATCGGAGGCGGTAGTATGGCTGTGCAGGTCATAAATAACCCGTAAGGCTGTCGTCATCGGCTGTGCCGTCAAGGGATCTCCACGTGGTTTTCGTTGCCCTCCATCATAGCGGTAAACCGAGCTGAATCGAACTAGTGGATTTATTTTCGTGAGTTCATCCATTATGGTTGACTTTTTATCTCTGAACTAGTTTACTAGTACGTAGTTAAACAATGGCCTTCGAGATGCTTAACATGATGACCTTCAATACGGTAATGCTTCGCTGGTGGCGCACCTCCCTTTAGCGGGTGGTGAAATCATGCGTCGCTGTCATCAGACAGAGCAAGATCACAAATAGCCCGCTGCGTTAGCGGGTTTTTTTATGGGCGACAATCAGGAAAATAGATAATGCCAATGCCAACCAGTCACTATCAGATAGAATTGCTGCACGCGCAGGCCCCTTACCGCCCCGACCCGACCGCCATGTTCAACCAATTGTGTGGCGCCCGCCCCGCGACGCTGTTGCTGGAATCGGCCGAGATCGATAAGAAGCATGATCTGGAAAGCATGATGGTGGTGGATAGCGCGCTGCGTATCACCGCCCTTGGCCAGACCGTCACGCTGCAGGCGCTGAGCGCCAACGGCGCCGAGCTGCTGCCGCTGTTGGATGCCGCCTTGCCCGGGCAGGTGTCGATTGTCACCCACCCTTACGGCCGTGAATTAACCTTCCCGCCGGCGGAACAGGACGTGGATGAGGATGCCCGTCTGCGCTCGCTGTCGGTATTCGACTGTCTTCGCCTGCTACTGACGCTGGTCGGCCAGCCGGCGGATGCGCCGAAAGCGATGTTCGTCGGCGGGCTGTTCGCCTATGATCTGGTTGCCGGCTTTGAATCCTTGCCGCCGCTGCGTCCGGAACAACGCTGCCCCGATTACTGCTTTTATCTGGCCGAAACGTTGCTTATCCTCGATCACCAGCAACAAACTTGCGAACTGCAATGCAGCCTGTTTAGCCCGAGTCCGTCGGAAAAGCAGCGGTTGCAGTACCGGCTTGAGCAACTACAACATCAGCTAAGCCAAGCGCCGGAGCCCATTCCGCACCAGGTCATCGACACCATGACATTGACCTGCAGCCAGAGTGACGAAGAGTACGGCCAGGTCGTGCGCCGGATGCAGCAGGCGATCCGCGAAGGGGAAATTTTCCAGGTGGTGCCCTCGCGGCGTTTCTCCCTTACCTGTCCTTCGGCGCTCGCCGCCTACCACACGTTGAAGAAAAGCAATCCCAGCCCGTATATGTTTTTTATGCAAGACAACGAGTTCACCTTGTTTGGCGCCTCGCCGGAAAGCTCGCTGAAATACGCCCCGGATACCGGACAGATTGAAATTTACCCGATCGCCGGCACCCGTCCGCGCGGCCGGCGCGCCGACGGCACGCTGGATGCCGATCTCGACAGCCGTATTGAACTGGAAATGCGCGCCGACCATAAAGAGCTGGCCGAACATTTGATGCTGGTGGACTTGGCCCGCAACGATCTGGCGCGTATTTGCGAGCCGGGCACCCGTTATGTGGCGGATTTGACCAAAGTCGATCGCTACTCCTTCGTGATGCATTTGGTATCGCGGGTCGTCGGTCAGCTGCGCGCCGATCTCGACGTACTGCACGCCTACCGCGCCTGCATGAATATGGGCACCCTGAGCGGGGCGCCGAAAGTCCGCGCGATGCAGCTTATTGCCGAGGCGGAAGGGGAACGCCGCGGGAGTTACGGTGGCGCAATCGGGTATTTCACCGCCGCCGGCGCGCTCGATACTTGTATCGTAATCCGTTCCGCCTACGTTGAAGACGGCATTGCCACGGTGCAGGCCGGCGCAGGCGTAGTGCTGGATTCCGTTCCGCAGGCGGAAGCCGACGAAAGCCGCAACAAAGCGCGTGCCGTGTTGCGCGCCATTGCCACCGCCCACGACGCAAAGGAGCTGTTCTGATGGCCGATATTCTGTTACTCGATAATGTCGACTCGTTCACCTATAACCTGGTGGATCAGCTGCGCGCCAACCATCACCGGGTGGTGATTTACCGCAACCGGTTGCCGGCCGCCCTCATAATGCGCGCGCTTGCCGAAATGGAAAATCCGATCCTGATGCTGTCGCCGGGACCCGGCGCACCGGCCCAGGCGGGCTGCATGCCGGAGTTGCTCACGTCGTTGCGCGGCCTGTTACCGATTATCGGCATCTGCCTGGGCCATCAGGCGATAGTAGAAGCCTACGGTGGCCATGTTGGCCAGGCGGGCGAGATTCTGCACGGTAAAGCGTCGCCCATCCGCCACGACAACCAGGGCATGTTCGCCGGACTGCCGAATCCGCTGCCGGTGGCGCGCTATCATTCGCTGGTCGGCAGTCAGGTGCCGGCAACGCTCACGGTCAACGCCCACTATAACGACATGGTGATGGCGGTACGCAATGATGCCGATCGAGTCTGCGGCTTTCAGTTCCACCCCGAATCCATTTTAACCACCCAGGGGGGGCATTTGTTAAATCAGACGCTCGCTTGGGCACGGGCGTAATCACAAGGACTTTTCCATGCAAGCGATACTGGAACATCTCTATCAGGGCGGGCGTATCAGCCGCGAAAAAAGCCAGAAGCTGTTCGCGGCCATCATTCAAGGGCAACTGGCCCCGGAACAGCTGGCGGCTGCGCTTATCAGCATGAAGGTGCGTGGCGGATATCCCGAGGAAATCGCCGGTGCCGCCGGCGCGCTGTTGGCCGACGCCAGTCCGTTTCCGCGCCCGGATTATCCGTTTGCCGATATCGTCGGCACCGGCGGCGACGGCAGCAATAGCATCAACATCTCCACCGCCAGCGCTATCGTCGCAGCCGGCTGCGGCGCCCGGGTGGCCAAGCACGGCAACCGCAGCATTTCAAGTCGCTCAGGCTCGTCTGACCTGCTGGCGGCGTTCGGTATCCGGCTGGATATGCCGGCGGCGCTGTCGCGTCAGGCGTTGGATGAACTGGGCATGTGCTTTTTGTTCGCCCCACAGTATCATGCCGGTTTTCGACATGCGATGCCGGTACGTCAGCTTCTGAAAACACGTACCATTTTTAATGTGCTAGGCCCGCTGATAAACCCGGCCCGGCCGCCGCTGGCGCTGATTGGCGTCTACAGCCCGGAGCTGGTGTTGACGATTGCCGAAACGCTGCGCGTGTTGGGTTATCAACGCGCCGCGGTGGTGCACGGCGGCGGCATGGACGAAGTCGCGCTGCATGCGCCGACCCAGGTGGCTGAGCTGCGCGAGGGGACGATTGAGAGCTATACTTTAAACGCGGCAGATTTTGGCCTGTCGCCCCAGCCTGCAGAGGCCCTGCGCGGGGGGTCGCCGGAAGAAAACCGTGACATTTTGGCACGTTTGTTACAAGGTAAAGGTGAACACGCACATGAATCGGCAGTCGCCGCCAACGTGGCCCTGCTGCTCAAATTGTTCGGGCAGGAAAATCTCCGTGACAACACTCATCGGGCGCTGGAGGAAATTCACAGCGGCGACCCCTATGCGCGCGTGATGGCATTGGCAGAAAGAGGATAAGACAGCAATGAAGGACACGGTACTTGCGAAAATCGTCGCAGATAAATATGAATGGGTTGCCGGGCAGCAACGGCTTAAGCCGTTGGACAGTTTTCGCCATCAGGTTGCGCACAGCACACGCAGTTTTTATCACGCGCTGTCCGGGACCCGCACCGCATTTATTCTGGAATGCAAAAAGGCGTCGCCGTCCAAGGGCCTGATCCGCGCCGATTTCGACCCGGTCGCCATTGCGGGCGTTTACCGGCATTACGCTGCCGCGATTTCGGTATTGACCGATGAGAAATATTTTCAAGGCAGCTTTGATTATCTGCTAGAGGTGAGCCGCTCGGTAAGCCAGCCGGTCTTATGCAAAGATTTTATAGTCGATCCCTGGCAGATTTACTTCGCGCGCCTGCATCAGGCGGACGCCGTTCTGCTGATGTTGTCCGTGCTTGACGACGACACCTACCGCGCACTGGCGGCGGTGGCCCACAGCCTGAACATGGGCGTGTTGACCGAAGTCATCAGCGACGAAGAGCGCGAGCGCGCCATTGCCCTGGAAGCGAAAGTGGTGGGCATTAACAATCGCGACCTGCGCGATCTGTCGATTGATTTGAACCGCACCCGCACGCTCGGTCCGCGGCTGCCGGCGGGGGTGACGGTCATCAGCGAGTCGGGCATTAATCACTATCGCCAGGTGCGTGAGCTCAGCCACTACGCCAACGGCTTCTTGATTGGCAGCGCGCTGATGTCGGAGCCCGACTTGACGATGGCGGTGCGTCGGGTTATATTGGGCGAAAATAAGGTGTGCGGTCTTACCCGCGCCGTCGATGCCCGCGCCGCCCTGGAAGCGGGCGCGATATACGGCGGGCTGATTTTTGTCCCCGGCTCGCCACGGTGTGTGGATATAGATACCGCCCGCACCGTGATAGCCGGCGCGGCGCTGCGCTATGTCGGCGTGTTTCGCGATGCACCGGTGGCAGACGTCGCCGCGACCGCCCGCGCGCTGTCGCTGGCGGCAGTCCAGCTGCACGGCGACGAAGATCAGCGCTATATCGATGCGCTGCGCCACGCCCTGCCGCCCGAGTGTAGCATCTGGAAAGCGCTGGATATGCGTCACGCCCTGCCGGCGCGTGACCTGGCCCAGGTCGATCGCTATGTGCTGGACAACGGCGGCGGCAATCCTTTTGACTGGTCGCTGTTAAACGGCGACACGCTGGATGACGTCATGCTGGCGGGTGGACTGGCGGCGGACAACTGCGTGGCGGCTGCCCGTCTTGGCTGCGTCGGACTCGATTTCAACTCCGACGTGGAAAGCGCGCCGGGTATCAAAGATCATCATAAACTGGCTACGGTATTTCAGACGCTGCGCGCCTATTAACCTTCAGCCTGACACCATGAGAGACAACCAAGCATGACACGACTCAACCCCTATTTTGGCGAATTTGGCGGCATGTATGTCCCGCAAATTCTGATGCCGGCGCTGATTCAATTGGAAGACGCGTTCGTCAGAGCCCAGAGCGAACCGGCGTTCCAGGCCGAACTCAGCGATTTACTGATTAACTACGCCGGCCGGCCGACACCGCTCACGCTGTGCCGCAACCTGACCGTCGGTACCCGGACCAAACTTTATCTCAAACGAGAAGACTTGCTGCACGGCGGCGCCCATAAAACCAACCAAGTGCTGGGGCAAGCGCTGCTGGCTAAACGGATGGGCAAAACCGAAATCATCGCCGAAACCGGCGCCGGTCAGCACGGCGTGGCCTCGGCCCTGTCCTCAGCATTGTTGGGACTGAAATGCCGTATTTATATGGGCGCCAAAGACATCGAACGCCAATCGCCCAACGTGTTTCGCATGCGGCTGATGGGCGCCGAAGTCATTCCGGTGCACAGCGGCTCATCCACCTTAAAAGACGCCTGCAACGAAGCGTTGCGCGATTGGTCCGACAGCTATGAACGTGCCCACTACATGCTCGGCACCGCCGCCGGCCCGCATCCGTTCCCGACCATCGTGCGCGAATTCCAGCGGATGATCGGCGAAGAGACGCGCGCGCAGATGCAAGAGCACGAACAGTGCCTG
Organism: Candidatus Sodalis endolongispinus; assembly: GCF_018777395.1. Classification (GTDB taxonomy): domain Bacteria; phylum Pseudomonadota; class Gammaproteobacteria; order Enterobacterales; family Enterobacteriaceae; genus Sodalis_B; species Sodalis_B endolongispinus. The sequence goes on from NZ_JAFJYC010000002.1 coordinate 595,712, forward strand.
CCGGATGCGGTCATCGCCTGCGTTGGCGGCGGCTCCAACGCCATCGGCATGTTCGCCGATTTCATCGATGAACCAGCGGTTCGCCTGATAGGCGTAGAGCCTGGCGGCCTGGGTATCGAGACCGGACAGCATGGGGCGTCGTTAAAACACGGCCGCACCGGCATCTATTTCGGCATGAAGTCGCCGATGATGCAGTCCGCCGAAGGGCAGATTGAGGAATCTTATTCCATTTCGGCCGGCCTGGATTTTCCCTCGGTGGGTCCTCAGCATGCCTACCTTGATAGCATCGGCCGGGCGGAGTACGTGTCGGTTACCGATGAGGAAGCCCTGGACGCGTTCCGACGCCTCTCCCGTCATGAGGGCATTATTCCGGCGCTGGAATCGTCCCATGCGCTGGCCCACGCACTAAGAATGATACAAGCGGAGCCGGAGAAAGAGCAGATCTTGGTGGTTAACCTGTCGGGGCGCGGCGATAAAGATATTTTCACCGTTCATGATATTCTAAAGGCGCGAGGAGACATTTAATGGAACGCTATCAGCAATTATTCAACCAGCTGGCGGCGCGCCAGGAAGGCGCATTTGTGCCCTTTGTAACGCTTGGCGATCCCAATCCCGCGCTTTCGCTACGCATCATCGATACGTTGATTGACGCCGGCGCCGATGCACTGGAGCTGGGCATCTCGTTCTCCGATCCGCTGGCGGACGGCCCCACTATCCAAAACGCCAACCTGCGCGCGTTTGCCTCCGGCGTCACGCCGACGCACTGTTTTGAAATGCTGGCAACGATTCGTCTAAAATACCCCGCGATACCGATAGGTTTATTGATGTATGCCAATCTGGTCTACAACGAGGGGATAGATGCTTTTTACGCCCACTGCGCCGAAGTCGGCGTCGACTCGGTGCTGGTGGCGGATGTGCCGCTGCAAGAAAGTCTGCCGTTTCGCCAGGCCGCCATGCGACATGGCGTGGCGCCCATTTTTATCTGCCCGCCCAACGCTTGCGATGATTTGCTGCGCGAAATCGCCTCCCACGGCCGGGGATATACCTACCTGCTCTCGCGCACCGGCGTTACCGGCAGTGAGAAACGGGCGAATAAGCCGCTCAAGCATCTGGTCGATACCCTGAAGGAATACCATGCCGCGCCGACGCTACAGGGATTCGGCATCTCCGAACCTGAACAGGTCCGTGTCGCGCTTGAGGCTGGCACGGCAGGCGCCATCTCCGGCTCGGCCATTGTGCGTATTATCGAAAAGCATGAGGATAATCCCGACTTGATGCTGGAAAAATTGGCCCGTTTCGTGCGAGAACTAAAGGCGGCGACCCGCGATTGACTGGCGCAAACGCAATTTATCATTAACAATATCAATGCCGGGCATCCCCAGGGGGTCCCGGCAAAGCAACCAAGCATAAAACGACAACGCATTCCATCAATGAGAGACTATAAACGTGTGGAAAGTCGCCGCCAGCCTGTTAACCCCTTTGATATTGGTCTTCGCGCTAAACGGTTGTGCGCCGACCGCCAAGTCTGAAGGCACCGGTGGCTATATTGACGATACGGTTATCACCGCGAAAGTGAAATCGGAATTGGTACGCGACGATCGCCTGAAAGCGCGGGAAATCAATGTGGAAACGTTTAAAGGCCGCGTACAGTTGAGCGGTTTTGTGGGCTCCGCCACCGATGCCAGCCTGGCGGTTCAGGCCGCGCGCGGGGTTGCCGGCGTCAAGTCGGTGGAAAACGATATGCAAATCAAATAACCCACGCCTGAGTTACGTCTTACATCGTGGGCGCGCTTGCGCCCTTTTTTGTTGGCCGACAACCATCAGAAACGATAGCCCACGCCAAACATAAACGCCCACGGTTTGATATCGGTATGAATGGACTGCTGCTCGCCGCCGGGCCTTGAAGAGAATAGTGGTATCAATATCCATATACCACACCGACATATTAAGCAGCCAGTTCTCGCTGACGTTATAATCCAGCCCCGCCTGCCCGGCCAGACCCCAGGAATGCTTCACGCTCAGATCGCTCAGGCCAAGATCTTGGCCCTTCTGGTTAAAATGGGCGTCATAAAAAGTGGTGTAGTTGACGCCGATACCGACATAAGGCCGCAGCTTATCCTGGGGATCGCCAAAATAGTATTGCGCCATCAGGCTAGGCGGCAGTTGTTTGACTTTAGCGATATCACCGGTGCTGTTAAGCCCGACGCGGTGACTGAACGGCGTCGCCGCCAATAATTCCACGCCGATATTGTCGGTGATCATATAGCCAAAGGTCAGCCCCAGTTGCGTGTTGTTGCTAACGTTAAACTCGCCCAACCCCAGCACATCATCCGAACTCTCGCTGGGCCGGACGGTGACACTGCCGGCGCGGGCGATAAAGTCGCCGGCCTGATGGGCGAACACGGGTTGACTGAAAAGAATAACGGCCACCGAAGCGGCCAAAAAGGTTGTTTTCATGCCCTGCTCCATTGCTGTTGTACTTACCGTTAGGGGTAAATTTGATCCTTATCACCATCCGGGCTAGCGGTGGTGTAGAGGCAAATTGATATGTCACACTGATAGCGAGTGTTATATCAATCCCCTTACTATTTACAGGTTGATCCATATCAACGGAATGGCAACAACAGCAAAAAAAGCGGTGATAACTCATTTCTGTTGCTTTCAAGCGGCCGGCTGGGTAGTCTTCAGGGAGTGTCAGTTCAGCTTCGACGCCGCGGCGTCGGTGGATAACAGCATGAGCGGTGATGGCAATCCCTGCCTGTCCTGCGGCGCCTGTTGCGCCTTTTTTCGCGTGTCTTTTTACTGGGCCGAGGGGGATGACGGCGCCGGTCGGGTGCCGGCGGCGTTAACGTAATCACTCACCCCCTTCTTGCGCTGCATGTCGGGCACTAACGATCGCGTAGTGCGCTGTTGTGCGTTACAGGGTCACGTTGTCCAACGCGTCAGCTGTATCGTCTATGCCTGCCGTCCTTCACCCTGCCAGGCATTTCAGATGAGCGGCGAAGACGGCCGGGCCAATGCCGCCTGCGATCGCGACCGGGCGCATTTTGGCCTGCCGCCGCTTCCGCCTTCGACGACGCAGGAAAAGATCGTGCCGCACTTACCCCCGGATGATGCATTAGGGTGCCAAGCCGTGGATTAACAGGGTAGAATAGCGAGCTAGCCTAATCGTTGATTGTTTTGCCAAGGAGCCCCCATGCCAATTATGGCAAGTACCCTGTACCGCGACACGTTGAATTTTTTCCGAAACCAGTTTGCCAGTATCTTGCTGTTGGCACTGCTGACGGCGCTGATAAGCGTCGTCCTGGAGCATGCGCTGTCGCCGGGAAGTGAGCAGCTGATGACGCTGAGCGACGGTACCCATATGGGCGATACTGCCGATATGAGCCTGCAGCAACTGGTACAGCAGATGTCGGTGGACCAACAGCGCGTGTTACTGAAAGCCTCCGCCGCCGGTACCCTGGCCGGTCTGGTCGGCAATGTCCTGCTGGCCGGCGGGCTGCTGACCATGATTCGTCTGGTATCCAACCGCCAGCCCGTCAGCGTAGTGCGCGCCATCGGTTTGTCAGCGCCGCTGTTGCCGCGCCTGCTGTTGCTTATCTTTCTTACCACGCTGCTGGTACAGCTGGGACTGCTGTTAATTATCGTGCCGGGTATCCTGCTGGCCATTGCCTTTAGCCTGGCACCGGTCATCGCCACCAGCGATAATCTGGGCGCTATCAAATCAATGCGCCTGAGCGCCCGTCTGGCGTTCGCCAATCTGCGGCTATTGGCGCCGGCTGTCTTGTTCTGGCTGCTGGCGAAGGCAGCAGTGTTACTCTTGGCCACACAGTTCACCCTGGTGTCGTCGCTGGCGGCGGCGGTATTATTGAATGGGTTGAGCAACCTTATCTCCGCGCTGCTGCTCATCTATCTTTATCGTCTGTATATGTTACTGCAGCAGGCCTGATGGCCGGCGTTTTCCCTTTTTACCGGTGGATTGTGTTATGAAGCAGTTTCTCGATTTTCTGCCCTTGGTGGTGTTTTTTATCGTCTATAAGCTCTACGACATTTACTACGCGTCCGGCGCGTTAATCGTTGCCTCTGCGCTGGTATTGGTTTACACCTGGCTGCGCTATCGCAAGGTCGAGAAAGTCGCCCTGATTACCTTCGTACTGGTGGCGATTTTCGGCTCGCTGACGCTTTATTATCACAATGCGGAATTTATCAAGTGGAAGGTGACGGTGATTTACACACTGTTCGCCGTGGCGCTGCTGGTCAGCCAATTCGTATTCGGCAAGCCGCTCATCCAGCGTATGCTGGATAAAGAGATCCATCTCCCCGCCCGTGTCTGGAACAATTTGAATATTGCCTGGGCGCTATTCTTTCTGGCCTGTGGCGCGGCGAACATCTACATCGCTTTCTGGCTGCCGCAGAGCATATGGGTGAATTTCAAGGTTTTCGGCCTTACCGTGCTGACGCTGGTGTTTACGCTGCTCAGCGGCATTTATATCTACCGCCATATGGCGGAGGACGAGCGCAATAATAATACCCATTAATCCGGTGCCTTCGGCACGGGTGACGTTAAGCGGGAGTGATGATGAGCGAAGAGATAAAGCCGCCCGGCGGCGAAATGGTGCTGCGCACGCTGGCAATTCCGGCTGACACCAATGCCAACGGCGATATTTTCGGCGGCTGGCTGATGTCGCAGACGGATATCGGCGGCGCTATTCTGGCAAAAGAGTTGGGTCGTGACGGTGCACGTCGACGGCATGACATTCCTGAAACCGGTCGCGGTGGGAGATGTCATTTGCTGCTATGCTAAGTGCCTGAAAACCGGCAACAGTTCGCTTACCATCAATATTGAGGTGTGGGTGAAGAAAGTCTCCTCGGAGCCCATCGGCCAGCGCTATCGGGCGACCGAGGCGGTGTTTACTTACGTTGCGGTGGATAACGACGGTAAACCTCACCCGCTGCCGCCGGACCGGCGTCACAGCGCTGCAGACTAAAGCGTCTTCATGGCCGGCGTCCCTGGGCACCCGGTCTTTCCGGTGCGCCAGCCGTGAAACCGGTCTGCACCGTCCAGGGCGCGCTTACCCTTTACACCCTTGCCCACCCCGCTCCGGCGTATCCCAAGCCTGGAAACCGGCATCATGCTGGTCTCTGCTGCCCGCTTATTGCCATAACGGCACCGGCGGCGCAGGGTTAGCGCCCGGTTTTGCGCCCCTATTCCTATTCGCCGCTGCTGACGCCCTCAAGGTCAAATTTGAAATTGACCGTCAAATTGGTCGCCGGCTTACCTGGCTCATAGGTCCAGCGGCGCATGGCTAACCGGATATCGCGCTCAAACATGTTACGTGGCTGAGCCGATAACACCCGCACATTCTCCACCCGACCGTCGGCATTAACATCGAACATCATGCTCACGCGCCCCTCAATGCCCAACGCTCTTGCCAGCGGGGGATAAATGGTGTTGGTACACTGCATGGCCCACGGCGCATTACTCACGCTTTTCATGCTGCTTAACGCCGTCGCGCTGGTGACCGGCTCGTTAGTCGGTCGAACCGACGGCGCACTGGGGACCGGCGTCGCCGGGCGCGTGTCGGGTTTCGGCGGCTGAGGCTTGATTTCACGGTGCCGTTCGGGCTTGGGCTTCGGTTTTGGTTTCGGCACCGGTTTGGGCACCTGCACCGGTGCGGGCGGTTCCGGCACTGGCTCTGGCTCCGGGGCAGGTTGCGGCACGACCACCGGCTCGGGCTGAACAGGCGGCTCAGGCGGTTGCTCCACCGGCGGCGCCTGCTGGGGCAGAGGAGCCACCAGCATCACGGTCATAGGCTGCTCGACGGCGGAAGGTAAACTTATCGGCGGCACCGTGGCATAAAGTAATCCTGCGACCAAAGAGGCGTGTAATCCGGCAGAGGCAATAAACGGCCAGGAAAAGCGACGGGTCTGATTCAAAATAGTTAACGCCATATCATTGGAAGTCGTGGATGAGGGCAAAGTTTAAATGCAAATAGCAATCATATTCAATAACTGACAGCGATCTCTTTCTCGTTTAGCGCATTTATCTGTCAGAGGGCAGGCGCACCGGACCTTCCGCTTCAGGGCCAATGCCTCAACGGTCATCTATCGGCCCCCGCCGTTCTACCCGCTCTCAACGCGTCCCTGTCGCGTAACTTTTCGTTGCGCTACAGGGTGCAATATCATAACGTGAATTACTTTTATTTAATCCTGGTTGGGAGTCTTACCGTGCTCTATGTCATCTATGCCGAAGACGTGGCCGATTCGTTAGAAAAGCGCCTGTCCGTTCGCCCCACTCATCTGGCGCGTCTCCAGCTGCTTCGGGATCAGGGCCGCCTGCTCACCGCCGGACCCAAACCCGCTATAGACAGCAACGATCCTGGCGCGGCGGGCTTTAGCGGTTCCACGGTCATCGCCGAATTTGACTCCATAGAAGCAGCGCAAGCCTTGGCCGAAGCCGATCCCTATGTCGCTGCCGGCCTGTATGCTAGCGTGCAGGCCAAACCCTACAAAAAGGTCTTTTAAACGTCAAGGTCGCGAGGGCGTGCCCCTGCAAGCGCCAACATGCGGGGTAACCCGTGGCGCGGGCATAAACGAATAGCACCCCATTCGGGCAGTCAGCCGCCCTCGGTTATCCCTTGCCAAACCTTGCCGAAGCTTGCCCAACCTTGGCATAGGCCGTTGGGGTATGCGCCCCTGTCACCGGATCGTGAGCCGCTATTGCGGGGGTGGGTGCGTCCTCGCTTGACCATTCACACCGCACACATTGCCCCAAGCATCTTCCCCAGCCCAACGGCGTTTTTGCCGCCGGTCACGCTTGCCGTTTCCCCACCCAATATAAACCGTCAAGGACAACGTCAGGTTCGCCAAGGCGCGATTGACCCGGGACAAACTGGGCGTTTATTCGTGCACGAATGCCTGGATGCGGTGATGCAGGGCTATCAGGGCGCAAGGGTGTCAGGGTGTCATACATGGCGAGAATTCAACGATTCCAATAACGATCACCTTTCCATGATTTCCGTGAGCACGGCGCGGAAACACTCTATTTAGGAATTTTCGCAGTCAACTTTATAATTTGACGCGATTCAGTATGTTATCTAACCGCTTTTTTACGGATAGTTCCGAATGATGCCGCGCCAAGGATATCCGGTTTGTACCCCGCCAGTTTATCGCATAACGTAGAAATGCTGTACTCCCGGTTAAACACTTAACAGTAGGAGGTAATTATGTTGAAGAAAACACTGATGGTAGCTCTGGTGCTGTCTGCGGTCGGCAGCTCGTCCGTTTACGCCGCGGGCGCGGCCGGTACCACCGCGGCGGCATCGCAGAGCGCGTCCGGCAGCGCCAGCAGCAGTGACGCCAGCTTTGTGTCCGGCTCCGTTGCCGCGGTCACCTCGGCCAGCGATCCGGAAAATACCGGTTCCTCTAGGTCGACCTCAACCACGACCGCCACGCAGTAACGCTGCAGGTAACGCCTCATGGAGGAAAACAGGCCTTGTGTTTGTCACATCTCAACCGGCATGGAGCCGGTTTTTTATTGCCTAAAACCCGTGCCAAAGGCGCCAGTGACCGAGTATGGCACGGCAATCCCCACCCGCGGCTCGGCGGCGGCGATCAGTTAGGCGTGTAAACGAGGGAAAACAGCAACGAGCGCCGCTGCTGTTTGAGCTGCAGATGGCTCAAGCGCGTCAGACGGCGATAGGTGCGGGATTGGGCTTCAACCCACTGGCTGCGCCGACGCTGTACTTGGCGCTGCATGCGCCAACGGCTAACTTCGTTACGGCTTCTTTTCATCACAAAGACCTTCGGCACGGGCTGACATCAACGCACGCCATTATAGCCACTTTTACATCCCTGCCAAGCCACGCAAGGGCTGCGACGCATAATGCGTCCGGTAAAACAATTTCCTCTTTGCGCCCCTTATGCGTAAACTCAGGCTAACGCTCCGCGAACAGGATTTTTCGCCCCTATGACAACGCTTTATACCGTAATCAACTGGCTATTGCTATTCGGCTATTGGTTGTTGATCGCAGGCGTCACGCTGCGGGTGATGATGAAACGTCGCGCGGTGCCCTCCGCCATGGCCTGGCTGCTGGTCATCTATATTCTCCCCTTGGTGGGGATTATTACCTATCTGCTGTTCGGCGAACTCAATCTGGGGAAACGCCGCGCCGAACGCAGTAAGGCCCTCTGGCCCTCCACCGCCAAGTGGATCGAAGATCTCAAAGGTTGCCATCACATTTTTGCCAGTGAAAACAGCGAAGTAGCCCGCTCCCTTTTCAAGCTTTGCGAGCATCGGCAGGGCATGGGCGGCCTGAAGGGTAACCAGATGCAATTGCTGACCAGCAGCGATGATGCCCTGCGGGCGCTGGTGCGCGATATCGGTCTGGCGCAAAACAATGTTGAGATGGTGTTCTACATCTGGCAAACCGGCGGCCTGGTGGACCAAGTGGCGGAGGCGTTAATGGCCGCGGCGCGGCGCGGCGTACGCTGCCGGTTGATGCTCGATTCTGCCGGCAGCGTGGACTTTTTCCGCAGTCCCTACCCCGCGTTGCTGCGCAAGGCTAGGGTGAAGGTGGTGGAAGCCCTGCACGTCAGCCTGCTGCGTGTTTTTCTGCGCCGGATGGATCTACGTCAGCATCGCAAAATGGTACTGATAGACAACTATGTCGCCTACACCGGCAGCATGAACATGGTGGATCCGCGCTTTTTCAAACAGGACGCCGGCGTGGGCCAATGGATCGATATCATGGCGCGCATGGAGGGGCCGGTGGCTACCGCCATGGGGATCATTTTTTCCTGCGATTGGGAAATTGAAACCGGCGAACGCATCCTGCCACCCCCGCCCGACGTCAATATCATGCCGTTTGAACAAGCCACAGGGCATACCATTCAAGTCATTGCCTCGGGGCCCGGTTTCCCCGAGGGCGTCATTCATCAGGCGTTGCTGACCTCGATTTATGCGGCGCGCGAACAATTGGTCATGACCACCCCCTATCTGGTGCCGAGCGACGATTTGCTGCATGCCATTTGTACCGCGGCGCAGCGCGGCGTGGAGGTCCATATTATCGTTCCACGCCACAACGACTCCATGTTGGTAGGCTGGGCCAGCCGGGCCTTCCTTGCCGAACTGCTGGAAGCCGGCGTGCTTATCCATCAGTTTGAGGGCGGCCTGCTGCATACCAAAAGTGTGCTGGTCGACGGCCAGTTGAGTCTGGTGGGAACGGTGAATCTGGACATGCGCAGCCTGTGGCTGAATTTTGAGATAACCCTGGTTATTGACGATGACGATTTTGGCAGCGATCTGGCGCGGGTGCAGGAGGATTATATCGCCAGTTCACGGCTCATCGAGGCCAAAGTCTGGTCGAAGCGTCCTTACTGGCAGCGTCTAGTCGAGCGGCTGTTCTACTTTTTCAGTCCATTGCTGTAATTTTGTCAGACGGCATGCTGTAATAGCGCCAATTCAGCTAACGGGACAGTAATGATGGATGTTGACAATCGTCTGACGGATGACGAAACGCTCGAAGCGGCCTACGATATTTTTCTTGAACTGGCGCAGGATAATCTCGATCCGGCAGACATTTTGCTGTTCAACCTGCAGTTTGAACAGCGCGGCGCAGCAGAACTGTTTGACCCGTCAGAGGCGTGGCATGAGCAGGTGGATTTCGATCTCAATCCTGATCTTTTCGCCGAAGTCGTGATAGGTCTGGCGGAACAAGACGGCATGGCGGTGAACGACGTGTTTGCGCGCATCCTGATTTGCCGCGACAGAAGCGAAAAAGTTTGCCACATTTTGTGGAAGGAGTAAGCGCCGCCCCGCCAGCGATGGGCTCCCTCGCAGCGCTCGTCAGGCCGTGTAGCGACAGCTAACGCCGCATTAACCTTAGCCCACCGCCTTTTGCCGCGCCCGATGGGACACCACACTATGGCGCCAGTTGGGCAACGTCCACCTTGATGCATGAACATGCGTGGCGGAAACTGCCCTGCAATATCGGTCGCGTCACGGCGCAGGTCTCATCGGCCAGCGGACAGCGCGTGCGGAACACGCATCCCGACGGGGGATTAATCGGCGAAGGCAAATCCCCCTCCAACAGTTGAATCGCCTTATTGCGCTCTTTATCCGGGTCCGGTATCGGCACCGCCGACATTAAGGCGCGCGTATAGGGATGCTGTGGATTGTGATACACCTGATCATAGGTGCCAAGCTCCACGGCATGGCCGAGATACATGACCAAAACCCGATCGGAGATATGTTTAACCACCGCCAAATCGTGCGCAATAAAAATCAACGAAAGCCCCATTTCCCGCTGCAGCTGCTGCAACAAGTTCACCACCTGCGCCTGAATGGACACATCCAACGCCGACACCGGTTCATCGCAAATCACCAGCTTTGGCTCGAGAATCAGCGCCCGGGCAATACCGATACGCTGGCATTGCCCGCCGGAAAACTCATGGGGATAACGGTTAATCAGGTTCGGCAATAGCCCGACCTTCATCATCATATTGCGCACTTTCTCTTTCACTTCCCGCCGCGGCATTTTCGGGAAATAGGTGTGCAGCGGTTCTGCGATGATTTCGCCAATTGTCATACGCGGGTTCAGCGAGGCCAGCGGATCCTGGAAAATCATCTGGATATCGTTACGCGTGGCGCGCCACTGCGCCGTATTCATATCCTGCAGTTCTTTTCCCAGCCAGGCAATACGCCCGCTGGTGGCCTTGACCAGACCAATCAGCGCCCGGGCAAAAGTCGATTTTCCGCAGCCGGACTCGCCGACCACCCCCAGCGTCTCCCATTCATACAGCCGCAAGGACACGCCATCTACCGCCTTCAGGCTTTTAGCGGGCTGCCCGAACCACTGTTTATCCCCTTTCACGTCGAAATACACCTTCAAATTGTCGACGTCGAGGATGACTTTTTTATTCTCGGCCAGGGTGCTCATACCAGCTTCTCCAGTGGCTTATAACAGGCGCGCAGACGCTGATCGCCAAAGCGTTCCAGCGGCGGCATGGTGGCGCATATGTCCATCGAGTAGGGACAGCGCGGCTGAAAAGGACAGCCTTTGGGTAAGCGCAGCAGATTAGGCGGATTGCCGGGAATGGTGGTCATGATATCGCTGCCGTCGGCATCCAGGCGGGGCACCGCCGCCAGCAGGCCGATGGAATAAGGATGGCTCGGGCGATAGAACACATCCCGTGCCTTGCCATACTCCATGGTGCGGCCGGCGTACATGACCAGCACCCGGTCGCAAATACCGGCCACCACGCCCAAGTCATGGGTAATCATGATGATGGCGGTATCGAACTCGCGTTTAAGTTCGTTGAGCAGGTTCATTATCTGTGCCTGCACCGTCACATCCAGCGCGGTGGTCGGCTCATCGGCGATGAGCAGTTTCGGTCGGCACAGCAGCGCCATGGCGATCATCACCCGCTGGCGCATACCGCCCGAGAACTCATGTGGATACATACGCATGCGCTTGCGCGCTTCAGGCATTTTTACCGCGTCCAACATGCGCACGGACTCATTGAAAGCCTCATGTTTGCCGATCCGTTTGTGCAGTTGCAGCACTTCCATTAACTGATCGCCCACCCGCATATAAGGGTTCAGCGAGGTCATCGGACCCTGGAAAATCATCGAAATCTGCTCGGCGCGCAGTTTATTCAGCTGCTTTTCCGGCAGATTAAGGATTTCGCGGCCATTGAACTTGGCGCTACCGTCGATACGACCATTGCCTGCCAGCAACCCCATCAAGGCGAAAGCGGTCTGGGATTTGCCGGAGCCGGACTCGCCGACGATGCCCAATGTCTCGCCAGCGCGCAAAGTGAAATTCAGGTTATTGACCGCGGTCACCTCACCGTCCTGGGTAGCAAATGTGACCCGCAGGTCACGCACATCCAACAGTTCCGGCGCAGCGGTGTACGTAAGCGTTACCGCGCCCGGCACCGAGGTTTGATACGTGCTCATCGCGGCACTCCTTAACGGTCTTTCGGATCGAGGGCGTCACGCAACCCATCGCCGATAAAGTTGAAACAAAATAGCGTCACCACCAGAAACAGCGCCGGGAAAATCAGCAGCCAGGGAGACACTTCCATGGAATTGGCGCCATCGCTAAGCAGCGCTCCCCAGCTGGAAAGCGGCTCCTGAGTGCCCAGACCAAGAAAGCTCAGGAAGGACTCGAACAAAATCATGCTGGGCACCAGGAGCGACGCGTATACCACCACCACACCCAGTACGTTCGGCACAATATGGCGCAGAATAATATTGCGGGTGGACACGCCGCTGACGATGGCCGCCTCAATGAACTCTTTGCGCTTCAGGCCCAGCGTCTGGCCGCGGACGATACGGGCCATATCCAGCCAGGAAACCAACCCGATGGCCACGAAAATCAAAAAGATGTTCTGACCAAAAAACGTCACCAGCAGGATGACGAAAAACATAAAGGGAAACGAGTTAAGAATTTCCAGCAGCCGCATCATTATGGAGTCGGTTTTGCCGCCGAGATAACCGGACAGGGCGCCGTATAATGTCCCCACCACCACCGCCACCAGCGCGGCGGCAATACCCACCATCAGCGAAATACGTCCGCCGATAGCCACCCGCACCAGCAAATCACGGCCGGATGAATCGGTGCCGAAATAGTGTTGCGAGGCGATATCCGGCGCATTGGACATCATGGCCCAGTCGGTATCGTCATAGCGGAATGCAGACAGCGACGGCGCCAAAATGACGAACAACGCGATCAGTAGCAGGATGAACAGGCTGGTCAATGCCGCCTTGTTATGAATGAAGCGTCGGCTGGCATCGGCCCACAAGCTGCGGCCTTCCACTTCCAGTTGTTCACTGAATTTCTCCAGAGCTTCGCTATTTTTCTTGCTCAAAATCATTTGCGCGCTCCAGCGTCAATAACGGATTTTCGGGTCGATAACCGCATACAGGACATCGACGATGGCATTGAACAGGATGGTCAGGGTGCCCACCAAAATGGTCAGGCTCAGCACCAGGGAATAGTCGCGGTTAAGGGCACCGTTGACAAACAGCTGGCCGATACCGGGCAGGCCATAAATAGTCTCTATCACCATCGAGCCGGTAATGATGCCAACAAACGCCGGCCCCATATACGAGATGACCGGCAGCAGCGCCGGCTTCAGGGCATGGCTGAAAACAATCCGCCGCATCGGCAGCCCTTTGGCGCGGGCAGTGCGGATAAAATTGGAATGCAGCACTTCGATCATTGAACCGCGGGTAATGCGGGCAATGCTGGCGATATAGGCCAGAGAAAGGGCCACCATCGGCAAAATGACAAATCTGGGCTCACCGCCGTTCCAGCCGCCGCCGGGCAGCCATTTCAGCGTGATGGCGAAAACTAGCACCAATAACGGCGCCACGACAAAGCTTGGGATCACCACGCCGGTCATGGCAAACCCCATGGCAAGATAGTCCCATTTGGTGTTCTGCTTCAATGCCGCCATGACACCGGCGGCGACACCGACCACCACCGCCAGCAAAAACGCCGCCAGCCCCAGTTTGGCCGAGACGGGAAACGAATTGGCGACCAGATCATTGACCGAGTAGTCTTTATATTTGAACGAGGGACCGAAATCACCGTGGGCGAGTTGCAATAAATAATTGCCGTACTGCGTAAGGATGGGATCGTTCAGATGGTATTTGGCTTCAATATTGGCCATCACTTCCGGCGGCAGGTTGCGCTCGCCGGTAAACGGGCTACCGGGTGCCAGGCGCATCATGAAAAATGAGATGGTGATCAGCACGAACAGCGTTGGAATCGCTTCCAGCAGCCGTCGAAGGATAAACTTTAACATTACCAGACCTATAACATGGCAGTAGACTGTAAGGCGTTTGCAGAACAAACAGGGCATGACCGCCAGCGGTCTGCCCTGTTGTCTCGCGTTAAACGTCTTTAGTGTTTGATAATGTACAGATCTTTCACATAGACATTATCAAGCGGATCTTTACCGGTATAACCCCCAACGTAAGGTTTGACCAAACGGGCGTTAACATAGTAACACACCGGGACGATAGCCGAGTCTTTATCCAGCTGCTGCTCCGCCTGCTGATAAATACCGGCGCGGGCGTCTTCCGAACCATCCTGCAGGGCCTGGACCAACAATTTATCAAATGCCGGACTCTTATAATGCGCGCTGTTATTGGAGCTGTTGGACTGCATAATGTTAAGGAAGGAAGTCGGTTCATTATAATCCGCGCACCAGCCGGCCCGAGCGACGTCTAAATTGCCCTGACGGCGGGTATCGAGGAAGGTTTTCCATTCCTGGTTTTCAAGCTTCACATTGACACCGAGGTTCTTTTTCCAGATAGACGCCACGGCGATGGCCAGCTTCTTATGCAGATCCGAGGTGTTATACAGTAAATCGAAGGTCAAGGGTTTGTCTTTGGTATAGCCCGCCTCGGCCAGCAGTTTGCGCGCCTCTTCGTTGCGTTTCTCCTGCGACCAGCCAAACTATTCCGGTGCCGTCAGCTTGGCGCCATCGGTATAGGGCGGCGTGAAGCCGTAAGCCGGCAGATCGCCCTGCGCTTTCACTTTATTGACGATGATATCGCGATCCAGCCCGAGCTTAAGCGCGGTACGCACGCGCGCATCGGTGAACGGCGCTTTCTGGTTATTGATTTCGTAGTAATATGTGCAAAGATAGGGATCAACATGCACTTCTTTAGGGATCTCTTTCTTGAGTTTCTGGAATAACTCAATCGGCATGTTGTTGTAGGTCATATCGTCTTCGCCGGCGCGATAGCGGTTGACGTCGCTGACTTCCGACGAGATCGGCAGATAGGTGACTTTATTAATGACGGTTTTAGCGTTATCCCAGTACTGGGGATTCCGCTCCAGGACAATACGTTCGTTAATCACCCAGTCTTTGACGACATAGGCGCCATTCCCCACCCAATTGGCGGGCTGGGTCCACTTCTCACCGAATTTTTCCACCACTTTTTGCGGCACCGGCGACATGGACGGATGCGAAAGCACCTTAATGAGATACGGCACCGGCTCGGCCAGCGTGACTTCCAAGGTATGACTGTCCAGCGCTTTCACGCCCAGGGTGTCCGGACTTTTCTTGCCGCTGATGATATCGTCGATGTTGGTGATCTGAGCGTACTGCAGGTAGCTTTCATAAGGAGAGGCAGTTTTGGGATCCGCCAATCGTCGCCAGCTGTAGACAAAGTCCTGGGCGGTGACCGGATCGCCATTGGACCATTTGGCGTTTTGCCGCAGATGGAAGGTCCAGACTTTAAAATCCTTATTTTCCCAACTTTCCGCCACGCCCGTCTGGGACCGACCCTGCAGGTCGTTAATGATAAGGCCTTCCAGCACGTCACGGTTAACGTTGGATTCGGGAACCCCTTCTATCTTGTGGGGATCCAGGGATTGCAATTCGGCGCCATTGCCGCGTACCAATTCCTGTTTGTCGCTTAACTGCACGCCGGCGGGAACGTCCGCGGCAAAAGTGTGTCCAGCAACGCCCATTCCCATGGCGGTCATTACGGCCGCGGCAAGAAGCGTTTTCTTCGTGATGTTGGTCATTAGTGATGCACTCCGGTTTTTTTATTATTGCACGGACCCTGTCAAGCCCTCTGCAGATTCCCGCTTTGCGGGTATAACGCACCTCTTGCCCTCAGTGGCGAACGAAGCCGCAAGGCAAAAGGTATGATATTCGGTATTAACCCAGGCATGTTAAACAAGGCGTTGCGTCGCCGTAAAAAGGTTGCGGCGACAGGCTCGATCTCGCCTTAACGATAGGCATAGCCTTTATCATGGTGATTTCAACTGCAATAGACCGTTTATCAAATAATTAAGTAATCCAGACGCTAGCTAAAACAGATAAGGTCAATATATCTCCAGGAAATAGAATAATTGGCTAATAATAAGATAAATAACACTAATAACATATAGGTTGCATTGTGACAAGTCCCTTGAACGTGAACGGTTAAAAAAAACCCTACCGTGCGGGGGACTACTGATATATGGCTGAAATAGCGTAAAAAGTTTTTTCTGCACCGTCTCTCTGCGCCAACGTCCTTTTATCCCGCCGTTGCCGCAAAAGAGTGCGCGGTTGACGTATCATTGTGCAATGCGCCTTGTTTTAGGGCTTGCGTATCGGCACAGAATAATGTGCCGCGTACCTTCGTGGCCTACTGACGGCCGGCATAAGGACAGTGAGCGGCTTATCACCGCCGGGCGGGGTCCGTTTCGCCGACATCGGTGGCATTTCACCGCCCCCGCCTGGCGCCTGGCGGCCAGGGTTTGATTGAGGGCCCACTACATCGATATCGCTACTGCGATGGATAAGGCGGTTGACACCACAACGCCGCGGACATCGCCACCCGCAACAAGCCGGCTTAGCCTGGATATTCTCTGGAGCATGCTCGATGCGATGAGCATGGCCTACGAACTACATCGTCCCCCTTACCATACGGTGACGGCTGAACCGGTTTGGCATCACGGAGGGCTGGTATGAACCCTATTGACCGGCGCGCCATCCCTTCGTTTCGCCGCGGTTTCCGCCTGCAATGGGAAGCCGTGCAGAATTGCCATGTGGTGCTGTACCCGGAGGGGATGGTGAAGCTCAACGACAGCGCGGCCGCTGTTCTTCTGCTGGTCTACGGCGAACGGCGTATTAGCGACATCATTGACCAGCTAGCCGCCCGTTTTCCCGCGGCTCAGGCTATCGGCACCGACATTGACGAATTCATGCAGAGGGCGTATGAACAAAAATGGATCCTCTTTAGCGACTGAGGCGGCCCCACAGGTCAACCCGCCGCTGTGGTTACTGGCGGAACTGACCTTTCGCTGCCCGTTGCAGTGTCCTTACTGCTCCAATCCGCTCGATTTCGCCCAGCATCACCAGGAACTGTCAACCGCACAGTGGATCGATGTTTTTCGCCCGGCGCGGGAGCTGGGCAGCGTTCAGCTCGGCTTCTCGGGCGGCGAACCACTGATGCGTCAGGATTTGGACAGCCTTATTGGCGCGGCATCACAGATGGGCTTTTACACCAATTTGTTGACGTCCGGCATCGGCTTGACCGAGAAGAAGATCGCCCGTTTTGCCCGCGCCGGGTTGGATCATATCCAGCTAAGTTTCCAGGCCAGCGACGAAACGCTCAACGCCGCGCTGGCGGGTTCGGCCCGCGCCTTCCGGCAAAAACTGGCGATGGCGCGCGCGGTCAAGGCGCACGGCTATCCGATGGTGCTCAATTTCGTGCTGCATCGACACAATATTGATGACATCGATCGCATCATCGAACTGTGCTTGCAGCTGGAGGCCGATGATGTGGAGCTGGCGACCTGTCAATTTTACGGCTGGGCAAAACTCAATCGCGCCGGACTGCTGCCAACCCGCGAGCAGATCGCACGCGCAGAGCAGGTGGTTCATCGTTACCGGGCGCGTATGAAGGCCGAGGGCAATTTGACGCGTCTGCTGTTTGTCACGCCCGATTATTACGAAGAGCGGCCCAAAGGCTGCATGGGCGGTTGGGGCGCGCTCTTTATGTGCGTCACCCCCGATGGCACCGCGCTGCCCTGTCACAGCGCCAGACAATTGCCGGTGCAGTTCCCCTCGGTACGCGAACATCCGTTACGCCATATCTGGTATCACTCGTTCGGCTTCAATCGGTTTCGCGGCCAGGACTGGATGCCATAGCCGTGCCGCTCCTGCGATGAAAAAGAGAAAGATTTCGGCGGCTGTCGCTGCCAGGCTTTTCTGCTGACGGTCGATGCCGCCAATGCCGACCCGGTCTGCGCCAAATCGCCGCACCACGACAAAATTGTGTCCGCACGCGAAGAAGCCTACACCACCACGATTCGCATCGGTGAGCTGCATTACCGCAACCGGACCAACTCTGCCTCGTACGCCAAGCCGTGAGCGCAAAATCATGAGCCCGGCTCACGCCCCATGTCGATTACGAAATGGACTGACGGTGCGGGTGGTCAGTACGCCGAACCAGCCGCGCGCCGCCGCCATGTTGACCGTGGCGGCCGGTAGCCATGACGAGCCAGCAAGACTGGCCGGGTCTGGCCCATCTGCTGGAACATCTGCTGTTCGGCGACAACCGGCATCACCGCGGCGACGCGCGGCTGATGCCCTGGGTGGAAGCGGTCGGCGGCGCGGTTAACGCCAGCACGGAGGCCGCCAGCACCCACTTTTTTTTCGAGGTGCCGGCCCCCCTGTTGGCGGACGGTGTCCAGCGACTGATTTCAATGCTGACTTGGCCGTTATGGTCGGACCAGGCGGCGATGCGGGAAGTGGCGGTTATTGATGCGGAATACCGCGCCCGCCGCCACGACGGCGACACGCTGGTCGAGGCGGCGCTGGCGTGGGCGGTGGCCGACGGTCACCCGCTGCACCGTTTTTGCGCCGGTAACCTGTCTCACTGGGCGGCGATCCGGCGGAATTGCTGCACGCCCTGCGCGACTACCATCAGCGTTTTTTTCACGCTGCCAATATGACGTTATGGCCGCAGGTACCCCAGAGCGAGGAAGCTCTGCGCGCTATCGCTAACGCGGGCGCCACAGGACTGCCCCGGCGGTCCCCTTGCCCATCGCGGGCCAGCCTGCCGCCATTGGTCTGGCGCTTGCCCGGCCCGTTAACGCTCTGCTGCCCCGGGATGCCACGGCTGGTCTTGGCCTTTGCCCTGACCGATGCCATCGAAGGGACGGCCGCGACGCTGCCGTTGTTTCGACAATTATTACAGGATGAGGCCGCCGGCGGCCTGTTAGATCAACTGCGCGCACGCGGGTTGTGCGACAGCGTGCAGCTGTTGCCATGCGACCAAACCCTCAATCAGGGGATCGTGGCGCTGGTTTTTTTCCCTGCTGCCGGGGGTATTGACGCGAGGTCAGGACATTGCGGCGCTGCTGCAGCAATGGCTGGTTTCCCTGCACCGGCTGCCGCCGCGCTCGCTGCGGCATTATGCCGTCTTGGCAGAGGCCGCGCTGGCGCGTTTGTCGCCGATGCGGCAGCTGCGCTAACGCGCCCGCATCGGGACACTATGGCCGCAGGCCGCGACGCCGGCAACGCGGTCGTCTTTTCCCTGCGCGCACTGGGCGCGCTGGCTGGGCCTGCTCGACGCGCGGGTCATGCTGCAGCTGGCTATCGCCGCCGATCTGCCGGGCAAGAAGGTGGTCAGCCAGGGATTCACACTGCGGCTCGGCGATGGACCAGGGCTCGCCCCCCAGACCCCGCCCGCCCGTGCCATCGCAGCGGACACTGGGGTGAGTCCCCTCGCTGCCGGGCCTGCTGCCGAGCAGCCCAAATCCGCTTTTCACTTTTACCCGTTTCCCGGCACGCCGGGTCAGGCTGCGTCACCGGCCGGCGCCGCGCCGGCGAGCCTTGCTGCTGATGCGCCCTCAGACCTGGGAGGCGTGGGATGATCGTCTGGGCTATTGCATTCAGAGCGCGCTGCGTACGACGGCGGGCGCGCTGGCGCATCGCGGGGGACTATTGTCGTTCCAGCCTGTAGAGGGGCGCTGGACGCTGCTGCTCAGCGCGGCGCCGGCACCGATGATGGGCGCACTGGCAGGCGCTATTGACCGCCTGCGATCGTTGACGGCGGCCGAGTATCAACATGGCCTCTGGCGTCGGCAGGCAGACTGGCTACAGAGGGAGGCCGATATACCGGCGCGCGCGCTGCTGCAGGCGTTGGCGCAGTGGCTGGATAGGACTCTGACGGCGAGGGACGAAAGTCTGTTTCCTGTTGAAAAACCCCGTCTGGACGGTTTACATTGGCAGGCGCTGCTTTACGGCAGCGAGTCAACGCCACTGGCGCGCCTGCTTTCTCCCTTTCCCGGCAGCATAGTTCCCCCAGCATCCCCGGCCGTGGCACCGCTGCCGCCAAATGCCTGGCTCCAGGTAAGCTCCCTGCATTCTGAGGCAGCGCTGCTAGTTTTTGCCCACAGCCTGCGCGTTCGCCGTCCGCAGAAGCCGCCTGGCGGCTACTGGCGCTGCTGTATCAGCCGCGCTTCTTCCAGCACCTGCGCGTCGTTAAGCAAATTGGCTATATTGTCAGTTGCCGTTTCCATCACGCCGCCGATCACAACGGCATTTTATTTCTGCTGCAATCGCCGGGGTGTGATGCGGCGGCGCTGTACACCCATCTCCAGGACTTTTTGGCGAACATGTCCCTCACCTTGGCTACGCTGTCCT
Organism: Candidatus Sodalis endolongispinus; assembly: GCF_018777395.1. GTDB lineage: Bacteria > Pseudomonadota > Gammaproteobacteria > Enterobacterales > Enterobacteriaceae > Sodalis_B > Sodalis_B endolongispinus. The sequence goes on from NZ_JAFJYC010000002.1 coordinate 615,884, forward strand.
CCGTCGCGCTGGCGGCGCTCAAGGTATCGTTAACGCAGGCGCTGGCCCAGTGACCGGCAAATAATCTCGCGATGGCGAAGGCCTACTGGCGGGGAGATTGGCGGCAACGCCACGCGCAGCTGGCGCAGGAGGTGGAGGCCATTAGCCCCCTGACGCTCGGGCGTTACCACCAGCGGTTGATGCGGAAAACAGCGCGCTGGTGGCTGCTCAGCAATCAGGCACCACCGGTCTGATGCCGCGGTAAGGCCGACGGTGCAGGTTTTGCCGGAGGGCCCCACGTCTCCCGGCACGCTATTGCGTTCGCCCCACCCGTGAAGCGGCCAATCGAGCTTGTGTCATGCCGGCGACGTTGCCACCCATAGATGGCGCAGGCTTTCCCTGGCGTGACCGATTACGTATAAAGCAAGCGGTTTGAGTTTGTTGCCTTTATATAAAGTATACATAATGCCGTTAACGCCTGGAGGGGCATTATCCGCATTATCTGATGGGATACGTTATAATTTATAGTGTATGTTTAACTTATCCATGACCGGCGAGTGCATGAATATACCTGCAGGGGTAAATAAGTGAGCCATTAAGTAGTACAATACAGCAATTAACGCATGCGTGCTTATACTTGCTTTATTTTGACATCAGGAATGCATTCGACAATAACCGTTACGGTTACAGACAAAACATTTACTTAATTTTAGGAATGTTTTAAGCGCCAGGGTAAAAAAGAGGTATTCTTGGCTTTCAACGTGGCCTCTGGCGGAATAGTCTTCCCGCCTGCTGGGGGATAGCGTAATTCTCTGTAACAACATGGATGATGATGAATTAAAAAACGATGCTCACCTTGCTTTCCGGCCCGATGGCAGCGTCTGGGCTGACGGCGTTACCTCGGCGCGTCTTCGAGACACATACTGACGAGGGGGATAATTTTATTTAAACAGGCGCCACGCGCCCCTTATATATCGATAAACGATATTCCACTGACAATATCAAATATATCACTTACGGCGATTAGTAATCTACATCGCCAATGTAAACTCACCACAGGGCCAAACCTCATGAAAAGATCTTTACTCGTTCTGACACCGCTATTGCTGGCCGGTTTAAGTCTTCCCGCTTTTGCCGCAGAGACGATTAGCCGCCAGGAAGCGGTAAATAAACAGGCACTAGGAACAATCAGCGTTACCGGCGCCGCAACCTTAGATCACCTGGAGCGCAATATTGCCCAGAAAGCGGACCGGGCCGGCGCGAATTATTATGTGATTATCGCGACGACCGGAAAGAACCGGCTGCATGGTGATGCCTTGATCTACCAATAATGAACGCATGACGTCCAATTTGGGATCACGGCCGCAGCCTGTAAATGAACTATTGCGGCGCTCGCCCATGCCGCGTCTTTCAGGGTATGATGCCACACGACGGTATTGATCACGCCTGGAGGCGAAAATGACTGCACGGGACCCGGCGCTGCCGCGCTGTACTTGGGTACGCAATGATGTGCTCATGCGCGATTATCACGACACCGAATGGGGCGTGCCGCAGCATGGCAATCGCCTGCTATGGGAAATGCTGATGCTGGAAGGGTTCCAGGCCGGCCTGTCCTGGATTACCGTACTGCGTAAACGCGCCGCTTTTCGCGAAGCGTTTTGCGGCTTTGATCCGCACCATGTTGCCGTGTTTACCGAACATGACGTGCAACGACTGCTGGGCAATCCGGTCATTATCCGCGCCCGCGCAAAGATTGAGGCCACGATCACCGGCGCCCGCATCTATTGCCAAATGGCAGCTCAAGGGGAATCATTCAGCGACTTTTGCTGGCATTTCATCCACGGTCAGGTGCTGGAGGGCGACGGGGTGACGCAGGTCGCCTCCACGCCGCTTTCAGCGCAGATCTCGGCGGCGCTGAAAAAACGGGGCTTCAAATTCGTCGGGCCAACAATTGTCTACGCCTGGATGCAGGACGTCGGGATAGTAAACGACCATAGCGCTGAATGCTTTTGCCGGCGGCGACAAGACGCCGGTTGCTGAGCACCGGCGTTGCCGACGGGGCATTTTTTGCCCGCCTGGTGCCCGGTCGTCCCGGACGGCGCCAAACGGGCGCAAGATCGCCGCCGGCGCCGGTAGCGCCCCGGGTGAGGTTAGCTGACGTCAGGTTAACCTCGCCGGACGCGTTGCAGGCTGTCTGCCAAGGCCCCGTCCAGCGCCCCCACCAGCCAGTCGATATCCCCGGTCTGGAACGCCAGCGGCGGACGCAATTTTAAAACGTTGCCGAACGGGCCAGCGACGGACGTCAACACAAAGCGGTCGCGCAAGGCCTCAATGACTTCCAGCGCCAGCGCTTTATCCGACGTTTTACGCTCTCGATCGCTCACCAACTCAAAACCGATGAACAACCCCGCGCCGCGCACGTCGCCCACGCAGGGATATTTTGCCGCCAGCGTCTGCAGTTACGCCTGCAGCCGGTTGCCTACGTCCAGGCTATGGGCCTGGAGGCCTTCACGCGCAATCACCTCCAGCACCGCCCGGGCGGCCGCCATCGATACCGGGTTACCGCCGAAGGTATTAAAATACAGAATTTGGTCACTGAACGTCGCCAGCACCTCGCTTTTGGCCAGCAGGCCAGAGACGGGCATACCATTGCCCATCGGTTTGCCGATGGTCACGATATCCGGCACGATACCGTGCCGGCCAAAGCCCCAGAAGGCTTCACCGGTACGGGCGAAACCGGGCTGCACCTCATCGGCAATGAAAATCCCGCCGTTGTTATGCACCACCTCCAACGCCGGCTGCAGGAAGCCGCGCTGGCCAACCATGACGCCGTCCGACGAGAAGATGGAATCGCAAATTTAATGCCGTGCGCCGTCATATCATCAATTTGCCGATGGATCTCGTTTGCGAACCAACGGCCCAAATCTGGCGCATCAACGCGATAGCGGTCCGGCGGCACCACCAGCCGGGTCGTCGACGCCAGCGTCTGGCCGCTACCCAGCGCCGGAGGTCAGATCGCTGGTGCCGTGATAGGCTTCACGACTGACAATGATCCCCGTACCGCCGCTCCAGGCACGGGCGACCCGTATGGCCAAATCGTTTGCTTCAGAACCGGTACACATGTACATGGCGCGATCGATTTCCGCCGGCAGGGTAGCCAAAAGCTGTTCGCTGTAATCCAATATGGTTTCATGCAGATAGCGGGTATGGGTATTTAACTGGCTCATCTGATGGTAGACGGCGTCAATTACCGCCGGGTGGCAATGGCCGATACTGGCGACATTGTTATAGACGTCCAAATATTTTCGACCCGCGGCATCCCACAAATACTGCCCGCTGCCGCGCACCAGATGCACCGGTTTGCGGTAAAACAGCCGGTAGGATTCGCCCAGCAGTTTGCTGCGTCGCTCGGTCAATCGCCGGGCATCGGGATCCAATTTTGCCGAGTGCTCCGCGCGATAGCTGTTGGTATCCATAATCGTTGAACGTGACGCCATAATGCTTTCCCCTAGGGCCGTAAACCTATTGCCGGCATCGCCTGCGGGGGAGCTATCCCTTCCAGGAAGCCTGACACACATTGCGCCTCTCATGATGAACGCTTTAATTTAAAATGCAATAAAATCCACAAATGCAACCAAACACACATTGACGCTTTGCCCGCCGAGGCAACTTTGTCATAATGACCGCTGTCCGTACCTACCGATATCCCCTTTCGTTAGGCGCATTAATTATTAGCGCAATTTGTCATCGGTTGAGGTTGACTATGCTTCAGGAAACCCGTCTTCATCGGATTAGCGCGCTGCTGGCAACGCTCGATCGCATCACGACAGGTCATATCAGCGAGGCGCTAAGGATTTACCGCGAAACCGCGCGGCGGGATATCATCGCACTGGAAGCGCAGGGGATACTGCGACGGGTCCACGGCGGCGCAGTGGCTGTCAGACCGGCGTCGGAGCCGCCGCTTGCCGTTCGCAGCGCGGTTCGCGCCAGTGAGAAACGCGCCATTGTCCGTGCCGCGGCGCGGCTGTTGCAGCCAGGACAAACCCTGTTTCTCGACGCCGGCAGTACTACCACCATGCTGGCGGAGGAATTGATCGCCATGGCCGGTTTGACCATATTGACCAACAGCCTTGACGCCGCGCGCAAACTGGCGGCGGCCGGTGAGCGCGCGCCCTGCCCGCATCAGATAACACTTATCGGCGGTGAGCTGGCACCCGGCGGACATGCGAGCATCGCTGCTACCGCAATCGCCAGTATCTATCGCTATCGGGCTGATTTTGCCATGCTGTCGCCGGTCGGTATTGATGCGCGCGAAGGCGCCAGCAGCTATGACCATCAGGAGGCCTAAGTGGCGCGAGCGATGGCGCAGCTGGCGGCCCGACTGGTTATTCTGGCAGACCATGGCAAGCTTGGCGTCACCAGTCGCGCGGTTTACGCTCCCCCGAACGGTATTGCGCTGCTGATAACGGATAAAGCCGCAGCGGATAAACCGGCGCTCCAGGCGTTAAACCGGGTATTGACCGAGGTCATCGTCGCCGGATAATTGATCTATGCTTATCACTACGCAGAATGTAGCGTCATGCGCCCCCGGCTGCGGTTGTTATCGGCAGCGCGGTTAATCACCAGAGAGGGCTTTGCATGCCGCCGCCTTCGCGCGCGATGCAACGCGGCCTCGCCGTCCCGACAGGCAAGCCGCGACGTAAAGCATTCCCACCCGAGCCGTAGAGACTGGCGATGAACAGCCGCAAACGGGATTTCCCAACGGAAAAAGCGCGTCAATATCTGGAACCGGGCACTATTGTGCTGCTCTCCTCGCACTGCCGCGGCCAGAACAATATTATGACGCTGGGATGGCATACGATGCTGGAATTTTCCCCTTCGCTGCTGGGCTGCGTTATTGCCGCTAATAATCACAGTTTCTCTCTGGTGCAAGACAGCGGCGAATGCGTTATTAATCTGCCCACCACCGATCTGACCGATAAGGTGGTGAAGATAGGTAACAGCCACGGCGCCGAGGTGGACAAATTCCAGGAAAATGATCTGACACCGCTGAAGGCAGAACGGGTCAGCGCGCCGCTTATCGCCGAATGTCACGCCTGCTTTGAGTGCCGCCTGTTTGATGATCAACTGGTGGACCGCTACAATTTTTTTATCTTCGAGATAGTAAAATCCCATGTCGCCGCACGGCCGAAGCACCCGCAGACGCTGCATTATACCGGCGAGGGCGTGTTTATGGTGGCGGGGAATATCATCAGCCGGCGCGGTCAGTTCAAACCCGAAATGCTGTAACACCCTTCTCGCCGCCCCGCCTCTTTATCCGCCCGGAGCGGCGCGCCGTGCTATTACCGCTAGCTACCCCGCGCCGGAACTCTGCGCGGGCCGCAATATTTGCGCACCAGTACCTACCTTGGACACCCTTGGGGTCAGCGGCCAGTCCTTTAGCGCGCCGCCGCTTTCGTTGCGGGAGCTGAGCTAGCCGCGCCGCCGCTTTCGTTACAGGAGTTGGGCTCTTCACGCCGCCACTTTCGTCCCTGGGGTTAAGCTACCCATCTCGCCGCGTTGGTCAACGGGTTGAGCTACCCGCGCCCGCTTTCGTCACGGAAGTGGGTCTGCCCATGCCGCCGCTCTGCGTTGCCGCCGGGCACGTGACCCATCTGCGACGACAGAATATCTTGTCGTGGCGGAGAATATGATCGACGTTGAGCGTTACCGGCGATATGATGTGGCCGCTCCGGCATGTCAGTCACCCGCCGCCGCCACTTCGGCCAGGCCGGGGGCGCTTGCCCTGCATTGGTGCTTCGGCACCAGCAGGGTGACACTGCCGCACCGCATTATCGCCTCCGCGCTGAGGGTTAATGCCTGCGGGACCTTCATGCCCGTTGAGAACCTGATTAATCACCCTTAATCGGTTTTTTTTCTGTCCTGCGCCGGTGTCAGAAGAGTGGCATAACGATTGCTTGGGCAGTGCAGACATCTTCTCAGAGATTAAAACACATGTTGGAAAAATTATTTAAATTAACGGCCCACCGCACCACGGTACGCACCGAGATTGTCGCGGGCCTGACGACATTTTTGGCAATGGCTTATATTTTGTTCGTCAACCCGACCATTCTCAGCGCCACCGGCATGGATAAGGGTTCGGTGTTTGTCGCCACCTGCCTTGCGGCGGCGATTGGCTCCATGCTGATGGGATTCATCGCCAACTACCCGATCGCCCTGGCGCCCGGAATGGGGCTGAACGCCTTTTTTACCTATACCGTGGTCCTGCACATGGGTTACACCTGGCAAATCGCGTTGGGTGCGGTGTTCTTGTCGGCGCTGATTTTCTTTGCGCTGTCGATTTTCAAAATTCGCGAATGGATCATCACCAGCATTCCATTGCCGCTGCGTTCAGGGATTTCTGCGGGCATTGGGCTATTCCTGGCTATCATCGCGCTGCAGGGCGCCGGCATCGTGGTGGATAACCTGGCGACGCTGGTCGGCCTGGGTGATCTCACCCGGCCTGGCCCGCTATTGGCCATGCTGGGCTTCATCGTGATTGTGGTGCTGGAAGCGCGGCGGGTCCCTGGCGCGGTATTAATCGGTATCCTGGCGATCACTTTTCTGTCCATCGCGGTGGGCCTCAGTCCGTTTGCCGGGGTGGTCTCCATGCCGCCGTCGATCGCGCCGACCTTCATGCAATTGGATATCCTCGGCGCCTTGGACATTTCGCTGGTGAGCGTGATCTTCGCTTTCCTGTTCGTGGACGTCTTCGACAACTCCGGCACGCTTATCGGGGTGACCAAACGCGCCGGACTCGCAGATGAACAGGGCAATATACCTAAAATGGGCAAAGCGCTGGTGGCCGACAGCGCCGCGGCCTTGTTTGGCTCGCTCCTGGGCACCTCTACCACCACCAGCTATGTTGAATCCGCTGCGGGCGTCAGCGCCGGCGGCCGTACGGGTTTGACGGCGATTGTGGTCGGTATTCTGTTCCTGCTCAGCCTGTTTTTCGCCCCGCTGGCCTCAAGCGTGCCCGCTTTCGCCACCGCTCCGGCGCTGCTGTTTGTCGCGGTGCTGATGACCTCCGGCCTGGCGGAAATTGACTGGAAAGATATCACCGTGTCGGCCCCGGTCACCGTAACGGCCCTGACCATGCCACTGACGTACTCGATTGCCAACGGCATCGCCTTCGGTTTTATCACCTGGACGCTGGTGAAATTGCTGACCGGCCGCTATCGCGACCTGAACGTGGCGCTGACTGTGTTGTCGATTCTGTTTGTCATCAAGCTGGGCTGGCTTAGCGCCTGACCCGTCAGCGGACCGCCCGGCGCACGCCCTGCGGTGGCGCCGCCCTCCTTTGCCGCTGACCTCACCCGCGCCACCGCTTTCAAAAAACAGCAGATTTCCGTGCCGCCAACCCCGCGGCATAGTCCGGCGGCGATATCGCTCGAATCGTTCCCGCGGCAACGTTTTGTGGCGATACAGATGCATGATGCCGCGTCGAATGGCCAAATCTCCCCAGCTCAGCACATTCGGCCGGCCCAGAGAGAAAATCATCAGCATTTCCGCCGTCCAGATCCCGATGCCCGGTAAGCGGGACAAGGTGGCGATCACCTCCTCATCAGACGCCTGCGCAATCGTGCCAAGGTCAAGCTCACAGCTCATGGCGGCGCTGGCCGCCCCTTTAATGTACAATGCTTTTTTCATCGACATGCCACAGCCCTGAATCGCCTGCGCCGGCAGCGCCTCAAGCCGCTGCGGGGTTAAAGCGCCGGCCAGCGTCAGGAGTCGAGCGTTAACCGTTAAGGCTGCTTTCGTGGATATTTGCTGATCGACGATGTTTCTGATAAGCGCGGCAAACAAATCCGGCGCCATTCCGCGCTGGAGCACCACAAAATGCGCAATGGCCTCCGCCATGCGTTTATCCCGTTTGGCCAGCCAGTCGGTTTCTTTGCTGCCGTAGTGAAAAAACTGTGCCGTCATGATCCCCTCGTGCTCACCCAATGGCGGTAGCCAGTGCAATTAGCATAGCATTTTGTCAATCATGATATTGTTCATTTACTCTGGCTGGAGTAGCCTGCGCGTGGCCTCCATGGCCACCGTAATTATTGCGACGAGGACGCTGTATGAAGCCACGTAAGGTCATGATCATCGGTACCGGTAATGTCGGCGCCTCCGCCGCCTATGCATTGCTCAACCAGCAGATTGGTGAAGAACTGATCCTGGTGGATATTAACCCATCGCGAATGGACGGTCAGCGCAAAGATCTGGCCGACGCCGCGGCCTATATGCCGAGCCGCGTAACCGTCAGCAGCCGCAGCGCGGCCGATTGCGCCAATGTGGATATTGCCGTTATTACCGTGTCCGGCTGCAGTTTGAAATCGGGCCAGACCAGGCTGGATGAGCTTGACGCCACCGCCGGCATTGTCGGGCAAATTGTGCCGCAAATGATGGCGGGTGGCTTTAGCGGCATTTTCCTTATCGCCACCAACCCATGCGATATTATTACCTATCAGGTATGGCAATTGTCGTGGCTGCCGCGCCATCGCGTGCTGGGCACCGGGGTCTGGCTGGATACCACCCTGCTTCGCCGTCTCTTGGCGGAGGAATTGGATATCGCGCCGCAAAGTATCGATGCATTTATCGTGGGGGAACATGGCGACAGCCAATTTCCGGTGTGGCCCCATTGCGCGGTATACGGTATGCCCTTGGGAGAATTCAGCCTTGGCAAAAACGGGCAATCGCTGGATTTTGCCGCATTGGCCGAACGCACCCGCAAAACCGGCTTTGATATTTACGCTCAGAAAGGTTGCACGGATTATGGCGTCGCCGGCACCATCGCCGAAATTTGCCGCAATCTTCTAACCGGCAGCCACCGCGCGCTAACGGTTTCCTGCGTGCTGGATGGCGAATACGGTCAGCGCGGACTGGCCATCGGCGTACCGGCGGTGATGTCGCAAGACGGCGTGGCGCAAATTATCGAGCTGGATTTTACGCCACTTGAGCGGCAGCAATTTGATGTGTCTGCGGCGGTTATCGCGCAAAACATCCGGCGGCTGGCGATGTTGCCGTCTTAACCGTCGGCCGGCGACGAAGCCCGCCTCTCTGGCCGGTGACAATGCCCATATGGCACGCGCCTGGGAAGCGTTCTCTTTTCGTCAACACGTTGCCGGCGTGCGAACTCTCCAGCCACATGCTGGCCGCCCTCGTCACCACTCCCTGTATGCCAATCATCCGATTGTCGCCGCAAGAAAAATTGCGTGCGCCGGCAAATGGTTTCAATAAAATTAATATGCATATAATTAATTCAGCACATCATTTTAATTTTTTTTATCTGGCCGCGTAAATTTTAGAAAATGCCTGATTTCGCGTTTCAGAATTTTTTTCATATGGTTGAAAAAAATTATTTTCCTTAGCTTTATCCGGCAATACAACTTCTGGCAACACACGCTGACGGGGGTAATCTTCGCCCGGCGCCACTGGGTTAATTGCGCATTACCCGGCGAATAGTTCGGTATCTGGGAATAGGACGGATCCGCGCCAGACATAAAGGCCAGCATTCCCGGCCCCTCTTGGTCGAGAGTGCGCCGAGCGGAGAGCGGCACCGCTTCGGTCATATCGCACGATGCTGCACCTTTTTTTTCCGCAGGGGATAATGTGCCAGGTAATTTCCCTAGCCAATAAAGTAATGCCACCAATAAAAATATTAATACAACCGGACGTAATATTATACCGGAATCATATTTATATACGGTCATGAGAGAACTTATCCGCCTTGAACCAAGGCCGCCGCTGACGCCCTTTTGCACCGGTAAAAATTCCGTCAGGCTCAGAAACTTCCATTTGCCACGGTCATCAATACAAAAAATAGTAACAAGATTCATAATAAATCAATAATTTAATTCAGTGGGTTAGCCCCATTATTCTCTGCCCTGACTCCTTGGTAGTGATTAAACTAACAGGCAAGGTGATAATGCTATCATCATTTTCTCCGCGGCGTTATTTTATTTATCTGCATCAGCTATATATATTTAACGATCAACAATTAATAATCATAATATATCATAGGCTATAGACCCCGATAAAAAAGGCCGGGGAGCGCCCGGCCTACTGTAGCTGTTTCTACCTCCAATGCAGCTTTTGCCGCACTTAAGGTTGTTTATCAATCACGGTGCTGAGCGCCTTGACTTCCCCGATTGCCTTCAGTTTTTTCGACAGCTCGCGGCGCTCTTTCGACAATTCGGCGTTCTTGATGATGTAATCATCGACGCGATCTTCATAATCGGTACGCATATTGCCAATAATCGCCTGGATTTCCTCAATGGACATACCCGATTTGATGTAGTCGCCCAGGTTATCCAGCAGCAGCACACGCTTCTGGTTATCGCGGATTTTTTTCTCATTGTCGGCGATCTCGCGCTGCAGCTTGTTTTTGCGGCGAAACATGCGCACGAATTCCAGGACATCGTGGAATGAAGGCTTAATGTGATCCATTTCAGTTTCCTTGTTTAGCTGATACGTTAAATTCTTTGCAATGCTGCGTGCTTACAGAGTAGCAGCTATGCACCACTTTGGCATACCCCCTATTCTACCCGCTTTTTGGCGATGGCAAAAATCTGTGCGCACGGGCTGGGCCGGCCTATGACTCCACGCGCCCACCGGGGCGCGGTGCCGGTTATGGCATTGGCCGGCGAAGTGTGATACACAGCAGCTGTTCCAGCTGTTGGGCCAATTTCAGACTCAGCCACACATAGCCATAAATCGGGGCTTCGATCTGATGGCGCTGATTTATCTGATCTCGCATTTGATGAAGCTCCGCCGCGATGGAGGCCAGCTCCTGGCTATTGGCGACGATAGGCTCGGGATTCCCCTCGCGCAACGCTTCCGCAAGCGTAGCCAGCGTCCGCAGGGTTCTGATTTGTGTGCTGCGCAACGACGTCGCGTTTAACAACAAAAAGTGGCTCTCGCGCGAGGCCCACCACGCTTCTATCTGCATTTCCAGCACGCAGACCATATTGCGGCTCAGCGTTTGGCCAGCGTGATACCGATTAATAGCGCCATGTAGGGGCGTTTGCCGAGCGTAAGGTAGCCGCAGAAAAACATTACCAGACCACACCAGACCAGCATGACCGGCAAGGAGATGAGTTCCAGACGCAGGGCAATAAGCCCCGAGGCGGCGCCGAATACCGTGCCGGCGATACGCTGAAGCGCGCGTTGCAGCACATTGCCCCAAAACGAGATAGGCCCAATGACCACCACCAGCGTAATCAGAGGCTATGTGCCTTCCGGCAGCGCCAGCAGGCGCACGATTAAGAAGGTGAGCACGAACGCCAGAGCGATGCGCAGGCCATGGGCGATACGATAATGCTGGTAAATACGGTATTCGAGAGGAGAAATTTTTTTGTCGAGACGCACGCCGGAGTAACCAAAAACCAAGGAAATAACTATTTTAGTCAATTTTAATTCCATTAAAATCAATAATAATAAAATCATTTTTTATACAAATTATGACATCGCCCACCTTGTTCCGTCTGCCAGGCGACCCTGGATTGATGACAAACACCGCGACGCTTTGCGTGCGGCGCAAGCGGCGTTACCCGCGCAATGGCGTGCAGGGCTTCTCGTTCCTCAATCTTGATGCCCCTTTGCCGGCCAAGATTGATGCAGGTGCAGGGACCATTCCGGCGGCCCGTTGCGTCACAGAGCATTCCGGCATCACATGGGCAGCCCGCAGCCGGATGCTGACGTTGCAGGGGACGGAGGGGAGCCAGAGATCATTGGCAATGACAGCTAGCGTTAGCCACTGACCGCCACCGACAGGATGTTACCGCAGCCGGTAGCACAGGCATCGGCAACGGTAACGGTATTGGCTTCGGCTTCGGCTTCGGCTTCGGCTTCGGCTTCGGCAGGACATTTTGCCAAATGCAGAGCAAACACCAGCCTTCCGTCACGACGGTTGCCCTTCTTTTTTTGGCGTTCTGGTAATGCACGAATCGGTGGCGTCGGCTGGCGGTGATCGCATCCAGACACCTGATTGTTAATGCAAAAGTAAACAATTACATTGCACTTTACAAAAACAAGGCGCTAGCGCGTCCTAAAAGTAAAAGGTCGTTTTAAATATGAAGAAAAATCACTTTAACTTAACAGCCGTTGTCAAATGGCTGCCAACCCAGTTAAATAATAGTCCACCCGCAAAAAAAACTCTGCCGTTTCATGGAGAACCATGATTATCCGGCTGATGAACAATCCATTCTTTGTTTTCATCTTGTCTTTTTTTAAATGCACGCCTTTCAGGATTGTTATTTGGTATTCAACTGCGGTTTAGGTCGGTATGTTTATGATGTCGGCTGTTCAATCGTATTTCCGGCTTAGCACATTTCATATTGGTTTACGTTTTTATGTATCCCATACACAAATTACGCAGTAGAATCTTGATGACCCGTTATTTTGCTTGGCGAGGTGTATTTATTGTTTGCTTATTATTTTGGATTGTTGTTGCGCTCATTCTTCGCTGGCTGGCATGATAAAAGCGGATGTCTGTACGCGGAGGTTAGCCCCGCGTGGCCCCGAACCGCATTTTATCAATTTAGCCCTGTCAGCCCAGCTGCGGCCATTGCCAGCCGATGTCTGTCAATCCCGTCCTTAGTCTGCTTCGCTACTCAGCCGGTATTGCTTGCTTGCGTCGTCAAGAATTATCGTCCCTCGATTGGGCGGTGTCTCGCAAACGGTGTCATTCACATGGCGGGCCGCAATTAATCGAATTCGCCAATCATATTGACCGGCGGTGTTATCGATTCCGGCCGCGCAGACAATTCCGGCAAGGGTTCCGGCACGGCACAGCGCCAGGTTTTCCGCAGCACCAGCCGGGCCGGCCCCAGCGTGAAGCTGTGTTGCTCGACGCCGTGCTGATTTAGCCGCAAGTGAATATGTACGGTACTCGATAACGTCGCCGTTCCGTCTGGCTCGCCAGGGGTATTTTCACAGCGTGGAGTCGGTCTGAAGCCGACAACCTGCCAGCATAAGGTTGCCGCGACATTGACGCCATCGCCCGGACTGACCTCAAAGCTTACCGCCGGTTTCGCCAACTGTAGCCAAAGTCCTTGATAGACTATCCGGTCAGGCTGACCACCATCGAATTGTGACAGGATACGCTGCCCGACCGCCTCAACGATACCCGCGGGATTGAGCAGGCGGGTGAGGGCCAGCAAACTTAGCGCGTTATCCTGCACCAGCGCGGATAACTGCGCCAGCGCATCGTCCCGCGCGGAAGGCGACCTGGCGCCGCAGGCATAATGCCAGGCGCTGTGCCACGCCTGTACGCCTCTTGGGACCCACAGCCGCAGATCCTGTTCCGCCGGGTGCACCCTCAACGCCATGCCCTCTTCCCAGGCCCGATCTAACGCCGGGTCTATTGCCCATTTGCCGCGCATCATCGGGTGCTTTATCGGCAACGCGAAACCGTGGCGTCTATCAAGGCACCGTTGTTCGTCCGGTTCGACTTCCCGCGCTAACGTGGCGGTCACCGCAGCAATTTCATCCGGCATCGCGGGGGTGGCGGTGATTTCCGCGTCCGGCAAACGGCGGAGAAAGGTCAACAAGCTATCCCGCTGCAGCCGGAACCTCTGGCCGACCGGGGTCGATAACGTCGACAATGACGTCTCCATAGCCGGCAATTGACCACACACATAGGCTTTAAGCACCAAACGGGTCACGGCCTGCGGCGTCATGTCAGCGGTGACTTTAAGCGAGCCGGGTAAACTTCTGACGAATAAGGTATTGATATCGCATGCCGCCGGCAGGAAACCCAAACGCTGATAGATCAGACCCTTTTTTCGATACAGCATACGGAAGAGATCTCCTCCCGAGGCGAGAAGCCAGGCTTTGACCGGCTGCGTCGGCGAGCATTTATCGTCTGGGGCAAGCAGTCGGCGTAAATACCATGCGGCAGCATGGTGGCCGAAAAACGTGGGAGGATATTTGCTCGTGTCGAGGACAGCCCGCTTGAACGCCGCCATCAGCGGTGCCGTAAGCAAGCGCCCGCCGGTTATCCCTGCCAACGCATTGCGTAGCCCCGTGCGCAATACGGCTTCGCCGTTCTCCTGACTACTGAGCGCCGTCAGCACTCTTTCCAGCGGATGGTCCGCCACCTCCGGCGGTATTAATTCAGTGAGAGAGGCGGCCAACGTCTGGAGCCAGGGTTGGTAATCCCGGGACGCCAACAAGTGCCGCACGAAATTGGCGGCGCCGTCTTTGCATTGCTGATGGGTTTCGGCCAACAATGCCGATCGGCCAAACGCCACCAAATCCGCGTCATAATCTTTGAACATGGCGGTATCTTGTAGCGTCGCCTGCCCGAAACGCAGCATATCGGCGGCAATACCATCCGCCAGACGATCGCGGTTCAGACTGCCGCAGGTAATCCTGCTTGCTAACTGATTCAACCATGTCGATTTATCCAACAGGGCATAGGTAGCGGTGCGCAAGACAAAACCAGCGCGGGAGACAGGTTCCATAATCACCTCACAGCAAAGTGGTTTGTTGACCGCGGTGCGCCATGTACGCCAAGATGGCAAGCAATATCGGGCAGATTTTTCAGCCAGTAATGCGACTGGTCGATCAGATTTTCAATATTTTCCAGTGCGCTTTGCGCGCTGTTATAAGCCAGATCCATCAGAAAAAACAGGATAATACGCTGGCCACCGACATCGTAACCAAACCAACAACGGTGGGTAGCGATGCCAAAGAGTTGCACCTGCAATAAGGAGGCGAAAAAGTCCCCCGATAATTCACCGGTAATAGCCATTACCGGTGAGAAAATATAGACGCAACCGTTATGGTGCTCCAGCGTCACCCGGATATTCTTATCGAATTCCAACGTGCAGCCGCCGCTATCGATCGCTTCATCGAGATTGAGATGGGTTTCCACAGAGAGTACATGCAATAATTGTTCAAACGTCATTATTATCACCATTAGTGAGCAACGGATACGGGCATTCCGCATCCCAATCGGTTGAAATACAGGTAATATTCCGTTTTTATGCTGACGCGATGTTTTATTTCCTGCGGATCCTTCCGGGCGCACTGTCGTTAACGTGTCGCGGTCTGGGCCGGGCGACTTCTGAAACGCCGTCAACGAAAGACAGTCCATTAACTATAAAGTAAATGAACGGGGATGATTGGCGCGCCGGCATAAATCAGGTTAATGTCAGTTTTCCTGACGGTGAATGAACAGACTGCGCCGCGTCAACCGGCCAAACACGTTAACTTCGAGGGGGGGAAGGGGTACGCAGCCATTGATGGCACGTTCAGAATCTACTCCTCCCCACGTCTGCATCATCGCGGTAACATCGTCAACGACAGCACCAGACTACCTGGAACTCGGTGAACATAATGGACGGCATAAAAATGACTCATAAAGGAATTCACTACCCTAACAGGGCGGGGGCACAACATGGCTAACCCGTTAAAGCAACCCACCTTTCTGGTGCACGATTACGAAACGTTTGGTAAGCACCACGCTCTTGACCGGCCGGCGCAGTTCGCCGGGATCCGCGCCGACAGCCAATTCGAGACCCTGGGCGAGCCGGAGGTCTTTTTTTGCCGTCCGACCGATGATTATTTACCGGACCCGGAGGCGGTGCTGATTACCGGCATTACACCCCAGCAGGCCTTGCGTGACGGTGTCACAGAAGCGGAATTCGCCCGCCGTATTCATCAATTATTCAGCGTACCCGACACCTGCATCTTAGGTTACAACAACGTTCGCTTCGACGATGAAGTCAGCCGCAACCTGTTTTATCGCAATTTCTACGATCCCTACGGCTGGAGCTGGCAGCAGGGTAATTCCCGTTGGGACCTGCTCGATGTGGTGCGCGCCTGCTATGCCCTGCGCCCCGACGGCATCGAATGGCCGCTGAATGACGACGGGCTGCCCAGCTTCCGGCTTGAGAATCTGACCCGAGCTAACGGGATTGAACATGCCAACGCGCATGATGCCATGGCCGACGTCTATGCCACTCTGGCGATGGCCAAACTGATGCGTCAGGCGCAGCCGAAGCTGTTTGACTATCTCTACCGCCACCGCGGTAAGCGACCGTTGAAATCGCTTGTCGACATCGCAACGATGAAACCGCTGGTGCATGTTTCGGGCATGTTTGGCGCCGCCCGGGGCAATACCGCCTGGATTGCGCCGCTCGCCTGGCATCCCGACAATCCGAATGCGCTTATCGTGTGCGATCTCGGTGGCGATATGCAGGTGCTGGCGGATTTGGACAGCGATGCACTGCGTACCCGGCTGTACACGCGACGCGACGCGCTGGGTGACAATGCCGCGGTTCACTTGAAGTTGGTGCACCTGAATAAGTGCCCGGTGCTGGCGCCCGCCAATACGCTACGGCCAATGGATGCCGAACGCCTCGGCATTCAGCGTCAACGCTGTCTGGAGAATTTAACCTGGCTGCGCGCGCGGCCGGAACTGCGCGAGAAAGTGGTGGCGCTGTTTGCCGAAAGCGCGCCTTTTACGCCTTCGGATGACGTGGATGCTCAGTTGTATGATGGCTTTTTCAGCGATGCCGACCGCGCCGCGATGGAGATTATTCTCGCCACCGCGTCGGGAAATCTGCCGACGCTGGATATCAGCTTTGTCGACCCGCGCCTGAAGCCGTTGCTGTTCCGCTATCGCGCACGCAATTTCCCCCACACGCTGGACCACGATGAGCAGTTACGCTGGCTTGAGCACCGCAAGACCCGCTTCACCCAGCCGCGGCTGGAGGCCTATGTGCAGCAGTTGGAGACGCTGTATCTGGCCCATGAAGGGGATGAGCACAAAACGCGGCTACTGCGCGCGCTGTTCGAGTATTTGCAGACATTGTAACGGGAAGGCGGCGGCGCCGCGCTACCCCGCCATCTCTTCACGATATTGCGGCACCGCGCGGCGAAAACCGCGCGTCATCAACAGCAGATACACCACGCCCGTAGCACCCCAACTGAGACCGAGCATCATGGAGCTGGCTTCCAGATTAAGCCACAGCAGGCCTACCGTCAGCAGCCCAACCAGCGACAGCAACAGATAGTGCAGGTGATCGCGCCAATGGCGGCGACGCTGTTCCCGCAGCCAGAATTGCGCGATAACCGACAGATTGACGAAGCTGAACGCAACCAGCGCGCCGAAGTTAATCAGCGCGGTCGCGGTGACCAGATCAAATGACACCGCCGACAGAGCAATCAGGCCCACCAGCAGTACATTGAGGGCAGGCGTGCGCCAGGTGGGATGGACAAAACCGAAAAAGCGCGCCGGAAATACGCCATCGCGCCCCATGACATACAATAGCCTTGAAACGCCAGCATGGGACGCCATGCCGGACGCCAGCACCCGTTACACAGGAAAAACACAGCACCACCGACTGAAACAATTTCCCCGCCACGTAGAGCATGATTTCCGGCTGCGAGTCGTCAGGATGGTGAAAGCGCGCAATGGTGGGGAAAAACAGCTGCAAAAAGTAGGAGACAATAATAAAAATAATGCCGCCGACGAGCGCCGTCAGGAAAATCGCCCGGGGGATCACCCGTCCGGCATCCGGCGTTTCTTCCGAGAGCGAACTGATGCCGTCAAAACCCAGGAACGAGAAACACAGGATCGTGGCGCCGGTTATCATGGGAATGAGGTGGGCGTTGTCAGACCAAAACGGCGTCATACTCACCAGCGTGCCGCTGCCTTCCCCCTGCATCACACCGCGGATAACCAGTCCCAGAAACACCAGAATAATTGCGACCTGCAGCACCACAATCAGGCCGTTGAAATGGGCTACCAGACGGATGCCGCGTAAATTGAACAGCGTCATCATCGCGATCAGCGCCGCGACGAAAATCCATGCCGGCAACGACGGAAATAGCACCTGCAAATAAATTTTGGCCAACAAAATGTTGATCATCGGCATAAAAAGATAATCCAGCAGCGACGACCACCCCACCATGAAGCCGACGCCGGGGCTGATAGCTTTTTGCGCGTAGGTATAGTCCGAGCCGGCCGAGGGAAAGCGACTGACCAGCTTGCCGTAGCTGAGCGCTGTGAACAGCACGGCGCACAACGCTACCGCATAGGCGGTCGCCACATGCCCGTCGGTCAGGCCGGAGACGATACCGAAGGTATCGAACAAGGTCATCGGTTGCAGGTAGGCCAGGCCTATCACCACCACCTGAAACAAGGTCAGGGTTTTTCTTAACGTAGCGCGTTCGGCGGTCGCCGGCCCTGCCATCACATTCTGCCCCATAGCTCTTTACGTCCTCATGCACGCGCGAAGGCGCCTCATCGGGTAACAACATGTCGCGCGCCTGCCAATCTGCGCGAAACAACGATGAAAAAACCGGCGCTGCGAGGCGCCGGTTTTTTTTCGGGCGGTATTTTGCTACAGCGACGCCGGGATGGCAAGCCGCGCCGCTTCAGGCATTGTTCCGCATCCAGTCAATTTCGGTGGTCGTCACCCGCCGCTCGAACTGACGCAGCTAGGCGGCTTTACAGGTATGAAACAGACGGCAAAAACGCTCACCGAGCAGGGCCTGCAGGCGGGTATCATTGGCGAACGCCGTCAGGGCCTCACTCTGACGCAGCGGCAGCGGTTCTCCCCCTGCCAGCGCCCCATTGCCACGTACCCTCGCCGGCAACGGCGCGTTGCCGTCCAGCCCGTGTAAGATGCCGGCCAGCAGCGCCGCCACGACTAAATATGGGTTGGCATCGGCCCCCGCGACGCGGTATTCCAGACGGCAATTATCCGCATCGCTACAAGGAATACGCACAGCCACCGTCCGATTTTTGAAGCCCCAATTCGCGCGCAGCGGGACATAACCGCCCGGCTGAAAGCGGCGAAAGGCGTTAACGTTGGGCGCCAGCAGCGCCATGGAGGCCGGCAACAAATCCACGATGCCGGCGATAGCGCGCGCCATCAGCGGCGACGGGCGCCCATGCGGACCGATGAAACCATTGTTGCCTGCGGCATCCCGCAAGCTGAGGTGGATATTCAGGCCGCTGCCGGTCCAGGCTTCATAGGGTTTAGCTCATGAAGGTCGCGGTCAATCGGTGTTGCTCCGCCACCCGACGCACCAACCGTTTCAACTGCAACGCCCGATCGCAAGCTTCCAGCACGCTGTCGCTATGGGCGAGATTGATCTCGAACTGCCCCGGCGCGGATTCCGCGACCGCCCCCCCTCCGTGGGTAACCCCTGAAGGCGCGCCAGCCGGGCGATGTCGTCCAGCACCGCGCTACAGCAATCCAGTCTATCCAGCGAATACACCTGGCACTGTTTTTGACGCGTCTGCCCCTGGTGCTCACGGGGCGGCTGCGGCATTTGCGCCGCATTACGCCGTCGGTCCAGCAGATAAAATTCCAGCTCCGCCGCCACCACCGGATAAAGCCCGCGCGCGCGCAATTGCTGCCAGAGGCGGTTGAGCACATTACGCGGCTCAACCTCGAAAGGCTGACCGTCGTTATCTTGCATGGTTAACTGAAATTGGGCGCAATGGGCCGGATCGGCGGCGGAGGGTTTAAGGGAGCCTGCCAGCGGTAAACAAAGCAGGTCTGGTTCGCCTTCCGCGCCAAGAAGGCCGGCGGTCGCAACCGTTTCACCGGTTACGGTCATGGCATACACCGAGGCGGGAAAATAAAAACCGTGGCGCAAATTGCGCACGCTGGAAAGGGCAACACGTTTACCGCGAAAACTACCGTTAAGATCCGTTAGCAGGAGTTCCACCTGCCGGGTATGAGGATAGCGTTCCAGATACGCCATAACTTCGCGCTGGAACGCGCTGGTTCGACTCACTGCCGGTCCGTGGTCGAAAACCGCCGGGCTATCTGCCAGATTTTCCATAGGTCACCTGCTAACGCCTGTGGCCGGCGCGTTTAAGAGCGACGTGAGTGCGGCGTAAGAAACAACAACGCCCCTCATCAACCATAGCGGTAAGCCCGCCGGCTGGTAAATCGCAGCCGGACCTTATTGCGTCAGGCTAATGGCATGGAAGCAGGATCGGGATAGAGATAATCAAAGCCCAGCTCTTTAGCAATCCGGCTGCCGTCAATAATTTTGCCCTCAACCGCGCCGCTGTCAGCCAGATAGACCGGGGGCGGCAGGCCTAAAGCACGGGCCATGGTCGGATAATAATCCCGCTTGGCGGGATGCCCGGGCGCGCATAAATTATAGCGATGGCCACCGCGCGGCAGCTGAAGCAGCAGGGTAATGGCGCTGATAACATCCGCCAGCTGGACCAGATTGACCCCCTGCCCGCCCCCAGGCAGGCCTTGTTTCCCCGCCAGGAAGCGGCCCGGGTGGCGGTCCGGCCCTACCAATCCCGCCAAGCGCAGGATATCCACCGAGGTGTGGGGTAATTGATGCAACCAGTTCTCAAGCTCGACCAGACACCTGCCCGCCGGCGAGCACGGCGCGGTCGGACTTTCCTCGCGCTTCACGCCGGGTCCCTCGCCATACACCGATGTCGAACTGGTGAAAATAATGCGCGGCACCGCGGCCGCCAGTGCGCTGTCCACCACCTGTTGGACCGCCAGAAAATAGTTTTCGGCTCCCTCCACCGTGCGGCTGGCGGGCAACGTAATGATAAGCGCATCCGCCTGGAACAGCGCCTCCAGATCGTCCGGATCGGCCTCCGGCAGCGGCGTAAGGTTCAGTTGATAACATTCGATACCGCTCATGCGAGCCGCATCGACACCGTCCGGCCGCGTTTTGGTGCCCACCACCTGATAGCCGCGGGCCAGTAAAGATAGCGCCAACGGCATTCCCAGCCAGCCCAATCCGACAATCGCCACTTTTTTCATTGCGCCCGCTCCCGTTTGTTCTCCCGCTTCCGATAAGCTTAACGCGAAGCGGTCGCGAAAGCGCCGGGTGTCGACACAAAAAAGTGTTGCACTCTGCATCAAACATGGTTGCAGGCGGACAAATTATTTTTGCCTGGCGTCGGCACCGCCCGGGCGGCCATGGATCAGTTGCGCGAGCGGGAACTCATTGCGCTGATTAAAGCCTGCACCCAGCCGGTGTTGGGAATTTGCCTCGGCATTATCGACGCGCCGGTCACGCGCATGGCGGACGTCGGTCTGCCGCTGCCCCATATGGGCTGGAATCAGGTGACCGCAGGCCGGCAATCGCCTATTCCGCGGCATTGACGACGGCAGTTATTTTTATTTCGTCCACGGTTATGCCATGCCGCTGTGCGCCGCCGCCATTGCCCAGGCCAGCTATGGCGCGCCGTTTACCGCCGCAGTGGAGCAGGATAATTTCTTCGGCGTGCATTTTCACCCTGAGCGCTCCGGCGCCGCCGGCCGCCATCTGCTGAAAAATTTTTTGGAGATGTAACCGGTGATTATACCCGCTTTGGATTTGATTGATGGCGCCGTCGTGCTGCTGCATCAGGGCGATTATCAGACTCAACGCCATTACGGCGTCGATCCTCTGCTGCGGCTACAAGATTACCTCAGCCAGGGCGACGAGGTGCTGCATTTGGTGGATTTAACCGGCGCCCGCAGTCCGCAAGCGCGCCAGATCCCGCTGTTGGCCCGGCTACTGGCCGGGGTGGCGACGGCGCTGGTGCAGGTCGGCGGCGGTATCCGTAGCGCGGCGGATGTCGAGTCGCTGCTGGAGGCGGGCGCCACCCGTGTGGTGGTCGGCTCCACCGCAGTACGCCAGCCGCAGGAGGTACAGCGCTGGTTTGAACGTTTCGGCCCTGATGCGCTGGTATTGGCGCTGGACGTGCGCATCGACGACGACGGCCAGCGCCGGGTGGCGATAAGCGGCTGGCAGGAAGATTCCGGCGCGATGCTGGAAGAGGTAATAGCACAGTATCGCCCGCTCGGGCTGAAGCATGTGCTGTGTACAGATATCTCCCGCGACGGCACGCTGGCGGGCAGCAATGTGTCGCTGTATCGCTCGCTGTGCGACGCCTGGCCCGATATCGCTTTTTAATCTTCCGGCGGCATCGGCAGCCTGGCGGACATCGCCCAGCTTCGCCACAGCGGCGTGCAGGGCGTCATCGTCGGCCGCGCGCTGTTGGAAAATAAATTCACCGTGGCGGAGGCGCCTGGCATGCTGGCAAAACGCATAATTCCCTGTCTGGATGTCCGGCAGGGCCTGGTGGTAAAAGGGGTGCAATTCCGAAATCACGAAATTATCGGCGATATTGTGCCGCTGGCGCGCCGTTATGCCGAAGAAGGGGCCGATGAGCTGGTATTCTATGATATCACCGCCTCCGCCGACGGCCGGGTGGTGGACAAGCGCTGGATAGCCGAGGTCATCGATATACCCTTCTGCTTGGCGGGAGGTATCCAAAGCGTGGCGCAGGCCGGCGAAATCCTCTCTTACGGTGCCGACAAAATTTCGATTAATTCCCCGGCGCTGGCGGACCCAACGCTCATCAGCCGCCTGGCGGATCGCTTTGGCGTCCAATGTATTGTCGTCGGTATCGATACCTGGTTCGACGCCGCGAGCGGGCGTTATCAGGTCAATCAATATACCGGCGACGAAACCCGCACCCGCATCACTACATGGCAAACCCTGGACTGGGTAGAGGAAGTACAGCGGCGCGGGGGAAATCGTTTTGAATATGATGAATCAGGACGGCGTGCGTAATGGCTATGATTTGCCGCAGTTGCGGCAGGTCCGGGAACGCTGCCACGTTCCGCTTATCGCTTCCGGCGGCGCCGGCACGATGGCGCATTTTCTCGCAGCGTTTCGCGAGGCGCAGGTGGACGGCGCGCTGTCGGCGTCGGTGTTCCATAAGCAGATCATTAATATCGGTGAATTAAAGCAGTTTTTGGCGGCAGAGGGAGTGGAAATCAGATTATGTTAACCGAACAACAGCACCAGCAGCTGGATTGGCAAAAAACCGGCGGTATGCTGCCCGCTATCGTCCAACACGCCGTCTCCGGCGAGGTTTTGATGCTGGGCTATATGAATGCCGATGCGCTGCAGGCGACCGAGCAATCCGGTCAGGTGACGTTTTACTCGCGCAGTAAGGGCCGGCTGTGGACCAAGGGCGAGAGTTCCGGCAACGTTTTGCGGTTGGTCAGCATTCACCCTGACTGCGACAACGATACGCTACTGATTTTGGCCCATCCTCAAGGGCCAACCTGCCATAACGGCACCAGCAGCTGTTTCCATCCCGCCGCCAGCGATTGGGGGTTCCTTTACACGCTGTAAACGCTGCTCGGCGCGCGTAAAAACGCCGATCCGCAAAGTTCCTACACCGCCAGCCTTTACGCCAGCGGCACAAAACGCATCGCCCAGAAAGTCGGCGAAGAGGGAGTGGAAACCGCGCTGGCCGCTACGGTGCACGACAAGGAGGAGCTGACCAATGAGGCGGCCGATCTGCTTTATCATCTGCTGGTGCTGTTGCAGGATCAGGAGTTGGATTTAAGCCGGGTGATCGGCCGTCTGCGCGAACGTCACCGCTAACGGCGCGTTGTGCGGCTGGTAACACAGCGCAGCGGGTAATACGGCACGGCGGGTAATACAGCGCAGCGGGTAATACGGCACGGCGGGTAATGCGGCCGGCGGGTAATACGGTGGGCAGGCGTGATTGTCAGGCGTGAAACGTCCTCTTTGGCGCAGGCGCGCATGTACCTATCACGCACCCGGGATGTGCACGTTAAGCGGCGCGCTCATCGGTAAACGATGAGTCGCGCGCCGGGGATGCCGACAGTTGGCAGTGGGCATCTGCCAACTGCCAACTTTAACGCTATTGACCTGCCGGCCGCCAGGGTAGCCAAGGCGGCAACCTTATTAAGGGTAATGGCCGCCTCAGGTGGCAATGCTGCCGATACCCGAGTCCACTGACGCCGCGCCGCTCCCGGCCGCAGCTGCTGCCTGTTGCGCGGCGTTCAATTCTTGCCGCACATCGGCGGCCAAATATGGACAACCGAGTAAAATTTGCTGCGCCAAGTTGCGCAGTGCCGTGGGCAACCCTTCCAGCCGCCGCGCCAGCAGGCTGAGGATCGGTCTTGGGGCGTTGCGGCTCAGCTCAACCAGACGCTGGAAAACCGCCAAACCATCGTCGGCCGGGACGGCGGCAAAATGGGTGGCGATATGCTCCAGCAGGTCATCTTTGGCCAACGGCGCCAAACCCGATAACCGATTCAGCCAGCGCTGGCAATGCTCCGCTAATCGCTGTTCTGGTAGGTGACCAAAAGCCTGCTCACTGAGATCCTGTAACACCGCCGGTTGCAAAAGAGGCGGCCAGCGGTCAATTAAAGCCAATAGCGCGTCATACAATTCCGACACCTGCTCTGTGTCCATTGCGTGAAACAGTTGCCCGACCAGCGGTGTCACCGCCCTATGCTGTTGGTCTGCGGGCAATCGGTATGCCACGCCACGCCGTCCTTCCCGGCCAAGCCAATCCATCATCTTGTCGAACCGCGCCGTAGCGCTCACCTTCGCCGCGGCCGATGGCGCTGCGCGTGCCGGTCGGGAGGAAACCACGGCTCGGCTTCGCCGCTTGGGCGGCAGCGGCGGCGGAAGATCCTCAACGCCGGCCGCGCGCGGGCCGGCAGACGGCGCGGATGACGCGGCGCGCGCCGGTCGGGAGGAAACCACGGCGCGGCTTCGCCGCTTTGGCGGCAGCGGCGGCGGAGTATCATCAACGTCGGCCGCGCGCGAGCCGGCAGACGGCGCGGATGACGCGACGCCGCCATGGGGAAATGCCCACTGCAGGGCCATCGCGACAAACGCCTGGCGGTGTTGGGGCTGACCAGCAGGTTGAACAGTAGCCCGGTTAACGACGGGCAAAAACGTATCGTGACGTGGAGGGGTGACAGTGTCTACCGACCATGGCAACGCGGCGCGGCCCGATAAAGCTCCGGCGTTAGTTTGCCGTTGGATCTTATGCTGCGCCGTTCCACCGGCAGCAGCCATGGGCGGCAACGCCGGTGCGACAGTCGATGTTTCATTCTGCGTTGACATAGGCCGGGGCGCCTCTCTAAGGATCGCGCCACCGCGTTCGGCGCGCGCGGCGTTGTACGCCGTGCTAATCCATTTAGCGCACGAGACGTTCACCTGCGCCCCTCTGCGTTCAGCGCGCGTGGCGGTGTCCGCCAAGCGGCCCTGGCCAAAACCGCGAAGCTTGTTCATTACGCAGCCATGTTCGATACGCCGCAAGTAATTGGGCAGCGCGGCCTGAGTAACGTTTAAACCCCGGGTATGGAAGGGGGTCCCCATGGCGGTCGCGGCAATGTCGTCGTCCCCGCCCGCTCTCCCTGGCGGGGCCGTATTAGGTTGAATATGTGCGTTCCCGGCGTTGAGCCCGGCATTGTGCTGGGCGTTATGCCGGGCGCCTCCGCGATGAATGAGCAACGAACGAAGCATGGATGATTCCTTTTAATTGTAATCGCTTCCAGAATAAGGCCCGCAGTATAGCCAGGCCTGTCAGCGCAAAACATCACGGTTTCACCCTAATTGACTCGTTTCAAATCCCGTCACCACCGGCAAGACAAAAAAACGGCCGGTAAAACCGGCCGGTAACGCTGTTTGCTTTCAGTTGACGCAGGAGAATGCGGCTTCCGACGTCTTCCGTGCGGCACTCATCGCGCCTGTGCGGTAGCGGAAGCGGTTATTCCAGCCATTCTGTGTGGAACACCCCTTCCTTGTCGGTACGCTTATAGGTATGGGCGCCAAAATAGTCGCGCTGGGCCTGAATCAGGTTGGCCGGCAGAACGGCGGATCGGTAGCTATCATAGTAAGCGATAGCGGCAGAGAAGGTCGGCGTCGGGATACCGTGCTGAACCGCATAGGCCACCACATCGCGCAGCGCCTGCTGGTAGTCATCGGCAATCTTTTTGACGTACGGCGCCAACAGCAGGTTAGCGATCGCCGCATCCTCGGCATAGGCGTCGGTAATTTTCTGCAGGAACTGGGTGCGAATAATGCAACCGGCGCGGAAAATTTTCGCAATCTCGCCGTAATTCAGACTCCACTGGTTCTCTTCCGAGGCGGCTTTCAGCTGAGAAAAACCCTGCGCATAAGAAACGATTTTGCCCAGATAAAGCGCGCGACGCACTTTTTCAATAAAGTCCGCTTTGTCGCCGCTAAACGCTACGCTCTGCGGGCCGGAAAGCACCATGGATGCCGCCACGCGCTGCTGTTTGAGCGACGACAGATAGCGCGCAAACACCGACTCGGTGATTAAACTCAGCGGTTCGCCCAAATCCAGCGAGCTCTGGCTGGTCCATT
Organism: Candidatus Sodalis endolongispinus; assembly: GCF_018777395.1. Taxonomy (GTDB): domain Bacteria; phylum Pseudomonadota; class Gammaproteobacteria; order Enterobacterales; family Enterobacteriaceae; genus Sodalis_B; species Sodalis_B endolongispinus. Next base: position 642,062 of record NZ_JAFJYC010000002.1, read on the forward strand.
TTCCGGTGCCTTTGTTGGCCGCCTCATCCAGAATGACGTCGACCAGATAATTGCCCTGATCGTCCTTCTTGGTAAAAATATCTTTCGTAATATCAATCAGGTAGCTGCTCAGCTCCCCTTTGTTCCATTCGCTGAAGATGCTGGCCAGCTGCTCATTGCTCAGGCCCAGCGCGTTTTTCAAAAGCGCATACGCTTCGGCAATCAGCTGCATATCGCCGTATTCGATGCCGTTATGCACCATTTTGACGTAATGGCCGGCGCCATCGGGACCGATGTAGGTTACACAAGCTTCACCCTCGGCACGCGCGGCAATTTTCTCAAGGATAGGCGCCACCAGCTCATAGGCGTGTTTCTGGCCACCGGGCATGATTGACGGCCCTTTCAGCGCCCCTTCTTCACCGCCGGACACGCCGGTACCGATAAAGTTAAACCCTTCTTCAGACAGCTCGCGGTTGCGGCGGATGGTGTCTTTGTAAAAGGTGTTGCCGCCGTCAATAAGGATGTCACCCTTTTCCAAAAACGGTTTCAACGAGTCAATGGTTTTATCAGTGCCTTTACCGGCCTTGACCATCAACAGAATACGCCGCGGTTTCTCCAGCGAATTGACAAACTCCTCCACGCTATAATAGGGCACCAGCTTTTTCCCCGGGTTTTCCGCGATCACTTCATCGGTCTTTTCGCGCGACCGGTTAAAGATGGATACGCTGTAACCGCGGCTTTCGATGTTAAGCGCCAGGTTGTGCCCCATAACCGCCATACCGACGACGCCTATCTGTTGTGTGGACATTAAGCAACTCCTGTAGTAAGGATGACCCCTGCCGCCGACGTCCGGCGAACAGGTCTATATGTATATTATATGTTAATCTAAGCAAGTGTCTCGCGGGTAGTGATTGGTGCGATAGCTTCGCACTCCTTAATCGTGCCCCGCCAGTTCGCGATAAATATCAGCATAGCTACTGACCATCCGCGTGGAGGTAAATAAGGCGTTAAAACGCTCGCGCGCCTGCTCGCCATAGCGCCGGGCCAGGGCGGGATCCTGCCAAAGCTAGCGCATAGCATCCGTCAGCTCCGCCGGCGACGCCGGCGGCACCACCAGACCGGTTTGCCGGTGGACGTTGACATAGGTGGTGCCGGTGCCGATTTCACAGCTGATTAGCGGCTTGCCATACATCGCCCCCTCCAGCAGCGTAATGCCAAACGCTTCCGAGCGTAAATGTGACGGTAAAACCAACCCATAGCAACTTTCCAGCAGCGCGGCTTTGTCCACATCCGGCAAAGCGCCGAGAAAATGCATGTTCTTCAGCCCCAATTCGGCACAACGTTTTTTCATCTCCGCTTCCATTGGTCCCACGACGATCAAAACGATGGGATAAGGCGCGCTACGCGCCGCTTCGACCAGCGTATGTAAGCCTTTGTAGTAACGAAACGCACCAATGAACAGAAAGAAGCGCTCGCCGAACCGGCTGCGCCACTGGGCCTGGCGCGCCTTATCCTGCGGCGGATAAGACGCACGATCGAGCCCGAAGGGGATCACCGACACCTTGGCTTGGTAGCGCTGCAATACCGGGCTGGTGGCGACATAGTTCGGTGAGGAGGTGACGATACGATCGACATCGCCGAGAAAATAGCGCATCAGCGGCGTATACATTCTCAGGATGAATTTCTGTTTCACAATATCCGAATGGTAGGATACCACGGTGGGTTTGGTATTCGCCGCCAAAAAATGTACCATGTCCATGAAAGGATAGGGAAAGTGGAAATGGACCACATCGGCCTCGGCCGCCAGTTGACGGAAACGCGCAATGGCGCCAAATGAAAACGGCGTGGAAGCGAATTCAAAATTGACGGCGCTATAAGCGGTATGATGCTGTCCCAGCGGCATCAGCGCGCCGTGGCCACGTGGGCTCAGCGCCAGTACGGTTGAATCGATACCGTAGGCTTGGGCGTCTTCGCACAGCTGAAAAATGACCTGCTCAATGCCGCCGTAAGAGTCGGGATAGTAGGTTTTATAAAAATGTAAGACTTTCAGCATAGACCCCATCAAACCTTTAAATAAGCTTTCATCGTATCCTGCGCGCAGCGCTGCCAGGAAAACTTTTGCACGTTGGCCAGACCGGCGACCCGGGCCTGTGTACGCCACGCCTCGTCTTGCAGCCCCGGCGCGATCCCCGCGCTTAAGGCGTCGACATCCCGCGGTTCACAGATGAACGCCGCATCCCCCGCCACCTCCGGCAGCGACGCCGCGTTCGAGCACACCACCGGCACGCCTGACGCCATAGCTTCCAATACCGGCAAGCCGAATCACTCATACAATGAGGGAAACACAAATAAGCGCGCGGCGGCAAATAAAATCGGTAGCTCCTCTTGCGCAACATAGCCCAGATATTTAACCCACCCTTCACGACTGCCGCGCTCAAAGCGCTGATGCTCGGCACCGCTGCCCCAGCCCTTATAACCGCTTAACACCAGCGGATAGCGCTGCCGCAACGCTTGAGGAAGTTGCTCATAGGCGTTAAGCAACACCGCCAAATTCTTGCGTGGCTCAATGGTGCCGGTAAATAAGGTATAGCCACCATAATCGATACCCAACCGCGCCATGAGCGGCGCCGCCGCTTCCTCGGCGCGGGGATAAAACGATTTGCTGCACGCCAAGGGCGTAACATCAATCTTCTCAACCGGATAATTGAAATACGCCGCCAGCTCATGTTTGGAGAACTCGGAAACGGTAATGATGCGGCTGGCGCGACGCAGGCTGGACAGCATGGCTTTACGCAAATACCGTACCCGTTGTGGTGGGTGGTATTCAGGACAGGTAAAAACGGAAATATCATGGAAAGTGGTGAGCGCACGCGGCATCCCTACCGGCAGGTAATAATTCGGGCTGTGGTAAATGTAATCACGATAATCACGGAGCGCGCGCCATTGACAAAGTGGCAACGCGAGTCTGTACATTTCGATCACGGCGCCACGCCGTTGCAGCCATGTACTCCAAGCCCGTGGGAGCAATGCCGACTCACGTTGATATTCCGGCAGGGAGGTCTCTACCTGTAACCGGTTAAAAAATCGCAGATCGTCTACTTCAGGCATACGCCCTAGCTGGTGCACAAGCTCCAATGCATAACGGCAAATCCCGGTTAACGGGTATTTTATCGCATCGGTAGCGAACATTATTTTCATGCGTGGGATCCTAATCCTGAAGCTATCGGCGCGACGCCGGCGCAAATGCCGGGCAAACTATCGTCAACAGCCGCACCGGCCGTCGTGCTCCCGCGGCTATGTCCCCGGGGCGGCAAGCGGTAACCGCGCAATCAACTGTTGAATGTCGTCGCCAGCGGTAGCTGGCATATCGTCGGCCTCCAGACTGTCAATCTCTAGCGCCGGGTTAAGGGCAATCTGCTTAGCCCATTGCGTCAGACAACGCTGCAGTTCCGCGGCGATGGCGGATGAAGGGCAAATAATACGATCGGCATAAACAAACATCGCCCGCAGACCGGCATCATCCGGTGGACACGCCTGTTGCGACGTCGCAAGCAATGGCGCGGCCAGCTCATCATGAGACAACCAGAACACCACTTGCGTTCCAGATCTGACCAGAGCGTCAAGCTCCGCCTGCTGCCTGGCACTTAACCGATTCTGTGGTTCCGCCACCAGCAGCACGTCCCGCCGGGCAAAAAGGACGGGGTCATCTTGCGCGCGCGCGGCGGCAAGATGACCGTCTTGATTGACCACGGCATAACGGTAGCCGCCCTCCTGCAAGGCATAGACGACCCGTAATGAATAATTCGCAATCCCAGTCGACAGCAACGTGGTAATCAGTCGATGCGTCAGGGGGGCAGCGGCTGTATCGCCCAGCGCCATCATCGCCGAGGCATCAACCAGCAGCCGTGGCGTTGACTCACTGAACGCATTTTGCACCAGCGCCCAGGCAACGCCCAATCGATCACTTTCTTGATTCAGAGTAACCCTAGATACCAGACGCTCAATGGCCACGGCGGTGAATTGCCTGGCGTCCATCTGCGGCGGTGATAACACCATCTGACTATTCATTACGCGCTCAAATCCTGCCAATGCCAGCTGGGCGGTACGATCCCAGGAGAATTTTGCCGCCTGCGTCAGAGCATGATTTTTCAGCTGCTGATAATAATCTTCATCCTCCAACGCACGTAACATACTATCGCGCATGGCTTGGATATCTGTCGGGTCAAACATAGCCTCAGGCCAGCCAATAACCTCCGGCAAGCTAGTAGCATTTGACGAAAGAGTAGGCGCACCACAGCTCATTGCCTCCAACGGCGGCAGGCCAAATCCTTCATGGAGTGAGGGGAAAACAAACAGTTTACACAGATTGTACAAAATGATGAGATCACTGTCAGGTAAATAACCGGTAAACAGTACCTGTTCAGGCGTTAGCCCACATCTGGCACTCAGCCTCTGAATTTGAGCAAGTTCGGCCGGGCGGATTTTGCAGGCCAGTACCAACGGGCAGCCATTTCGCCACGTTTCGGGTAATTGGCTATAGGCTTTAATCAATGTCTCAATATTCTTGCTCGGCTCGATCATAGCCAATGTCATCATAAATGTTTCTGGCAATTGATAGCGCTGGCGGAAATCCTGCTTTTGCGCCGGAGTAAGCGCAAGCACGCGAAACTCCGGCTCTACGGCCGAGGAAATGTTTATCACCCGCGACACATCGATAGCGGTATATTTTTCCACCTCCTCCGCTGCCGAAGCGGAAATCGCAAAAATCGCGTCTGCGCGTTCATATTCATGCAGCTTGTTGGTATAGAATTGGCGGAAATTGATATCAGCCAGATAGGTTTCTGGATTCAATAGCGGGATCAAATCGTGGCAAACGCAAACCGTGCGCCATGTCACCGGATAGTCGGGGATCGATACGATATATTCATCCACATGCCCCTCAAAAAAACTGATGACGAACACCACATCAGGATTGATATGGGCAATAGCGACATCGCGGCTGATATGTGCAGCGCGGTTACGTTCAGCATTGGCGGCATCGCAGGCCGCAACCGGCCCTTGAGCTGAAAAGGTATAAATCTCGCTGGCCGGCAGCACATCCTGATAGGCCTGCCGCACTTCGCGGATATTATCCAGAGAGAACATGCCATTGAGCAGAATACTGACCCGATGCTCGCCGGCATTGCGGATGATAGCCCGGCTCATGGCCATGGTACTACGGCCGATACCGCGGTATTTACTTGCCGATTGCAGCCCTTGAACGTCAATAAGAATATGCACTGCTGTCACCCTTTATTTTTCAGCTGCTGATAAATATTTCGCACCTCAACAGGCACGCTGTCCATGTCGTTCAATTGCGCCGATAACCGCGCTAGTTGGGCATCGTGAGTTGCCTACTGCATCCCTTCCTCTACGGAATGAGAGTGAGGAAATAAACGCTGAAAAAGTTGCCTTGCTTGTGGGTAGTAACCGCATTTATGTAAGGCATTGATTAACCATGACTTCAGTCCCGTACGTTGATGGATCTGCGCATAACAGACTTTCAACAGCCGTAGGACGGCGTGGCGGGCGCGTCCTTTTACACCATGATGGCGTAATAAATGGTACTGCAAGCCGGCATAACGATAGGGAGCCATCAAACGCCAGGAACGGCTAGCCAAAACGGCCGCCAGCCGTTCGTCGCTTTCCTGAGGGCGCTCACGCTGCTCGGCCAGTTGTTGCTCAAGCCTCTCAGTGCGGCGTTTCAAGTCTTCAAAAGCGGCGTTAAGATCGGTATCCGGCGGCGGCGGCACGTTTTCGCCTGGCAGGTGGTGCACATGCAGTTGCAGTTGCAGTTGCTGTAGACCCGATTCCATAGCCGCTACCCAGCGTTCCAGCCCGGTCTCCTGATCTTCACAGGACGGCAACTGATCGCGTTGCAAATATAGCGCCTGCAGCCTGGCGAAGGTTAACGTTTGCACCGGCTCACGCCAGGCGGCAAACAACCAGCGGCGAAACGGTTCCGGCACACTGAACGGGCTAAGCGCAAAGGGACGAAGTAGAGTGATTTTAGTGGCTGGCGGGTTAAACACTTCGTTGACAAAAATAGACCAGGACTGAAAGAGATCATATGGCCAGACACAATCGGCTTTTTCAGCACCTATCGAGTCATAATCAATGAGACGCCGCTCACCTTCGGAATTGATAAGGACATTCCAGCTGCGCAGGTCGTCATGATAGAGGCCGGCATGTTCCAAAATCGTCAGCTGCTCCAGCAGGTCGCCGAGGATGCGTGCTGTATCCACCGCTTCTTGGCGCATTAACCGATCCCGCAGTAACTCTCCCTCCAGCCGTTGCGTTATCAGCCATCCCTCGCTGTCGCTTATGCCATGTCCGATCAAAGCCGGCGCCAAGAAGCCCGACGGCGGCGCACTGAGAAAGGCGCACTCGCGCCGCAGTTCGGCCTGATTACGTTGTTTCTCCGCCTCCAGCAGGCTATCGTCCGCCAGGTTGAAATTGATAACCTTACAGAAATAGTCTTTGCCAACGTAATAACGCCGGCTACCGTGGTGAGCCCCCTGAGCTTCGGCATAAGGCGCATCACGCCACGCCTCGATGCCAAAACAATGCCCATCAAGCAGCAGCCAATGCTGACTGACGACATACAGCGGGCGATAAATTGCCGAGAGATGGGTATTAAAACGCGCAATTTCGTGAAAAAATGCACAGTCGCGCAATAATTCACGCGGTTCTGCAGGCTGAGACGGTCCCCAGTAAAGCGGTTCTTCGCGTAAAGCTATTTCCAGGATGACGGCTTCGGTGCATTCAGCGAGACGAGCCAGCCAGCGCTGAGTCCGCGCCACGCCATGAAGATGAACGATATGGTGGAACACGCTCAAGCCGATAGCCAGATCGTATTGCCCCGGCTCCAGCGCATCGATAACCTACTCAATTCGCCCGGTGGCAAAAGAGGCATTCAATTGCGGGTTTTCATCGGCCAGCGCGCGGCACACTACGATATTTTGCTCCTGGAAATCCACGCCGCTAACGATGGCGCCGCGCTCGGCCAGGCTTAGACAAAAGAAACCCTGGGCACAGCCCAGATCGAGTACCCGCAGAGGTCGGCCAAGCCTGGCGGCCAATTGGTCATAGATGGCCCCAAGGGTATCAATGCGATCATAACAGTCCCGCGACGCCGCCTGCGCCCATTCCGGGTGGCCATAAATGGTCTGATACACCTCAGGCAGTTCCGCCACTAACCGCTGCACATTTTTACTCATTGCTTTCACATAGCCTTTTTATGAATGACTTTTAAATGTCGATGCCAAATCTATCAGACCCCAGAATTCTACTTTGCGGCTAACATGCAACATGATGGCGTCATAACGTCGATCTAATGGCATCATCTCGCCCAAAGGATTACCGGCAGAGATACCGCAAGAGAGTAAATAGTCACCCTGGTTGAGATTCATAAAGAAACTGAAGGTAAAGACTCTGACGTCTCCGGCTTTGACCGATATATGCTCTCGCCCTTGAGAGCAAAGAAATGAATTGGTACCGTATAATAATAGTCCTTCAAGACTTTTAATCAGCATACCGGGCACCACACTGTCGAAGTCCTACTCAAACAGCACTTTGACATGCAGATCCGTCTGGCTGTTGCTCGCAATCGATGCGGGGTAGTGCTCGTCGCCAGCCTGAATGTCGAAATCGATAATTTTCGCGCCGCCTTGCCCCCAGCGATATTCTTCTGCCCGATAACCGTGGCGGCTGGCGAAGAGGTCACCTTGGTTGGTCAACGATAATCGCCCCGACGTATCCGCCGGCGCCGTATTAGGAGTAGCGTCTTGCTGTTTGCCGAACAGTTCATCTAAATAGCGGTTAGTCACATCAAGCTCAATGGCCCCATTTTTGAGAAAAATGGCGCGGTCACAATGCTTGACGATATCGCCGGCGCTATGGGACACCAGCAACAGCGTGGTACCTTGTTGCTTAAAATCGGCGATACGCGCAAAACATTTGGCTTGGAAGCGAGAGTCCCCGACCGACATGGCCTCATCGACGATAAGTATGTCCGGCCGCGATGCGGTCGCTACCGCAAACGCGAGTCGCATCTGCATGCCGCTGGAGTAGATACGAACCGGCCTATCGATATAGTCGCCTATATCGGCAAACTTCTCGATGTCCGCCATCATACTGGTAATCATTTCACGGCTATAGCCCATCATCAAACCGGACATATACACGTTTTGCCGGCCGCTGAAGTCGGGATGAAAACCCATTCCCAGCTCCAGCAACGCCGCAACACGTCCTTGAATGGCAATACTACCGGTGGTGGGTTTCGTGGTACCGGTAAGAAGCTTTAGCAATGTGCTTTTACCAGCACCATTAACGCCAACGATACCGACTGATTCGCCGGCCTGCACGCTAAATGAAATATCTTTTAGCACCCATTTTTTACTATGACGCTCAACGGAAAGCAGCCCGAGTTTTTCCACTAACCGCAGCCATTTTGAGGCGTAGTATTTATAGGCTTTGCCAACCTGATTGACTTCAATACGGGTCATTAAATCTCATCCACAATATCGGCCGCATGACGCTGAAACATCCGCCAGCCGATGGCAAACAGCACCAGGGCGACAGCCGTGACCGGCGTCAGCGCCAGCCAATTAGGCATAAGATGATAAAGCAATACATTTTGATATGACTCGACTAGCGTCGCCATAGGATTGAATCGCATCGCGGAGCGGGCCCATTCGGGAAGCGTGCGGGCAGCGTAGACGATGGTGGTAAACCAAAACCAGAACTGCAGTAAAATAGCGACGAACTGCCCAACATCACGCACAAAGACATTCATCACGCCTAATATAATTCCCAGACCGACAGTAAAAATCATCTGCACCAACAGCACGGGGATAATGGCAAAGAAGATCCAGCCGGGGAACGTGCCCGAAACAAGCATAAACAGTACGAAAAGCGCGAAGATAATCAGGAAGTTTATCAATGACGACACCGACACGATGATCGGCAGGCAAATACGCGGAAAATTGAGTTTCTTAAGTATATTGTCATTATTGAGAAACACATTTACCAAGCCGTTTAACGTCTCGGTAAACAAACCCCAGGTCAGCACCCCCGAACAAAGGTAAATGCTATAGGCGAAGGGGCTGTTCATATCCGGCAAACGCGCACGCATCAGTGAAGAGAAAACCAACGTATAAACCGAGATCATGGCCACCGGCTGCAAAATCAGCCATAGCGCACCAAGAAAACTACTTTGATAGCGCGACTGAAAATCTCGGCGGATACTATCAATAATAAAGCCGCGGTAGCGGTAAATGCTGCCGAATAGGGCATTAAGCATCAGTGCGTTCCAGTCAGTATGGCAAGAATATCCTGGGTTTTCTTCTTCATCAAGGCAGTGTCGCCACGAGACTCGACGTTCAGCCGTACCACCGGTTCGGTATTGGAACTGCGCAGATTGAAACGCCAGTCGGCAAACACCAGGCTAATACCATCGGTGCGATCGATTGCCAGCGTCTCATCACGGTAATGGTCCAGCACCGCGGCAATTGCCCCCGGCGCATTGGCAAGCTGGCGGTTAATTTCCCCCGACGCCGGGTAAGCACGCATCCGCTCGCCCACCAATTGACTCAGGGACTGTCCCCTCACCGCCATCAGCTCCGCCACCAGCAGCCACGGAATCATTCCGCTGTCGCAATAAAAGAAATCACGGAAATAGTGATGGGCGCTCATTTCCACGCCGTAAATGGCGTTTTCCGCGCGCATCCGCTCTTTGATAAACGCATGACCGGTTTTCGACATCACCGGCGTACCGCCGGCACGGCGAACAATATCCTCGGTGTTCAAGGTCAGGCGGGGATCGTGAATGATTTCGCTGGCGGGATGTTTTTGCAAAAAATCTTCTGCCAGCAGGCCGACAATATAATAGCCTTCAACAAAGCCCCCTTGCTCATCGAATAAAAAGCAACGATCGAAATCGCCGTCGAAAGCGATACCCATATCGGCGCCGGCGTTATTTACGGCATTAGTGGTATCCTGTCGGCATTCCGGCAGCAGCGGATTGGGAATACCGTTGGGAAAATTGCCGTCCGGCTGGTGATGCACTTTGACGATGGAAACCGGCGCGCCAGCGGCCTGGAACCGCGCTTCAATCGCGTCCACCACATGCCCGGCGGCGCCATTGCCCGAGTTGATAACCAGCTTCATCGGCCGGCGAAACCGTGCCAGATCAATAAACCACAGCAGATGATCAATATAAGCCGACAAGACGTCGACGCGGCGCAGGGTACCCCGCTGGCGCGCTGGCGGGCCGAAAGCATTTTCTTCGGCCAGACGCTGGATATCGCGCAGGCCGGTATCGCCGCTAATGGGTAGGGACTGCTCGCGCACCAGCTTCATGCCGTTATAATCCATCGGATTATGGCTGGCCGTCACCTCGATACCTCCGTCCACCCCCAGATGAGAGGTGGCGAAATAAATTTCTTCCGTGCCGCTCATGCCGATATCCAGCACGTCAGCGCCGGCATCGTTCAGCCCGCGCGCCAGTGCCTGTTTCAACCCCTCGCTGGTCAGACGCACATCGCCGCCGACTAGCATATTGCGTGGCTTGAGTAGCTTGCCGTAGGCGCGTCCGATGCGGTAAGCAATATCCTCGTTGAGCTCCGCGCCCAATTTTCCCCGAATGTCATAGGCCTTAAAACAGGATAGAACAGCCATGTTTCCCTCAAAATGTTTTTGACAGCAATACCGATAGGGTAATTCTATCATCTACCGCGATAGCGGAACCAGATGGTATTTTTCTCTGCCTGCGGGAGTTCCCCTTCATCGGCTTCATTTTCCTCGCGATGCTCGCCCTCTCTCCGGCACAAGGAACGAGCCGGTGCCAGCCTACTGCCGTCGGGGTGAACGGCGAGAAAACCGCATCGTCACACATGAAGGAAAACAGCCTTTCTGATGTAACCGCATTGCATTGCAATCGACATTATTGCACCGCAGGCGCGAGGGTAAAGCAGGGTGACCCGGCCATACAGCAGATTAATCCTGAAATCAGCCGGATGCATCGCATTGCCGGCATCAGCAGCGGCCGTAAGGATCCTTTAACCGAATGATGTCGTCTTCCCCAAGATAAGATCCCGATTGAATCTCCAACAACTCCAGCGGAATCTTGCCCGGGTTTTCCAGAGTGTGCACCGACCCGACCGGAATAAAGGTGGACTGGTTCTCGGTCAGTAAAAAGGCGTTGTCCTCCACCGTCACCCGCGCGGTGCCGGACAGCACGACCCAGTGCTCGGTACGGTGATGATGCATCTGCAGCGAGAACATCCCGCCAGGTTTGACGGTGATGCGATTGACGTTATAGCGGGCTTCATTGACCACCGTATCGTTGCGCCACCAGGGCCGGTAGGATTCGCGATGGCGGCGATATTCGCTGCGGGCGTGGCTTTTCAGGTATTCCACCACTTTCTTGACGTCCTGCGCCTTATCTTTATCGACGACCAGGACCGCATCCTTGGTGTTTACTATTACCAGGTTATTCACCCCGATAGCCGCCACCATTTTCTCATCGGTGTTGATATAACAATTGGCGGTATTATGCAGGAAAACATCGCCGGTCAGGGCATTGTGCCTCTCGTCCTTTTGATTGACTTCCCACAGCGCCGACCAGGATCCGACATCGCTCCAGCCGGCATCCAGCGGTACCACCATCGCGTCGGCGGTTTTTTCCATCACCGCATAATCCACCGAGTCATCGGGACAGGTGATAAATTCGTCTTTATCGACACGGATAAATTCTTGATTACTGTCCGCCTGGGGCGACTCAATGGTTTTCTCACAGGCAGACAGGATATCCGGGCGATATTTACCCAGCTCGCTGAGGTATTTTTTAGCGCGGAACAAAAACATACCGCTGTTACAGTAATAATCGCCGCTGGCGATATAACGCTCAGCGGTGGCCAGATCCGGTTTTTCCACAAACCGATGCACCTGTAAGACCTCGGCCTCTTTTTGCGCCGCCCCGCGCTGAATATAACCGTAACCCGTCTCAGGCGCGCTGGGCACGATGCCGAACGTCACCAGACTGCCGCTGCGGGCATACGGGAGCGCTTGCATAATAGCGCGGTGAAACGCTTTCTCATCCCCAATAACATGGTCGGCGGCCAATACCAGGAGCAGCGGATCATCGCCATCCACGATTGCGCTCAAAGCAGCCAGCGCAATGGCCGGGGCGGTATTACGCCCGACCGGTTCCAGGATAATGTTTTGCGACAACTTGTCGATTTGCCGCAGCTTTTCCGCCACCAAAAATCGGTGTTCCTCATTACAAATCACCAGCGGCTGACGAGTATCGAGCCCCTCAAGACGCAGCACCGTTTCCTGCAGCATGGAGTGGTCACCGTGCAGGGTGAGAAACTGCTTGGGATAGAGCTCACGCGACATCGGCCACAGACGGCTGCCGGTTCCACCGGCCATAATTACGGGAAGCAACATACATGTCCTTTTCGCCATAGGAAGAAAGATACCCTCATGCCGCAGGCACCCCGTTCGGGATAGCGTTCGAGCATTAACGGAACCCCGCCTTTCACCTTTTAGGCAAGCCAAAAGAGTTACGGTAAAAAATTGCCCTGAGCATACACTTGCACATCGTCACGATCAATTGCCAGTGCCGTCGCAGACAGGCCTAGCGGCATGTTTGTAGGCGTAAAAACCTCCGGCGCGACGCACTGTTTTTCCCTGCTTTGCGCTGCGTGCCGCGGCATAACGCGGCCTGTGGTGCCCCGACGTGCGTGAAACACTATCATCCAGCGCTCCCTTCTACTATTACTATTACCCTGATAGCGATAACTATAAACCATATAGAGAAGAGCGTAGGGCGCCCACGGGTCGCGACCTGCGCGGCGCAAGCGATTTTTGCAACCTGCTGCCCAACGAATCTGGGCCAATGGCCCCTGCCCCGTCATCCGGGCTTGGTTGCGCGAACACCGACGCAGCGCATGTGGACCGAGGCTTATGGACGTGACGCCGAGGCCGGGTGTGCTGGGCCAGCACGCCGGAGGGCGGCAAAACGATAAAAAATGTCTGCCCCGCGGCCGGGGCGCGTTTCGCGTTCACGGACAAAAAAAGGGCCGATATCGCTATCGGCCCTCGTACGTTGACTGGCTAACGCCGGCGGTGATTCCCCTTACGGCAACGCTTCGCTAATTTCACCGGCGATCATATCCTCTCCGGCAGCGCTTAGCTTATTTCGCCGAAGATGAATGTTTATCGGGCAGCGCGTAGGCAATGATGTAATCCCCCAGCTTGGTGCCGAACGAACCGTGTCCGCCCGCGGCGGTCACCACATATTGCTTGCCGTTAACCTCATAGGTCATTGGCGTGGACTGACCGCCGGCGGGTAAACGGTCCTGCCAGAGCGGTTTACCGCTGGTGACGTCAAACGCGCGGATATAATTGTCGGCCGTCCCGGTGATAAACATCACGTTACCGGCGGTCGCAATCGGTCCGCCCAGCATCGGCATGCCCATTTTAAACGGCAGCGGCAGCGGCGAACTGTCGCGTACGGTTCCGATGCGATGCTTCCAGGCAATAGTGTGGGTTTTCAGGTCCACGCCCGCGATATATCCCCAAGCGGGCTGCTTGCAGGGTAAGCCAAAGGGCGACAAGAAGGCTTCCAGCGTCACGCCATAGGGAACCCCGTATTGGGGCTGCAGACCCGCTTCGGAGCCGGAGCTGCTGCTCTTGCCCTTTTCAGGTTCTATCGGGTTGTTGGCGCTGCGAGGTATCAACCGCGACACAAAAGGTAACGCCATAGGATTGGCAATCATCACCTGGCGCTGCGGATCCACCGCCACCCCGCCCCACTCAAACATGCCGAGGTTCCCCGTGAAAACCAGCGTTCCCTGTTCGGAAGGCGGCGTAAAGATGCCATCATAGCGCAGCTTATGGAACATTACCCGGCACACCAGCTGATCGAACATGGTCGCGCCCCACATATCGGCGCCGGTCAAATCCTTCTTCGGCCGGAAAGTCAAATCGGAGAACGGCTGCGTCGGCGAGACATGATCTCCCTTGGCCGCCCCTTGCGGCACCGGTCGCTACGGCGCCGGCACTATCGGCGTACCGGTGCGTCTATCCAGCACGAAAATGTCGCCGGTTTTGGCCGGCGCATAAATGGTCGGGACTTTCTCTCCCTGCTGATTGGTGATATCAACCAACGTCGGCTGGGCGGGAACGTCCATATCCCACAAATCGTGGTGAACGGTTTGATAGAACCAGACCAATTTACCGGTGGTCGCATTTAACGCCAGGATCCCGCTGGCGAAGCACTTCATCTCCGGCGTGCGGTTGCCGCCCCAGATATCAGGGGTGGCAACGCATATCGGCAAATAGACGATATCCAACTGGGGATCATAGGCGGCCGGCGCCCAGGAATTGGGAGAATTGGCTACATAATTCTTACCCTCGGCCGGGATGGCGTTCGGCTCGGCATTACCGGGATCAAACGCCCACAGTAGCGCGCCGGTGACCACATCAAAGCCGCGTATCACCCCAGAAGGTTCATGATTGGAATAGTTATCCGTTACTGCTCCCGCGACAATGATCACCTTATCGGTAACGACAGGCGGCGAGGTCGGTTCATATTCGCCCGCGGTTGTTACCGGCATATTCGCCTGTAAATTCAAATCGCCTTGGTCGGCGAAACTGTCGCAGCGGGCGCCAGTATCGGCGTTCAGCGCATAAAGATGCCCGTTGTTAACCGGCAATAAAATGCGCCGCGGACAATCCTGCGCCGCGTTTTGAGCGGCATTCGCCACATTCGCCGCCGGCCAGCAGGTAGAGTCCGCATAATGCAGCGAACAGCGCGGTGATTATCACAATTCTGCGCAAAAGACTTTCTTTGTTCATATCATCCCGGTCCACATATTTTTATCGATGTAATCCGACAGGCGCGACAACACATTTGTCATCAAACACGCTCATCTGGATACTTAACAACGGCAATAGCCGCTTTCTTACTGTGCAATGAGTAAAAAAACAAAAAACCATCGCCGCAATAACCCGTTCATTGCCACAAAAAAATGAAATTACACCGTGAGCGTCTACTGCGTTTCCTGTATAGAATATAGGCTCAGATTCTGCGTTAGCAAACGGCGATTATTAAATAATTGTGAAGGAATCTTTGCATGCGGGTAACTCTCCCGGCCAGAGCCTCATTAACGGCTTGCCTGCCGTCAGTTAAAATACGTAACGGCGTGAGCGTGTTGCCGATAAATTCGCCAAGGCCGGGTCAAAAAAAACCATCCGGTGAGGGTGGGTTTGTTGAGCATCTAAAGTCCGCTGTAGCGGGCCTACGGCTGGTGATAGCCATCAGGATTCTGACTTTGCCATTTCCACGTACCGCGCATCATACAGTCGAGATCGCGCTTGGCGGTCCAGCCTAGTTCACGCTGCGCCAGCGTTGCATCGGCCCAAAATGCCGCCAAATCGCCCTCACGTCGCGGGGCAACTTGGTAGGGTATGGTTTTGCCCGATGCTTTTTCGAACGCCTTAATCATTTGCAAAACAGAATAGCCCACGCCAGCGCCAAGATTATAGGCTTTATAACCCACGTTGGTGGCAAGTTTATCCATCGCTTGCAGATGACCGTCCGCCAGATCCATAACGTGGATATAATCCCGCACGCAGGTTCCATCCTCGGAGGGATAGTCATCACCAAAGATTTTTAATGACGGCTGACGCCCAACCGCGACCTGGGCAATAAACGGCAGAAGATTATTAGGTATCCCATTGGGATCTTCGCCGATAACCCCGGACTCGTGTGCGCCTACAGGATTGAAATAGCGCAGCGCGATAATGGAAAATTGCGGCTCCGCTTTGGCGAAATCGGCCAGAATTTGTTCAACCATGAGTTTGGAGGTGCCATAAGGGCTGGCGGTACCGCCAATAGGGTACGTTTCAACATAAGGTACCGGCGCGTGTTGGCCATACAAGGTCGCCGACGAACTAAAAATAAAATGATGTACCCCCGCGCGGCGCATTTCGTCGAGCAACACCAAGGTCCCATTAACATTATTTTGGTAGTATTGCAGCGGCAGCCGGGTAGATTCGCCTACCGCGTTAAGGCCGGCAAAATGAATCACTGCGCTGATATCATGTTCGTCGAAAATCTGCTGCAACACTTGCGGGTCCTGAACATCACCCTGATAGAAAATCAAATCCTTATCGGCTAACTCTGATACCCGGTCGAGAGATACGTCAGAAGCGTTGACGAGATTGTCCAGCACCACGACCTCCTCATCGCGTGCCAGCAACGCCAAAACCGTATGCGAGCCGATATACCCCGCCCCGCCGGTGACCAATACAGCCATTGTCACTCCTTTTTAAATATAATTCAGCGCTTCGCGTTACTTGGCCAAGAGGCGCTCAATCCCTTTACGGAAATCAGCGCCCATTTTCTTATTGCGCAAGCCATAGCTCACAAAGGCCTGCATATAGCCCATTTTAAGGCCACAGTTAAAACTTCTTCCGGTTAAATAAACCGCGTCCACCGGCTGTTGATTAACCAGTTGATCTTGCCCCGCCATCTCCGTACAGCTTTTGTATCTTAAGTTAACGAAGCACGCTGCCGCCGGTATTCTCTCGGAGAGTGATATCCCAGCGCGCTGTGCGGATGGTTTTCATTGTAATGCGTGAACGCTGCTGCAAGGTTTCGCAGGGCTGTTCTCGCATCCGGTTTTGGCATGAACTCGATATAGTCTTCCTTCATCGTCTTCACGAACCGTTCGGCCATGCCATTGCTCTGCGGGCTGCTCACCGCTGTTGTGCAGGGCTCCAGATCCAGTTCTCTGGCGAACCTCTGCGTTTCATGCGCGGTATACGCTGAACCGTTGTCCGTCAACCACTGCACCGCTGTATCGGGTAACCTGTCGCCGAAGCGCTTTTCTACCGACATCAGCATCACATCCTGCACGGTCGAACTGTCGTAGCCTACAGTGCTCGCAGCCCAGTCTATGGCCTCTCTGTCGCAGCAGTCCAGTGCGAACGTGACCCGCAGTTTTTCACCGTTGTCGCAGCCGAACTCGAAGCCATCTGAACACCAGCGCATATCGCTTTCTGCCACCGCGATCCTGCCCTTATGCTCACGCCTCGGCCGCTCTGGTTTTCAATGTAATAACAGCAGGTTATGCTCACACATGATCCTGTAAAGTCGTTTCGCATTTACCGGCGGCAGTCCCTCTGCGCGACGTTGTTTACACAGGATGCCCCACACCCGCCGATAGCCGTAGCTGGGCATATCGCTGATGATGTCGAGGATGTCCGACAGTATTTCAGCGTCTGCTTCGTCATTACGCCGGTTACAGCGCCTGTCCTGCCAGTCGGCAGAACGCTTAATCCGCAGTGACAGCGGCGCACGCGACCCGCTCATGGCGCGGCTGACCTGTGCTATTCCCCGGCCTTTGGCAACAAGGGCGCGTGCGCTATCCATTTTCGTGACTGGCCGTACTCCACGGCTTCTTTTAGGATCTCAACCTCCATCGTCTTCTTACCCAGAAGGCGCTGGAGCTCCCGGACCTGCTTCAATGCAGCTGCAAGCTCAGAGGCAGGAACAACGTCCTCCCCGGCAGCCACGGCAGTGAGGCTGCCTTCCTGATATTGCTTTTTCCACTTAAACAGCAGGCTGGGCTGGATACCGTGCAGTCGTGCGAGATGGGAGACATTCATGCCGGGCTCCATCCTCTGCTGAATAATGGCCATTTTTTCCTGAGGAGTTTTACGTTTACGGACTTCTTGACCTAACAGGATCCCGGTCATATCAAAATTGGCGTTAGTGTTAGACATATATTCAAGCCTATCTCTTATCTGGAGATACAGCTACTGTCTGCTGTTTCAGGGGGATAAATCACAAAATACATCCACATACCCAGCAGAAGGTACGGTCATTAAGCCCGTCGCACCGCCTTGCCGTGCATCTTGAAGTTTATTGAGTAGAAACGTTTGGCTAGAATGTCATGCCCAATCCCGCCGTCTACGTCCCGTAGTGGCACCGCCCAGCGATACACGCCGGTAGGATAAATCGACCGATACGTCGGAAATCACGTTAATTTGCACGTCCGCGCCGTAGGTAAAGCCACTTTTGTTCTCCGACGCATTGACTATTTCGCGTTTTTTGGTCGAGGAACATTCCATCAAAATAGTATAGTAAGCGCTGCTTTTGCTTTGGGTGATACCCGCCAGGGCGTAGAGTTTGCATCTCTCATCGATACGATACGTGGGGCCCACCATGATCGGGGAAGACCCTTGGTTGAACACCAAAGCAGGCCGGAGAAGCTTATGGCGTCTAGACTATTAAGATACCGTGTTGCAGCCATCCAGCGGCATCCCGAGCAGGGCCACAAACAGTTTCCGGTGATGATCCCGCTGCTCTTTTACCATGGCGCACCTCAATTTACCGTTACTCTGCCTGCTGGCTGAAGTGCTTTGCCGACCCAGAACTGGCAAAATCGGCCTATTACTAGGCATTCCCGCTGGTCGATATCACCAGCATACCGGATAACGAAATACTGTCCCACCGGCCTGTGGCACTGCTTGAGCTCATGCAAAAGCACATTCGCACCCGCGATATGCTTGAGCGGGCTGGCGATATTGCTCGCTTGTTAAATCATTGGGCGGTGCCAAAAGAACAGTTTTATAGTCTGATATACTATATTGCAGAGCGGGGAAATACTTCGGATCCTGAGCTGTTCCTGCAAGAAATCGCAGTCAAAGCAGTCGATTATGAGGAGGACAGACATTATGACCATTGCAGAGCAACTAGAAGCTAAAGAAATGCAGGAAGGTCGTCAGGAAACGGCCATTAAACTTGCAAGAAAGTTCTTCGCGAATGGGGTTGATCGCTATACGGTTAAGCTCTCTACCGGCCTTTCCGATGAACAGTTAGACGCCCTGACCCGCCAGTAATCCCTTACACCCTAACCCGGCTCCCCGTCGGGGTTCGTTGTTCACAGGTTTATTTTTCATTGACGGAAGTTGAACACATGCCCGAGGCGCACAGGCCCGCGTCATATCTTGAGAATGGCGGCAATGATGCTAACCGCTGCAGCGACCATCAACCCAAGCCGGATGGTCATTTGCATAACAAAAGACGAACAACTGTTCAGCGGACACAAGACTGAGTCGCAGGTCCTGGTGTACGACAGGAAGGTTAAAATAGGGCCTACTCTCGATGCCCCTACTCTCCGAACAGGCAAAATATTCCAAGTGAATATTTCAAATCTATTCCAAGAACAGCTTTTGATAATCAGAAAACCATCGCATTCAGGCGTGCAGGTGGCGGAGGAGTAGAGATTCGAACTCTAGAACGCTTGCGCGTCGCCGGTTTTCAAGACCGGTGCCTTCAACCACTCGGCCACTCCTCCGCAACGAGGCGAACTATAAACAGAGTCGATCCGGTTGTAAAGAGCGTTTGCGCTAATCGACTGAAAAATCGCCATTAGTCTCTTCACTAGCCGTTCTTTATTTGCCGGCGTTAGCGCTAATGCGTAAAGATGGGTAAAAGCCATAGGCGCAACGGCGGCAAGCCATTAGTATTGCATCAAATATTACTGGCACACCTTTATGATGAGAGGCAAATTATGGATCGTTTGATTGCGACACCCTCGCGCAGGCATTCGCTCTTGAGCACCCACAAGGTGCTGCGCAATACCTATTTCCTGCTGTCGCTTACGCTGGCCTTTTCCGCGCTGACCGCCACCGCAAGCACGCTGCTAAGGCTGCCGGCGCCCGGTTTGATTCTGATGCTGGTCGGCTTTTACGGACTTCTGTTCCTGACCCACCGGCTGGCCAATAGTCCGGCAGGGATCCTCGCCACCTTCGCCCTGACCGGTTTTATGGGCTATACGCTGGGGCCGCTGCTGAGCATGCTGCTGGCGTCCGGCGCGGGGGACGTCATTATGCTGGCGTTGGGAGGCACGGCGGTGGTGTTCTTTTGCTGCTCGGCGTACGTTCTCACTCTACCCGCAAGGATATGTCCTTCCTGTCGGGAATGATGATGGCCGGCTTTGTGGTCCTGCTGGTCGCGGTCGTGGCTAATCTTTTTCTGCATATCCCGGCTTTGTCGCTGGCGATAAGCGTGATGTTTATTCTGTTTTTCTCCAGCGCGATTTCGTGGGAAACCAGTAATATCATTCACGGCGGAGAGGCAAACTATATCCGCGCCACCGTCAGTCTCTATGTATCGCTGTACAACATTTTTGTCAGCCTGCTGAGCATCTTCGTCGGCATGCGCAGCAACTGATACCACGCCCTTTCCCAGGCCCCGCCCAGGGTCGCGTCGGCATTCTCTTTTTTTGCCGCCGCGTTCCCGGCGGGGTTTGATGTTTTCTGACCTGCAAATTTGCTATGCTCCATTTATCCGATAATTATCAGCCGGACAGGAATTGATGGAGTTTAACGGCACTGAAATCAGTACCGATGCGCAGGGGTATTTGACCCGCCCGCAGGACTGGTCCGAAGCGTTGGCGGGAGAAATCGCCCGCCGCGAAGGTATCACCCTTAGCGAAGCCCACTGGCAGGTGATACACTTCGTGCGCGCGTTTTATTTACAATACAATACGTCGCCGGCGGTGCGAATGCTGGTAAAGGCCATGGCACAGGCCTACGGCGAAGAGAAAGGGAATAGCCGTTACCTTTTCCGTTTGTTTCCAGAGGGTCCCGCCAAGCAGGCAACGAAAATCGCTGGCCTGCCCAAGCCGGTGAAATGCCTGTAGCGACCAAACAGTACGGTATCGTATTTCACCCCCGCGCGCCGCGCCGGCAGCGGCGCGCAGTCCATCATCGCGGCGCGGCAGCTCATCGGCGTGGCAGTTCATCGCCCCGGCGCGGTCAGCGGCACATCATCCCATACTGCAATTAACACCACGGGCCGCACTGCGCGTCGGCAGCAGCCCACGCCACAACATTGGCATACCCGGCCACGAAGCGCTGACGGGCGTTAATAGCGGATGGAAAAGCCGCTGAAATCCCCCACGCTACCATTGCGCGGTTCGGTAAGGACTTTATCCACCCGAGCATGAACCGGCCCGCCCTGGCGTAGCCAGTGCAGCAGTTTTTCCACTTGCGCACTTTCGCCGCAGGCCACAACTTCGACGCTGCCGTCATCCTGATTGCGGACATAACCGCTTAGCCACTGAAGTTTTGCCTGATGTTGTGTGGCGTAGCGAAAACCAACACACTGTACCTGCCCATGGACCCAGGCTGCCGTACATATCATCGTCATCGTTTCCTCCTGCCGAACGGCGTAGGTTGCTTTTCAGCGCGCTTATTCGCAAAATGGCGCTCTTTGGCCTGATTTTAGCATACTTTTATGATGACAAAACGTCTATTTATGGCACGCGGCCGTGAGAAATTGCTCATGCGGCACCATCCTTGGGTCTTCTCCGGTGCGGTAGGCCGGTTGGAAGGGAAAGCCCAGCCGGGTGAAACCATCGACATTTGCGATGACAAAGGCCGCTGGCTGGCGCGGGGCGCCTGGTCACCTCAGTCGCAAATCCGCGCCAGGGTATGGAGCTTCAATCCCGACGAGCAGATTGATGTCGAGTTTTTCGTCCGCCGGTTGACGGTTGCGCAGCGTCTGCGTACGTTACTGGCGGCGCGGGACGGTTTAGATGGCTACCGCCTTATTGCAGGCGAATCGGATGGGTTACCCGGCATTACTCTCGATCGCTACGGTGATTTCTTGGTGGTACAGTTGCTGTCGTCTGCCGGCGCCGAATTTCAACGTGGCACGTTGTTAGCGGCACTGTAACGCTGCTATCCCGATTGCTCAATTTACGATCGTTCCGACGTCGCGGTGCGCAAGAAGAAAGGGTTAAAGATAACCCACGGCGTTATTAGTGGCGCCACACCGCCAGACTTACTGCCAATCCGTGAACATGATATGTCGTCATTGGTGGATATTGCCCAGGGCCACAAGACCGGTTTCTACCTCGATCAGCGCGATAGCCGTCTGGCTGCCCGTAAGTACGCCGCCGGGCGTAGGGTGCTTAACTGTTTTAGCTACACCGGCGCGTTCTCCGTGTCGGTATTAAAGGGAAACTGCCGGGAGGTGATAAGCGTTGATACCTCGCAACAGGCGTTGGACGTAGCGCAGCAAAACCTGGTGTTAAACCAGTTGGACTCATCACGCGCGCGCTTCGTCATGGATGATGTTTTTCAGTTGCTGCGACGCTACCGCGAGGAGGGAGAGCAGTTTGATATGATTATCCTCGACCCCCCTAAATTTGTGGAAAATAAAAATCAGTTGGCCAGCGCGTGCCGCGGCTATAAAGATATCAACATGCTGGCGCTGCAGCTGCTAGCGCCAGAGGGGGTGCTGCTAAGCTTTTCCTGCTCCGGCCTGATGTCTACCGATCTGTTTCAAAAAATCCTGGCGGATGCGGCCCTCGATGCCGGCCGCGAGATTCAGTTTATTGAACAGTTTCGCCAGGCCGCCGATCACCCGGTGGCCGGCGCCTACCCCGAAGGACTGTATTTAAAGGGATTTGCCTGTCGGGCCGGTTAAATTGTGTTCTGTCACCTTGATTTCCCCCGGGCCTCCCCCATATTAAGTGTAAGGCATAATTTTCACTGGAGGTCTTATGATTGCCAGCAAATTTGGCTGATCTTGCCCCGCCATCTCCGTACAGCTTTTGTATCTTAAGTTAACGAAGCCCGCTGCCGCCGGTATTCTCTCGGAGAATGATATCCCAGCGCGCTGTGCGGATGGTTTTCATTGTAATGCGTGAACGCTGCTGCAAGGTTTCGCAGGGCTGTTCTCGCATCCGGTTTTGGCATGAACTCGATATAGTCTTCCTTCATCGTCTTCACGAACCGTTCGGCCATGCCATTGCTCTGCGGGCTGCTCACCGCTGTTGTGCAGGGCTCCAGATCCAGTTCTCTGGCGAACCTCTGCGTTTCATGCGCGGTATACGCTGAACCGTTGTCCGTCAACCACTGCACCGCTGTATCGGGTAACCTGTCGCCGAAGCGCTTTTCTACCGACCTCAGCATCACATCCTGCACGGTCGAACTGTCGTAGCCTACAGTGCTCGCAGCCCAGTCTATGGCCTCTCTGTCGCAGCAGTCCAGTGCGAACGTGACCCGCAGTTTTTCACCGTTGTCGCAGCCGAACTCGAAGCCATCTGAACACCAGCGCATATCGCTTTCTGCCACCGCGATC
The DNA here is from genome assembly GCF_018777395.1 of Candidatus Sodalis endolongispinus. GTDB lineage: Bacteria > Pseudomonadota > Gammaproteobacteria > Enterobacterales > Enterobacteriaceae > Sodalis_B > Sodalis_B endolongispinus. Next base: position 665,259 of record NZ_JAFJYC010000002.1, read on the forward strand.
CTGCCCTTATGCTCACGCCTCGGCCGCTCTGGTTTTCAATGTAATAACAGCAGGTTATGCTCACACATGATCCTGTAAAGTCGTTTCGCATTTACCGGCGGCAGTCCCTCTGCGCGACGTTGTTTACACAGGATGCCCCACACCCGCCGATAGCCGTAGCTGGGCATATCGCTGATGATGTCGAGGATGTCCGACAGTATTTCAGCGTCTGCTTCGTCATTACGCCGGTTACAGCGCCTGTCCTGCCAGTCGGCAGAACGCTTAATCCGCAGTGACAGCGGCGCACGCGACACGCTCATGGCGCGGCTGACCTGTGCTATTCCCCGGCCTTTGGCAACAAGGGCGCGTGCGCTATCCATTTTCGTGACTGGCCGTACTCCACGGCTTCTTTTAGGATCTCAACCTCCATCGTCTTCTTACCCAGAAGGCGCTGGAGCTCCCGGACCTGCTTCAATGCAGCTGCAAGCTCAGAGGCAGGAACAACGTCCTCCCCGGCAGTGAGGCTGCCTTCCTGATATTGCTTTTTCCACTTAAACAGCAGGCTGGGCTGGATACCGTGCAGTCGTGCGAGATGGGAGACATTCATGCCGGGCTCCATCCTCTGCTGAATAATGGCCATTTTTTCCTGAGGAGTTTTACGTTTACGGACTTCTTGACCTAACGGGATCCCGGTCATATCAAAATTGGCGTTAGTGTTAGACATATATTCAAGCCTATCTCTTATCTGGAGATACAGCTACTGTCTGCTGTTTCAGGGGGATAAATCAGCCAGCAAATTTGGCATAGGGCAGCAGGTTCGGCATAAACTGCTGGGGTACCTGGTGGTGATTATCGACGTGGATCCGGAATACGCCCTGGAGAAGCCTTCGCTGGATGACATCGCGGCTGACGATAGCTTGCGTACCGCTCCCTGGTATCATGTGGTTATGGAAGATGAAGAGGGAAAACCGGTGCACACCTATCTGGCGGAAGCGCAGCTGGGATATGAATCCTTTCCCGTCCATCCCGAACAACCAACGCTTGATGAATTGGCTGAGTCAATTCGATTGCAGCTGCAGGCGCCGCGCCTGCGAAATTAAACATCACGGCTGCGCGCAATCGCGCAGCTGGTTCTCATCTCTTCTGTGCGCTTAGGCCAAACCCGTACGTCAGGGGCTAACACAGTTTATACTTTACTCGGCGCGCCCGCTGCTGCCACGCGCTGATGCCATACCCGGCACACCTGTTGCCATCCTATGCCGGCGCCATCTCCGTTGCCACTCGGTGCCGATGCCCTATCCGGCGCGCCCGCTGCTGCCACGCGCAAAATTCAGCTAATGCCGGTGTGACGCTTAGGGAGAAGCATGTCTGGCTCGGGTTTCACTTGTCAGCCGCGATCATTGGTCCAGTCAGAGGCGCGGGATTTCAATTTCCGGACAGCGGTCCATCACCACTTTCATTCCCACGTTTTTCGCCAGCACCGCCGCCTGTTCATTGATAATCCCCAACTGCAGCCACAAAACGCCGGCATCAATGGCAATCGCTTCCTGCGTCAGATCGTACACCGCCTCAGCACGGCGGAAGACATCCACCATATCGATTTTGGCGGGGATCTCGGCCAAGGTGCCGTACACGGTTTGCCCCAGAATGGTTTTCCCTGCTAATGCCGGATTCACCGGGTACACCCGGTAGCCACGGGCCAATAAATAGGCCATCACGCCGTGGCTGGTCCGGGCCGGATTATCGCTGGCGCCCACCCAGGGCGATGGTCTTCACGGTTTGAAGAATGTCGCTGATCTCAGCGTCTGTCATGGCGGCTCTCCGCAAGGAAAAGGTGTTTTAAGTGTATACCACCCGGTGAAAAACATCTTTCTTCAGTGGAAATCAAAAATATCAAAATAAAAATAAGTGTGACTAAATGATACAAAATTATTATGATTGTAATATATAGATAATGAATTATTCTGCTTACGTTCTGAAAAGGTGAGATAATGAATTTCCTGCGCGTCCTGGTTATGGGGTTAAGCATCTTAACCGGGTTTCCCGTGATGGCGACAACGCTGCAACTCCCTGAAGAACTTGAACTGTTAATCGTCGATGGTAAAGCGCTGGGCAGCTCTCTTCTGCGCGGCGCCAGCAGTTTGGAACTGGAGCAAGGCCATCATCAGCTTGTCTTTACCCTGGTGCAACCCACGACTGACGGTAAAGGCAATCTTTCGTCGTCCTGCAGCGCGCTCTATATCGTCATCGGCTTTAGCACGGGCAAGGCGCGACGGCTGCGATTTGTGTTGCCCCCGTTGGCTAACCGTGCCGAGGGCGAACGTTTTTGCCTTCAGCCGCTGATCGGCCTGCAGGATCAAGACCAGAAACCGCTACCAGTCAGCGTCAGCCGGCTCGATGCTGACAAAAACAGTTTACTGCCCGCGCTGGAGCAATATAACCGCCGTCATGGACCGACGGTGCCGGCGCCTCGTCCGGCGAAATCCACCGTCAGTCCTCCGTTCACCAGTTCAGCCAGCGGACACGCGGAACAAATTCTGCGGTTCTGGTTTTTGCAGGCCGATTCGGCCAGCCGGGAACGTTTTCTTGACTGGGTGCGTCAACGACACGCAACCTCCACGGCGGAGGCAAAATAAACCGCCCTTTTTTATCGATTTACCGGTTTATCTCTTTGCAGTGAAACAGAGTTTTAGTAGTCTATAGTCAGACTTAAGGAACTGGACATGGAATCAACCACCCGTACCATCGCCGCACGAAAACATATCGCGTTGGTGGCGCACGATCATTGTAAACAATCTCTGCTTAACTGGGTTGAGACCAACAAAGCTCAGCTTTCGGAGCATGTGTTATATGCCACCGGGACCACCGGCAACCTGGTGCAGCTTAAAACCGGTCTTCCGGTCAACAGCATGCTCAGCGGCCCCATGGGAGGGGATCAGCAGGTTGGCGCTCTGATTTCCGAAGGTAAAATCGATATGATGATTTTCTTTTGGGATCCGCTGAATGCGGTTCCACACGACCCCGATGTCAAAGCGCTGCTGCGTTTGGCAACGGTATGGAATATTCCGGTGGCCACCAACCGTTCCACGGCCGATTTTCTGATAAGCTCGCCGCTTACCCATCAGGACGTGGCAATCGCTATCCCCGATTATCAACGCTAACTGGCAGAACGACTGCCGTCCTGACGGGACGACAGTCGTGGCAAGCGCCCTATACGTACCCGCCGGCGGCGCGTGCCGCGCGGCGAATCGCCCGTGTCAGGGTTTTTTTGCCCGCGGTACACCCTGACTTACCAGTTCCTCAATAAATACCGACGGGTTCGCCTTATCCGTCAAAAGCCATACCTGCTCTTTGGCGCGGGTGAGCGCCACATACAGCAGGCGACGCTCTTCCGCATCTGGGTAATCTTCCGGATGGGGTAGTAGAGCTTGTTCGATAATGGATTCCCGCGCGGGCGCCGGAAAACCGTCGCTCCCGTCGTTAACGCCAACAATGATCACATACTCCGCCTGCTGCCCTTTGCTGGCATGAATGGTCATAAAATCAATCTGCAGATGGGGCCAGCGTGTCGCTGCTTTCGTCAGCAGTGCCGGTCGTAAATGGTGATAACGTGCCAGCACCAAAATGCGCTGCGTCGGCGTGACAAAACCGCTGAGTTTATTCAATAGCGCATCCAGTTGATCCTCCGGCAGGATCTGCACCGCTTTTTTGCCGCCACGCGTGAGGCTGTTGAGTGGTTTGGCCAGCTGAAACGGATTTTGCTGCACAAAACGGTTGGCCACTTCGCCAATGCGTTGATTAAACCGATAGGTGGTATCCAACGCCAGCGGTTCGCCGCCGCCAAAATTCTCGCCAAAGGCGGTGGTCAACGTCAGTTCCGCGCCGCTGAAGCGATAAATCTCCTGCCAATCATCCCCAATGGCAAACAATGCGGTGGCGCTGTTTTGTTGGCACAGCGCCGTGATAAGCATGGCGCGCTGGGGTGAGATATCCTGGAACTCATCCACCAGGATATGTTTCCACGGGCTCACGAAACGGCCTTTTTGCAAGATATCCACCGCCTGATGGATAAGACCGTCAAAATCAACCGCGCCCTCTTCTTTCAACGCCTGTTTCCAGGCTTTCAACAACGGCGCCAGCAGCCGGATGCGTTTTTGAAAATGCTCGCGAAGCTCATCAGGCGCCGCGTCTATCATCTCGGCCTGGCTGCCGCCATGGGATCGCATCAGCCCGACCCAACGTTCCAGCCGCCCCGCCAGGCGATGAGCCAATTTATCATTCTGCCAAAAGTCTCCCTCCGGCACTTCCCAGCCTAATTCCTCGTTGATCCATTGCCGCCACCCTTTGGCCTGCGCCTTTTTTTCGCGACATTGCTGCCGCCAATGATCAATCAGCAGTTTACGCCGCGCCGTGCCATCGCTTTCAAGCTGGCTAACGGCAGGTGCCTTTTTATTGCCCTGACGGATAATCATCAACGCCAGCGCGTGAAAGGTGCTTGCCTGAATCGTGTCTACCTCCAGCCGCTGTCGCAGGCGTTCGTCCATTTCCCGCGCTGCCTGGCGGCCGAACGCCAGCAGCAAAATCTGCTCAGGCGTCGCCAGCTTGCGCCGCAGTAGCCAGCCGGCGCGCGCCACCAGCAGCGAGGTTTTACCGCTACCGGCGCCGGCCAGCACCAGCAGCGACCGCTCGCCGTTCACCACCGCCCGGCTTTGGGCAAGATTAAGCGGCGAACTTTCCACCGTGTGAAAGAAATCCTCATGCTCTAGCAACATACGCGCCGTCCATTGCTGATTGCGCGCCTCCACCCGCTGTGCGCCGTCTTGCAACCATTCCTGGCATTGCCGCCAGGGCTCCAGGCAAGCGTCAAACGCCTCGAGCCGGGCGACGGGCAGAGGTAGCGCGTCGACGGCCTGTTGGATCCCCTCCTGTAGCGCGGCCAAATCTTGCTGTAGCAGCCAGCTATCCTTATCGATAATGTGCTGTATTTTTGCCACCTGTTCGTTCAACACCCCGGCGGCGATGGCGCTCATCTCCGCGCTCCAGTCCTGCCACGACTGCTGGAGGTGGCGATGGAATCGCTGCGTTTCATGCCACTCGGTGCCGTGCAGACGCACCACTTTCCCCTCAGGCAATTCAAATTCCAGCTCGCCCCAGACAATGCCGCGGCGGCACTGAATGGCCAGGATCTGATTAAACGGGATAAGATAGTGATGCTTATCGCCGCTAACCTCCACGCCGGCGTGCAATAGCCGTACGCGGTTGTAGGGATGCTGCGCCAGACGTTTGCCGATTGAGGTGGATTTAAGTTCCATAAGCGTGCCAGGATTCCGAGAGGGGATGATGTCTGTCTTTAGTGTACCCGCTTTGAGATGTCGTGCTCCAGCCAGAAAAACAGAGTAGAATTCACAATAGGGATCAGAGACAATCAGCGCTAACGATTTTTTGCCTATAACCACCAGAGCGCTATGCGAACGCTACTCAATATTCTCAATTTTATTTTCGGCGGTTTCTTCACCACCTTAGCCTGGCTGCTGGCGACGTTACTTAGTGTCTTGCTTATCATCAGTTGGCCATTTACCCGCGCCTGCTGGGAGATAACCAAATTGTCCTTGGTGACGTTCGGCAACACCGCGCTGCATGTGGATGAACTCTACCCCGAGCGGCGCAGCGGCCTGCTCAATGCTGGCGGCACGTTGCTTAATGTCTTCTGGTTCCTGGTGTTCGGCTGGTGGCTGTGTCTGTCGCATATCCTGACGGGAATTGCGCAATGCTGCACGCTGATTTGGCATCCCCCTGGGTATCGCCAATTTTAAACTGGCGCTTATCGCGGTCTGGCCAGTAGGCCGCCGGGTGGTGCCGGTCGAAGAGGCCGACAGGTTAAGGGCGGATCTGCGCGGCCCGCGTCATGGTTAACCGGCGAGAGGACAGGACGTGCTGACATTCGCTCCCGGCGTCCGTCAGTGGGTGTTCGACAGCCTCTGGCGCGCTAACCTGAAAATCATCATTGCGCTCAGCGGGGCGGCGGCGCTGCCCTGGTGGCTTGGCGCGGTTACGCTGACCATCCCGCTGACCCTCGGCGTCGTGGCCGCCGCGCTGGCGAGCCTGGATGACAGGCTCAGCGGCCGTTTGCGCAATTTGCTGATTACGCTGGTGAGCTTTTTTATCGCCGCCGTTTCCATTGAGATGCTGTTTCCCTACCCGTGGCTGTTTGTTCTCGGCCTTGCCTGTTCGACCTGCGGTTTTATTTTGCTGGGCGCTCTCGGGCAGCGCTATGCCACAATCGTCTTTGGCGCCCTGTTGATTGCGGTGTATACCATGCTGGGCACCGCCCTGTACCAAAACTGGTATTTGCAGCCTCTGCTGCTGCTGGCCGGCGCTATTTGGTACAACGTGCTGACCCTATTGGGCCACTTAATGTTTCCCATCAGTCCACTGCAGGATGACCTGGCGCGCTGCTATCGTTTACTCGCCCACTACCTCTCCGCCAAGGCCGGCTGTTTCGATCCCGATAGCGAGGAAAGCGACGACAGCATTCTGATAACGGTGGCCATGGCTAACGGCCAATTGGTGGAGTCGCTCAACCAGGTAAAAGCCACGTTGCTGACGCGCTTGCGCGGGGATCGCGGCCAGCGTGGCACCCGACGCAGCCTGCACTATTATTTCGTCGCCCAGGATATTCACGAGCGGGCCAGTTCGGCACATGCGCGCTATCAGCAACTCCGTGAGGAATTGCGCTTCAGCGATGTGTTGTTCCGCTTTCAGCGTCTGTTGTAAATGCAGGCCCGCGCCTGCAAAAACCTCGCGCAGTCTATCCTGCTGCGCCGTCGTTATCAGCACGACTCCCGGTTCGAGCAGCTATTTAACCATCTTGACGCCGCCATCGCCCGCGACGGCACGGGCGCGCCTCTTGCGGCACTCCACCCTTTACTGAGCAATCTGCGGGCGATTGATGCCCAATTGGCTACCATCGAATCCGAGCAGGCCATCGAGCGGATGCCCGCCGAGGAAAACAATCTGTCGGACGATAAGCTGACCGGCTGGCAAGATATCCTCACCCGCCTGCGGCTGAATCTGACGCCGGAGTCCGCCATGTTCCGCCACGCGATACGCATGTCGCTGGTGCTGTGCGCCGGCTACGGTTTCATCCGCTTAAGCGGCATGCATTATGGCTATTGGATAATGCTGACCAGTCTGTTTGTCTGCCAACCAAACTATCAGGACACCCGGCGGCGTTTGGCGCTGCGCATTGCCGGCACCGTCGCCGGGGTATTGATTGGCCTGCCGGTGCTGTATTTTGTGCCGTCCACCGAAGGACAATTGGTGCTTATAGTGTTAAGCGGCACGCTGTTTTTTGCCTTTCGCAACAGCCAATATGCTCAGGCTACCCTGTTTATTAACCTGCTGGTGATGTTGTGTTTCAACCTGCTTGGCCAGGGTTTCGAGGTTGCGGTGCCACGTATGTTCGATACCCTGGTGGGCTGCGCCATCGCCTGGGCGGCGGTGAGTTTTATCTGGCCCGACTGGCGCTTTCGCCGCCTGCACGCCGTGGTGGAGAAAAGCCTGACCGCCAACTGCCGCTATCTGGATGCCATATTGGTGCAATATCATCAGGGCAAAGACAACCGGCTCGATTACCGCGTGGCGCGCCGAGACGCTCATAACCGCGATGCGGAATTGGCGTCGGTGGTGTCGAATATGTCCGCTGAACGCCGCGCGGGCGGAGAGATGATGGATAACGCCTTCCGCCTGCTGTGCCTGAGCCATACTTTCCTCAGTTACATCTCCACCCTGGGCGCGCACCGAGGGCTTATTGCCAACCCGGCGGTGCTGAACGTCCTCAATGACGCCACCTGCTATGTAGACGATGCCCTGCATCACCAGAACGGCGACGCTTTCCAGTTGCGTCTCGGCCAGGAGCGTGACCGCCTGCTTACCCGTATTACGCAGTTAGGAACGGAAACCGGCGCCCAAGAACAACTGGTAATACAGCAGGTGGGCCTGTTGTTGGCGCTGCTCCCTGAATTGATCGGCCGTCGCCGGCAGATAGCGCAGCTCAGCTAACCCACGGCCAACTTACCGACAGGCATGGCGGCGATGCCACTCCATCAGTTCGTTACGCAAACATTGGGGTAGCGTCGCCAGATGACGCCCCGCTAGCGCCCCTTCAAGGGCAAACAACACCTTCACGCTGAGGTCTTGCTTGATATTGCGCAATTTTAGATAGCTATCTTTGGCGCCATGGTTGCGCAACGCGTCCACATTCTGAATACCGGCTTTCCACAGCAGCCGCTCAATACCCTGCCCGATGTTGGGCAAATCCTTCAGACTTTGGTGACTGGCCCGCACCTGCCGTTCACGGCAGGCCTCCTCAAGCGCTTGCCTCCCCAGCGTTATTAGCGCTGCCGGCGCATCCCACAGGGTTTCTGATACATGATAATAGTTCAGCGATACCGGGATGCCGCGCTTGGTATAGATGAGTTTGCGCATGCCTAGTTCACGATAGCGGTATTCGTTGCCGCGGATGCCGCGCAGCCAGCACTCCCCTTCAAGGATCAGCGCGAACATCACACCGTCAGCCACCACGCTGTAGCCGCCAAATTGTGAACGGGTTTTAATCTCCCCCAATGGCGAGAACAGCGTTCTCGTTTGTTGAATACGTAACTTATAGTTGGCGTCCATGCGTTTATCCTGTCGTACCTGACATTGCGTGGCGCGATTACGCGACCGCCGCATCACGTCCCGCAGGCTATCAACTTAATTCGCGCAACTTAAATACCGATTCACGGATCTGCGACGCTGATTGAATTTTTGGGTTGATTTTAACGCACATCCCGGATACTGTGTATTTATACAGTAATGAAGGGGCGGACATCCAATGCAAACTCATCCTTATGCCACACCCGTTACCGGCGCACGCCGCCGTCATGCCGCACAGTCTAAAAGCGCAAATGCGCCTCTGGCGCAGGGGGGGATCAGCGAAGTGGTTTATATCGAAGATCAGCCAGTGGTTGGGCATATTCTGCTGCCGCTGCTGCGTCATCTGGGTTTGCAATCGCGGTGGCTGCTGTGGCTGACATCGTCGCGGCGGCTAAGCCGCCCCTGGCTGGCGCAGTCGGGCCTGCCGTTACAAAAGGTGGTGCAGTTGCGCCAGCCGTCAGCATTCGATACCGTCGCGGCAATGGAAAAGGCATTGCTTACCGGCAATTTCAGCGTCATTCTGGGCTGGTTTCCCGCGGAGCTGTCGGAAACGGACAAGCGCCGTTTACAGAATGCTGCTCAGCAGGGTGGTACATTCGGCTTCATAATGTATCCGCAAAACGGCACGAATCCACAATCTGGGCAATTTTCAGGGTTAAAAATTCATTCAACTTTGTATCATTAAGTAAAATTAGGATTATTCTCAGGTCGTCGGCCCGAATGATCGCCTCCAAAACGGGATAAATCTAGTGAATATGCGGCTCCATACCCGATTTCTTTTCCATCGCCAGCGTTTTTTTTAGCCGGTTTTACCCCTCGGCGAGGCCATGAAACGCTGTTTTTTATTAGCGGCTTACTACATCTTACTTGTAAGTTTCCTACTTCGTTGTAGACTTCAATTCGCCGGGGTTGCTCTATAACGCTATTTTAATGGCGATGCACAGAGCCTGAGTACGAACACCGGCAATGGATTTCTTAAATTAGCTTTAAAAGCTCATTGCCTATTTGGATGATAACGAGGCGCAAACAATGAAAAAGACAGCTATCGCACTTGCAGTGGCACTGGCAGGTTTCGCAACCGTAGCGCAAGCCGCTCCGAAAGACGACACCTGGTACACCGGAGGCAAACTGGGCTGGTCCCAGTACCACGACACCGGTTTCTACGGTAACGGTTTCGACAACCGTATCGGCAACGGTCCTACCCGAGATGACCAGTTGGGCGCGGGTGCTTTCGTTGGCTATCAGGCGAACCCTTACCTGGGCTTCGAGCTGGGCTACGATTGGCTGGGCCGTATGGCATACAAAGGCAGCGTGAACAACGGTGCTTTTAAAGCGCAGGGCGTTTCCCTGGCCGCCAAGCTGAGCTACCCGCTGACCGACGACCTGGACATATACACCCGTCTGGGCGGTATGGTATGGCGTGCTGATTCCAAAGCCGCTTATAACAACGGTAACGTCGTTAATGGTGGCCGCAGAAGCGAACACGACACTGGGGTTTCCCCGCTGTCCGCTGTGGGTCTGGAATATGCCTGGACCAAAAACTGGGCTACCCGTTTGGACTACCAGTGGGTTAACAACATCGGTGACGCCGGTACCGTGGGTGCCCGTCCTGATAACTCCCTGCTGAGCGTCGGCGTTTCTTATCGCTTTGGCCAGGATGACGTCGCTGCCCCTGCTCCGGCTCCGGTTGTTCAGACCAAACGCTTCACCCTGAAGTCTGACGTCCTGTTCAACTTCGACAAATCCACGCTGAAACTGGAAGGTCAGCAGGCGCTGGATCAGCTTTACTCCCAGCTGAGCTCGATGGATCCGAAAGACGGTTCTGTCGTCGTTCTGGGCTATACCGACCGTATCGGTACCGAGCAGTACAACCAGAAACTGTCGCAAGAACGTGCGCAGAGCGTCGTAAGCTACCTGGTTTCCAAAGGTATTCCTTCTGACAAGATTTCCGCACGCGGTATGGGTAAATCCAACCCGGTTACTGGCAATACCTGTAACAGCGTGAAAGGTCGTGCTGCTGTCATCAGCTGCCTGGCCCCGGATCGTCGCGTAGAGATCGAAGTGAAAGGCATCAAAGACGTGGTCACTCAGCCCCAGGCTTAAGTTATCATGATGGAAAAACCCCGCTTTGGCGGGGTTTTTTTATGCCTGCCGGGAAAAGCTTGCCATTGGGTAGCTTAGGCAGCTCTGGCAGCTTGTACAGCTCAGGCTGGCTATTCTTACGACACTGCCCGTTAATGTACCATGGCGAGGTGGCAGCTACCCTGCATGAGCCGCGCCCGGCGCCACCCGATCCACTCACCCCCTCGTTAGCGTCTTTACCTAGGGCTACCTTTGCGCAGCGCGCACATGGACACCTGTTCAACCCAATCGAAGGGGGCAAAGCGCGTGGAAGCCGTTATGCTTACAAACTTCTTGGCGCTCCCCTTTTCTCTGCACGTAATACACCGCAAGGAGTAGCCATTCAAAATGGTTGCTCGTCAGCCTAAAATTTCATTACACCGCTGGCTCCTGATTGAGCAAGAAAGGGATAAGAGCAATCTAGCCGATTGCGTACTGACCATGTGATACACTGCCGCACTGAAGCTGTAGGCATAAGGCAGAGCGTGCAGAGCGGATAATAATCCCCCGTAACAGCCCAAGCCTAAATGGCCTCCCCTCGCCCCGCTATTGCTAATCTCTTCTAAAGCAGCGCTGTATTGAACTCGCACCCACGTTGATTTATCCCCCTGAAACACCAGACAGTAGCTGTATATCCAGATAAGAGATAGGCTTGAATATATGTCTAACACTAACGCCAATTTTGATATGACCGGGATCCTGTTAGGTCAAGAAGTCCGTAAACGTAAAACTCCTCAGGAAAAAATGGCCATTATTCAGCAGAGGATGGAGCCCGGCATGAATGTCTCCCATCTCGCACGACTGCACGGTATCCAGCCCAGCCTGCTGTTTAAGTGGAAAAAGCAATATCAGGAAGGCAGCCTCACTGCCGGGGAGGACGTTGTTCCTGCCTCTGAGCTTGCAGCTGCATTGAAGCAGGTCCGGGAGCTCCAGCGCCTTCTGGGTAAGAAGACGATGGAGGTTGAGATCCTAAAAGAAGCCGTGGAGTACGGCCAGTCACGAAAATGGATAGCGCACGCGCCCTTGTTGCCAAAGGCCGGGGAATAGCACAGGTCAGCCGCGCCATGAGCGTGTCGCGTGCGCCGCTGTCACTGCGGATTAAGCGTTCTGCCGACTGGCAGGACAGGCGCTGTAACCGGCGTAATGACGAAGCAGACGCTGAAATACTGTCGGACATCCTCGACATCATCAGCGATATGCCCAGCTACGGCTATCGGCGGGTGTGGGGCATCCTGCGTAAACAACGTCGCGCAGAGGGACTGCCGCCGGTAAATGCGAAACGACTTTACAGGATCATGTGTGAGCATAACCTGCTGTTATTACATTGAAAACCAGAGCGGCCGAGGCGTGAGCATAAGGGCAGGATCGCGGTGGCAGAAAGCGATATGCGCTGGTGTTCAGATGGCTTCGAGTTCGGCTGCGACAACGGTGAAAAACTGCGGGTCACGTTCGCACTGGACTGCTGCGACAGAGAGGCCATAGACTGGGCTGCGAGCACTGTAGGCTACGACAGTTCGACCGTGCAGGATGTGATGCTGAGGTCGGTAGAAAAGCGCTTCGGCGACAGGTTACCCGATACAGCGGTGCAGTGGTTGACGGACAACGGTTCAGCGTATACCGCGCATGAAACGCAGAGGTTCGCCAGAGAACTGGATCTGGAGCCCTGCACAACAGCGGTGAGCAGCCCGCAGAGCAATGGCATGGCCGAACGGTTCGTGAAGACGATGAAGGAAGACTATATCGAGTTCATGCCAAAACCGGATGCGAGAACAGCCCTGCGAAACCTTGCAGCAGCGTTCACGCATTACAATGAAAACCATCCGCACAGCGCGCTGGGATATCACTCTCCGAGAGAATACCGGCGGCAGCGGGCTTCGTTAACTTAAGATACAAAAGCTGTACGGAGATGGCGGGGCAAGATCAGCTGCTCACCGGCGACATTGAAGCGCAGACGGAACGGGCGTTGTTGCGTTTGGATAGGCGCGCGTTGCGCGCCGATGTCCTGCAAGTACCCCATCACGGCAGTAAAACGTCCTCCACCGGCGCATTTTTGCGGGCGGTACGCCCGCAGGTGGCGTTAGCCTCAGCGGGCCGCTACAGTCCATGGCGTCTGCCGGCGGAGGCTGTGGTGCAGCGCTACCAGCGTCTGGGCATTCGCTGGCGCGATACCGCAGTCAGCGGTCAGCTGAGCGTGCGCTTTTATCCGCACAGGTATGACGTTTTGGCCTATCGGGGTCAAATTTCCCGTCGATGGTATCATCAGTGGTTTGGCGTCGCCGCGCTAAATAGGTAGAATAGGCGGCTATTTAGTCCCGGCACTGGTAAATGAATGCTAAACGATAAAGATCTCTCCACCTGGCAGACCTTCCGTCGCCTCTGGCCGATGATCTCACCTTTCAAGGCAGGTCTGATCGTTGCGGCGATTGCCCTGATACTCAATGCCGCCAGCGATACTTTCATGCTATCGCTGCTCAAACCGCTGTTGGATGATGGCTTTGGCAAAGCCAATAGCCGTATCCTGGTCTGGATGCCGCTGGTGGTGATTGGCCTGATGGTGCTGCGCGGCGTCAGCGGCTTTGTCTCCAGCTATTGCGTATCCTGGGTTTCCGGCAAGGTGGTGATGAACATGCGTCGCCGGCTGTTCAACCACATGATGGACATGCCGGTGTCTTTTTTCGACCAGCAATCAACAGGCACACTGCTTTCGCGCATTACCTATGATTCCGAGCAGGTAGCCTCATCGTCTTCCGGCGCGCTGATTACCGTCATTCGCGAGGGCGTTTCAATCATTGGCCTGTTCGCGATGATGTTCTATTACAGCTGGCAGCTGTCGCTGATTCTGGTGGTGATTGCGCCCGTGGTGTCATTTGCCATCCGGCAGGTATCAAAACGGTTTCGCCAGATCAGTAAAAGAATGCAAAACACCATGGGCCAGGTGACCACCAGCGCTGAACAGATGCTTAAAGGGCATAAGGAAGTGCTGATTTTCGGTGGCCAAAAGGTGGATAACGAGCGATTTAACAGCGTCAGCAATCGCATGCGCCAACAAGGGATGAAAATGGTGGCCGCCTCCTCGGTCTCCGATCCGCTGATCCAGTTTATCGCGTCGCTTGCGATGGCCTTTGTCCTGTATGCCGCCAGCTTCCCGTCGGTGATGGAAACCCTGACCGCCGGTACCATCACCGTGGTGTTTTCGTCCATGATTGCCCTGATGCGTCCGCTAAAATCTTTAACCAACGTCAATGCCCAGTTTCAGCGTGGCATGGCCGCTTGCCAGACGCTGTTTTCCATTCTTGATATGGAAACCGAAAAAGATGAGGGCACGGTGGAAGTTGAGCGCGTTAAAGGGGATATCGCTTTCGACCACGTCACTTTTTCCTATCCGGGTAAAGAGACGCCGTCGCTGCACGATATCAGTTTGAGCATTCCCGCAGGCCATACGGTAGCGCTAGTTGGTCGCTCCGGCTCCGGGAAATCGACCATCGCCAATCTATTGACGCGTTTTTATGATATCCAGCAGGGTCAGATTTTGCTCGACGGTACCGATTTACGCGCCTATAAGCTCGCTTCGCTGCGTAATCAGGTGGCGCTGGTGTCCCAAAACGTGCATTTGTTCAACGATACTATCGCCAACAACATCGCCTACGCCCGCAAGGCCACCTACTCCCGTGAGCAAATTGAAAACGCGGCACGCATGGCCTACGCCATGGATTTCATCGAAAAAATGGATCAGGGTCTGGACACGGTAATTGGCGAAAACGGCGTCTTGCTGTCCGGCGGCCAGCGTCAGCGCATTGCCATTGCGCGCGCGCTGCTGCGCGATTGCCCAATCCTTATCCTCGACGAAGCCACCTCGGCGCTCGATACCGAATCCGAACGGGCTATCCAAAAAGCGCTGGATGCGTTGCAGAAAAACCGGACTTCCCTGCTCATTGCCCATCGCCTATCCACCATCGAAAAAGCCGATGAAATCCTGGTGGTGGAGGAGGGGCGGATCGTGGAGCGCGGCAATCATGAGGAATTGATGTCGCGTCAAGGAGTTTACGCCCAGCTTCACCGGTTACAGTTCGGCCAATGATAGCCCGTATCTGGTCCGGCGCCTCGCGGTTGTATTGGCTGCTGTTGCCGTTTTCCTGGTTGTATGGCCTTACCACGGCGATTATCCGTTTCAGCTACCGCCGCGGTTGGCGTAAAGTGCATCGTTTTCCGCTGCCGATAGTGGTGGTGGGCAACTTGACCGCCGGCGGCAACGGCAAAACGCCGGTGGTGCTATGGCTGGTAACGCAACTGCAGCAGCGGGGCTGGCGAGTCGGGGTGGTGTCGCGCGGCTACGGCGGGCGGGCGGCGCACTACCCGCTGCTGGTGGATGCGACCACCTCCAGCGAACAGTGTGGGGACGAGCCGCTGCTTATCTGGCTGCGCACCGCTGCGCCGGTCGCGGTAGCGCCGCGACGTGCCGAAGCGGTGGCGGCGCTGCTGCGTGCACACCCCTTGGACGTGGTGGTGACCGATGACGGTTTGCAGCATTACGCGCTGGGTCGGGACATTGAGTGGGTGGTCATCGACGGTGAGCGTCGTTTCGGCAACGGTTGGTGGTTGCCTGCCGGCCCCATGCGCGAGCGGGCCGCGCGCCTGCAAACGGTGCAGGCTGTCATCGTCAACGGCGACGACGCTCGCCCTGACGAGATACCCATGCGCCTTGTTGCCGGCGCGGCGGTCAATCTACTGAGCGGCGAACGCCGCGCCCTCGCCAGCCCGACGTCGGTAGTGGCGATGGCTGGCATTGGCCATCCACCGCGGTTTTTCGCCACGCTGCGCGCTGGCGGCGTAACGCCGGTGCGGGAGGTGGCGTTTGGCGATCATCAGGCCTACCGGCAGCAGATGCTTGATGCGCTGGCCGCGCCGGAGGAACAGCTGCTGATGACGGAGAAGGACGCGGTTAAATGCCGCGCCTTTGCCCGCGCCAACTGGTGGTATCTGCCGGTTAACGCGCACCTGCCCGCCGGCGCGGAAGCGGAATTGCTGATGCCGATTTTGCAGGCGATTCGGCGCTACCGGCCAACGGCAGACGGCGAGGCGGCTACCTGATGTCGGGCGTCACGGCGCACGGGCAGATATCTGAGGTACGGGCGCCAGGGCGTAGGGGCGGATATCCGATGTACGGCGTCGGGTGCCGCTATCCGACCTACGCCAGCCGGCTGCACGCATGGCACAGGCCGCAAGAAAACAAACGGCCCGGTTAACCTGCGTTAACCGGGCCGTCCGAGCGACGTGTTATTGCTTAGCGGCTAAAATTAGCGAACAGAGCAATGATTTTATTTACTGTTTTCATGGCAGGCCTGTCTTATTAATCTTTAAAGTGTGATTCAGTTCACAAAAATAATACGCTTTCCCTCGCTACATATCAATAACATCTCACCAAAAAAAATGATGATGGACAGCAATTGCTGCGATAGACGGCAACGATGGCCGGCGAAGATTACCGGCCCCGTACCCTTATGTTATTCTCTGCACCACACTCTCTTGCAGAGCCATGCCACCCCTGGAGGAATCATGGATCATCGCCTATTGGAAATCGTCGCTTGCCCGGTTTGTAACGGCAAACTTTACTACAACAATGAACGACAGGAATTGATTTGCAAGTCCGATGCGCTGGCTTACCCCTTGCGTGACGGTATTCCTGTGCTGCTGGAAAGCGAAGCGCGCGCCATTACGCTGGACGAGACCAATTCATGAGTTTTATCGCCATTATTCCCGCCCGTTTCGCCTCCAGCCGCCTGCCCGGCAAGCCGCTGGCCGATATTAACG
The DNA here is from genome assembly GCF_018777395.1 of Candidatus Sodalis endolongispinus. Lineage (GTDB taxonomy): Bacteria > Pseudomonadota > Gammaproteobacteria > Enterobacterales > Enterobacteriaceae > Sodalis_B > Sodalis_B endolongispinus. Next base: position 681,864 of record NZ_JAFJYC010000002.1, read on the forward strand.
GCAAACCCATGGTGGTGCGCGTTATGGAACGAGCGCAAGCCTCCGGCGCCGATCGGGTTATTGTCGCCACCGATCACCAAGGGGTGGTCGACGCGGTCGAGCGGGCCGGCGGCGAAGTGTTCCTGACCCGTCCCGATCATCAGTCCGGCACCGAGCGGCTGCAAGAGGTTATCGATCGCTACGATTTCCCTGACAATCAAATCATCGTCAATGTGCAGGGCGATGAACCGCTCATTCCGCCGCAAATCATCCGTCAGGTGGCGGATAACCTGGCGGGTGCTGAGGCCGGCATGGCGACACTGGCGGTGCCTGTTACGACCGCAGAAGAGGCATTCAACCCCAACGCGGTAAAAGTGGTTGTCGATGCGCGTGGTTATGCGCTGTATTTCTCCCGCGCCACTATCCCGTGGGACCGCGAAGGATTTGCCCGCAGCCGCGAGCAACTTTCTCACGGCCTGCTGCGTCATATCGGGATTTATGCCTACCGCGCCGACTTTATCCGCCGCTACGTCAGCTGGTCGGCCAGTCCGCTGGAAAAGATCGAGATCCTCGAACAATTGCGCGTCCTGTGGTATGGCGAAAAAATTCACGTCGCGGTGGCGATCGTCACGCCCGGCATGGGTGTGGACACGCCGCAAGAGCTGGCTCAGGTCCGTTTGCTGCAGCAGCAACAGACCTAATTCTTCCGTGTAGGCCGGCGCGATGGCCTGTCGAGGTTTCGCGCCGATTTCCCGCCTTTGTTTGATCTAGCGCGACGTTTTAAACGCCGAACCTCCCCATGATGTCTTGAGGTACCGCGCGGTGCCCGCCGATTTAATCCAGTGCCGAAAATAAGGTTAGCGATGTCATGGAATAGTTACGCGCTGAGTTAAGCGCCGTTTTTGGTGAGCCGTTGATCCGGCTTGAACGTATCAGCTAGCAACCTTATGCCCACCTGTATGCCATGTACGACAGAGAGGGCCATGCCCTATCCCTGGTGGCGAAAAGCTTTTTGTGCCCGGGTATTGCCCAGCAGGAAGCCTATAAGCTGTCAATGCTGGCCCGGGAAGGCGAAATACGGCTGCCGACGGTCTATGGCCTCATTTGCGAGGAAGGGCTGAGCGAAGCGTTGCTGTTTCACTATCTCAGCCGCGCGCCGGTAGCGGAGGCATTTCTTTGCCGGCGCTGGCTGTATGCCATCTGGGAGGCGGCGGCGCGCTATATTCACACCGGTCAGCTGGACCGTGACGTGTTCGTGCGCGCAAGGCGGGAGCTCCTCCCGTGGTTGGACTAAGGCGTAGCGCGCGGCGACGTCGAGGGCGGCGTCACCGAATCGGCCGTTAGGCGCATTGGGCTTTACCGGTCTCTCGGCCTGCATAGAGTTCTTGTCTGGTCTTGCCTTGGCGCAGCGCGCCGGCGAAAAACATTAGCGCTCGGTGGCGCCTCTGCCGCCGCGTTGAAAGCGGGTTAACGTACCGTGGTCGCCTTAAAGGGTGGTAACGTATCGTGCCGACTGCGCCGCCGCGTCAAAGAGGATGTTAGCACTCCGTTTTGCCTATGCCGCGACGCTGACAGGGTGGCAACCTCCGCCGAGCTTATTTTCGGGCATCGCTATCGCTGACCGGCACTGGGCTGCCGCTCCCGGCAGGGGCAGGGCGGGACGTCATCGCCAGCAGCCGCTGCCATACTTGCCCGAGCGTTTCATACCAGACACGCTCGCTGTGATCCAGCCAAAGCGGCGAGGGCAGTATTTTCTCCCGCGGCTGCAGAGGACTGGTGATAGCAAGCTGATTTGCCGGCACTGGTATTGGCTGCAGCCCGGCGGCGGTAAAAAAGCCCATCGCCCGGGGCAGATGGTTAGCGGAAGTCACCAGCATCAGCGGCGCTTGTCCGACCAGCCTGGCGACACTCGCCGCTTCCTGGCGCGTATCGCGCGGGCTGTCCAACGTCACAATTGCCGACGCCGGCACGCCCAGGCTTTGCGCCACGCGGGAAGCGGCCTCGGCGCTGCTGACTAGATTACCGGGTGCGTTGGCGCCGGTAAATACCATCGTCGCGCCGGGGTGGGCGCGCCACTGGCGGATGCCTTCCGTCACTCGCGGCAAGCTATTGTTAATCAAATTGGCGCTGGGGGGCCAAGCGGGGTTCCAGGTATACCCGCCCCCTAACACCACAATCCACTTGACGGTTTCCCCCTGTGGCTGCCAGGTGGGATAATGGGCCTCCAGCGGCGCCAGTAGCCGATCGGCTACCGGCTGCAGGCTTAGCGCCAGCAATATAAGCCAGCCTGCGCTCAGCAGCAGCCGGGCGGTTTTTGTTCCGCGGTTCAACCAGAGTAGCACCAACCCGGCCCCCATCACCACGAGCAGCAGCGGGAGCGGCAGCAATAGGCCACCGACAAACTTTTTCAGGGTAAACAGCATAGGGCAACGCTCCGATTGGGTAAAATGTAATCAACCAGCCGTAATCCGGCGCTGGAATGATTCATTCTACGTCAGCCTGTGACAAAATAGACCCCTCGCGCCCACTGGCGACAAAACATCTTCTACCGCCGTGGCCGACCGGAGTCTTGCATGATACAGGATCTTAATTTCGACGATATCGCCGACAAATTCGCGCGTAATATCTATGGCACCACCAAAGGAAAGATCCGCCAGGCGGTATTATGGCAGGATCTGCAGGCATTGCTGGCGCAAATGCCCCAACGGCCGCTGTGTATATTGGACGCCGGCGGCGGCGAAGGGCGCATCGCCGCGCAACTGGCAGCGCTGGGACACCAGGTGGTGCTTTGCGATCTTTCGGCGCAAATGATTCAGCGTGCGCAACAGCAGGCGAAAGCGCTCGGCGTCGAGCAGCGCTTTCGCTGCGTTCTGCGTTCAGAGTGCAATACAGGATATCGCTACACATTTGGAAAGGCCGGTCGATCTGATATTGTGTCACGCGGTACTGGAATGGGTCGCGCAGCCCGAGGCATTATTGCAAATACTAAATCAGTGCCTGGCCGGGGATGGCGCGTTGTCATTAATGTTTTACAATAAACACGGCCTGGTGATGCGCAATATGCTGCTGGGCAATATGGCTTTTGTCGCGGCCGGCATGCCGAAAAGGAAAAGGCGATCGCTGATGCCCGACCATCCCTGTGATCCCGCTGACGTTTATTGCTGGCTGGAAAAAATGGGACTGGCGCCAATGGGCAAAAGCGGCGTGCGGGTGTTTCATGATTATCTGCAGAATAAACAGCAACAACAGGATGAATTTACCGCACTGCTGGCCATGGAACAACGCTATTGTCGGCAGGAGCCATTTATCAGTATGGGTCGTTATATCCACGTGATGGCGCGTAAACCCACCCTGAAGGACGCATTATGAGCGAATTTTCCCAGACTGTACCGGAACTGGTCGCCTGGGCCCGGAAAAATGATTTTTCACTGTCGCTGCCTATTGACCGGCTGGCCTTTGTGCTGGCCATCGCCACGCTTAATAGCGAACGGATGGACGGTGAAATGAGTGAAGGCGAGCTGGTGGATGCGTTCCGTTGTGTGAGTGAAGGGTTTGAACAGACCCAGGAAACCATAACGGTACGCGCCAACAATGCCATCAACGATCTGGTGCGTCAGCGTCTGCTAAACCGTTTCATCAGCGAACTGACGGAGGGTAACGCCATTTACCGCCTGACGCCGCTCGGTATCGGCGTTAGCGATTATTATATACGCCAGCGCGAGTTCTCCACGCTGCGGCTGTCGGTGCAGCTGTCCATTGTTGCGCAGGAATTGAAGCGGTCGGCGGACGCGGCGGAAGAAGACGGCGACGAATTTCACTGGCACCGGCATGTCTTTGCGCCGCTAAAATATTCCGTGGCGGAAATTTTTAATAGCATCGATATGACCCAGCGCATCATGGATGAACAGCAGCAAGGGGTGAAACAGGATATCGCCGCACTGCTTAATCAGGACTGGCGGGCCGCCATCTCCAGCTGTGAACTGTTGTTATCGGAAACCTCCGGCACGCTGCGTGAATTGCAAGATACCCTGGAGGCGTCGGGGGACAAGCTACAGGCCAACCTGCTGCGCATTCAGGATGCGACGCTCAACCATGACGAATTGCAGTTCGTCGATAAGCTGGTGCTGGATCTGCAAAACAAGCTGGACCGGATTATCAGCTGGGGCCAACAAACGATCGATCTGTGGATCGGTTATGATCGCCATGTACACCGTTTTATCCGCACCGCCATCGACATGGATAAGAATCGCGTCTTCGCCCAGCGCCTGCGCCAATCGGTGCAAAATTATTTTGACGCCCCCTGGGCGCTGACCTATGCCGACGCCGATCGGTTGATGGACCTGCGCGATGAAGAGCTGGCGCTGCGCAATGACGAAGTCACCGGCGAATTGCCGCCGGATATGGAATATGAAGAATTCAACGAAATACGCGAGCACATTGCGGCGCTGGTGGATGAGGCGCTGGGGGTGTACAAACAGCAGCAATTGCCGCTCGATCTCGGCGCCGTGATGCGCGATTACCTGGCGCGATATCCGCGGGCGCGTCATTTCGACTTGGCGCGCATCGTGGTCGACCAGGCGGTGCGCCTGGGCGTGGCCCGGTCAGATTTTACAGGGTTACCCGCACACTGGCAGGTAATCAACGATTTTGGCGCTAAGGTACAGGCCCATGTCATCGATGAGTATTGAAGAAAGTTTGCCGGTAAAACTGGCGAAAGCGCTGTCCAACCCCTTGTTCCCGGCGCTGGACAGTCAACTGCGCTCCGGCCGCCACATTGGCATTGAGGAGCTTGATAACCATGCCTTCCTGATGGATTTCCAGGAGGAACTGGAGGGCTTTTACCGCCGTTATAACGTGGAGCTGCTGCGCGCGCCGGAAGGTTTTTTCTATCTGCGCCCACGCTCCACTACGCTGATTCCGCGTTCGGTGCTGTCGGCGCTGGATATGATGGTCGGCAAAATTCTGTGTTATCTGTACCTTAGTCCCGAACGGCTGGCACACGAAGGCATTTTCAGTCAGCAGGAACTGTACGACGAACTGTTGAGCCTGGCCGATGAGAATAAGCTGCTGAAACTGGTGAACCAACGCTCCACCGGCTCGGATCTGGACCGTCAGAAGCTGCAGGAAAAAGTGCGCGCCTCCCTTCACCGGCTGCGCCGGTTGGGCATGGTCTGGTTTATGGGTAACGACGCCAGCAAGTTCCGCATCACCGAATCCGTATTCCGCTTCGGCGCCGATGTGCGCACCGGCGATGATGCGCGCGAAGCGCAACTGCGGATGATCCGCGACGGCGAAGCGATGCCGCTGGAAAACGCCCTGTCGCTCGGCGATGAACAGGATGATAACGAAGAAAACGAGGCGCTCGCCGGCGAAAGCGCGGATGGCCCCGAGGATGAACAGGCATGATTGAACGTGGCAAATTCCGCTCACTGACGCTGGTCAACTGGAACGGCTTTTTCGCCCGGACGTTTGATCTGGATGCGTTGGTCACCACCCTGTCCGGCGGTAACGGCGCGGGGAAATCCACCACCATGGCGGCGTTTATTACCGCCCTCATTCCAGATTTGACCCTGCTGCATTTTCGCAACACCACCGAAGCCGGCGCCACCAGCGGCTCGCGGGATAAGGGGCTGCATGGGAAACTGCGCGCCGGGGTGTGCTATTCGGCGCTGGAAGTTGTCAACTCCCGCCACCAGCGCGTGCTGGTGGGCGTTCGCCTGCAGCAGATAGCCGGCCGCGATCGCAAAGTGGACATTAAACCGTTCATGATCCAGGGGCTGCCGGTCAAAGTGACCCCCACCGAGATCCTGACGATGACGGTGGGCGATCGTCAGGCGCGGGTGTTACCGCTGCAGGAGCTGAAAGAGCGGGTCGAGGCGATTGAGGGCGTCTTGTTCAAACAGCTCAATTCCATCACCGATTATCACTCGCTGATGTTCGATTTGGGCGTGGTGCCGCGCAGGCTGCGTTCCAGCGCGGATCGCAGCAAATACTATCGCCTCATCGAGGCATCGCTGTACGGCGGTATTTCCAGCGCGATTACCCGATCGCTACGCGACTACCTGCTGCCGGAAAACAGCGGGGTACGAAAAGCGTTTCAGGACATGGAAGCGGCGCTGCGCGAAAACCGCCTCACGCTTGAGGCGATCCGCGTGACACAATCGGATCGAGATTTGTTCAAGCATCTGATTTCCGAAGCCACTGCCTACGTGGCGGCGGATTATATGCGCCACGCCAACGAGCGGCGTCTGCATCTGGACGATGCCCTGACCCTGCGCCGCGACCTGTTCGGCAGCCGTAAGCAATTGGCCTCCGAACAGTATCGTCACGTCGATATGGCCCGGGAACTGGCGGAAATCAGCGGCGGCGAGTATGATTTGGAAACCGATTATCAGGCCGCCAGCGATCATCTTAACCTGGTGCAAACCGCGATGCGCCAGCAGGAAAAAATCGGCCGCTACCAGGAGGATCTGGAGGAGCTGACCTTCCGGCTGGAAGAACAAAATGAGGTGGTGGCCGAGTCCGCCGAGCAGCAGCAGGAGAACGAAGCGCGGCGGGAGGCGGCCGAGCTTGAGGTGGATGAACTGAAAAGCCAGCTGGCTGACTATCAGCAGGCGCTGGATGTGCAGCAAACGCGCGCCATCCAATTCCAGCAGGCGTTGCAAGCCTTGGATCGCGCCCGCGAACTGTGCGCGCTTCCGGCGTTGACATGGGAAGACGCCGCGCCGACGTTGGCGATGTACCAAGAGCGCGAACAGGAAGCCACCGAGCGCCTGCTGGGTTTTGAGCAAAAACTGAATATGGCCGAGGCGGCCAGCAGCCGTTTTGAACAGGCCTATGGGTTAGTGGTAAACATTGCCGGCCAGGTCAGCCGCAGCGACTCCTGGCAAACGGCGCGGGAACTGATTCGTGACGCCGCGTCGCAACGTCATCAGGCGGAGCGGCTACAGGCGTTGCGCAGCCAGCTCAATGAGCTGGAACAACGGCTGCGCGAGCAGCAAGACGCCGAACGGCTGCTGCAGGAATTCTGCCAGCGCATGGGTCAGGATTATCCCGCCGAGGAACTCGACGCGGTGCAGCAAGAGCTGGAAGCACGGGTCGAAACCCTGTCGGTGACGGTGTCCGAGGCCGGCGAACGTCGCCTCGCGCTGCGCCAGACGTTGGAGCAAGTGACCGGCCGTATTGAACAGCTCACCGCTCGTGCGCCGGCCTGGCTGGCGGCGCAGGATGCCTTATCGGTACTGAGCGAGCAAAGCGGCGAAGCATTGACCAGCAGCCGTCAGGTGACGGATACCATGCAGCTCCTGCTGGAACGCGAGCGTGAGACCACTGTGGAACGCGACGAGGTCGCTGGACGCAAGCGGCGCATCGAGGCGCAGATTGAGCGCCTCAGCCAGCCGGGGGGCACCGAGGACGCCCGCTTAACAACGCTGGCCGAGCGCTTTGGCGGCGTGCTGCTGTCGGAAATCTATGACGACGTGACGCTTGACGACGCGCCGTATTTCTCGGCGCTGTACGGCCCGTCACGTCACGCGATTGTCGTCCCGGATTTGTCGCGGGTACGTGAACAGCTGGACGGTTTGGAAGATTGCCCGGATGATCTCTACCTGATTGAAGGGGATCCGCAGTCGTTCGATGATAACGTGTTCGGCGTGGAAGAGCTGGAAGGCGCGGTGCTGGTCAAAGTGGCGAACCGCCAGTGGCGTTACTCGCGTTTTCCCGCGGTGCCGCTGTTTGGACGCGCCGCGCGCGAAAGCCGGTTGGAAAAACTGAGTGCTGAGCGGGACGTGCTGGCGGAACGTTACGCCACGCTGTCGTTTGACGTGCAAAAAATCCATCGTCAGCATCAGGCATTTAGCCGTTTTATCGGCGCTCATCTGGCGGTGGCGTTTGAGCCGGATCCGGAAGCGGAGATGCGTACGCTGAACGGCCGGCGCGGTGAGTTAGAACGTGAGCTTAGCGATCACCACGGCCAGAATCAGCAAAGCCGGCAGCACTACAATCAAGCGCGCGAAGGGCTGCAACTGCTCAATCGGCTTATTCCGCGGCTGGGCGTCCTGCTGGATGACACCCTGCAAGACCGGCTGGAATCGGTGCAGGCCGATTGGCAGGATGCTCAGGAGGCGGCGCGTTATTTAAGTCAGCACCAAAAGGCGCTGGATCAGCTGGAGCCGCTGGCGGCGGTGCTGCAAAGCGACCCCGAGCAGCACGAACAACTGCGCGCCGACTACGAGCAGGCGCAGCAGATCCAGCGTCAGGCGCGGCAGCAGGCCTTCGCCATGACGGAAGTGGTGCAACGCCGCACCCACTTCAGCTATTCCGATTCCGCCGGCATGCTGAGTGAAAATACCGATCTAAACGATAAATTGCGTCAGCGCCTGGAGCGGGCGGAAGCCGAACGCAGTCAGGCACGCGATGCGCTGCGCGCCCATCAGGCCCAGCTTACGCAGTTCAGTCAGGTGCAGGCATCGCTGAAGAGCTCCTTTGACGCCAAGCAGGATATGCTCAAAGAGCTGCTGCAGGAGCTGCACGACATCGGAGTACAGGCCGACGCCAATGCCGAAGCCCGCGCCCGCGAACGCCGGGATCAACTGCATATGGCCCTGAGCCAGAACCGCGGTCGCCGTAATCAGCTGGAAAAACAGCTGACGTTCTGCGAGGCGGAAATGGACGCTCTGCAGAAGAAATTGCGTAAGCTGGAACGCGACTATTATCAGACCCGCGAGCAAGTGGTCAGCGCCAAGGCCGGTTGGTGCGCGGTGCTGCGTCTGGTCAAGGAAAACGGCGTCGAGCGCCGTCTGCATCGCCGCGAACTGGCTTACATGGAAGCGGAGGAATTGCGTTCCATGTCGGATAAAGCGTTGGGGGCGCTGCGTATGGCGGTGGCGGACAATGAGCACCTGCGCGATGTACTGCGGTTGTCGGAAGATCCCAAGCGGCCGGAGCGAAAGATCCAGTTTTTCATTGCCGTTTACCAGCATCTGCGCGAGCGTATCCGCCAGGATATTATCCGCACCGACGATCCGGTCGAAGCTATCGAGCAAATGGAAATCGAACTCAATCGCCTGACGGAAGAGTTGACCGCCCGCGAGCAAAAGCTGGCCATCAGTTCCAAAAGCGTGGCCAACATTATCCGCAAAACCATCCAGCGCGAGCAAAATCGTATTCGGATGCTCAATCAGGGGCTGCAGGCGGTCAGTTTCGGCCAGGTGAAGAGCGTTCGCCTGAACGTCAGCGTGCGCGAAGCCCATGCGACGCTGCTGGATGTGTTGAGCGAACAGCAGGAGCAGCATCAGGATCTGTTCAGCAGCCAGCGCCTGACGTTCTCCGAAGCGCTGGCCAATCTGTATCAGCGGCTGAACCCGCAAATCGATCTGGGGCAGCGCACGCCGCAGACGGTCGGCGAGGAGTTGCTGGATTACCGCAACTATCTGGAAATGGAAGTGGAAGTCAACCGCGGCGCCGACGGCTGGCTGCGCGCGGAGAGCGGGGCGTTGTCCACTGGTGAGGCCATCGGCACCGGTATGTCGATTCTGGTGATGGTGGTGCAAAGTTGGGAAGAGGAGTCCAGCCGGTTGCGTGGCAAAGATATTTCGCCATGTCGGTTATTATTCCTCGATGAGGCGGCGCGGCTGGATGCCAAATCTATCGCCACGCTGTTCGAGCTGTGCGACCGATTGCAGATGCAGCTTATTATCGCCGCGCCGGAAAATATCAGCCCGGAGAAAGGGACGATGTATAAACTGGTGCGCAAGGTGTTCAATAATCAGGAACATGTGCACGTGGTCGGGCTGCGCGGCTTTGGCGCCGAGCAGGCCGCGCCGCCGTCAACGACCTTGACCGAGACCGACAGTCAGGCCGGTTAAGGGGTTCGCTCCGGCCGGCCACGGTGATTCTTCAGCCCGCCCGGGGGCGGGAAAAAACGCGTAATAACCCCAAGCGACGGCCATTTCTTGGCCGTCTCGCCTCCTGGCCGCGCGATAGCCAAGTTCACCCCTGGTGCGCGTAATGTCTATTAACCGCATCAGGCGCAGGTACCGCTCAGTATTGAGAGGCAGATCCTGCGCCAGAACGCAAATTTCTGCACCCTTCCCCAGGCAAGGCTGCGCCTGCGAAGTTTAAAGCTGGCGGCATAGTCTCCACCCCGCACGGAAAGCGTGTTTTATTTGGCATCATCGAGGCCCTCCCCGCCGATATAACAGAGAACAGGCCGTCAAGCGCGGGGCTTCCCTTTATGGCAATGATGATAGGGGGGGTTACGCCGGTTCCGGCTCCGGTAGTGATGAGAAGCCAAAACCAGCGTTCAAGTTCAAAGGTGGCAAACCCGGTTCGATTGATCTCGTCAAACGTGGCGTTTATGCCGTTGATAAGTCGACGGTGCGGCACGTTTCGTCATGCCATCGCCGGCCTGCGCGCAGCGAAAACGGCTAAACGGTCACCGCGTCGCCTTTTTCGTTTACTGCGCAGTTTTCTGTTTCTGCTTATATACTACGGTGAACAAGGTTAATAAAAACATGATAAATTAACTGCTTCACTACAGGGGACATAGGATGTTAGCCACGAAATCTGCGTTGTTGCGCCGTGCCTTGATGCGTTGCCTGCTGATGTCCGGTATCGCCTCGCTGTCTGGCCTCGCCTTTGGCGCGCCGGCCGCGCATAGCCAGATCGTTGGCGCTCCCCTGCCGGGACAGCCTTTCCCTGCCCATGTTCAGCCTTACTTTTCCCGGGAGATCACGGCGCTTTATGCCGCGCGCCAGGATGCGCCGATGTGGCAGGACCGGGCGGCGGTGCAGCATTTTCAGCAGCAATTGGCGGAACTGGCGCTGTCGGGCGTACAGCCGCAATTCACCACCTGGGCGCAATGGCTCACGGACTCGCGTATCACCGGTCTAGCGCGGGATAAGATTCTGTCCGACGCCATGCTGGGCTACCTGCAATTTACCAACGGCGTCGGCGCCAACGGCGAAAGATGGCTGTACGGCAACGCGCCCTACCAGCTGGCGTTGCCGCCGCGCGTGCTGATTGAACGCTGGCAAAATGCCCTCAATGACGGCAGACTGGACGCCTTTGTCAGCGGCCTGGTGCCGCAGCATCCCCAATACGCCAAAATGCATCAGGCGTTGAAAACCATCCTGGCCGATAATCACCCCTGGCCGCAGTTGACCGGCAGCGCCAGCCTGCGTCCCGGCCAACTCAGCGACGACATTCCAGCGCTGCGCGAAATGTTGCAGCGCACCGGTATGCTCCAGCCTGGCGATGTCGCGCCGCTGCCGACGGTAGATGCGGCGCCGGCCAATCCGCCTGCTTCACAACCGGTCAGCCCCGATCCGCCGCCGGCGGTGGTAAGCCCCGCCGCCGCGGAGCTTACGCCCACGCCCTCCAGCGATAATCCGGCAGTGGTCGCCACGGTGGATGTACAGGACAAAATGTATTCGCCCGATCTGGTGGCGGCTGTGAAACGCTTTCAAAACTGGCAGGGGCTAGGGGACGATGGCGTGATCGGCCGCCAGACGCGTAACTGGCTTAACGTTTCTCCGCAGACCCGGGTCACGCTGTTGGCACTGAACATTCAGCGTTTACGTTTGCTCAATAACCGCATCAATACCGGCATTTTGGTGAATATCCCCAATTACTCCCTTGTCTATTATCAGCAAGGAGCGGAGGTGTTATCCTCGCGGGTGATCGTCGGTCGTCCCAGCCGCAAAACGCCTCTGATGCGCAGCGCATTGAGCAGCGTGGTGCTAAACCCGCCCTGGAATGTGCCCACTTCGCTGGTGCGTCAGGACATTTTGCCGAAAGCGTTACGCGATCCGGGGTATTTACCGCGTAACGACTTCACCATCTTGTCGGGCTGGAACAGCGATGCCGCCGTAGTAAACCTGGCCAGCATTGACTGGAATATCGTGACCCCCAACCATTTCCCTTACCGTCTGCAGCAGGCGCCGGGCCCGAAGAACGCCTTGGGCCGCTATAAATTCAATATGCCCAGCTCGGATGCCATTTATCTGCACGATACGCCTAATCATAATTTGTTCGGTCAGGATCAGCGCGCGCTCAGCTCTGGCTGTGTTCGAGTGAATAAGGCGACGGTGTTGGCCAACATGCTATTGCAGGACGCCGGTTGGGGCGATGCGCGTGTCAGCGCGACGCTTAAGCAGGGCAATACCACCTATGTGCCGATTCGCCATAAAATTCCGGTCAATCTGTTTTATCTGACCGCTTGGGTCGCAGACGATGGGAAGCCGCAATTCCGCTCAGATATTTACAATTATGATACCCCCACCCAAAAGGGCGCAAGGAGCCTGCCGCAAGCGCAACGGCTGCTGCAATAAGCCGCTGACCGCCGGCGAGTTTTCCAGGCCGGCCGGTTGCGCGCCTTTATAGACTACTTTGTGAGCTTTTGCAAATCCTGACGCTTGAGTGATTGACGTTGCCCGGCCAGGCGGTTATGGTTCGGTCGGTGCGCTAATGTGCATTTGTTCATCAACTCTGCCGACTGGTTACATTGCCCATGGATCATATTAATCATCTACGCCGCCGATTGCTGGTGTTCGGTACGGCTGCCGCCGGACTGGCGCTGCTGCCCGGCAGTGCTTTCGCCACGCTTTCCACGCCCCGAGCACGCATGCTTACCTTGAATAATTTGCATACCGGTGAAACGTTGAAAACGGAATTTTTTAATGGTAAGAGCTATGATCAAAGCGAGTTGAGCCGGTTGAATCATTTTTTCCGCGATTATCGCGCCAACAAGATAACCGACATTGACCCCGGTCTTTTTGAACACCTTTATCGTATACAAACGGCGCTGCAAACCAATAAACCGGTGCAGCTGATTTCCGGCTATCGGACCGTTCACACCAATAATTCACTACGGGCCAAGAGCGAGGGCGTGGCCAAGCACAGTTACCACACCCTGGGTAAAGCGATGGATTTTCATATTGAAGGCACCCCGCTCAGCATGATCCGCAAAGCGGCGCTCAAGCTGCGCATGGGCGGCGTGGGTTACTATCCGCGCAGTAATTTCGTTCATATAGACACAGGGCCGGCGCGCACCTGGTAGGGGCGAGCATTTCCTGTCAACATCACCGCCGTTTCGCCGTATAATCTGGTGTAAAGGGTTTGACAGGATAGAGTATGAAATATCACATTATGCCGGTAACGGCATTCAGCCAAAATTGTTCTGTGGTTTGGTGCGAACAGACTGGTGAAGTGGCGCTGGTGGATCCCGGCGGCGAAGCGCAGCGGCTGCGTCAGGAAGTGGCGACGCTCGGGGTGACGGTTAAAGAGATATGGCTGACCCACGGCCACCTGGATCATGTCGGCGCCGCCAGTGAGCTGGCGGCGTTCTATGCGGTGCCCATCATCGGCCCCCATCGTGATGAAGAGCCGCTGCTGGTGAGTCTGCCGGGGCAGTGCCAAATGTTCGGCGTAGAGCGGATTCCGCCGTTGACGCCTGACCGCTGGCTGACGGACGGCGCAACGGTGAGCGTTGGCTCGCTGTCATTCAAAGTGCTGCATTGCCCCGGCCATTCTCCGGGGCATGTGGTGTTCTGGAATAAAGCCGCGAAGTTCATGTTGATAGGCGACGTGCTGTTTAATGGCGGCATTGGCCGCACCGATCTGCCCGGTGGCGATATGCCGACGCTGATGCGTTCGATTCATCATCAGCTTATGCCGCTGGCGGATGATATTGCTTTTTTGCCCGGCCACGGTCCGATGTCGACGCTGGGCCACGAGCGACGCACCAATCCCTTCTTGCAGTAGCCGGCCATCGAGAGATTCATGCTCGCTGCCCGTTGAGGCTGATACCGCGCGCGGGCCTATCCCTTTATTGTGGCGCCTCGTCCTGATAACGTACTGACGTACTGACCTATGCGATGGGGATGTTGGGGATACGGTTCTGATGGGGGTAACAGGTCCTGACCTGAAAGCATTCAGGGTCCAGGGCGCACCGGTTCGGGGCCCGCTCAACGGCTCAGGTTTCACCCGGCAGACGGACGCGCCGCCGCGGCGCGCCACCTACCACCGGCCGGCGATTAGAACACCGCTACGATCGCCTCGCACAGCGGCGCCATATTATCCGGCGTCATTCCGGCGACGTTGATACGGCCCGAATTCACTACATAAATACCCGACTGGTCACGCAGCTTAAGTACCTGTTGCTGTGTCAGTCCGCTGAAAGAGAACATGCCATTCTGCCGGTTGATAAAGCTGAAGTCCTGCCGCGCACCCTTATCCAAAAGCGTATTGACGAACAGCTGACGCATACGCTGGATCCTTTCACGCATACCCCTCAGCTCTTGCTCCCACATGGCGCGCAGTACGTCGTCGGCCAAAATGGTGGTAACAACGGCAGCACCGTGCGCCGGCGGGTTGGAGTAATTGGCGCGGATGATGGCTTTTAGCTGGCTGAAGGCGCGATCGGCAATCGCGCTGTCGGGCGCAATCAGGGTACAGGCACCGACGCGTTCATTATACAGACCAAAGTTTTTTGAATAGGAGCTGCACACGATGAGCTCTTGATGCGCTTCGCAGAAAATACGCAAGCCTGCCGCATCGCCTTCCAGGCCGTGAGCGAAGCCCTGATAGGCAAAATCGAACAGCGGCAGCCAGCCCTGACGGGCCGACAGTGCAGCCAAATCACGCCACTGCTGCTCGCTGGGATCGATACCGGTCGGGTTGTGGCAACAGCTGTGAAATAAGACCGCATCGCCGGCCCGTGCTTGGCTCAGGCTTGCCAGCATTGCCGTGAAATCAAGCGTATGCGTCACCGCGTCATAGTAGGCGTAATCGCATACCTCCAGACCTGCGGCGCTGAAAACGTTCTTGTGATTCGGCCAACTGGGGTTGCTAACCCAAACGCGGCGCACGGCGGTATTATGCGCCAGAAAATCCGCAGCCACGCGCAGGGCGCCGGTACCGCCGGGGGTTTGGGCGCTTCGCGCCCGCGCGTCGGCGATGAGGGTGCTGTCAGCGCCGAACAGCAGACGCTGCGTGCCTGCGGCGAGAGCCGCCAGACCATCGATGCCAAGATAGTTTTTGCTCGTTTCATTTTCCAGCAGCAGCGCTTCCGCTTTTTTTACGCTGGTCAGCACCGGCGTATTACCGGTTTCATCCTTGTAAACGCCGATACCGAGGTTGATTTTGCCGGGGCGATCATCGGCGCGAAAGACATCCAGCAGGCCGAGAATCGGGTCCGCTGGTGCGACCGGGATAGATTCAAACATGGGAAGTGTGTCCAAACGTCACAGTGTGCGAAAAGTGCTATCAGGTTACCGTTACCAGAGCCCTTTGCCAACCGTTTGCCGCACATTTTTCAGAGTAGACAAAAAAAGAAGGCAGGGTATAAACCCTGCCTTCGCTATCCTAACTTTCAGCCTTAAGCGGCTGGAAAGGGATTAGAACTGGTAGACCAGACCCAGAGCAACGGTGTCGCCGCTGCCAATGCCCAGCTCGTTGTCGCTATCAATCTGGTTGATGATGTAGTCAACATAGGTGGACATGTTTTTGTTGAAGTAGTAGGTGGCGCCCACTTCAACGTATTTGATCAGGTCAACATCACCCACGCCTTCGATGTCTTTACCTTTCGACTGAACGTAGGCAACAGACGGGCGCAAACCGAAGTCGAACTGGTACTGAGCAACCAATTCAATCAGCTGGGTCTTGTTAGCAAAACCGGTAGCGTCAGCGCCATTGATTTGCAGGTTGGAGTTGGTGATTTTCGCTGCCGTTAGCGTAGAAAGCGTTCTGCTGTGCATCGGTACGGTCAGATGAAGCATAAGCACCGACAATGCCAACCCCGATCGGCGAGGTGTAGCTGGTAGACGCGCCCCAGCCGTCGCCGTTGGCACGACGAATTTCGTCACGATCATTCTTGCCCTGGTACTGTACTGCGAAATCCCAGCCGTCAACCAAGCCGAAGAAGTTGGTGTTACGGTAGGTAGCAACACCGGTGGTACGACCCACCATGAAGTTGTCGCTATAGCCTGAGTCACCGCCGAATTCCGGCAGCATGTCGGTCCAGCCGATAGCGTCGTACACTACGCCGTAGTTACGGCCGTAATCGAATGAACCGGCATCGCCGAATTTCAGACCGGCGAACGCCAGACGGGTTTTGTTGCCGTCCTGTGCGTCGGTGTTGCTTTCGTAGTTGTTGCCCTGGAAGTTGTATTCCCACTGGCCGAAACCGGTCAGCTGGTCGGTAATTTGAGTTTCACCTTTGAAGCCGAGACGGGCATAAGTCTGATCGCCGTCACCGCCGTAGCTGTTGTCGCTGTGGGAGAAGTAGTGCAGGCCGACAGCCTTACCGTAGATGTCTAATTTATTGACATCTTTGTTATATACTTCGGCCGCGTTAGCGGCACCGGCAGCCAACAAGGCCGGAATTGCCACTGCAAGAAGATTGCGCTTCATCATTATTACTACCCTCATTGGTGTTATCCGGACACCTGCCGCTGCCGCTAATAATTTCTTACGAAACATTATTGAGAGTTTGGTGTCTTCCTGTGTCTGCACGCAGTGTTCCATTCACAGAGTCGTTAATCTACCCCGAAAATGATACAAATGTCGTAATAATGTTTCAGTGGGAAAAAATGTATGTCTAAATATAATTTTTAGGGAACTTTGTGAGATATCTCTAACTTTGAAATAAGAAAGGCCAGCAGAGCTGGCCTTAGTGTCGTATATATATGTTTTTCTTATATTAAATACCGGATTTTAGAAATTGGCATTGCGTGGACTTCGCGGGAAGGGTATTACATCACGAATATTTTGCATTCCTGTGACATAAACTATTAATCTCTCGAAACCTAATCCAAAACCAGAATGCGGAACGGTTCCATAGCGGCGTAAATCACGATACCACCAATAATCTTCCTCGTTGAGGCCCATTTCCGCCAAACGCAGGTCCAGCCGGTCCAGGCGCTCTTCACGCTGCGAACCGCCGATGATTTCGCCGATGCCGGGTGCCAGCACATCCATGGCCGCGACAGTTTTGCTGTCGTCGTTCATCCGCATGTAAAACGCCTTGATATCTTTGGGATAATTCTTCACCACCACCGGCGCCTTAAAATGTTTTTCCGCCAGATAGCGTTCATGTTCCGAAGATAAGTCAATGCCCCAGGAAACCGGGTTTTCAAATGTCTGGCCGCAGTTTTGCAGAATGCTTACCGACTCGGTGTAGTTTACCTGCGCAAAATCTGCACTAATAAAGTGTTTCAGACGGTTTACCGCCTCTTTGTCCACGCGCTCGGCGAAGAATTGCATATCGTCAGCGCGCTCGGTCAATACCGCCTGAAAGACATATTTAAGCATGGCTTCCGCTAAACCGGCGGCATCGTCCAGGGTAGCAAACGCCACCTCCGGCTCGACCATCCAGAATTCGGCAAGATGGCGGCTGGTATTGGAATTTTCCGCCCGGAACGTCGGGCCGAAGGTATAGATTTTCGACAGCGCACAGGAGTAACTTTCGCCGTTCAACTGCCCTGAAACCGTCAAGAAGGCCTCTTTACCGAAGAAATCCTCATCGTAATTGACATTGCCGTCGGTGGTGCGTGGCAGATTTTCCAGATCGAGAGTGGACACGCGGAACATTTCGCCGGCGCCTTCCGTATCGGAAGCGGTAATCAACGGCGTCGACACCCAGAAAAAACCTTGCTCGTCCATGAAACGGTGAATAGCCTGCGCCAGAGTATGACGCACCCGGGCCACGGCGCCGATAAGGTTGGTGCGCGGCCGCAGATGAGCGACCTCACGCAGATATTCCACGCTGTGGCGTTTGGCCGCCATGGGGTAGGTGTCCGGATTGTCCACCCAGCCGAGCACCTCAATCACCTGCGCCTGAATTTCGTAACGCTGCCCGCCGCCCTGGGATTCGACCACCCGGCCGGTCACCGACACGGAACAACCGGCGGTCAGGCGTAAAATGTCGTTCTGATAATTCGGCAGAGTATTATTAATGACAGCCTGTAAGGGATCGAAGCAGGAACCGTCATAGACGGCAAGAAAGGAGATTCCGGCTTTGGAATCCCGGCGGGTACGCACCCAACCCTGTACAGTGACTTCACTGTCAGCCGGCATGCGCCCTTGCAGTACATCGACTACAGGCACTACGCTCATAAAATACTCTCTTACTCAGTTAATAGAAAAAGGCTTTGGTCCCGCTAACGGACCATAATATGTTACCTGGCGGCGGCAAGACCACAAGGGGAAATCGCATATTTCTGGCGGTAATCTTGCTTTCAACGCGCATTGGGGGAGGGAAACCGCGGTGGCGGCGGGTCATGACCCCCGTGGGGCGGTCATGACAAACGGGGCGAAGCGGGGTGCCTGGGGGCGGCCTGGTGTGGGTTCAACTGGCCTTTTTCACCACTAACGGCAGGTCGAAAGCTTTACGTAAGGCGCGGACAAAGGCTTTGTCGTGACACATTGTTTTGCCGGATCTGTCCGACAGCTTCGCCACCGGTTTGCCGTTGCATTCTACCAGTTTGATGACGATGTTAAGCGGCTTGATGGACGGAATATCACACGTCAGCCGCGTGCCGATGCCGAACACCAGATTGATGCGCTGCCAGAAATGACGATAAAGCATGACGGCCTTATCAAAATCGAGGCTGTCGGAGAACACCAGCGTTTTGGTGTGCGGATCAATACCCAACTGCTGATAATGCGCAATCGCTTTCTCACCCCATTCCACTGGATCGCCTGAATCGTGGCGCAGGCCTTGGTAGGCGCGGGCGAACGACGGCCCGAAGTCGCGCAAAAACGCGTCCATAGTAATGCAGTCGGTAAGCGCGATCCCCAGCCTGTCGGGGTACTCGTCCAGCCAAGCCTGCAGCGCGGCACGCTGGCTGTTAGCCAGACTCGGACTGATCTGCTGATGTGCCTGAAACCATTCATGCGCCTGAGTACCGACCGGCGGCAAGCCGCCTTCCCGCGCCAACTGATAATTGCTGGTGCCGATAAGGTAAGGAAATTCCCGCTGCAGTTCGGCGACAACCTCAAACTGCACCTGACGCGAAAAGCGCCGGCGGGTACCGAAATCCATCAGCCGGAAACGGGAGGTGTCAAGATCTTCGCTGATGCGGCGGAAATGGAGCTGTTTCTGCCTCCGCCGTGCCACCGCCTCCGCCGTCGTTACCTGTGGTGAGCGGCGGCGGTGCACCACTTCGCTGATGACCGCGAGCAGCGGCACTTACCACAAGATGACGTCGCGCCAGGGACAGGTAATGCGAATATCAAGTTTACCATGATGATTGCGTATCCGTACCTGGTCCGGGTTAAAACGGAATTGGCGCAGCCAGTTAAGATAGTCACTTTGGAAAAACGGCAGACCGCGCAGGTAGGTAAATTCATCGTCATTCAATTGCAAGCTACGCATCATCTCGACCTGCGCACTGATGTCGGCGGCGTATTCGCCAAGCAAGTCGTCCCCCCGGCAGCGAAATTCCGCGCTGACCGTCACGTCATGATAGCGGTGGAAAACGGCCTGCTGCATATGGAGTTTGTAGGCATCTGTATCGAGTATCGACGTTAAAATCGGATCGGTGGCAACATTCATGGTGCGTTCAAGCATCCTCTTACGACATCTGTTCTCAGTCGGATAAAGGGGTAACGGCCATGAAAAGCCGCGGTTATCCTATAAGTGTAGTCACATCAGAGCATAGTTGGCGTGATAACGTCGAGGACCAAACGTGCCGTCCCGCGGGTTAGTTGCCCGGTAAAATGCCAGGTTTTTCCGCCAGCTCGCGCTATTTTTCAACGAACGCTGCATTTTAGCGTGCTTGCCGGTCTTTACAATGGCAACCTGCCGCTAACAGGAATAGACTTAACGGCAGAAATCGACACTGATGCCTAAAGGTTAACTATGACGCAACAGCCGCAAGCCAAATACCGCCATGATTATTGTGCGCCGGACTATACCATTACCGATATTCACCTGGATTTTGATCTCGAGGCCGAGAATACCACCGTCACGGCAACCAGCACCGTTGTGCGCCAGGGCCAGGCCGGTGCGCCCTTGCTGCTCAACGGCGAAGATTTACGCCTGCTGAGCCTGCGGGTGGACAGTCAGGAATGGGCGCATTATCGTCTGGATTCGCCCGGCCTGGTCATCGAGCAGTTGCCCGCCACCTTTACCTTGACCATCAAGACGCTGATTCATCCCGCCAATAATACCGCGTTGGAGGGGCTCTACCTTTCCGGCGATGCGCTTTGCACCCAATGCGAGGCGGAAGGGTTCCGTCATATTACCTTTTATCTGGATCGCCCGGATGTGCTGGCGCGGTTCACTACACGCATTCTGGCGGACAAGCAACGCTATCCTTTCTTGCTCTCCAACGGCAACCGTAGTGATTACGGCGATAACGGCGACGGCCATCATTGGGTCGTCTGGCAAGATCCCTTTCCGAAACCCTGTTATCTTTTTGCGCTGGTGGCAGGCGATTTTGACGTGCTGCGCGACAGCTTCACCACCTGCTCCGGCAGGGAGGTGGCATTAGAGCTGTTTGTCGATCGCGGCAATCTGGATCGCGCCGACTGGGCGATGGCCTCCATCAAGCGCGCCATGCGCTGGGACGAAACCCGTTTTGGTCTTGAGTACGACCTGGATATCTATATGGTAGTGGCGGTCGATTTCTTCAATATGGGCGCCATGGAGAACAAGGGACTCAACGTTTTTAACGCCAAATACGTGCTGGCCCGGGCGCAAACGGCGACCGATGTGGATTATCTCAACATCGAACGGGTCATCGGCCACGAATATTTCCATAATTGGACCGGCAACCGCATTACCTGCCGCGACTGGTTTCAGCTCAGTCTGAAAGAGGGGCTGACGGTCTTTCGCGATCAGGAGTTCAGCTCGGATGTCGGTTCACGCGCCGTGAATCGAATCAATAATGTGCGCGTCATGCGCAGCGCGCAGTTCGCCGAAGACGCCAGCCCGATGGCGCATCCCATCCGTCCCGATAAAGTTATTGAAATGAATAACTTTTATACCCTAACGGTGTATGAGAAGGGCGCGGAAGTGATCCGAATGCTGCATACCCTGCTGGGGGAAGAGACGTTTCAGGACGGCATGCGTCGCTACGTTTCCCGCCACGACGGCAGCGCCGCCACCTGCGAGGATTTCGTCGTGGCGATGGAGGAGGCGTCCGGGATCGATTTGATGCTGTTCCGCCGTTGGTACAGCCAGTCGGGTACGCCGCTGGTGACGGTGCGCGATGACTATAATGCCGAGCTTAAGCAATACACCCTGCACGTCACGCAGATGACGCCGGACCAGCCGGAAAAACAGGCGCTGCATATTCCGCTGAATATCGAACTTTACGATAACCAGGGACAGGTTATCCCGCTTCAGTATGCTGGCGCGCCGGTGGATCCGGTGTTGAACGTGACCGAAAGCGTTCAGACGTTCATTTTCGATCAGGTGCCGTCGCTGCCGATCCCCTCGCTGCTGCGGGAGTTCTCCGCGCCGGTGAAACTGGATTATCCTTATAGCGACCAGCAATTGATCATGCTGATGCGTTTTGCCACCAGCGATTTCTCCCGCTGGGATGCGGCGCAAAGCCTGCTGTCTATTTATATCCGTTTGAATGTGGCCCGCTACCAGGAGGGACAGCCGCTGACGCTGCCGCTGCATGTGGCCGATGCGTTCCGCGGCATTTTACTTGATGAGGCGCTGGATCCGGCGCTGGCGGCACAGATACTCACGCTGCCCGGCGAGAACGAAATGGCCGGTTTGTTTGATAGTGTGGATCCGGTGGCGATTCACAGCGTTCACGACGCGCTGACCAGCTGTCTGGCGAACGAACTGAATGACGAGCTGCTGGCGGTTTACCGCGCCACCCCCTGCGCGGAATATCGGGTAGAGCACCGGGATATCGGCCTGCGCGCGCTGCGTAACTGCTGCCTGCATTATCTGGCGTTTGGCGATCGCGACCGTGCGGTACGTTTGACCACCGAACAATATCGTCAGGCCGATAACATGACTGATACGCTGGCGGCAATGGCGGCGGCGGTGGCGGCGCAATTGCCCTGTCAGGCGACGCTACTGGCCGAGTTCGACGAGCGATGGCATCACGACGGTCTGGTTATGGATAAGTGGTTTAGCCTGCAGGCCACCAGTCCGGCGGCGGATGCGCTGGATCAGGTGAAATCGCTGCTCACCCATCGCGCTTTCAGCCTCAACAACCCCAATCGTGTCCGGGCGCTTATCGGCGCCTTCGCCGCCAATAATCCGGCGGCATTCCACGCGGCTGACGGTAGCGGCTACGCCTTTTTGGTCGAGATCTTGACTGAATTAAATACGCGCAACCCCCAGGTGGCGTCGCGTATGGTTGAGCCGCTTATCCGGCTCAAACGCTATGACTTGCCGCGTCAGCGGCTGATGCGTGCGGCGCTGGAGCGCCTGAAAGCGCTGGAGAACTTATCCGGGGATTTGTTTGAGAAAATAAGCAAGGCGCTGGTGGACGCTTAAGCGGCGGCCGAGGGATGGCGGGGCGGATTATCTCCTCGCGGCGCGCAAGCCTTCGCATTGCTTGGCCGAGGGGGTAACCCGGGCTGCGCGTTTTATCCGCGGCGCTGTCCGCGTTGACGGGCTTTGGCGTCCTAAAGCTCTGTTTTTTGATGACGGTGCGCGTCAATCCGGTAGCATCTGAAGGGCATCCGGCGGGATGCCTTTTTTTGGGCTATTATCGATTCCCTTTCCTGCGCCGATGATTGATAATACCGCCCCGGTTGCAACCGGGAATCAGGAGACCCATGTTATACCCGCTTATTAAGCAAGCGCTGTTCCATCTCGACCCGGAACGGGCCCATGAATTAACCTTTCAGCAGCTTAAGCGCATTACCGGCACCCCGCTGGAATGGCTGGTGCGTCAATCGGTACCGGCAAAAACCGTCAACTGCATGGGCATCGCCTTTAAAAATCCGCTCGGTCTGGCCGCAGGTTTGGATAAGGACTGTGATTGCATCGACGTGCTCGGCGCCATGGGTTTTGGTTTTATCGAGGTGGGTACACGGTCACGCCCAGCGCGCAGCCCGGTAATGAAAAGCCGCGCCTGTTCCGTCTGGTGAAAGCCGGCGGCCTGATAAATCGCATGGGGTTTAATAACCACGGGGTGTACAACCTGGTGGAGAATGTCAAGAAATCCCATTTCGGCGGCGTGCTGGGCATCAATATCGGCAAAAATAAAGATACGCCGGTTGAGCAGGGCAAGGATGATTATCTGACCTGTATGGAGAAGGTCTATCCCTATGCCGGTTATATCGCGGTGAATATTTCATCGCCCAATACCCCCGGTCTGCGCACCCTGCAATTTGGTGAGGCTCTGGATGATCTGTTGCTGGCGACAAAAAATAAGCAGACGACGCTGCAAGCGTACCATCACAAATATGTGCCGGTGGCGGTTAAAATAGCTCCCGACATGACAGAGGCGGAATTGATCCAAGTCGCCGATAGTTTGGTGCGTCATAATATCGACGGCGTCATCGCTACCAATACCACCACCGGCCGTGAACTGGTACAGGGCATGGATTATTGTGGCAAGACCGGCGGGTTGAGCGGCCGACCGCTGCAATTACGCAGCACCGACGTTATCCGACAATTGTCCGCTGAGTTACAAGGTAAATTACCGATTATCGGGGTCGGCGGTATCGATTCGCTCATCGCGGCCAGGGAAAAAATGGCGGCTGGCGCTTCGCTTATTCAGATCTATTCGGGCTTTATTTTTCACGGGCCGCGCTTGGTAAAGGATATTGTCAGCGATATTTAGCCAATCTTGACAAAATAATGCGGGCTGGGGGCATATTTCTTATCCAGCCTCGTTTATCTTTTATTCGTTTACTGCTAATTTAAGATCAATTAAATTTCCGGCTCCGTAGGTGACGCTTGCCGGATAGCGACCAGGCCCTGAATTGGCGACGTGATAAAAGGTAAATGGATGAAGATCACCCCTGGCGATAACTGGCATTGGTTTTTCGATGCTGAACATGACCGTATGATGCTCGATCTGTCGGACGGATTAGTTTTCCGTTCGCGTTTTTGCGCGAAAATGCTGACTCCAGATGCGTTCGAGCGCACGCGTTTTTGCGTTGACGACGCCGCGCTTTATTATCAATTCGAGGATAAAAGCCGTGCATTACCGCTTAATGACGCTCTGCGCGCTGAATTGGTGCTGAATGCGCTAGTGGCGTTGCGCTTTTCAAAACCGCAAATGCCCAAGAGCTGGCATTTTCAAACGCAGTATCACGCAGACGCGTGGCAACCCATGGGGGGCGACAGCGTGCAGGTTTGCGTGAGTGACGGCGGTGAACGGGCGCGTTTGCTGGTGGCGGAGGCGGGCGACAACGCCAGCCTGTGCGTGCTAGCCCAGCCCGGTCTGGCGCTGGCCGGTCGGCGGATGGCCCTCGGTGATGCGATAAAGATCATGCATGACCGGCTGCAGCCGGCGTCGCGTCAGGACGATTTGCAGTACGCGACCGCGGTTTAGGCCGCCCCGGGGCCGGCGCAAGCCTAAGCGGTTTCTGAGCGCCGGCCGGGTTATTCCAGTTGCACATCGCCGCGCGGAATGCAACTGCAGGACAGCACCCACGGCGTCTGTGCCGTTGCGCTGGCCGTTAACGGCGCAACTTTACCCGACAGTAATTTTACCTTGCAGGTGCCGCAAATCCCGGCCCGGCAAGAGTAGGGGATGCGTATTCCCTGCAGCTCCAACTGTTCCAGCAAAATATCCCGTTGGTTACCGGTAAAACGCCGGCCTTGATATTCGATGGTCACCGGTGCGTCGACGGCTGGCGGCGCGGGGGCGACAGACGGGCTGCCGGCGTGGTATCGTCGCGGTTTGCGGGTGCTGACAACCTCGACCTTATCGCCCACGCGTACTATGCCTGTGGTGCGGGCGATGACATTCTGGCCGAAATCGACGTTGCCATCGTCGTCGCTGCGATAGCCTTGTAAGGTGCGCAACGGCTCACCCTGCGGATGTTTATCGCCTTGCTCGACATTGGCCGTGGTCAAGACGCAGCGGCTGCAGGGTTTCACTACTTCAAACTCGACCTCGCCGATCCGCAAATGATGCCAGCTATCCTCCGCATACGCCTCAGTCCCGGTCACCACCAGATTGGGCCGAAACTGGGTCAGCGTGACGCCGGCATGGCAGCGGCGCTGTAAATCCAAGAAAGACGCTTCGCTTATCAACAAATAGGGGTACCCGTCGGCGAACGAGAGCGGTACGGTAGGAAAGCGTTTAACCCTACGGTGGCTGTGCTCGCCCGTCCAGCAGAGGGTAACCGACTGATCTAAATAGCCTGCCAGCCAGGTATTGATGGCCTCCGGCGCCGGATAAGCGGTAAAATGATTCCCCCAGACTTCCACCGGCTGCGACGGGGCGGAAAAGTCGGCAAAGCGCACGTGGCGGCTTTGCCCGTCGGGCGCGGTCAGGTGCAGCCCGCCCGGCAGCATCACCGGGGTAAATAACAGCAGTTGTGGAAACTGACGGGCGGTGATGAACGTGCCGTCGGCGTCGGTGAGCATAAAAACGCGATCAAACGCCAACCCTTCGGCGCCGGCTAGAGCATGCGACAGCTGCAATCCGCGCATTGATTTCACCGGATGCACATATAAACGCGATAAAATACTCATTATGCCTCCGTGCCGTTTGTGATGACGGTCAACTTTATGACAATGGGGCTGGATTGGCTATAATGCGCATCGATTTTCTTTTTAATTAATAATAAGTGACCAGATGAATTCTCTGTTTGCCACCACGGCACAAGGTTTGGAAGAACTGTTAAAAAGCGAGCTGGAAACCCTGGGGGCCACGTCGTGCAAAATCGCGCTGGGCGGTGTGCATTTTCAGGCGGATAACCGGCTGCTTTACCGCGCGCTGTTGTGGAGTCGTCTGGCGTCGCGCATCGTCCTGCCGTTAAACGCGTTTAGCGTTAACAGCGACGGCGACCTGTATCGCGGCGTGCAGGCGGTGGATTGGCCGTCGCTGTTTACCGTCGATAAGCGCTTTGCCGTGCATTTCAGTGGCACCAACGCGGCAATACGTAACAGCCAGTATGGCGCGTTGAAGGTCAAGGACGCCATCGTCGATAGCTTTACCCGCCACTGCGCGCGCCGTCCCGATGTTGACCGCCAGCAGCCGGATATCAAGATCCAGGCCTATCTGCACCGTGACCAGGTGATGCTGTCTCTCGATCTGAGCGGCAGCAGTCTGCACCAGCGCGGCTATCGCGATGGCGCCGGTCAGGCGCCGTTGAAGGAGAATCTGGCCGCCGCCATCGTGCTGCGCTCTGGCCGGCAGCCCGACACGCCATTGCTGGACCCGATGTACGGCTCCGGCACGCTGCTGATTGAAGCGGCGATGATCGCGGCCGATTGCGCCACCGGGCTTACGCGCACGATTTGGGTGGTTTCTGCCTGGTCCGGGCATGATGAGGCGCTGTGGCAAGAGAAGGTGCGTGACGCGCGCGCGCGTGCCCGCACCGGGTTGGCGCAAACGCCGTCGCGCTTTTACGGCTTTGATATCGATGGCCGCGTGCTAGAGAAGGCGCGCCATAACGCTCAGCATGCCGGCGTGTCGGCGTTGATAACCTTCCAGGTCGGTGAGGTGGCGCAGTTGGTCAATCCGCTGCCGGCGGGGACGCGCGGCAACGTGGTAAGTAATCCACCCTACGGTGAACGTATGGAGAGTGAGCCGGCGCTAATCGCCCTGCACAACCAGCTCGGCCGGGTAATGAAGAACCAGTTTGGCGGCTGTCGTTGTTCAGCGCGTCGCCGGCGCTGCTCGGCGCCTTGATGCTGCGTGCCGAGCGCAGTTTTAAAGCGAAAAACGGCCCGCTAGACTGCGAACAGAAGAACTATCTGCTGGCGGAAACTGCCGCTGCGCCCGGTTCGACGGAAGGGCAAATCGCCGCCGATTTCGCCAACCGCTTGCGCAAAAATATGCGCGCGCTGCAAAAGTGGGTCGAGCGGGAGAAGCTTGATTGCTACCGGCTGTATGACGCCGATCTGCCAGAATACAATGTCGCCATCGACTGTTACAGCAGTTGGGTGGTGATCCAGGAATATGTCGCGCCGAAAAGCATCGACCCCGAACGCGCGCGGCAGCGGCTGTATGATGTGATTAACGCTACCATGGCGGTGCTGGCCATACCGGCCAGCCGGCTGGTTGTGAAGGCGCGCGAGCGGCAAAAAGGCAAAAGCCAATATGAAAAACTGGCGCAGAAAGGCGAGTTTCTGTTGGTAGAGGAGTATGGCGCCAAATTATGGGTCAACTTGACCGACTACCTGGATACGGGGCTGTTCCTCGATCACCGTATCGCGCGCAGAATGCTGGGGGAGATGAGCCGCGGCAAAGATTTCCTCAACCTATTTGCCTATACCGGTAGCGCCAGTGTTCATGCCGGAATTGGCGGCGCGCGCAGCACCACGTCGGTCGATATGTCGCGACCCTATCTCGAATGGGCGGAAAAAAATCTGCGCAGCAACGGGCTGGTCGGCCGTCAGCACCGGCTGATTCAGGCGGATTGCCTGGCGTGGCTGGCGATGGCGCAAGAGACCTTCGATGTTATCTTTATCGACCCGCCGACCTTTTCCAACTCCAAGCGCATGGCCGACACCTTTGACGTGCAGCGCGACCATCTGACGCTGATGGCGCAGCTTAAACGGCTGTTGCGCCCCGGTGGCACTATCATGTTTTCCAATAACAGACGCGGTTTCCAGCTGGACGAGGCGGGTCTGGACGAGCTGGGCCTGCGGGCGCAGTCGATAACCGATCGCACCCGCTCGCCGGACTTCGCCCGCAACCGCCAAATTCATCTCTGCTGGTTGATAAGCCATGCGGACAAGGATCTTTAAGTCATGTCATTAATTAGTCTTTCCGGCGCCTGGCTGTCGTTCAGCGATGCGCCGCTGCTGGATAACACCGAGCTGAATATCGAGCGCAACGAGCGCGTCTGCCTGGTCGGGCGCAACGGCGCCGGCAAATCCACCTTGATGAAAATCTTGAGCCGCGAGGTGCCGCTTGACGATGGCCAGCTGATTTTCGAGCGGGACGTGGCGGTCGCCCGTTTGCAGCAGGATCCGCCGCGGGACATCACCGGCAGCGTATTTGATTTCGTCGCTGAAGGCGTTGAGGCGCAGATACTGAAAGCCTACCACGCCATTTCCCAACAGGTAGAACAAGATCCGAGCGAAAAAAATTTGGCGAAAATGGGCCGGATGATGGAAATTATCGACCATCAAAACCTGTGGCATTTGGAAAAACGCATCCATGAGGTGATAGAACAAATAGGTCTGGACGCCGACAGCCAGCTGGCGTCGCTGTCCGGCGGCTGGCTGCGCAAAGCGGCGCTGGGTCGCGCGCTGGTGTGCCAGCCGCAGGTGTTGCTGCCAGATGAGCCGACCAACCATCTGGATATTGAAACCATCGATTGGCTGGAAGCATTCCTGAAGACGTTCCCCGGCAGCATTATCTTCATCTCCCATGACCGGTCGTTTATCCGCGCCATGGCAACCCGCATCGTCGATCTGGACCGCGGCAAACTGGTTTCCTGGCCGGGCAATTATGACAAATACCTGGAAGGGAAAGAGGAAGAGCTACGGGTGCAAGAGCTGCAAAACGCCGAGTTTGATCGCAAACTGGCGCAGGAGGAAGTGTGGATCCGCCAGGGGATCAAAGCCCGGCGCACGCGCAATGAAGGGCGGGTGCGCGCGCTTAAAGCGCTGCGGCAAGAGCGTTCCGAACGGCGCGCAGTGATGGGCAGCGCCAAGATCCAGGTGGAAGAGGAGGCGCGGTCGGGCAAAATCGTTTTTGAATTGTACGATGTCAGTTATGGCATTGACGGGAAAAGGCTGATTAGCCATTTCAGCGCCCAGGTGCAGCGTGGCGATAAAATCGCTCTCATCGGCCCCAATGGCTGCGGCAAAAACACGTTGCTGAAATTAATGCTGGGCCAGCTTAGCGCCGACAGCGTCCGCGTGCATTGCGGCACCAAGCTGGAAGTCGCCTATTTCGACCAGTACCGTGCGGTGCTTGACCCGGAACGGACCGTGATGGACAACCTGGCCGAGGGCAAGCAGGAAGTGATGGTCAACGGCCGTTCGCGCCACGTATTGGGTTATCTGCAGGACTTTTTATTTCATCCGAAGTGGGCTATGACGCCGGTGAAAGCGCTTTCGGGCGGCGAGCGTAACCGGTTATTGCTGGCGCGATTGTTTCTTAATCCCAGCAACCTGCTGATCCTCGACGAACCCACTAACGATCTCGATGTCGAAACCCTGGAACTGCTGGAAGGGATACTCGACAGTTATCAAGGCACCGTACTTCTGGTCAGCCACGATCGTCAGTTCGTCGATAACTCGGTGACCGAGTGCTGGATTTTTACCGGGGAAGGGCGCATTGAGCGTTATGTTGGCGGCTATTTTGACGCCCAGCGCCAGCGCAGCAATCACCGTGCGTTAAAGGCGCCGTCGGCACCTGCGCCATCGACGCCGGCGCCCGCCCGCCAGCGCCACCCCATCTTCTGCCAAACGCGGCGGGGGGAAACTCAGTTATAACCTGCAACGGGAGCTGGAAACGTTACCGGGTCAGATTGAGATGCTGGAGCAGGAAATAGGCCGACTGCAGGCGCAAATGTCGGCGCCGGACTTTTTCAGCCAACCCCATGAAACAACCCAGCCGGTGCTGAGTGCAATCGCACGGGCAGAAGATGCGCTCGAGCAGGCGTTCACCCGCTGGGAAACGCTGGAAGCGCAACAGAACGGCACAGCGGATTAGCCCACGGTGGACGGTTTGCGCCGGCCGCCGTTTACTCGCGCAAGCGGAGTGCACAATAGGAGGTAGGCGTGTGCGATCATCCCCGACATCAGCACCCAGTGCTATGTCCGCACTGTGATTTATTGGTGGCGCTGCCGCCGCTGACGCCCGGCCAGAAGGGGTGTTGCCCGCGCTGCCGAAATACCTTGCAGAGCTATTGGCCGGATCCGAAACGCCAGCCGGTGGGGTTCGCCATCAGTGCGCTGGTGATGCAGGGGCTGGCCAATCTGTTCCCCTTCGTCAATATGGAAGTCTCCGGGCTGAGGCGCCAAATAACCTTGCCGCAAATACCGCTGGTAATGGTGAGCGATCATTTCTCCAGTCTGGCCGGCGTTTTTTTGTTATGCGTGCAGGCGATTCCTGCCCTATGCATGATATTGATTATCGTGTTATGCATGAATGTGCCGCTGCCGTTTCGCCTGAAGGCATTCCTTGCCAAACTGTTATTTTCCCTGCGCAGCTGGGGTATGGCGGAGATTTTTCTGGTCGGGGTACTGGTCAGTTTTGTCAAATTGATGGCCTACGGTCAGATTGGTATCGGCAATAGTTTTATTTCTTTCTGTTTCTTTTGTTTGCTGCAGCTGCGAGCGCTACGGTGCGTCGACCCGCGGTGGTTGTGGAACGTCATTATGCCATTCACCTCGCCGGTGAAACGTTTTCAGCCCGGGCAAGGCGGTTTGGCGCAGGGTCTACGCGCCTGTAGCTGTTGCACACTGATTCTGCCCGCCGACACCGTTGCCTGCCCGCGCTGCCACACCCGCGAGGGCGCGCGCCGCGGCAATAGCCTGCAGTGGACGCTGGCGCTGCTGTTGACCTCA
Source organism: Candidatus Sodalis endolongispinus (assembly GCF_018777395.1). Lineage (GTDB taxonomy): Bacteria > Pseudomonadota > Gammaproteobacteria > Enterobacterales > Enterobacteriaceae > Sodalis_B > Sodalis_B endolongispinus. The sequence continues at coordinate 712,483 of NZ_JAFJYC010000002.1, forward strand.
ATAATGCTGTATATCCCGGCTAATCTGCGGCCGATTATGATTACCGATGGCCTGGGTAACCGGCTCAACTCTACTATCATGGCCGGCGTTATCTTGCTGTGGGAGGACGGCTCAATCCCGGTGGCGTTGGTGATTTTTATCGCCAGTATCATGGTGCCCAGCTTGAAAATGATTGCGTTGGGCTGGCTGTGCTGGGACGCCGCCGGCAGCAGAGAGCGCAAGGCGGCCGACAGCGAACGGATGCACCTCTTGTATGAAGTGGTGGAGTTCGTCGGCCGCTGGTCAATGATTGATGTCTTTGTCATTGCCGTCCTGTCCGGCCTGGTGCGCATGGGAAGGCTGATGAGCATCAGCCCCGGCATCGGCGTGCTGCTGTTTGCCGCCGTGGTTATCCTGACCATGATAGCGGCCAAAACATTTGATCCCCGTCTGTTGTGGGACAGGGCGGTGCAAAACACGTTGAAGGAGTCGACCGTTGACGGAAAATAATTATCAGGAAGCCCGGGTGGAGAAGATCAAACGCTGGTCGCCGGTGTGGATCATTCCCATTGTCACCGTGCTTATCGGCGCCTGGATCCTGTACTACCACTTCAGCCATCAGGGCAAAGTGATTACCCTGACGACCAGCAACGCCGACGGCATTGAGGCCGGTAAAACCGCCATCAAAAGCCGCAGCGTGGATGTCGGCACCGTCGAGAGCGTGATGTTGACAGAAGATCTGCGTCAGGTGGAAATCAAAGCGCGCATCTACAACGGCATGGACAAGGTGCTTAATAAGGACTCGGCATTCTGGGTGGTAAAACCTCAGATCGGCAAGGAAGGGGTGTCGGGGTTGGGGACCTTGCTATCCGGCGCCTACATCCAGCTGCAGCCCGGTTCCAGCGCCGAGACGTCGCGGAAATTCACCTTGCTGGACGCGCCGCCGCTGGCGTCCCCCGACGCGCGCGGCATCCGTATCCAGCTGGACAGCGATCGATCCGGCCAATTGAGCGCCGGCGATCCGGTGCTGTTTCGCGGCTTTCTGGTCGGTACGTTGGAAACCAGCCACTTTGACCCGCTAAAGCGCATGATGAATTATCAGCTGTTTGTCAACGCGCCCTATAACAGCCTGGTGACTAATAACGTGCGTTTTTGGAAAGACAGCGGCGTGGCGCTAAATATGTCGGCTTCGGGCATGCGTGTGGAAATGGGGTCGCTAACCACCTTGTTTGCCGGCGGCGTCAGTTTCGATGTGCCGACCGGCTGGGAACTGGGGTAGGCCGCCAAAGAGCAGCAGCGTTACCAGCTGTTTGATAATAAAAATGATATTACCGATTCCCTCTACACCCAGCATCAGGACTATGTGCTGTTCTTCGATGATTCGATTCGCGGCCTGCAGCCGGGAGCGCCGGTAGAGTTCCGCGGTATCCGGCTCGGGACGGTGGCGGAGGTGCCGTTCGCCATCGTCAGCGCCGATCAGGAAATGAACGGTGACTACCGCGTCCCGGTGCTGATTCGCATTGAGCAGGATCGCTTTATCAGCAAGGTTGGCAAAAACTTTGATATCAATAAGCGCCTGGCCGGGGCCGAGGGGCAAGGGTTCCGCGCGGCGCTGAAGAGCGCTAATTTGCTGACCGGCGCGCTGTATGTCGATCTGGACTTTTACCCGCAGGCCAAAGCCTGTCCGGGACCCACAACCGCCAATGGTTACCCGGTCATGCCGACGACCAGTGCCGGTCTGGCGCAGATACAGCAGAAACTGACCGCTACGCTTGATAAAATTAACGCCTTACCGCTGGATCCGATGCTTAATCAGGCGACCAGCGCGCTGGCGCAAAGCCGCAGCACGCTGCAGGAGCTACAGCGCACGTTGAAGGCGGTGAATAAAATTACCGAAAGCGCATCGATGCAACAGCTGCCTCAGGACATGCAGCAGACGCTAAGAGAGATGAACCGTAGCATGAAAGGGTTCCAGCCCGGCGCCCCAGCCTACAATAAAATGGTGGCGGACATGCAGCGTCTCGATCAGGTGCTGCGTGAGCTGCATCCGGTGCTGCGAACGCTGAACAGCAAAAGTAACGCGCTGGTTTTTCAAGCGGATAAAGGTAAAGATCCACAGCCGAAGAGGGCGAAATGATGCTAAAAGGGAAACTTCTGGCGCTGGCGACGGTGCTGTTGCTCGGCGCCTACGCCGGCGGTAACACCTACTATCAACTACCGTACAAAGCGAGCACCACCGCGGCGACGCTAACTTCCATAGAAGCAGGCGCTACGGCGTCCGGCGCGGGCGGTGTAACCGACGTGCAGAGCGGGGCCGCCACGCCGTTTCGCGCCGAGAGCGCTGGTGTACATCCCAAGCTTTGGGTCGAGCAGGTGTCGGTGGCGGATTTCCTGGCCGGCAACGGGCTGGTGTATCAGACCAGCGACGTCCAGTATACCACGGCGCGTAGCAATCTGTGGGCCAGCCCGCTGGAACAGCAATTACAGCAAGCGCTGGTGGCGAATCTAAGCGCCGCACTACCGGTCACGCTGGTCTCCACCCAGCCCATCGGCAGCCGCGATGACGGCAGTGAGCTGACGGTAACCCTCACCGGTTTTCACGGGCGCTATGATGGGCGCGCGGTCGTGCAGGGGGTGTGGTTGTTGACTCAAAACGGGCGCGTCATCCGCCAGCCGTTTGATCTGGCGTTGCCGCAAGAAAAAGATGGCTATGACGCGCTGGTGCGCACGCTGGCGCAGGGCTGGGACAAGGTCGGTCAGCAGGTGGCGAAAGGATTTATAGTTATAAGCAAATAATTATTTGTTATAAGTGTTTACATATGTCGCCGGCGGTAGCGGTGGGTCCCGACCGTCGTTGGCGACACAAGAAGCAATTCAGCGGCTTAACGCGCCCTTCGCCGTTTTTTGGGCCGAGAGATTTGTCAATATTGCCTGCAGCAGATGACAAAACTATGACGACACGGTTTGATCTTCCGCGCTTTTCTCGTTAAAAATTAAGGGTAACTTCGGCATTCGGGGTTACCGTTTTCTTTCAACCAGCCAAGATGATGAGGGATAAACCTATGAAAAGACAAAAACGAGATCGCCTTGAACGTGCTCATTCACGCGGCTATCAAGCGTGTCTGTCAGGGCGCACCCGTGAACTTTTTCCATATCAATCACTTGACGCACGCTCTCACTGGTTGGGAGGCTGGCGCAAAGCCATGGAAGACCGATCGGTAATCTGATCTGTCACCGAAGAACGACCTCCGCCTGGTGCGGAGGTTTTTTTACGCACGTCGTCGGTGCGCGCGCCGAGAGAGGTCAACGCCCTGCCGGCCGTGAACATCAGAACGCGGCGGTGTCCTTGAACAGACCGACTTTCAGATCGCTCGCGGTATAGATGACGGTCCCGTCGCACAGCACTTCACCGTCCGCCATCCCCATCACCAATTTGCGATTAATGACGCGGCGAAAATGGATCCGGTAGGTCACTTTTTTCGCGCTGGGCAGGATCTGCCCGGTAAATTTCACTTCGCCTACGCCCAGCGCGCGGCCTTTGCCTTCGCCGCCCAGCCAGCCTAAATAAAAACCGACCAACTGCCACATGGCGTCCAGACCTAAACAGCCGGGCATGACCGGATCGCCGATAAAATGGCAACCGAAGAACCACATATCCGGGTGAATATCCAGTTCCGCTTCCACGAAACCTTTATTGTAATTGCCGCCGTCATCGGTCATTTTGACCACCCGGTCCATCATCAGCATATTCGGCGCCGGCAACTGCGGGACCTCATTGCCGAACAGTTCGCCGCGGCTGGACGCCAGCAGATCTTCTTTTGTATAGAATTCGCGTTTATCTACCATATTTCTCTAAACCTTAATTATTGAGTCCCGCACATTACCCGACATGCCGGCCGCTGACAATTCCCTTAGCTCTGGTTAAACCAGTTTAGCCAGCGGAAGCCCCAGGGCAAACGTTGCCGTTCGTGCAGATTAACATTGGCGATACGCTCGCGTATCGAGGCGAGAAGACTTGGACGCTTGTCGTGGTCAAACGGCATCGCGGTCAGAATTTCCAACGCTTCATCGATAGTATCCACCGCCCACAGGGAAAATTGCCCCTCGCGTACCGCCTCGATGACATCGTCATGCAGGCAAAGATGGCGCACATTGGCGGTGGGAAGGATCACCCCTTGGGCGCCGGTCAGCTCGCGCGCCTGACACAGGGCAAAAAAGCCTTCAATTTTCTCATTCACGCCGCCGATGGGCTGGACGCGGCCGAATTGATCCACCGAGCCGGTGACGGCGATTTGCTGATTGATGGGTTTATCCGCCAGCGCGCTGATGAGCGCGACCCCCTCCGCCAGCGAAGCGCTGTCCCCGTCCACCTCACCATAGGACTGCTCAAAAACCAGCGAGGCGGAGAAGGGCAGCTGTTGGTCCAGCTCCAGCGCCGACATCAAAAACGCCTGCATGATCATCATGCCTTTGGCGTGAAGATTGCCGCCCAGTTCCGCTTTGCGCTCAACGTCATTTATCTCACCGTCGCCCAAATGCACCACGCAGCTAATGCGCGACGGCTCGCCGAACGGCAGCGGATGGCCGGGAAAATCCAGCACCGAAAGCGCATTGACCTGGCCTATCACCTTACCCTCCGTTTCCACCATAATCTGGCCTTCGGCGATCTCATCTTGCATCCGCTCGCTGAGATAGCTTTCACGCCAGAGGCGGGTACGTTCACTGTCGGTAAATGCCGCGGCGGTCAGCGCCTGCTGGGAGCCATACAGCGCCGTCTCTTTCAGCCGCCGGGTAAGCCACTGCGGACACAGCGGTAGCTGGGATTGATCGCCGCTATAACGCACTGATTGCCGTACCAGCGTTGGCCAGGCGTCAGGGGTGAGCGCCGCTAACCCCTGACGTTGGGCCAGCATGTTGACCCAACCGCACCATTGCGCCATTTCCTCGGCCTCAGTGATGCGCAGCTCGGACTCGAATTCGCCATAAAGAGCCAGACGGGTCATTTCGGGCTCCAAATCGTTCAGGTCGGCCAACCCTTCGCGGTCGCCAAGCACGATGAGCCGTAAGTTGAGCGGCATCGACGGGACGGAAACCGGCAGCGGACGGCTTTCGTCCGCCGGTAGCCAATCGAAGCGCTGCTGCAGGATCATCTGCTTAAGCCGCAGCCAGAGCAGAGGCTGGCTGGTAAGGGCGCGGACCCCGACGATAAGGACGCCGCCGTTGGCGTGATGGACCAGGCCCGGCTGCAGATCGATGACATCCCGATAGCAGCGCAGCGCGCCGAAGAGCTGTTCGTATTCGACCCAGGACTGCCACACGCAGACATCGCGGGCGGCGAAGTTATCCTCCGGCTTGGTCGCCGGCTGTGCGCTGACGCCCATACCGGTCACGACATAGCGGCTGCCCACCGGCTGATCTGGCGCAGGCAGGATCTGTTTAACCATCTCGGCAATCAGCTGAAAATAGTCCTCCTCCTCCTGTGCCGTCAGCAGCATGAACCGGCTGGGCGTGCGTGAGTGGCAAAATTGCTTCAGTCCGTCCGTCAGACGGGCCTGAAGCGTTGCCAAATGGGCGGACAAAGGCGGGCAGGGTTGGTCAAATACCGCCGCGAAACCGGCCAGATCGGGCAGTAAATATTTCCATTCTAATTTTTTATTGGTCAAAATGATAAATAGCGTCGCTGTTCAGGGAAACGCTGATTATACAAGAAGAGACATTGCTTCGTCTCGCCTCTTTTCCTTCCTGCGGCATCATTGCCTCAACGGTCCGGCGCGGGGGCGCAAAAAGGTCGGCACCGACAAATATTAGTGAAATAACAACCAACAATGTTATCATCGGCTGCAGGTTACACGGTCACAGGTGCGCTCCCATGAAATACCAGCAGCTTGAAAATCTGGAAACCGGTTGGAAGTGGAAATACCTGATTAAAAAACACCGTGAAGGGGAGCGCATCTCCCGTCACGAAGAAAACAGCGCAGCAGCCGAATCTGCTCAGCAGCTTATCAGTTATCAGCACCAGCCGGAAAAGATCCTGAAATGGATCCGCGAATCAATGCATCCCGGTCTGGAAAACCGCATGAAGCAAACTATTCGCGCGCGGCGCAAGCGGCATTTCAACGCCGAACACCAGCATACGCGCAAGAAGTCCATCGATTTGGAATATCTGGTTTGGCAACGGCTGGCGGCGCTGGCCCAGCGGCGTGGTAACACCTTGTCAGAAACCATTGTCACCCTGCTCGAAGATGCGGAACGTAAGGAAAAATACGACAAAACCCTGTCTTCCCTGCGCAGTGATCTTAAAGCTATCCTCGGCGAAAAAAACACCTGAATGCCGCACAAGGCTGGCCTCTAGCAGCATTACGCCGGCAAAGATTTACCTCCACTCCAGCAGCACACCGTCAGACGCCTTTGTGGGGTGCTGTTTGATCCGCCCTGGGCGCATTGGTGCATCCGCGCGCGACGATACTATGGCAAAGCGTCGCTAGCGGGGGTGATGCTTGCACCGCCGGCCATGTCAAGAGATGCAAACGTTGCCATCAGCGGGGTCAATACCTTTCTGTCACCGTCTCGCCGGCACTTTGCGACAGTGTCAATAAAGGACGCTGACACTATCCACGCGCTGTGATTGGCAGGGCAAGGGGGGCCGTACCCTCTGTGGCAACCCTGGCGCAGCGGTGGGGTAAAGAAGGCGCAAGTCCAAGCCTGGTGTTGAAAAAACGCGACTCATTAGGGTATCGCCTGGCGGTCATTGAGCGCTATGCGGGTGTTAATCGGATGACTCCGCACAAGACGTCAGCCCGGACGACGACATCCCCGAGTACGATAGCAGCGGCGATGGTGCAGGCCGATAGGCCGGTGGTGGTCTAACGGGGTCTCCCTCACGTCCCAGCATCCCTCATCCGAACGACGTGACATCAGGGAAGACATGTTGAATCCTGTTATCGTCATCGTACCTTGTTATTTTCTTTTACCAGGTTAGTCAATTTTTTCCCATGGTCCAGGGTAGATAATCCCCGTTTCCTCAGGTTCGACGTTGACATTCCACCATTTTGCTTGCCAGTATTGGTTTTTCCAGCTCACTTTATCACCAGTCCAATATACTTTCGTCGCGTCCCATAAAGGGTATTGCGTTGCGGCTTCTTGGTTAATAAGCAGAGCATGTGTGGCATCGGCGCTATTGCCTAGAGCATCGGTAACCGTCAGTTTAATTAATACCTCCTGCGGTTGGAGGACGGCAGGAGCGTAGAACCGTAACGTTGGCTGATTGATGACTTCTGCGCTAATATTCTCAGGAACCTGCCAGGCATAGGCAGTCAGTGCGGCGACATTTGATACCGACCTTTCGGCCGATAAGTTGACTTCTTCTTTTTGTGTAACCACTGCGGGCCCGTCTATCACGGCGCTTATTATTGCGGGCTGATTTTCCTGCAGGTAACGAATCGCAGCACCAACATTAGGCCGGCATCCAATGTTGTCGCCTGCATTTTCCAAATAGCCTGTCTTTAAAATGAGGTACCGCATTTCAAGTGAATTGAGATAGAGTCCCAAGTGAGTGATAGCATAAGACTGTATCAATGCCAGCGCGCCTGAGCTTAAGGGCGTCGCACTCGATGTCCCTGAATAATCTTTAGTGTAGTTACGATTACTTCCCGGTAAACTCTGCAACGAAGAATAACCTGTTGTCACAACGCTCCAATCACCCCATGAATTGATGAGCGAGCTAGGATGGTTATAGTTAGAGAAACCACAGCGACTTCCATCGTTATGTGCGCATGCGCCAATAAGTGTACTTCCGCTATCGCCATATTGGTTGATATTGCCCGATTCAATACTTAGATCTAAACCACCATTACCCGCTGCAAAAATGACAACAACACCATTTTGGGTTAAGCTATAAATCCAGTCCCACCAGTTTCGGTCGGTTATCATAGGTACAAGCTTATTTCCTCCTACCTTTAACTGAATATCTAAACTAACGATATCGCCGGGCATTGCATCCCTAATGATCAGCTCAATATCGCCTGTATCGTAGAAATAAAAATCACTGCCATGTGCAATGCCAGCCACACCGAATGGCTTGTTAGCGGCCACAATGCAGCCGGTAGACGCCGTGCCGTGATTACAATCCTCGGTTTCTGGCCTGCTGTGCGGATGGTTTTCATTGTAATGCGTGAACGCTGCTGCAAGGTTTCGCAGGGCTGTTCTCGCATCCGGTTTTGGCATGAACTCGATATAGTCTTCCTTCATCGTCTTCACGAACCGTTCGGCCATTCTCTGCGGGCTGCTCACCGCTGTTGTGCAGGGCTCCAGATCCAGTTCTCTGGCGAACCTCTGCGTTTCATGCGCGGTATACGCTGAACCGTTGTCCGTCAACCACTGCACCGCTGTATCGGGTAACCTGTCGCCGAAGCGCTTTTCTACCGACCTCAGCATCACATCCTGCACGGTCGAACTGTCGTAGCCTACAGTGCTCGCAGCCCAGTCTATGGCCTCTCTGTCGCAGCAGTCCAGTGCGAACGTGACCCGCAGTTTTTCACCGTTGTCGCAGCCGAACTCGAAGCCATCTGAACACCAGCGCATATCGCTTTCTGCCACCGCGATCCTGCCCTTATGCTCACGCCTCGGCCGCTCTGGTTTTCAATGTAATAACAGCAGGTTATGCTCACACATGATCCTGTAAAGTCGTTTCGCATTTACCGGCGGCAGTCCCTCTGCGCGACGTTGTTTACACAGGATGCCCCACACCCGCCGATAGCCGTAGCTGGGCATATCGCTGATGATGTCGAGGATGTCCGACAGTATTTCAGCGTCTGCTTCGTCATTACGCCGGTTACAGCGCCTGTCCTGCCAGTCGGCAGAACGCTTAATCCGCAGTGACAGCGGCGCACGCGACCCGCTCATGGCGCGGCTGACCTGTGCTATTCCCCGGCCTTTGGCAACAAGGGCGCGTGCGCTATCCATTTTCGTGACTGGCCGTACTCCACGGCTTCTTTTAGGATCTCAACCTCCATCGTCTTCTTACCCAGAAGGCGCTGGAGCTCCCGGACCTGCTTCAATGCAGCTGCAAGCTCAGAGGCAGGAACAACGTCCTCCCCGGCAGTGAGGCTGCCTTCCTGATATTGCTTTTTCCACTTAAACAGCAGGCTGGGCTGGATACCGTGCAGTCGTGCGAGATGGGAGACATTCATGCCGGGCTCCATCCTCTGCTGAATAATGGCCATTTTTTCCTGAGGAGTTTTACGTTTACGGACTTCTTGACCTAACGGGATCCCGGTCATATCAAAATTGGCGTTAGTGTTAGACATATATTCAAGCCTATCTCTTATCTGGAGATACAGCTACTGTCTGGTGTTTCAGGGGGATAAATCAGTCGCCGGTGAGCAGCACCCGGAACTGGCCGTCGTCAATGCGCAGTACGCAGGAATCGTTATTGCCGGCGCTATCAACCGGCTCTGGCGGCCAAAGCACCTCAAAATGCAGCCCTTGCCAGCGCCAGCCGCGCAGACAAAACCGGTGTCCGGGCGCGCGAAATGGACTGCTGACCGGGACCTCGGGCCAGACGTGGCTGACGCTGGCCAAGCCGCCGATATGATCCTCATGGCTATGGCTCAGGTAGATATGTCCGGGCGTCAGCCCGCGCCAGTCCAGATAAGGCAGGATCACCGCCTTGCCCATGTCACCCGTGCGCCAGCCGGCGCCGGTGTCATACAGTGCCGTCACGCTCAATACTCACCGCGAGGCCGTGGCCCACGTCCAGCATATCCAGCCGCCAGCGCGGCGCATTCGTCCCCGGCGATCTGAAACTGAGCAGCATCAGCACGGCCAACACCCCAAGCGTCATGGGATAGCGACGCCACCAGCCAAAACGCCAGATGATGATGCCCAACCAACTGACGGCGCTGAATACCAGGCCCTGTCCCGGTAACGTCAACCAACCCTGTTGCAGCGGCGCAAGCGGCGCCATCACCCCTTCCAGCGACAGATCCGCCATGCGCCAGAGCTGAGCGCTCAGCCAGCGTTGACCGCCGGTGACGATGGCCGTCAGGATGAGGGGCGTGGTGATAAACGACACCAGCGGCACCGCCCACACATTGGCCGCCAGAGCCAGTGGATTGCCGCCATGGAATAGCAGGCACTGCATAGGCAATAGCAGCAGGGTCATGCCGCCCTGCAAATGCAACCAGCGAACCCCACACCATCGCCAACCTCGCCGGCAGCGTTCAGGTAGCGGCGCCCATTGGAAGAAGAAAATCAGCGCCGCCACCGCGGTGCAAGAAAGCCACAGGCTATTGGAAAGTACCGCCAATGGATCGGTGATAAGGATAAGCGCGACGCACCATAGCAAAATCTGCCACGGGCTTTGCGTCATACCCCGCAGGCGCACCACGCTCCAAAGCGTCAGCGCCAGCAGGCCGCGCTGGGCGGGAAAATTCGCCCCGGATAACGCCACATAGCCAGCAGCGCACAGCCAGCAAAACAGCAGCGGCAATCCCACGCCTATCGCGCGGGCCGGCAAGAAAAATTGGGCCCCCCGCGCCACCAGCCAGCCAAACAGCGCCGCCAGGCCGATATGCAGCCCGGAAATCGCCATCAGATGGGCAATACCGGTACGCGACAGCAGTTACCAGTCCCCGTCGCTGATTTCCTGAGTGGCACCGAAACCCAGCGCCAGCATCAGCGGCCGCCAGCGCGGCTGCTGCATGTTGTTAACGGCACGTTGGACCCACCGCTGGCGCAGGATGCACCCGTCGTCAAGCAACCGCGCGCGCAATACCCTGCCCTGCAGTGGCTGATGATTCGCCATGGCCCAGCGCTGGGTATCGAATCCCCCTCATTCATGCGCCCGTGTACCGGCTGCAGCGCAACCCTTAGCCGCCACTGCTGCCCGGCGCACCACCGCGCCGGCAGTGAGCGCCAGCGGAGCGCCACCACTACCGGCGGAAATACGCGTTGCCCGTTGATGTGGCTGACGCAAGCGACCAGACGGGCGGGCGCCTGTTCTGCCGAGAGATTGAGGGTGGTCAGGCGGGCAATCATGGTCTGATTACCATGACTCCATGCCGTCGTTTGCACCAGCAATAGCCGGGCGTGATAGCCACTCCAGGCCAGCATCAGCACCCCAAGCGCCAAATATTGCGCCAGGCGGCGGCCGCTCAGTAACAACACACCGCCGACAGCCACTAGCCCGCACAGCATGCCGGCCGTCGGTAATTGTGGCAAAAATAACAGCGGTAAATTACCCGCAATAACGGCCAGCGCCAGCGCGGTAATGGACAAGGGCATCGACGGACCTGCGTGTTAAGAGACTCGGTGAGTCAGACAGGCAGCCAGTATCCGTCAGGAAACGCGGCGTGGTCTCGCCGCTTGGACAGGACGGTAAGCTACGCCGCAGATAAGTGAATGGCCTTATAGACCGCTGAGGCAAACTGCGACGGTGTTCCCGTCGATTAGCTTACACCTCGGTGTCGGCGGTCGTCGGCAGCGACGCAATCGCCGCCAGCGGAGAAGGCATCGGCTGCGGAGTAAGCGACAATTGCGGCGGAAGCGGCGGAAGCGGCGGCATCGGGGGTAGCGGCGGCAGTGCCGATAATATGCTTGCTAAAGAAACCGCTAACCCGTAGTTATCGCCGGGCCAGTCCAGACTATGGCTATCGCCGAGCCAGTCCAGACCATCGCTATCGTCAGGCCAGTTCAGGCTATCGCCGTCCACGTCTCGCCTACCGTTCCAATTATCCTGCAGAGTGATTAAGTGATCAGAAGGGTTGCTGCTTAGCACATCATCCTCATAACCGCCAACCTCATTCGCCAGGTCCCACAGTTCAAAAAGAGGGATATCCGCGATGGTAATTTCCCGCAATGCGTTATGGGAATTGTCCCAGCCCGATTCCGCCAGCATTTCTTCGTGGTTTATCATGTCACAATAGTTTCGTTTAAGGGGCCGTTAAAGCTCTCAGCACGTTATCGTCTTTGGTTTTGTACCCCTCTGCCAACAACGTATCCCACTCTTTATACCGTCCGCTTAACAATTTATCCTGTAATGTCTCGTTTAAGGCTCTCATCGCCGAGACATTAGCGTCGGAAATAGTGATTCGGTTACCCTGTTTAAAAACGGCGTCGAAGGAAATGCCATACTGATAGTTCTCAATTTTCTCCAGATTTTCCAGACGGTATTCCCGCGCTTGGAGTTTAATCATCAATGGGTCCTCATCCTTAGGGCTAATGTTAAACTGATTTATCCCCCTGAAACACCAGACAGTAGCTGTATCTCCAGATAAGAGATAGGCTTGAATATATGTCTAACACTAACGCCAATTTTGATATGACCGGGATCCCGTTAGGTCAAGAAGTCCGTAAACGTAAAACTCCTCAGGAAAAAATGGCCATTATTCAGCAGAGGATGGAGCCCGGCATGAATGTCTCCCATCTCGCACGACTGCACGGTATCCAGCCCAGCCTGCTGTTTAAGTGGAAAAAGCAATATCAGGAAGGCAGCCTCACTGCCGGGGAGGACGTTGTTCCTGCCTCTGAGCTTGCAGCTGCATTGAAGCAGGTCCGGGAGCTCCAGCGCCTTCTGGGTAAGAAGACGATGGAGGTTGAGATCCTAAAAGAAGCCGTGGAGTACGGCCAGTCACGAAAATGGATAGCGCACGCGCCCTTGTTGCCAAAGGCCGGGGAATAGCACAGGTCAGCCGCGCCATGAGCGTGTCGCGTGCGCCGCTGTCACTGCGGATTAAGCGTTCTGCCGACTGGCAGGACAGGCGCTGTAACCGGCGTAATGACGAAGCAGACGCTGAAATACTGTCGGACATCCTCGACATCATCAGCGATATGCCCAGCTACGGCTATCGGCGGGTGTGGGGCATCCTGCGTAAACAACGTCGCGCAGAGGGACTGACGCCGGTAAATGCGAAACGACTTTACAGGATCATGTGTGAGCATAACCTGCTGTTATTACATTGAAAACCAGAGCGGCCGAGGCGTGAGCATAAGGGCAGGATCGCGGTGGCAGAAAGCGATATGCGCTGGTGTTCAGATGGCTTCGAGTTCGGCTGCGACAACGGTGAAAAACTGCGGGTCACGTTCGCACTGGACTGCTGCGACAGAGAGGCCATAGACTGGTCTGCGAGCACTGTAGGCTACGACAGTTCGACCGTGCAGGATGTGATGCTGATGTCGGTAGAAAAGCGCTTCGGCGACAGGTTACCCGATACAGCGGTGCAGTGGTTGACGGACAACGGTTCAGCGTATACCGCGCATGAAACGCAGAGGTTCGCCAGAGAACTGGATCTGGAGCCCTGCACAACAGCGGTGAGCAGCCCGCAGAGCAATGGCATGGCCGAACGGTTCGTGAAGACGATGAAGGAAGACTATATCGAGTTCATGCCAAAACCGGATGCGAGAACAGCCCTGCGAAACCTTGCAGCAGCGTTCACGCATTACAATGAAAACCATCCGCACAGCGCGCTGGGATATCACTCTCCGAGAGAATACCGGCGGCAGCGGGCTTCGTTAACTTAAGATACAAAAGCTGTACGGAGATGGCGGGGCAAGATCAGGGCTAATGTTAAACAGGCGGGACAGAGAGGCATTTTTATAAAATGATAAATAATCCATTTCGCCATCGGCCTCGATACCCATCTTCAGGTATACCATGTCTTCCATTTTCATCCGAATGTTTGCCGCATGAAAAAATGACAGTTGGTTTACGTCCCGGTTATTACTCTTTTCCAACACATTTTCACACTGGTACAAGATCTGGTCATTGACCTTGAGCGTATAACCACAGCCGAAACGGGCGGCAGGGCATACAACCTCAAGCTGGAATTGGTTTCGGTATTCCGGCAAAGCCAGTTGCCTGAGCTGGTCAAAGTTTTCCAGACGGCATCGGTCAGGCATCTCGCATCTCTGTTGCGCCATGTTGACTTTCCTGTAGGGTATGGAATAGTGCAATGATTTCTTTTTTATGCGTTCCCCCCCTAAATCAATCAATAATGCCGCTGACAAATTCAGCTAAATTAGTAATTCGCGTTGCTTCCCGTTCGTTATTGGCATTTAATACCTGCGCAACTTTATGGTTACTGAGCAATATATTTCTATTCGGCATTGAGAAAACTATGGGCATCTTCACCTCTTCAGACGATTAATCATGCGTGTTGCACGTTATGCTTCACCCGATAACCGCACGGGTAAAAGAATCACATACCGCAACGGGACGGCGGCCGGCATCAGCCACAGGCACAGGTTTATCCCTTCGGTTATAAACCTCCGCTGAATCAATACCGGTGTTAAATACCCTACCAGAATATCGATCCCGCTCACCGTTCTCCTATCGGCCGTTGACCTGATCTCCCGCGACGCAGAGGCAAAAAAAAGCCCCATAAAGGGGCTTTTCAGGTTTGCAATAATTTCGGCCGTCGGGCCGCGGCGGTTAACCGTAGATATTGGCGCGATCGCGCAACTCTTTACCCGGTTTAAAATGCGGAACATATTTGCCTTCAAGTTCCACTTTATCACCGGTTTTAGGATTGCGGCCGATACGCGGGGCACGGTAGTGAAGAGAAAAACTGCCGAAACCGCGGATTTCGATGCGTTCGCCGCTGGCGAGCGTGGTCGCCATCTGCTCAAGCATCTCCTTCACTGCATCCTCAACCACTTTTGCCTGGATATGAGCGTGCTGGCCAGCTAGTCTTTCGATAAGCTCAGACTTGGTCATAATTCCTCCAAGTTTACGCGTCTCTTTTGAGAGCAGCGTAACACCTTAACTACCGTCCAGGAGCAGAGTCTCCCCCGCTCCCCCATTATTATTACTCGCCTTTGGTCGCCGCTTTAAAGGCTTCAGCCATCGCGTTGGAGAAGTTGCCTTCTTCCTGCTTGTTGTTCACGGTGCTGATGGCTTCTTTCTCGTCCACCTCGTCCTTGGCACGAACGGACAGGCTGACAACGCGGTTTTTGCGATCGACGCCGGTGAATTTTGCTTCCACATCGTCGCCGACGTTCAGGACCAGCGTAGCGTCTTCGACGCGGTCACGCGAGGCTTCAGAAACGCGCAGGTAACCTTCAACGCCGCCGGCTAATTCAACTGTAGCACCTTTCGCGTCAACTGCTGTGACTTTACCGGTAACAATAGCCCCTTTCTTGTTCAAAGACAGGTAGTTATTAAACGGATCTTCAGCCAGCTGCTTCACGCCCAGGGAAATACGCTCGCGCTCTGCGTCAACCTGCAGAACCACGGCCGCGATTTCGTCACCCTTTTTGTATTCGCGTACGGCTTCTTCGCCGGCCACGTTCCAGGAGATGTCGGACAGATGAACCAGGCCGTCGATGCCGCCGCCCAGGCCGATAAAGATGCCGAAGTCAGTGATCGACTTGATTTTGCCTTCAACGCGGTCGCCCTTGTTATGGGTTTCAGCAAACTGCTGCCACGGATTAGCTTTGCACTGCTTCAGGCCCAGGGAGATACGACGGCGTTCTTCGTCGATGTCCAGCACCATCACTTCCACCACGTCGCCCACGTTAACCACTTTGGACGGATGGATGTTTTTGTTGGTCCAGTCCATTTCGGAAACGTGCACCAGGCCTTCAACGCCTTCTTCGATTTCAACGAAGCAGCCGTAATCGGTCAGGTTAGTCACGCGGCCGGTCAGGCGGGTGCCTTCCGGGTAACGCTTCGCGATAGCGACCCACGGATCTTCGCCCAGCTGTTTCAGGCCGAGGGAGACACGGGTACGCTCACGATCGAATTTCAGTACTTTAACGGTGATCTCGTCGCCGACATTCACGATTTCGCTCGGATGCTTCACGCGCTTCCAGGCCATATCGGTGATGTGCAGCAGGCCGTCAACGCCGCCCAAATCAACGAAGGCGCCGTAGTCGGTCAGGTTCTTGACGATACCCTTGACTTCCATGCCTTCCTGCAAGTTTTCCAGCAGTTGATCGCGTTCGGCGCTGTTTTCGGATTCGATAACGGCACGACGGGAAACCACGACGTTGTTGCGTTTCTGATCCAGCTTGATCACTTTAAACTCAAGCTCTTTGCCTTCCAGATGCAGGGTGTCGCGAACCGGACGCACGTCGACCAGAGAACCCGGCAGGAACGCACGGATACTATTCAGCTCAACGGTGAAACCGCCTTTGACTTTCCCGTTGATAACGCCGATAACGGTGGCCGCTTCTTCATACGCTTTTTCCAGCATCAGCCAGGCTTCGTGGCGCTTGGCTTTTTCACGGGACAGCAGCGTTTCGCCGAAACCGTCTTCGACTGCATCCAGCGCGACGTCAACCTGATCGCCCACTTCGATTTCCAGCTCGCCCTGGGCGTTGCGGAATTGCTCGACGGGAATGGCGGATTCAGATTTCAGGCCGGCGTCAACCAGAACCACGTCTTTCGCGATGGACACAACGGTACCGCGAACGATGGAGCCCGTACGGGTTTCGATTTCTTTCAGGGATTCTTCAAAGAGTTGAGCAAAAGATTCTGTCATATTTGATAATCTTCAGATTTTTTGATTAACGTCCATCCGGCATCCTGCTTGATGGGGTTGTTATACACACGCCCCGCTGCCGATCCTCGCTGCAGGGTAATTTAGTCACTACATCGTTACGATAGCGCCAGAATCTTCCTGGCGTGCGCCAGCGCTTTGGTTATCACTTCATCGATAGTCAGGCGGGTAGAGTCGAGCACCAGCGCATCAGCTGCCGGCATCAGCGGCGCCACCGCGCGATTGCGGTCGCGATCGTCCCGTTCTTTTATCTCGGATGGAAGGCGTCCAAGGTTAACACTAAAGCCCTTTTCCTGCAACTGCCGCATGCGGCGGTGCGCCCTTTCTTCCGAGGACGCATCCAGAAAGATTTTCACCGGCGCATCGGGAAACACCACGGTTCCCATATCGCGGCCGTCGGCAATTAGGCCCGGCGCGGCGCGAAATGCACGCTGGCGCATCAGCAGCGCCTCACGCACGCGCGGAAACGCGGCGATTTGCGATGCGGTATTGCCGACGGTTTCGTTGCGAATCGCCTGGCTGACATCTTCCCCTTCCAGCACCACGTTCAATTGCCCCTGCTCGACCTCGAAACGGACGTCGAGATGGGCGGCGAGCGCCACCAACGCCTCCTCGCTGTCGATAGCCACCTGATGATGCAGGGCTGCCAGCGCCAACACCCGGTAGATCGCGCCGGAATCCAATAAATGCCATTGTAACGTTTCTGCTAACGCTTTGCATAGCGTCCCCTTCCCTGCACCACTCGGTCCGTCGATGGTGATTACCTGGGCTATAACCGTCATTGTCTTCTCCTTTAAACTCGACGAGAGTGAAGTCCTCAGGCTTCATTAGCGCCGCCAGCCGGGCAAAAAAGTCCGGGAAGGTTTTATGCGTACATTGCGGGTCGAGAATGGTCACCGGGGTGTCCGACAGCGCCACCAGCGCAAAGCACATCGCCATTCGGTGGTCGTTATAGGTAGCGATCCGGGCGGCGGTCAATTCGGCCGGCGGCGTGACCGTCAGATAATCCTCGCCTTCGGTCACGATCGCGCCCACTTTGCGCAGCTCGGTGGCCATCGCCGTCAACCGGTCGGTCTCTTTGACCCGCCAGTTGGCAATGTTGCGCAAGGTGGTGGTGCCGCCGCTGGCGAATAGCGCGGTGGTGGCGATGGTCATCGCCGCGTCGGGGATGTGATTCATGTCCATGTCGATGGCGTGCAGCGACGCCAGGCTGCATTCAATGTAATCGTCGCCCCAGCGAATCGTCGCGCCAATGCTCTCCAGCACATCGGCGAAGCGAATATCGCCTTGTACGCTGTGGCGGCCGATACCGGTCACGCGCACGGTGCCGCCGCGGATCGCCGCCGCCGCCAGAAAATACGACGCGCTGGAGGCATCTCCTTCCACCAGATACTCTCCCGGCGACCGGTATACACTGCCGCCGGTGAGGTAAAACACCTGATAATTATCGTGCCGCACTTCAACACCGAAGCTTTTCATTAACGCCAAGGTGATATCAATATAGGGCCGGGACACCAGTTCGCCCTTGATGCGGATGCGGCTGTCCTGCGGGGACAGCGGCGCCATCATTAACAGGGCGGTGAGAAATTGGCTGGAAACGCTACCGTCAACGGTGATATCGCCGCCTTGATAACCGCCGCGCAAACGCAGCGGCGGATAATGCTCGTGTTCGAGGTAATCTATTTTCGCCCCGCCCTGGCGTAGCGCGTCGACCAGGTGTCCGATGGGACGCTTTTTCATGCGCGGCTCTCCGGTCAGCGTGACATCATGCGCCTGCAGGCACAGCGCGGCGGCCAGCGGGCGCATGGCGGTGCCGGCGTTACCGAGAAACATCGTCAGCGCCGCTTGCGCGCGCAACGGCCTGCCGAGGCCGTCGATATCACAGCTGCGGCGATCCGCCGACAGACGGTAGTTCACACCCAGCTGGCCGAGGGCCGTCAGCATATGGCGCACATCGTCGCTGTCGAGCGGATTGGTCAGCCGCGTGGTGCCGTGGGCCTGCGCCGCCAGTAACAAGGCGCGATTGGATACGCTTTTGGAACCCGGCAGGTTGAGGGTGCCATCGACGCGCGCGATGGGGTTTAGGGTCAGGGAATCCTGCATGTGTAACACTTTCTCCAACAAAGAATAACGCCTGGCGCTGGCGGCCGGCCCGCTGGCCGACTGCGCCACGACAGGGAAAAAAGGGGCTTAGCCCTGCTCGCGCCGCCGGCCAAGGCCGCTAAATCGCAGCGCCACGCGCCCTGGCGGCCTTGCTTAATATCGCGGTCAACCCTCAAGCCGCCGCCTAAGCCCGGCGGCGGCACGGAAAGCGTTAGCCGTGGCGACGAGCAAAGCCAAGCATAAAGTCCACCAGCGCCTGTACGCCTTCCAGCGGCATGGCATTGTACAGCGATGCGCGCATGCCGCCCACCACCCGGTGTCCCTTCAATGCATGCAGGCCGGCGGCCAGAGACTCCTGCAAAAAGAGCTCATCCAGTTGGCTGCCCGCCAATTGGAACGGCACATTCATACGCGAACGGTTGGCCGTCGCGACGGTATTGCGGTAAAAATCGCTCTCGTCGATGGTGCGATACAAAAGGGAAGCCTTGGCCTGATTGCGTTTATCCATTTCCGCCAGCCCGCCCTGTGCTTTCAGCCATTTGAACACCAGTCCCGACAGATACCAGGCGAATGTCGGCGGCGTGTTGAACATGGAATCGTTTTCGGCCAGAACGCTGTAGTCCAGAATGGACGGCAGCGCTTTGCTCGCGCGGCCCAGCAGATCCTCGCGCACGATAACCAGCGTCAGCCCGGCCGGTCCGATATTTTTCTGCGCCCCGGCGTAAATCACCCCAAAACGGCTGACGTCCAGCGGGTGCGACAAAATGGTGGAGGAAAAGTCCGCCACCACCACCCTGTCGCCAAAATCCGGCACTTCATCGATAGCCAAACCATCAATGGTTTCGTTCGGGCAATAATGTAAATAGGCGCCATCGGTTGATAATGCCCAGTCGCGCATCGGTTTAATCGCGCTCAGACCGTCAATTTCGGTGGTGACATCAATCACCTGTGGGTCGCAATATTTTTGCGCTTCTTTTATCGCGCTGTGCGCCCAATAGCCGCCATCGATATAATCGGCGCGGGTGGCCTCTCCCAGCAGGTTCATCGGCACCGCGGCGAATTGCGCGCGCGCGCCGCCGTGGCAAAACAGGACTTTATAATTGTCGGGGACAGCCAACAGCTCGCGTAGGTCTTGCTCGGAGGTGTGTGCCAATTCAAGAAACTCTTTACTGCGATGGCTTATTTCCATGACCGATGTGCCAAGGCCATGCCAATTACACAATTCCTGCTCCGCCTTGCTCAACACTTCCGCCGGCAGCATTGCCGGGCCGGAGCTAAAATTATACACCTGATTCATTTTCCCTCACCACGATTTGCCAGTAAAACCGCTAAACACCTACCATGGTTTTAACACCGCCCACGGCCGGCCGCAACGCCTGATAGGTAAGAGAATACATGGAGCCGAGGGAGAAAACACCGTATTATGACGGTTTACCGTTGATAATAAGTGACCCTGATGACACAGACCTTTATTCCAGGCAAAGACGCGGCGCTGGAAGACTCCATAGCCCGCTTCCAGGCGCAACTCAGCGCGCTGTGCTTCTCTATTGAAGAAGCATCCTGGCTGAATCCCGTGCCCCATGTCTGGTCGGTGCATATCCGCGACCGCGACTGTCCGCTGTGCTTTACCAACGGCAAAGGCGCTACCCGCAAAGCGGCGCTGGCCTCGGCGCTTGGCGAATATTTTGAACGCCTCTCCACTAACTATTTTTTCGCCGACTTTTACCTCGGTGCTTCGGTCGCCGGCGGTGAGTTTGTGCATTATCCCAATGAGCGCTGGTTCCCCATTCCGGCCGACGGCGGGATGCCGGACGGCATCCTTGATGATCATCTGCACGCCTTTTACGACCCCGACCGGGAATTGACCGGGCGGGACCTGGTGGATTTGCAGTCCAGCAATAACGCGCGCGGCATTTGCGCCCTGCCTTTCATCCGCCACTCCGACGGCGCAACCATCTACATTCCGATGAACATCATTGGTAATTTGTATGTTTCCAACGGCATGTCGGCGGGCAACACCGCCAGCGAGGCTCGGGTACAGGCGCTGTCTGAGGTGTTCGAGCGCTACGTCAAAAACCGCATCATCGCCGAGGCCATCAGTTTACCCGCCATTCCGCAGCCGGTGCTGGCGCGTTATCCCGGCGTGGTCGAAGCCATCGCTACGCTTGAGAGCGAAGGGTTTCCTATCTTTGCCTATGACGCCTCGCTGGGCGGCCAGTTTCCGGTTATCTGTGTCGTGCTGTTCAACCCCGCCAACGGGAACTGTTTCGCCTCCTTTGGCGCCCACTCGGATTTCGGCGTGGCGCTGGAGCGGACGGTAACCGAGCTGCTGCAGGGGCGCGGCCTGAAAGATCTGGACGTGTTCACGCCGCCGACCTTCGATAATCAAGAGGTCGCCGAGCAGACCAATTTGGAAACCCATTTTATCGATTCCAGCGGCCTGATTTCCTGGGATCTGTTCAAGCAGGACGCGGATTATCCCTTTGCGGACGGGGACTTCATCGGCACCACCGCGGCTGAATTCGCCACGTTAATGGACATTTTCCGCCAGCGCGACACAGAGGTTTATATCGCCGATTACCAACATCTTGGCGTTTATGCCTGCCGGATCCTGGTGCCGGGGATGTCAGATATCTATCCGGCCGAAGATCTGCTGCTGGCCAATAATACCATGGCTATTAGTCTTCGCGCCACGCTCTGCCAACTGCCGGCAAGTCAGTGGCCGCAGGCGCGCTATCTGGCGCTTATCGAGCAGATTGACGCGCTGGGGCTGGACGATTTCGCCCGGGTGCGTGAACTCCTGGGTCTTGCCACCGGCAGTGATAATGGCTGGTTTACCCTGTGGGTCGGCGAGTTGAAGGCCATGCTGGCGCTGGCCGGCGGCGACCACGAGCAGGCGCTGTTGTGGGTCGAATGGACGCGAGACTTCAACGCATCGGTATTCAGCCCGGAGCGCGAGAATTATTACCGCTGCCTGCAGACGCTGCTTCAGTTGCAAGATGACGATGACGGCCGCGCTGCGGAGCAGTACCAGCACGCCTTCGCACGTCTGTACGGCGCCCAGACTCTAGCCGCCGCCACTGCGGCGCTCGCGGGGGTGAACCCGTTCTACGGTCTGAAGGCACTGGATGACAGTCTCAAAGCCCTGCCGGCGCACCAGGCCCTGCTGGGCGCGTATGAAAAATTACAGCAGGCCAAACGCCGCTTCTGGTCGGCAAGCCAGCGGCTTAACGCCGATGGCACAGGCTGCCCCCTGAGGCGCAGCCTGTGCTGCGGTTACTGGCGTTCCGGCCTTCGCCGGCGGACGGCGGCTTTACTGATGGCTACCCGTTCGCGGCGCGTCTCGCAGCTGGGCAGCCGGCTCTGCGGTTACTGGGTTTCCGGCCTTCGCCGGTGGACGGCGGCTTTACTGATGGCTACCCGTTCGCGGCGCGTCTCGTAGCTGGGCAGCCGCCTCTGCGGTTACTGGGGTTCCGGCCTTCGCCGGCGAACGGCGGCTTTATTGACGGCTACCCGTTCGCGGCGCGTCTCGCAGCTGGGCAGGCCGCGCTGTGCGTCACGTGGCCCCGCTGCGCAAGCGCATCACAGATGCAGGCGTGCGCAATCGCGATGCGCTTGCGCCTGACACGATGGGGCGTCTAGCAGGCTCAAGCGATTCAACGGCATTACAGGTGACAGGATAGGCGCAATTGTTTCATTAAAGTAAAATCACGCCGATAATAAACGCCAATAACAACTGCGCCACAAATGCTATTAAAAAGGCGGAGGAAAAGGTGCATAAAATGTGATTTTCAACTCATTTTATAAAATTTAAAATTTATTTTTTGATTGTAATTCAATGATTTAAGTAGAAACCCCGTAGTGTTTGTGGTGTATTTCCCCCTTCAAGTTTGGCCATCTATGATCCATGTCAATTTTTGCCCTATACTGAGTTGGTAGAATTAACCCGTAAATTAATTCCACGAAAGAGTTAGTACGAAAGCTGACAACCCTTTTGATCTGTTATTACCTCCGGCGGCAGCAAAAGTGGCTGAGGAAGCGGGCGTCTATAAAGCGACGAAACACCCCAGCACCACCTTTTTCCTAGCGATAACCGCGGGCGTCTTTATTTCCATCGCGGTCGTCTTTTACATTACCGCGACCACCGGCACCTCAGCCGTTCCTTACGGCTTCGCCAAACTTATCGGCGGTTTTTGTTTCTCTCTAGGGTTAATGTTGGTCATCATCAGCGGCGCCGATCTGTTTACCTCGTCGGTACTGATTGTCGTAGCTCGGGCAAGCGGCCGTATTAGTTGGGCGCAGCTGGTGCGTAACTGGATCAATGTTTATATCGGCAACCTGATAGGCGCGCTGTTATTTGTGGCCCTCATCTGGTTTGCTGGTCAGCACATGGTCGCCAACGGCACTTGGGGTTTGAACGTATTGCAGACCGCCGATCATAAAATGCATCACACCTTTGTCGAGGCGGTCTGCCTCGGTATTCTGGCAAACTTGATGGTTTGTCTGGCGGTCTGGACCAGTTATTCCGGCCGCAGCATGTTTGATAAAATGTTCGCCATGATTATGCCGGTCACGATGTTTGTCGCCAGCGGGTTTGAGCATAGCATTGCCAATATGTTTATGATCCCGATGGGGATCGTTATCAAGAATTTCGCCTCGCCAGCATTCTGGCAGGCCATCGGGATGGCGCCTGAACAATTCGCTAACCTGACGGTCGCCAATTTCATCACCGATAACCTGATTCCGGTTACGATCGGCAACATTATCGGCGATGGTTTACTGGTTGGGTTAACGTATTGGGTAATTTATCCGCGCGGTGACAACCAACACTAAGTTGTGCCGCCGAAGCCGGATTGTCGAAATCCACATTAGAAGGTAGGTGTATAATGACCGATCTGAATAACAAACTGTCCACGGCCTGGGAAGGTTTTGCCGCAGGCGACACTGGCAGAAAGAAGTCAACGTGCGTGACTTCATCCAAAAAAACTATACTCCCTATGAAGGCGACGAATCTTTCCTGGCCGGCGCCACCGCCGCCACCACGTCGCTGTGGGAAAAAGTGATGGAAGGGATCAAAATCGAGAACCGCACCCATGCCCCGGTCGATTTTGATACCGATGTCGCCGCCACCATCACCTCTCATGACGCCGGCTATATCACTAAGTCGCTGGAAAAAGTGGTCGGCCTGCAGACCGATGCACCGCTAAAACGAGCCATCATTCCGTTTGGCGGCATTAAAATGGTGGAAAGCTCCTGTAAGGCCTATGACCGCGAGTTGGATCCGGGCCTGAAAAAGATTTTCACCGACTACCGTAAAACCCATAATCAGGGCGTGTTCGATGTCTATACCCCCGACATTCTGCGCTGTCGTAAAGCGGGCGTACTGACCGGTCTGCCTGACGCTTATGGCCGCGGACGTATCATCGGCGATTATCGCCGCGTGGCCTGTACGGCATCGATTTTCTGATGAAAGATAAATTCGCCCAGTTCCAATCTCTGCAAACCAAATTGGAAAACGGCGAAGAGCTGGAACAGACCATCAGTCTGCGCGAAGAAATTGCCGATCAGCACCGCGCGCTGGCCCAGATTAAAGAAATGGCCGCCAAATACGACTGTGATATTTCCGGGCCGGCCACGACCGCACAGGAAGCCGTGCAGTGGACCTACTTCGGTTATCTGGCCGCCGTGAAATCCCAAAACGGCGCCGCGATGTCCTTCGGTCGCGTGTCCACCTTCCTTGACGTGTACATCGAACGTGACCTTAAAGCCGGCAAACTGACGGAAGAACAGGCGCAGGAACTTATCGACCATCTGGTCATGAAATTGCGTATGGTACGCTTCCTGCGTACGCCGGAATATGATGAATTGTTCTCCGGCGACCCGATTTGGGCAACAGAATACCTTGGCGGTATGGGCATCGCCGGCCGTACGCTGGTGAGCAAAAACAGTTTCCGTTTCCTGAACACCCTGTACACCATGGGGCCGTCGCCGGAACCGAACATGACCATTCTGTGGTCGGAAAAACTGCCGATCAACTTCAAGAAGTTCACCGCAAAAGTGTCCATCGACACCTCGTCCGTGCAGTATGAAAACGATGACCTGATGCGTCCTGACTTTAATAACGACGATTACGCCATTGCCTGCTGCGTCAGCCCGATGGTCGTCGGCAAGCAAATGCAGTTCTTCGGCGCCCGCGCCAACCTGGCGAAAACCATGCTTTACGCTATCAATGGCGGCGTGGACGAAAAACTGAAAATGCAGGTCGGTCCGAAATGGGAACCGCTGGCGGACGACGTACTGGATTATGATAGCCTGCTGGAACGTACCGACCATTTCATGGACTGGCTGGCAAAACAGTATGTCACCGCGCTGAACATCATCCATTACATGCATGATAAATACAGCTATGAAGCCTCTCTGATGGCGCTGCACGACCGCGACGTTTATCGCACTATGGCCTGCGGCATCGCCGGGTTGTCCATCGCCGCCGACTCGCTGTCCGCCATCAAATATGCCAAAGTCAAACCTATCCGTGACGAAGACGGTCTGGCCATCGACTTTGATATTGAAGGCGAATACCCGCAGTTCGGTAACAACGATCGGCGCGTCGACGATATCGCCTGCGACCTAGTTGAACGCTTCATGAAGAAAATCCAGAAGCTGACCACCTATCGCGGCGCCGTACCGACCCAGTCGATTCTCACCATCACCTCTAACGTGGTGTATGGTAAGAAAACCGGTAATACTCCGGATGGTCGTCGCGCCGGCGCACCGTTTGGACCTGGCGCCAACCCTATGCATGGCCGTGATCAGAAAGGCGCCGTTGCCTCGCTGACCTCGGTGGCAAAACTGCCGTTCGCTTATGCGAAAGACGGGATTTCCTATACCTTCTCGATCGTTCCGAAGGCGTTGGGCAAAGACGACGACGTACGTAAAGCCAATCTGGCGGGTCTGATGGACGGTTATTTCCATCATGAAGCCGGTGTTGAAGGCGGCCAGCATCTGAACGTTAACGTGATGAATCATGAAATGCTGGTGAAGGCGATGGAGCACCCGGAGGATTAACCGAACCTGACTATTCGTGTATCCGGTTACGCGGTCCGCTTCAACTCGCTGACCAAAGAGCAGCAGAAAGACGTGATTACCCGTACCTTCACTGAATCAATGTAATTTCCCACACCGTCTTAAAGGGCGTAAAATAAAGGCTCCACGAAAGTGGGGCCTTTTTACTCGGCGCGGCGCGCCCAATGGAACAGCGCGTTTTGTCTGACGGCTATACTTAGCGTAAGCAGGCTTTCAGCCAAAACTTATTATTCCATTATCAATGGAGAACACCCTGCCATGTCTGTTATTGGTCGTATCCATTCCTTTGAATCCTGCGGAACCGTAGATGGCCCCGGCATTCGGTTCATCATTTTTTTCCAGGGTTGCTTGATGCGCTGTTTGTATTGCCATAATCGCGATACCTGGGATACCCACGGCGGACGGGAAATAACCGTTGAGGAAATCATGCGTGAGGTGATCTCCTATCGCCATTTTATGAACGCGTCCGGCGGCGGAGAAGCGATTTTGCAGGCGGAGTTTGTGCGCGACTGGTTCCGCGCCTGCCATGCCGAGGTCATCAATACCTGCCTGGATACCAACGGTTTTGTTCGCCGCTACGATCCGGTGATTGACGAATTGCTGGAGGTCACCGATCTGGTCATGCTGGATATCAAAGAGATGAATGACGATATCCATCAAAATCTGGTCGGGGTCTACAATCACCGTACCCTGGATTTTGCCCGTTATCTGGCCAAGATCAATAAGCGTACCTGGCTGCGCTATGTGGTGGTGCCTGGCTGGTCGGATGATGATAAATCAGTGCACATGCTCGGCGAGTTCACCAAACATATGAGCAATATCGAGAAAATCGAGCTACTGCCTTATCATGAGCTGGGTAAGCACAAATGGATCGCCATGGGCGAGGAGTACCGGCTGGAGGGCGTCAAACCGCCGACAACCGAGAGAATGGATCACATTCGCGACATTTTGGCGGGCTACGGCCACAAGGTAATGTACTGAGCAGGCGGGCCTCTTGCGCTTTCTGCGCTGGGGTTCCGCTCCCCGCGGCGCCAGTGCGGTGAAAGCGCAGCGTGGCGTAAGCGGCTCAATTTCTTTTCGCGACATCCCTGGTTTAATGAATCGTTTCTTCCCCCAGGCCGGCCCTCTTACGAGCGGAGATCGACTGCGCTAGGTGGCGTGCCGCGATGGCGACCGTATGTCGCCTCCGTCCTCCCTTACCCGTCCTCCTATCATTAAATCCCTTACCCGTCTCCCTTGCTCGTCTCCCATATCCATCTATCATTAGCGATTACCTTTCATCCATGCATCACCGGTTCGCCCATTCAGCGAGCCCCCTCTCGCCATCGACAACTCACCCCCGCCGGAGCGCATTCCATTGTTGCCTGTCTCAACGCGCCCGGAAACACCCCATGCCCGGGTGTGTTACATGTTTACTTACTAATTCTGCAATTTTATGAACAAGAGGGATTAGCGAATGTCGTATCATGTTTGTTTGAACAATAAGTGTGATTAGGGGTTATGAAAGCAAACCACATCAAAGCGGCCCGCTGGAGAGACATTTGGCAACTCATTGCGCCATTTTGGCGCTCCGAAGAGAAATGGCGTGCCTGGGGTCTGTTGGCCGTCATTATCATATTGTCTTTGGCTATCGTTTATTTGAGCGTGTTGTTCAACCAATGGAATCGGGTGTTCTACGACGCGCTGCAAACCAAGAATTTTGCGGTGTTCAAAAGCCAACTGCTCAAGTTTACCTGGCTGGCGCTGCTCTTTATCCTGCTTTCCATCTATAAAATTTATCTTACCCAAGGGTTGCAGATGCACTGGCGACGCTGGATGACCAGGCAGTATATGGAAAAATGGCTGGCTCACCACGTGTATTATCATACCAAACAGCAGCAAACGGTGGATAACCCCGATCAGCGTATCGCTGAAGATCTCAATGCCTTGACCAGCGGTACGCTTTCGCTGACCCTGTGCCTGCTGTCCAGTGTCGTTACCTTTGTCACCTTTATTTCGATTCTCTGGTCGGTAAGCGGACCGCTGAGTTTTATGCTCAGCGGCCACGCAATTAACATACCCGGATATATGGTGTGGTTCGCTATTCTCTATGCCGGTGTGGGTTCGCTTATCATTTGGAAAGTAGGCCGCCCGCTGGTGAGTCTGGGCTTTATGCAGGAAAAGTTTGAGGCAAATTTCCGTTTCGGGCTGATCCGCATTCGTGAAAACAATGATGCCATTGCGCTGTATCAGGGTGAACCCCGCGAAGCCAAACAACTGGATGACAGGTTTGAATCGATCCGGGACAACTGGTGGTCTATCATGCGTGTCGGCCGCCGGTTGAACATCGCCAGCAACTTTTACGGCCAATTTGCCATCATCTTTCTCATTCTGGTGGCCGCCCCGCGTTATTTTTCCGGCGCGATCCAGCTCGGCACGCTCATGCAAATTAATTCCGCGTTTGGCCAAATCCAGGGCTCGTTATCCTGGTTTATCGACGCTTTTACCCAATTAGCAAATTGGAAAGCGTGTATCAACCGTTTGGCGGGTTTCAATGCGGCAGTAGAGCGCCATCAGAGCCGCAATACGCCAATCGAGCGCGCACACGACCCGCTCCAGGCGCTATCGTTGCGGGCATTGACGTTGCATGTTCCTGACGTGCCGCCCCCTCTTTGCGCCGGTAACCGCTTCCATCGCCCCCGGTGAACGCGTATTGGTGGCCGGGCCGTCGGCCTGTGGTAAGTCCACGTTACTGCGGGCCATTGCCGGCATTTGGCCCTACGGCAGCGGCAGCATCCTGCTGCAAGAGAAGCGCAAATTGCTGTTTTTACCCCAGCGCAATTACATTCCCATCGGCACGCTGAAAGGCGCGCTGTGCTATCCCGATGCGCCGGATCACTTTTCCGACGCGCAAATGCATGAGGTATTGCTACAGTGTCGCCTCAAACACCTGCGGCCGCAGCTGAATCAGGAGGCCAACTGGAGACACTGGCTTTCTCCTGGCGAACAACAGCGGCTGGCGTTCGCCCGCGCGCTGTTGATAAAGCCGGAGATTCTGTTTCTCGATGAGGCCACCAGCGCGCTGGATGATGAGAATGAACAGCTAATGTATCGTCTGCTGATTGACACCTTGCCCCAGATGACGCTGGTCAGCGTCGCGCATCGCAATAGTGTTGCGCGTTATCATACCCGCTGCTGGCGCTTTACCCGTCACGAAGAGGACGAGCAAGCGCAGATGCAGCCGAGCGCCTTGCCGCAGACGCTGGCGGAAAACGCCTGAGGCAGGCAGGCGCCCTGTTGTGGCTGCGGACCATGCTGGCTCGTCGGGGCGCTGCCGGCGAGTAGTCGGGAGTTCGACCGTCGGAAGCTCTGCCTCCGCGGGGGCATCGGCGCTCTGCCTCCGTTGGCTGGTCGGGGCGCTGATGCTGAACAGCATCAGATGACAGCCGCGCGGGCCGGCGGCGGCCCTAGTGCCGGGGATAACGAGAAGAAGGTCCTGGATGCCGCCGGGGGGTAGATGCTCGCCGGCGCCGCTATCAGGCGGTCGCCACCGGGGTGTGGTGTCGATCCGGTTTGCGCAGCAGCATCACCAGATAAACCAGCGCCACCGCCGCTATCATCACAAACAGCAAATGATCCGAATAACGCTGCATCAGCATGGCGGTCATCGTTGGGCCGAACAGGCTGCCGAGCGTGTAGCTGAGCAATAGCGCCTGATTCATGGCCACCAGTTCATCCGGGCTAACCTTCTCACAGGCCCAGGACATTGCCACCGGATACAGGGTAAAACCGGAGCAGCCGAGCACAAACAGCGCCGGCGCCATCGCGGCATGACTCAGCATCGCCAAACTGCCGAGGACGACCATGAACACCAGCACTCGTAGCACCATCAGGCGGCCATAGCGGTCCGCCAGGCGTCCGACCGGCCATTGGCGATACCGGCGCTGACTAGAAGCGCCATCCAATAGCCGACATTGCCATCGCTCAGGCCCAGATGGGACAGATACAGCGGCATCAGACCGTACAGCGAGCCGAGTACAATCCCCGAGATAATACAGCCGTTGACGCCTAGTCTGGCGTTGCGGCGCAGCAACATTGGCCACAGCGCCACCCGCGGCGCTTCAGCGCTGGGGGGCGCCATCGGGGCGAACAGCAGCGGCAGCATCGCGCACACCACCAGACTGACCGCCCACGGCAGCACCGCCGTCAGGGCGGTGGCCACGCCGCTTAACAGCAACTGCCCCACCACGGTGCCCAAATAGTAGACCATCATATAGGCCGCCAACAGCTGTCCGCGGGTATGAAGGGTACCGCTGCGCATCAGCGCGCTTTCCACTGCCACCCAAATCAGCGCGCAGGCGATACCGGCCAGAAAGCGCAGGACCAGCCAGCTGTGGAACCCGTCCGTCAGCCCCAGCTCCGCGGTCGCCAGCGCAAACAGCACGCAGGCCGCATGATAACTGCGGGTGAAACCCAGCCGCTTAATCATTAGCCCGGCCAGCAGCGTAACGGCCAGATTACCGGTAAAATAGGACGAACTGACCAGGCCGACCTGCCAGGTGGGTAGCGAAGCATGGCTGAGCAAAAGCGGCACCAGCGTATTCAGTACGGCGATAGAAATCGTCAATAACAAAAGCCCCGCGAGCAATAACAGCACCGGGCGAGAATAGGCGGACATGGTATAGGAAACGCAGCCTCAGAGAAGAGATTGCGCGCATCATGCCACCACGGCGTAAAAAGTCAATCGGCCGCCTCTGGCCGCCGCATTTTTTGCGCCAGCGCAGGTAAGCGGCTTGATCGCGCGCAAAAAAACGCGCCACATTGGGCGCGTAGCACCTGCTTGCGGCCGCTTAGCCGATATGGGTCAGGCCCTTCATATAAGGCTGTAGTACCGCCGGGATGGCGATGCGCCCGTCGGCAAGCTGATGGTTTTCCAGCACCGCCACCAGCGTACGGCCCACCGCCAGACCGGAACCATTCAGCGTATGTACCAGCTGCGGTTTTTTGTCCGTCCGGCTGCGGTAACGCGCCTGCATCCGCCGCGCCTGAAAATCGCCGATGTTGGAGCACGAGGAGATTTCGCGATAGGTATTTTGCGCCGGCAGCCATACTTCTAAATCGTAGGTTTTACAGGAGGCAAAACCCATATCGCCGGTACACAGCAACACTTTACGGTACGGCAGTTGCAGCAATTGCAGTACATTTTCGGCATGACCGGTCATCTCTTCCAGCGCCTGCATCGACAGCGCCGGTTTCACCACCTGCACCATTTCCACTTTGTCGAACTGGTGCATACGAATAAGCCCGCGGGTATCGCGCCCGTAAGAGCCGGCTTCGGAGCGTAAACATGGCGTGTGGGCGGTCATCTTCAGCGGCAGCGCGTCTTCCTCGATTATCTCATCGCGCATCAGGTTGGTCAGCGGCACTTCCGCGGTCGGGATCAGCGCATAAGCGCTAGTGTCCGCTTCTTCGCTCAGCGGCTGCGTGTGGAACAGATCCTCGGCAAACTTGGGTAACTGTCCGGTGCCGTACAGCGAAGCATGGTTAACCAGATAAGGCAGATAATGCTCCACATAGCCGTGCTGTTCGGTATGCAGATCCAGCATGAACTGGGCCAGCGCGCGGTGCAGACGGGCTATTTGGCCACGCATCACCACAAAGCGCGCGCCGGTCAGCTTGACCGCCGCGGCAAAATCGAGCCCGCCCGCGATTTCACCCAGTTCCACATGGTCGCGGACGGGAAAATCGTATTGCCGCGGTTCGCCCCAGCGCGACACTTCCCGATTGTCGTTTTCGTCCCGACCGTCGGGCACGTCATCGTCGGGAATATTGGGCAGCGAGAGCGCATAGTCGCGGATCTCGCCCTGCAGGGCGTCCAGCTCGGTTTTGGCGGCGTTTAAACGCTCACCAAGCTGATTGACCTCCTGGCGCAGTGGCTCAATGTCTTCCCCGCGGGATTTCGCGGCGCCGATAGTTTTGGAGCGGGCATTGCGTTCAGCCTGCAGATTCTCGGTTTCCACCTGGAGCACTTTGCGGCGCTCCTCCTGCCGGCGCAATGTCGCCACATCCAGTTTAAATTTTCTGCGAGCCAATTTTTCGGCGACTGCGTCGAGCTCATTACGCAGTAGATTGGGATCGAGCATGCTAGTCCTGTGCTTATGATTATCTGATGTACGTTTACGGCCGCGCGGCGCCCCGGGCGGGGGTCGCGTCATGAATTCAGCACTGCTAACCTTACCGCAACGGCCTAGTTATCGGTAGCGTTTTGTCGGGCTATTTTGATCCAGCGCGTCAAGCCAGGCGAGCTTTTCGCCGATTTTGCCCTCCAGGCCGCTCGAGCTGGGATGATAGTAGCGGGTGTGCGCCATTTCCGGCGGGAAATAGTCCTCACCGGCGGCGTAGGCGTTGGGTTCATCGTGGGCATAGCGGTACTCGGCCCCCAGCCCCATGTCTTTCATCAGCCTGGTCGGTGCGTTACGCAAATGCGCCGGTACATAATAATCCGCCTTTTCGCGCGCAGGCCAGATAGACGATCGCCTGGGCGATGGCCCGCTCGCCCTCAGCGGGCCCCACGCGGGTAAAACAATCCCAGGCGGCGATGGCCACCTGCATGGCGCGCGGATCGGCGTTGCCCACATCTTCGGATGCGATAGCCAGCAATCGACGCGCGACGTACAACGGATCGCCGCCGGCGGTAATAATCCGCGCATACCAGTACAGCGCCCCATCGGGCGATGATCCGCGCACCGATTTATGCAGCGCCGAAATCAAGTCGTAGTAACGATCGCCCTTGTTATCAAAGCGCGCGTTGCGCTCGCCGGCTATCTCGTTTAGCAGTGCGGGGGGCAGCACCCGTTGGCCTTCAGCGTCAGTCTCAGCCATGTCCGCCATCATTTCCAGACTGTTGAGCGCCCGCCGCGCATCGCCGTTTACCCACGCCGCCAAGAGCTGGCGGTTTTCCGGCTGCAGCACGATATTTTGCCCACCGTAGCCGCGTTGGCTGTCCTGCATCGCCTGATCGAGCACCAGGCCGATATCCTCGGCCGTCAAGCCTTTCAGCAAATAGACCTTGGCGCGGGAAAGTAGCGCCGAATTCAGTTCAAATGAGGGATTCTCGGTCGTGGCACCGATAAAGGTGATGGTGCCCTCTTCAATATGCGGTAAAAAAGCGTCCTGCTGGCTTTTATTGAAACGATGAACCTCATCGACAAACAGAATGGTGCGCCACCCGGCATCGCGATTCAAGCGCGCCCGTTCGATGGCCTCGCGGATTTCCTTGATGCCTGACGTCACCGCCGATAGGCGCTCCACGTCGGCCTGACCGTAACGGGCAATCAATTCCGCCAGGGTAGTCTAGTCCACGGCGGTACCCACAAAATCATTGAATGGAGCTGGCCGTTTTTGATCGCCCGCGGCAGCGGTTTATACGCCGCCAGCAGGTGACTCTGACCGATATACTCCTCAAGCGTTGACGGGCGCATACGCGCCGCCAGCGGTTGGAATGCATTTTGGGAAAAGTCCAGGGACAGATTACCCATAGTTACCTCACTGGCGCTGGTCGTCCAGCGTCACGCCCTTCGGTAGTGTAAAGTGGAATTTGGTGTCGTCCACCGGGTCGTTCTTCTGGCTTTTCAGCTGATAGGCGCTGCGCTGGCCATCCTGCTCCACGGCGGTAAAACCGGTAATAGTGCCATTGGCGGTGACGTTAATCGTAAACTGCTTCAGGTTGCCGTTATCCGCTTTCGGCACCAGCGAAAAACTGTCGCCCTGCTGTTTCACATTATACTGCCCCCAGTCGGTGGATCTGTTGCGGGTGATTAACATAAACGGCGTGTTGCCGGTGGCGTTTTTCAGCCAGTTGGCGGTCGCCTGCTCAACAAAGGGATTGTAGAACCAAAGGGTTTTGCCGTCGGACACCAGTATGCTTTCATCCGGCGCGGTCATATGCCAGTTGAACAGATTCGGCCGTTTTATCCACAATTCGCCCTCGCCCTCCTGCACCACGCCGCCTTCGGCGCCGGTCACCCGCTGGGTGAAGCTGGCGTGGAAACTGTTGACCTGATTCAGACGGTTTTGTAGCACGTTGGCATCGTCGGCAAACGCCGGGGCCGCCAGCACGGCGGCAAATAGACAAGCAGTCATCAACCGTTTTTTCATTATTGGCATTCCTTGAGAAAGTAAGCCCGCGCGATCCCGTCCGAGGCGCGGTGACAGAATTAACTTTATCGGAAGATAAGCGGGACGCCATAGAAATATCCTCTGAAACGTCCCGGTTTACGCATCTTTGCACGGTGGCGCCCCGGCGAGAGGCGCTTACTCCTGTGACGGCGGGGACAACACTTCGCGGTTGCCGTTGTGGCCCAGCGGACTGACAATGCCTTGCAATTCCATTTGCTCGACGATCCGCGCGGCGCGGTTGTAACCGATGCGAAACTGGCGTTGCACGCCGGAGATCGACGCGCGGCGCTTGTCGATGACGAACGCCACCGCCTGATCGAACAGTGGATCCAGCTCTTTGTCGCCGTCAAGGCCGGCGCCACCACCCTCACCCTCGTCACCGGCGCTGGTGATGCTGTCGATATAGTGCGGCCGGCCGCGGGCTTTCCAGTCGCTAACCACCGCATGCACCTCTTCATCGCGCACAAAGGCGCCATGAACGCGCACCGGCAGCGAAGAGTTGGGCGCCAGATAGAGCATATCCCCCATGCCGAGCAGCGATTCGGCGCCGGCCTGGTCGAGAATGGTGCGGGAATCGATTTTGCTGGAAACGGTAAAGGCGATACGCGTCGGGATGTTGGCCTTGATGAGACCGGTGATAACATCCACCGACGGCCGCTGCGTCGCCAGCACCAGATGGATACCGGCGGCACGTGCTTTCTGCGCCAGACGGGCAATCAGCTCTTCCACTTTCTTGCCTACCGCCATCATCAGATCGGCGAACTCATCCACCATCACCACGATGTAGGGCAGCTTTTCCAGCACCGGTGGCGCCTCCGCCATGCCATCGCCGGGCTTCCAGAACGGGTCTGGCACCGGCCGGCCCATGGCGTCCGCCTGCTCAATACGTTCGTTATAGCCCGCCAGATTGCGCACGCCGAGCGCCGACATCAGCTTATAGCGCTGCTCCATTTCGCCCACGCACCAGCGCAGCGCGTTGGCGGCGTCCTTCATGTCGGTGACCACTTCGGTCATCAGATGGGGAATACCTTCATACACCGACAGCTCGAGCATTTTCGGGTCAATCATGATAAAGCGCACCTCTTTCGGCGTCGCTTTATACAGGATACTGAGGATCATGGCGTTGACCCCCACCGATTTCCCGGAGCCGGTGGTCCCCGCTACCAGCAAATGCGGCATTTTGCCCAGATCGGCAATCACCGGCTGGCCGCCGATATCTTTGCCGAGCACCAGCGCCAGCGGCGAGCGTGTCTCGCGGAATTTCTCGCAATCGAGCACTTCGCGCAGATAGACCGTCTGGCGCCGCTTATTGGGCAATTCCAGGCCAACATAGGGTTTGCCGGGGATCACTTCCACCACCCGCACCGCCATCGCCGATAATGAGCGCGCCAAATCGCGGGACAGATTGGAAATGCGCGCCGCCTTCACGCCGGGCGCCAGATCCAGCTCAAAGCGCGTAATCACCGGCCCCGGCGAAATGCCGACGACTTCCGCCTTGACGCGATAGTCGGCCAGTCGGGCTTCCACCAAGCGCGCCGTCTGCTCCAGGGCGAACATGTCCACCGGCTCTTCTTCCTGCGGCGGCGGAGTCAGGATATCCATGGTCGGTAGCGGCGTGGACGGTTTTTGCAGTGGCTGTTCCTGACGCATCAGGAACGGATGGATCAGACTGTCCATTGCCGGCGTCTGCGGCGCGGGCTGGCCGAATGGATTATCCTGCGGCGCGCGCGAGGCCGCGCCATAGCCCTGCGGCACGCCGTCGTCGCCAGCGCCATCATGGTCGTGCCAAGTGGCATCGTCGTCCTGCCAGCCGTCGTCCTCGCTCGGGTTGGCGGCGGACGGCGCATCGTCAAGGGTGCGCGCTGGCGCAAACCGCGCCTCCTGCGCCGCAAAATCAGCCTGCCGCCGGCTGTCCACACCTGCTGACATCGGCGCGCTACCTGCCGCGCGGAGGCCGTCGATATCGGCCGCCGGCGACAGCGGTGAGGCGCTGCCGTGCGCTGCGTGGGCATCATCGGGATAGCGTTGCCACTGCTGGCGGGCAAAATCCTCCGCCAGGCGCTGCTGCTCATCCCACGCGGCTGCTGCTTCCGGTGACGCGAACGCCGGCCTTAGCGTGGCGTCAACTGGGGACGCATCAGCGTTCTGCGCCGGCAGCGGATGGCCGTCGACGCCGTCAGCCGGCGCCAGCGAATCCGCTTGCAGACCGTCCTGGGGTGACCGCTGCTGGGAGGGGATTTTGATGCCGTACGAGGCGAGTTCACGCCGCGTCGGAATACGCACCGGGTTCGGGCGCGGCAGTTCCGGTCCAATGCCTTGTTTAACCTGCTGATTGTAGTCATTACCGCTGGCGGAAAACACCGGCATGAAGGTCAACGGCCTGCCCCCTTGCGCTGCGGCGGCAGCGCCTGCCGCCAGCGCACCGCTGTTTTGCTGCGCGACGGTGAAATCATAGGGGGTGTGCGGGGCATCAGGATCCCGTGGCCAGTCCCCATTACGCGGTCCCTCCTCTTGCGCGGCCAAAGCCTGCGGTCTGGCCGCCGCGCCGGGCAATTCAAACCGGTAATGCGGCACCTCATCGGCCTGCGCCGGCGGTAGGAAAGCAGACGGCGCAGGCTCGGCCCAGGCGCCCTCGGGGGGATAATTCACCCGCGCGCCGTTGGCGATGGGATCGCCGGCAATGACCTGACCCGCGACGGCGGGTGGAATAGCGCCCGCGCCGGGGTAAGCAGCCACACCCAGGGGGGCCGTCGCGCCCGTGGGCGCATTGGCGAAAGCGTCAGGGTGCGCCGCGTCATGCATCGTGGCGTCAGGCCGTTCGTTCTGCGGGTAAGCGGTCATGCCCTGCCCGGCGAGCGGGGTCGCCTCTGCGCCCTGGGCCAGCTCGCCGCGCCGCGCCGCGAGCGCTGCGGCCGATGGCCGCAACAGCGGATCGGGATCCGCCTCCTGCGTCGCGTACGGACGCAGCAGCGGGTCGTCATCGTCCTGCTCCCCGGCGCGCAGTGGAACATCGTTCGCCGATTCGGGGTCCGCCCGGCGGTAACCGTCATGCTCATCATCGTCGCGCCGGCTGCGGTTGGAGACAAAGGTGGCACAGCCGAGCACCACCGCGCCGATTTTCTCGGCGATGGTCAGCCACGACCAGCCGGTGAACAAGGTCAATCCCGATGCCCAGACGCACAGCAACGCCAGGGTGGCACCGATACCGTTGAACCACGGCAAAATGGCATTGCTAAGCAGACTACCGATAACGCCGCCAGAGGCAAAGTAGTAAAGATCGGCCACGTTTAGCGCAGCCAGGCCGCAGGAGGTCAGCAGCAGCGCCAGGCTCCCAATTAGCCGCAGCGAGAGACCAAACAAATCCACATAGTCACGCCTGTCGCGCTGGGCAAAGACGCTCCAGCAAAAGAACAGCATGATGGGCGGCAGCGCATAGGCCAACACGCCGAAGGTGAAAAACAGGGTATCGGCAAACCATGCCCCTACCCCGCCGCCCAGATTATGGATAGGCCCATGCCAGGCGGTCTGTGACCAGCTCGGATCGGAGGGGCTGAAGCTGACCAGCGCCACCATCAAATAAAACGCAAATATACCCACTACAACCAGCACAGCCTCCAGTAGCCGGCGGCCGCTGCTGAGTTTTTTGAGGGCGATGTCTTTATCTTCTGTATATTCCTGGCTCAAGAAAGGCTCTCCAGGTTCCTGTTAACCGATATAATAACAGCGCCGAGGTGCTGTCCGGCGCTGGGACCGTATGAATTCACAGGAGTGTAACCAAAACAAACCGTTTTTGCACCTGGAATGCTCCTTAACGCGTCTTTATGACCAGACGATTACTCTGTTTCACTTCTTCCATGACCACATAGGTCCGGGTGTCGTTCACGCCGGGCAGGCGCAGCAGCGTCTCGCCTAGCAGTTTACGATAGGCGGACATATCCGGCACGCGCGTTTTCAACAAATAGTCGAAATCGCCGGAAACCAGATGGCACTCCTGGATTTCCTCCAGCTTTTGCACCGCGGAGTTGAATTGCTCAAACACATCCGGCGCACCGCGGTTGATGGTGATCTCAACAAACACCAGTAACGACGCATCCAGATAATGCGGGTTCAACAGCGCCGTATAGCCCTGGATAAAACCCTGACGCTCAAGGCGGCGTACGCGTTCAAGACAGGGTGTGGGCGATAGCCCTACCCGCTTTGATAACTCGACATTGGAAATCCGCCCGTCCTTTTGCAGTTCATTCAGGATATTGCGGTCGATACGATCGAGATCTTTCCCCGGGCGCTTTTTGTTGTCTACCATCATTAGTGTCTCTCTCAATTCCTTCCCTGTACTTGCCATACCCTCACTAACTTCATTGTGTCAGGGGTTGTCTAAAGACCTGTTATCAGTTTTTTTTAAGGTCAACCTTTTCTGGAACCATTTAGAACCTGTCTGTCAACATATTCAACGGCAGCAGGGAGCACGGGACATACCGTTCAGGTCTGTCGCACGCAGGGCTTCGCCCCCCCACCGGCGCCAGCCACGGCCTGTTTAAATACCCGTCTAGATGTTTTCGCAAAAGCGCAGCCGATTGTCAAAGTAAAACGTTAAAAATCAGAACAACCTACCGGTTGTGACCGACATCCTTTGCCGTGTGGCGGGCTTAGCGAGGTTTTTTACCCGATGATGCCCTGCCGGCAGCCTTGATAGCCGCGATTAATTGGAAAAATCGTTAACTACTTTTTGCATCCTTTTTTAACTCTGGTAATTTTCTTACAATGCCCAGGTTAATGAGGCGACGACAACGAGGAAAATATGTCTACGGTGAAACACAGTAAATTACTCATATTGGGTTCAGGGCCGGCGGGTTATACCGCCGCGGTCTATGCCGCGCGCGCCAATCTGAACCCGGTTCTGATCACCGGTATGGAGCAAGGCGGACAGCTGACGACCACCACCGAGGTGGAAAACTGGCCGGGCGACCCCGAAGGATTGACCGGCCCGCTGCTGATGGAGCGCATGTACGCCCACGCCACAAAATTCAATACGGAAATCATTTTCGACCACATTACTCAGGTCAATTTGCAAACCCGCCCGTTACGCCTTGTCGGCGATAGCGGCGAATACACCTGCGATGCCCTTATCATCGCCACCGGCGCCTCGGCGCGCTATCTCGGTATGCCGTCCGAAGAGGCCTACAAAGGGAAAGGGGTTTCCGCCTGCGCCACCTGCGATGGCTTCTTTTACCGTAAGCAGAAAGTGGCGGTGGTCGGCGGCGGCAACACCGCCGTGGAGGAAGCTTTGTATCTGGCCAATATCGCCGAGGAAGTGCATTTAATTCACCGCCGCGACAGTTTTCGTTCGGAAAAAATCCTCATCGACCGCCTGATGGATAAAGTCAAGAACGGCAATATTGTGCTGCATACCAATCGTACCCTGGAAGAAGTGCTGGGCGATGAGATGGGCGTCACCGGCGTGCGTCTGAAAGAGGTGGCCGGCAGCGCCCATGAAGATCTGGCGGTCGCCGGGGTGTTTATCGCTATCGGTCACAGTCCCAATACCGCGATTTTCGGCGACCAATTGGCGCTGCAAAACGGCTATCTGCGCGTGCAGTCCGGTATCAATGGCAACGCGACCGCTACCTCGATTCCGGGCGTATTCGCGGCCGGCGACGTGATGGACCACAACTACCGCCAGGCGATCACCTCCGCCGGGACCGGCTGTATGGCGGCGCTGGACGCCGAACGATATCTCGACGGCCTGGCCCCAGGCCGGATCCCTTTGAGATAGCACTATCGCTGCGCGGCAGGGCCGGTGTGTCGCCCTGTTGCCGCCAGGATTGCTCAGGGCGGCCAACGGCCGCCTTTTCTTTGCCCCGCCCCCGTGCATATTTGCGTGCGCGCGTGCACTTCGTGCCGGCGTGGCGGACGCGCGCTAATTCACCGGCAATGATTTTCACCTCGCCCGCAACAGGGTAAGATGTCGGCGCACCGGCGCTGCAGAGCATTCCGGTCTCGCTTCCCGGCATGGGATTTCCAACGTTAACCGTCTGCCGTTCCGGCTGGAAACAGACTTCCAATGAATAAGAATCGACAACAAATCCTGGTACGCTGGCTCCGATCGCAAAGTAAGCGGGTAAACTGCTGGCTGCGCCTTTCCCTGCTACTCGGCCTGATAAGCGCCGTCATTATCGTTGCCCAGGCCTGGGCGCTGGCGGGTTTGCTACAGGCATTGATCATGGATAACACCCCGCGCGCCAACCTGACCGGCGACTTTGTCGCTCTGGCGGCGTTATTCGCGCTGCGCGCGGCGGTCAACTACGCCCGTGAACGGGTGGGCTTTATCGCCGGCAGTTTGCTGCGTCGCCAAATCCGTGCCCAGGTGCTGGACAGCCTCGCGCGTTTGGGGCCTGCCTGGATCCGCGGTAAGCCCGCCGGCAGCTGGAGCAGCATGTTGCTTGAGCAAATCGAGGATATACACGATTTCTACGCCCGCTATTTGCCGCAAATGTCGCTGGCGGTGCTGGTGCCGCTGTTGATCCTTATCGTAGTGTTTCCCATCAACTGGGCCGCCGGGCTGATTCTGTTTTTAACCGCGCCGTTGATTCCGCTGTTCATGGCGCTGGTCGGCATGGGCGCCGCTGACGCTAACCGCCGTAATTTTCTGGCGTTAGCGCGCCTGTCGGGCTACTTTCTCGACCGGTTGCGCGGGCTGGAAACCTTGCGGCTGTTCTTTCGCGCCGAAGCGGAAACGGAAGAGCTCCGCCGTGCGACCGAGGCATTCCGTCAGCGCACCATGGAGGTGTTGCGACTGGCGTTTCTTTCCTCCGGCGTATTGGAGTTTTTTGCCTCGATTTCCATTGCCGTGGCGGCGGTGTATTTCGGCTTCTCCTACTTGGGAGAGCTGAATTTCGGCAGCTATGGCACGGGCGCCACGCTTTTCGCCGGCTTTCTGGTGCTGACTCTGGCGCCGGAATTCTTTCAGCCGTTGCGCGATCTGGGGACGTTCTACCACGCCAAAGCCCAGGCGGTGGGCGCCGCGGAATCGCTGGTCTCTTTTTTGGAACATGACGATAAAACCCAGGGCACCGGCAGCGAAACGCCCGTCCCGGGGCCGGTGAGTATGCTCGCCCGCGATCTATGGGTGCTGGCACCGGACGGCAGCGAACTCGCCGGACCGCTGAACTTTTCCCTTCCGGCGGGCCAGCGGGTGGCTATCGTTGGCGCCAGCGGCGCGGGCAAGAGCTCCCTGCTAAGCGTGCTGCTGGGGTTCCTGCCCTATCGCGGTTCGCTGCAGGTCAACGGCCGCGAGCTGCGCGCGCTCGCACCGAGTCTGTGGCGTGAACGATCAAGCTGGGTCAGTCAGAATCCGGCGCTGCCGGCGGTAACGCTGCGCGACAATATCCTGTTGGGCGCCCCGGCCGCAGACGACGCGCAATTGATGCAGGCGGTAAAGGATGCCTATGTGGCAGAGTTCCTCGCTGCGTTGCCCGACGGACTGGATAGTGCCGTCGGCGAAGACGCCGGCCTTCTCTCCGTGGGCCAGGCGCAGCGTGTCGCCCTGGCGCGCGCGCTAATCCGCACCCCCGATCTGCTGTTGCTTGACGAGCCCACCGCCAGTCTTGATGTCCACAGCGATCGGCTGGTGATGCGCGCGCTGGAAAGCGCCACGCGTCGTCAAACCACGTTGCTGGTAACGCATCAGCTACAGGCTATCGCCTATTTTGACGTGGTCTGGGTGATGCACGACGGTGTCATCGCCCAACAGGGGCCCTATGCCGACCTTGCCGTTAGCGACGGGCCGCTGGCCGATTTGATTGCTTCCCGAGCACAGGAGCTGTAGCCATGCGCACATTACTGCCCTATTTGGCCCTCTACCGCCGCCACGGCGGACAACTTACCCTTGGCGTGCTGCTCGCTATCATCACGCTGCTGGCCAGCATCGGCCTGCTGACGCTCTCCGGTTTGTTCCTCGCCGGTGCGGCGACCGCGGGCGCCGCCGGCCTGTACAGCTTTAACTATATGCTGCCCGCCGCCGGCGTGCGCGGCGCGGCAATTACCCGCACCGCCGGCCGCTGGGCGGAGCGGGTAGTCAGCCACGATGCCACCTTCCGCGTACTC
Source organism: Candidatus Sodalis endolongispinus (assembly GCF_018777395.1). Lineage (GTDB taxonomy): Bacteria > Pseudomonadota > Gammaproteobacteria > Enterobacterales > Enterobacteriaceae > Sodalis_B > Sodalis_B endolongispinus. The sequence goes on from NZ_JAFJYC010000002.1 coordinate 754,407, forward strand.
CAGCATCTGCGGCTTTACACCTTCAGCCGTATTCTTCCTCTTTCACCCGGCGCCACCGCCCGCCTGCGCAGAGGGGAACTGCTCAACCGCCTGGTGGCGGATGTGGATACGCTGGACCACCTTTACCTGCGGGTTATTTCCCCGCTGGCGGGAGCGCTGGTGGTCACGCTGACGGTGAGCGCCGCCCTTTGTCTGCTGGATCCGCGAGCGGGCTTGACCCTTGGCGCTATCATGCTGGCGATTCTGGCGCTGTTGCCGCCGCTGTTTTACCGCGCCGGCAAACCGGTGGGCGAGGCGTTAACCGCCCTGCGCGCCGATTACCGTCTGCAGCTTACCGCATGGCTTTCCGGCAACGCCGAGCTCACCCTGTACGGCGCCGCCGAACGCTATCGCCACCGGCTGGAGGCTACCGAACAGCGCTGGCAGGCGCTACAGCGCCGCCAAAGCGGGCTGGGCGCCGGCGCACAAAGCCTGTTGCTGGGGCTGACCGGCCTGACATTGACCTGGGTGCTGTGGCAGGTCGCCGGCGATGGCCCATCCGGCCCGCTGATAGCGCTGTTTGCCTTTGCGACACTTGCGGCTTTCGAGGCGCTGGGTCCGGTGGCTGTAGCGTTTCAACATCTTGGACAGGTGATCGCCTGCGCGGTGCGCCTGAACGCCCTTGTCCAACAGCCGCCGGAGGTGATTTTTCCCGCCGCCGGTCCTGCGCCGGCCGCCGGCGGCGCCCTCGTCGTCAGGCGGGTACGGTTTCACTACCCTGAGCAGGTCGCCCCCGCTATTGACGATCTGACCCTGGCGGTGGCAGCCGGCGAGCATATCGCTCTCCTTGGCCATACCGGCAGCGGTAAATCCACCCTGCTGCAATTGTTGACCCGCGCCTGGGATCCCCAAGAGGGGGAGATTAAGCTTAACGACGTGCCGCTGCGCGAGTGGAGCGAAAGCGCGCTGCGCGCGATGACCGCCGTGGTGGAGCAACGCGTCCATATTTTCAGCGCCACGTTGCGCGATAATCTCCGCCTGGCGGCGCCGGACGCCGACGATGAGCAGTTATGCACCGTCGTGCGGCAAGTGGGCCTTGACAAACTGCTGACGGGCGAAGGGCTCAATGCCTGGCTCGGCGAGGGGGGACGTGCGCTTTCCGGCGGTGAACAGCGCCGCATGTGCATCGCCCGCGCGCTGCTGCGCGACGCGCCGCTGTGGCTGCTCGACGAGCCCACCGAGGGGCTGGATGCCGTTACCGAACAGCAAATACTGCACTTGCTCGGCACGCTCGGCCAAGGGCGGACGGTAATCATTGTTACACATCGGTTGCGGGGACTGGAACGTTTGGACCGCATTTGTATTCTGGATCGCGGCACCCTCATCGAACAGGGGAGCCATCAGGCGCTGATGGCGCAGCGCGGACGCTATTATCACTATCACCGGCCGGTAGAGGTATACTAGTCAACGATAAACCCGATGCCGGCCGGTGTTCGCCTGCAGGCTTTGTTCAGACGGATTGGAGTAGTCATCGGCAGCGTGCGACTTTACCGGCTTTCACCAGACTCTCTGCATTTCCCACCGCCGCACGCCGCGCTCAGCGAGCCTAATGGCCTGCTGGCTTTCGGCGGTGACTTGTCGCCGCAGCGGCTGCTGCAGGCTTATCGGCAGGGGATTTTCCCCTGGTATTCTCCCGGCGATGCCATTTTGTGGTGGTCGCCGGATCCCCGTGCGGTGCTGTTTCCGCACGCGTTCCATCACAGCCGCAGTTTTAACCGCTTCTCTCGCCGTTGTCGCTGGCGCGTCACGCTAAATCAGGCGTTCGCCGATGTGGTCGCCGCCTGCGCCGAGCGCGGCACGGAAGGCAGCTGGATCGGTCCGGAAGTTGAAATCGCCTATAACCATTTGCACCAGCTCGGCCATGCCAATTCAGTCGAAGTGTGGGACGACGAGACGTTGGTCGGCGGCCTGTATGGCGTGGCGCAGGGGGCGCTGTTTTTTGGCGAGTCGATGTTTAGTCGCCGGCCGAATGCATCAAAATTGGCGCTGGGGAGTTTTTGTCGTTATTTTATGCATCAGGGCGGAAAAATGGTAGACTGCCAAGTGTTGAATGCGCATACCGCATCGCTCGGCGCGCATAATATTGCACGCGGCGATTTTCTGGCTATGCTTACGCAATTACTGCCTTTATCGCTGGCGGCCGGCTGCTGGCAACCGCAAACCCTCTCCACCGTCCTTCCTGATTCTGAAAGCGGCAGATGATGCGGCTTTCTTCATCATTTCTTTACATAATGAGGGTTTTTCGGCATTATCTTGCCGGTTAAAAACTATGGTATTCACACCTAGAGGATTCGATGGCCAAAGAAGACAATATTGAAATGCAAGGCACCGTACTGGACACGCTGCCTAACACCATGTTCCGCGTGGAATTGGAAAACGGACATGTGGTGACCGCACATATCTCCGGTAAAATGCGCAAGAACTACATCCGTATTCTGACGGGCGACAAAGTCACCGTTGAGCTGACCCCGTACGATCTGAGCAAAGGCCGCATTGTCTTCCGCAGCCGCTGAGAGTATCTGAGCGCGTTGCCCCGGGCGGTACCGGTGATAATTATCGGCATCATGATGCGCGATAATTCCCCCTGCCGCGCCCCCGGTGAATATGTCTACCCGCCATAACGGCTGAAGAAGGCGATGACCCAGACACCGGCTATCCGGCTGCGTAATCCGGGCTATCGCCCCTCTCAAGCCGCTTCGCGTTGTGCCGCACCGGCTGCCACTGCCCGCCCCGCTTATCGCGACCCGCACCGCATTCGCCTGCGCTATTATCACCCGCGTGCCCCCAGACGGCGCCGCCAGGCTTTCCTCTGCGCCCTTATGCTCCGCTTGCCAACGGCCTGCGCGGTGATTAACGGCAAGCCATTCAACGGCGCGCCAGGCTTTCCCCTGTGCCCACTGTCGCCATTCCGTGAAAATGACCCGCCTGCCGTCTACGTACCTGGACATGCCATCGCCCCATGGTCGCCGCCGCCTACCCGTACTCCCCCTTTGCGCGCGGGATAACCTGGCGCCGCCGCCGGCGCACCGTGATGGCCGCCGCCGTGGCAAAAAAAGGCAATAACCGTAGGTATCGCCCTGCTCAGGCCGTGCCACCAAGGGTTAGTGCACCGCGCCCTCGGCTTTGCGTTTCTGTGCGCTAAGGAACTGGTATTTGAGGGTTTGACTCTCTTTGTCCAGTTCGACCCGCACCGAACCGCCATCCACCAATGAACCAAACAGCAGTTCGTTGGCCAGCGGTTTTTTCAGGTTCTCCTGCATGACGCTGGCCATCGGCCGGGCGCCCATCGCTTTGTCGTAACCTTTGTCGCTAAGCCAATTGCGCGCATCGTCGCTGACTTCCAGCGAAACGCCTTTGGCGTCCAGCTGCGCCTGCAGTTCGACGATAAACTTGTCGACCACCTGCTGAATAACGTCGGTGGAAAGATGATTAAACCAGATGACGTTATCGAGACGGTTACGGAATTCCGGCGTAAACACCTTCTTGATCTCCGACATGGCGTCCGTGCTGTTATCCTGCTGAATCAGCCCTATCGACTGGCGCTGGGTTTCTTGTACGCCGGCATTGGTGGTCATCACCAAGATCACATTACGGAAATCCGCCTTGCGACCATTGTTGTCGGTCAGCGTGCCGTTATCCATAACCTGCAGCAACAAATTGAACACATCCGGATGGGCCTTCTCGATTTCGTCAAGCAACAGCACGGAGTGCGGATGCTTCAGCACGGCATCGGTCAGCAACCCGCCCTGATCGTAGCCCACATAGCCGGGAGGCGCCCCAATCAGGCGGCTGACGGTGTGCCTCTCCATGTATTCCGACATATCAAAGCGCAGCAGTTCGATATCCAGCGCTTTGGCCAGCTGCACCGTCACCTCGGTTTTACCGACGCCGGTCGGGCCGGCAAACAAGAAGGAACCCACCGGCTTATGATCCTGGCCCAGCCCGGCGCGGCTCATTTTGATGGCCTCGGTCAGCACTTCGATAGCCTTGTCCTGACCGAAGACCAGCATCTTCAGACGATCGCCCAGATTTTTCAGCACGTCGCGATCGCTTGCCGACACCGTTTTCTCAGGGACACGGGCAATACGCGCCACCACCGACTCGATATCCGCCACGTTGACGGTTTTCTTGCGCTTGCTGACAGGCATCAGCCGGCTGCGGGCGCCCGCTTCGTCGATGACATCGATGGCTTTATCCGGCAGATGGCGGTCGTTGATGTATTTCACCGCCAGCTCCACCGCCGCCCGTACCGCTTTGGCGGTATAGCGCACATCGTGGTGGGCTTCGTATTTGGTCTTCAGCCCGGTCAGGATTTGCACCGTTTCTTCCACGGTCGGTTCCGTAATATCTATCTTTTGGAAACGACGCGCCAGCGCGCGGTCCTTTTCAAAAATATTGCTGAATTCCTGATAGGTCGTTGAGCCCATCACGCGGATTTTGCCGCTGGAAAGCAGAGGCTTAATCAGGTTGGCGGCATCCACCTGCCCGCCCGACGCCGCACCGGCGCCGATGATGGTATGGATTTCGTCGATAAACAGAATACTGTTCTGGTCCTGTTCAAGCTGCTTGAGCAACGCCTTAAAGCGTTTTTCAAAATCACCGCGGTACTTGGTGCCGGCAAGCAATGACCCGATATCCAGGGAGTAAATGGTGCAGTCAGCGATGACTTCAGGCACTTCGCCGCGCACGATGCGCCAGGCAAGCCCCTCCGCGATGGCGGTTTTACCCACCCCGGATTCCCCCACCAGTAGCGGGTTGTTTTTCCGGCGGCGGCACAGAACCTGAATGGCACGCTCCAGCTCGCGGTCGCGGCCAATCAGCGGGTCAATGCCGCCAACGCGCGCCAGCTGATTAAGGTTGGTGGTGAAGTTTTCCATACGCTCCTCCCCGCCTGACTGCTCTTCGTTGACCGGCGTTTCAGGCCCGGGTGCCTGCGTCTCGTCTTTTTTACGCGTACCGTGGGAGATAAAATTTACCACGTCCAGCCGGCTGACATCATGCTTGCGCAGCAAGTAGGCCGCCTGGGATTCCTGCTCGCTGAAAATCGCCACCAGCACGTTAGCACCGGACACTTCGCTGCGTCCAGACGACTGGACGTGGAAGACCGAACGCTGCAGCACGCGCTGAAAACTGAGCGTGGGTTGCGTTTCACGCTCTTCATCACTGGCGGGTAAGGTCGGTGTGGTTTGTTCGATAAAGGCTTCCAACTCCTGGCGCATGGCCACCAGATCGACCGTGCACGCCTCCAGCGCTTCGCGCGCCGCAGGGTTGCTGAGCAGCGCAAGCAGCAGATGTTCCACGGTCATAAATTCATGCCGGTGCTCACGCGCTCTGGCGAAAGCCATGTTTAAACTGAGTTCCAGTTCTTTATTGAGCATTGGCACCTCCCCAAATAGATTGCCTTTTCAGGCTTTTTCCAGCGTACAAAGCAACGGATGCTCGTTTTCCCGGGCATAGCGGTTGACGTGAACCGCCTTGGTTTCCGCGACCTCCGCGGTGTAGATTCCGCAGACGGCCTTTCCCTGATAATGGACCCTAAGCATCAGTTGCGTTGCACGTTCAACATCATAAGAAAAGAACTTTTGCAATACGTCAATAACAAATTCCATTGGAGTATAGTCGTCATTGATAAGTATGACTTTATACATAGACGGGGGTCGTACCGCATCTTTCACCTGTTCTTCAGCTAGATGGCCCTCATCCAGCCTGTCGCTTGTCTTACCCATCGTGTTGTTCCAACGCTAAATCATCACCGCTGCGCTAGAGCAGCCCCCTTTCTTTCATCTTACCATTGGACTATCAAAATAGCCGCCGGCAGCGTCAGGATTTTGTCCGGGTGTGCCGGCAACGGTCAGAAAAAAACGTCTTAAATCGTTAACTGCTTCAACGTTTGATAATGTCGTCAGCCAACTCTTTAGCCACCGCTTGATCTCTTATCGCTATCCTCTAGAGTGTAGAGGCATAAGCGGATGCGGGTAATCAGCCGCTTACGACGTCAACTATCCTCATCACATTAAAGCTTCGGTTGCGAGGGATGTAGAAACATGGAGACGGGTAAAGTTAAATGGTTCAATAACGCCAAAGGTTTTGGTTTTATCTGCCCGGAAAACGGCGGCGAGAATATCTTTGCGCACTATTCAACGATCCAGATGGACGGTTACCGGACGCTGAAGGCCGGGCAAGTCGTCAGATTCGAGGTTCATCAGGGGCCCAAATGGAACCATGCGAGCCTGATTGTGCCTGTTGAAGCCGAGACTGTTGCCTAATAACGCGCCTCGCAATTAAAGGTGTCACCGCATGAAATGCCAGCCTGTTGCTGGCATTTTTTTCTACCTTTGACGCCTGCATACTCTCAAGTTATAACACTTTTCTTTTACGACGCAAGTTTAATTATGCGATAAATCGCCTGCTCAGCGCTGGTCGGCGGGCGAAGTGTTTTTTCTCAACGCTGCCCTTTACAGCGCAGGCGCTTTTCGCTAGCGTGTGACGGTCGAGCGCCACACTAGGTCATCTGGCGTGCAGCGGTCAATCGTCCCGCTGCGCCATAAGGAAGTGGTCTGTTCATGTATGCCAGTCTATTGCTTATTCTTGTTCCGCTCATTGTCGGCTATGTGCTGCCCCGCCTGCCAGCTGGCTAAAGGGGGTTAATCGCGCCTTGAGCGCCATGGTGTATGTCATTCTCTTCTTGATGGGCATCAGCCTGGCCTTTTTGCCGAATCTCGCCAGTAACCTGCTGCGCATCGGTGTTTATACCGCCGTCAGCGCCCTGTGTATCCTGGCGATGAATGTGCTGGCGCTAGGGCTGCTTGAAAAAGCCCTGCCCTGGCGGGGCGCCGTCGCGTATACGCCGCCGCCCTCCCGCTGGCGCATGATCCTGGACTCGCTCAAGCTCTGCGCCGTGGTGCTCGCCGGCTTTGCGCTCGGTCTGACCCATTGGTCCTGGTTCAGCCTGGCGACCCGGGCCAGCGAGCTCCTGCTGATCCTGCTATTGTGGCTGGTGGGGATCCAATTACGCAACAGTGGCATGACGCTTAGGCAGATACTCCTCAATCGTCGCGGGTTGCTGGTTGCGCTGGTGGTGGCGGTGAGCGCTCTGGCCGCCTTGCTTCTGGGGCTGCCGCTGTCAACCGGTATGGCTCTGGCCTCCGCCTATAGCTGGTATTCGCTCTCGGGCATTTTGATGACCGATGCTTTCGGGCCGGTCATCGGCAGCGCGGCGTTTTTCAACGATTTACTGCGCGAACTGCTGGCCATTATGCTTATCCCGCTATTGATACGGCATCGCCGCACCACGGCGCTGGGATTATGCGGTGCCACTTCGATGGATTTCACCCTGCCCGTGCTGCAGCGCAGCGGCGGAACGGAGATCGTCCCCGCCGCAATCGTGCAGGGTTTTCTGCTCAGTCTGATGGCGCCGGTACTTATTGCTTTGTTTTCGGTACACGCCAACGGCTGAACAGGCTGACGCCCCACGCTCTCTTCGGCCGCTGTACGTCGCGCGGCCATAATTCCTTACCCCCACGGCACCGATAGGGTCTACCCTATAACCAGACGCCCGCCCGGCGCGGCGCTGCCTAGACACTCTCTGCGGAGGTAACCATGAAAGACACTGTAGCGGCGATGATTGCCCATACTTTGGAACAGGCCGGCGTAAAGCGGATATGGGGGGGTAACCGGCGACTCATTGAATGGCCTGAGCGATAGCCTTAACCGGATGGGCACTATCGCGTGGCACGGCACGCGCCATGAAGAGGTCGCCGCTTTTGCGGCCGGCGCCGAGGCCCATGTCACCGGCCAGCTCGCGGTCTGCGCCGGCTCTTGCGGGCCGGGTAATCTGCATTTGATAAACGGGCTGTTTGATTGCCACCGCAACCAGGTGCCGGTGCTGGCTATCGCCGCCCATATTCCCTCCAGCGAAATCGGCAGCGGCTATTTTCAGGAAACCCATCCCGCGTCGCTGTTTAGCGAATGCAGCCACTATTGCGAACTGGTGTCCAACCCGGAACAACTGCCGCAAGTGTTGGCCATTGCCATACGCAAAGCCATCATCGATCGGGACGTATCGGTGATTGTCCTGCCCGGCGATGTCGCCCTCAAGCCGGCGCCGGAAGGGGAACGGCCGGACTGGTACACCCCTTGCGCGCCGCTGACGGTGCCGCCGATAGGCGAGCTGGAGAAACTCGCCGCCCTGCTCAATGACGCCCGTAACGTGACATTACTGTGCGGCAGCGGCTGCGCCGGCGCCCACGACGAGGTGGTCGCGCTGGCCCGTCAATTGCAAGCGCCGGTGGTGCATGCCCTGCGCGGCAAAGAGCATCTGGAATGGGACAATCCCTTTGACGTGGGCATGACCGGCCTCATCGGCTTCTCTTCCGGCTATCATGCGATGATGAATGCCGATACCCTGGTGTTGTTGGGTACCCGTTTTCCCTATCGCGCGTTTTACCCGCCAAAGGCGCGCATCATCCAGATCGACATCGCACCGGGCAGCCTGGGGGCCCATTGTGCGTTGGATATGGCGCTTCTGGGCGATATCAAATCCACTCTGGCGGTGCTATTGCCGCGGCTGCAGGTAAAAAACGGACCGGACCTTTCTCGATAAGGCGCTGGCGCATTACCGCGACACCCGTCGCGAGCTGGACGCGCTGGCGCAGCCGAGCGGCGAGAAAGCGATTCATCCGCAGTATGTGGCCCATGAAATCAGCCGCCTGGCGGCCCAGGACGCGATATTTACCTGCGACGTGGGGACGCCGACGGTTTGGGCGGCCCGCTATCTGACCATGAACGGCCGCCGTCGGCTGCTCGGATCGTTTAATCACGGCTCAATGGCCAACGCCATGCCGCAGGCGCTGGGCGCTCAGGCCGCCTTTCCCGGCAGGCAGGTGGTGGCGCTGTGCGGCGACGGCGGTTTCACCATGCTAATGGGGGACTTTTTGTCGCTGGCGCAGATGAAATTGCCGGTGAAAATCGTTATCTTCAATAATAGTGTGCTGGGTTTTGTCGCGATGGAAATGAAAGCCGGCGGCTATCTTACCGACGGCACCGATCTGCAAAATCCCGATTTTGCCGCCATCGCCTGCGCCGCGGGCATCAAAGGTCTGCGGGTGGAAAAATCCGCCGCGCTGGCCGAGGCGTTCGCCTACGATGGCCCGGTGGTGGTGGACGTCGTCACCTCCAAAGAGGAACTGGCGATGCAGCCGCAAATCAAATTTGAACAAGCGAAAGGCTTTAGTTTGTATATGCTCCGCGCCATCATCAATGGCCGCGGAGATGAAATCGTCGAGCTCGCCAAAACCAACTGGCTGCGTTAAGCGCCGGCCGGAATGCCGTTTCCCGGCGCCGGCCCGTTAAACAGCCGCAAGCCCACTACGCAGGATGGGATTTGCATGATTGATTTACGCAGTGATACCGTGACTTTTCCCACCGACGCGATGCGTCAGGCCATGGCCGCCGCCGACGTTGGCGATGATGTGTATGGGGACGATCCCACGGTCGCGGCGCTGGAGGCCGATGGCGCGCGGCTGGCCGCCAAAGAGGCGGCGCTGTTTTCACCCAGCGGTACCCAGGCCAATCTGGTGGCGTTATTGACCCATTGTCAGCGCGGCGAAGAATATATCGTCGGGCAAAAGGCCCATAATTATCTGTTCGAGGCGGGCGTCGCCGCGGTGCTCGGCAGTATACAACCGCAGCCGCTGGATTTTGCCGATGACGCCACGCTGCCGCTTGATAAGGTGGCGGCCGCCATCAAACCGGACGATTTCCATTTCGCGCGCACGCGGTTGCTCAGTCTGGAAAATACCCATAACGGCAAGATCGTTCCGCAGGATTATCTGCGTCAGGCGTGGGAATTGACCCGCGAACGGCAGCTGGCGCTGCATATCGACGGCGCGCGGATTTTTAACGCTGCGGTGGCGCAGGGCATTCCTTTAAGCGAGATCAGCCAATATTGCGATACGCTGACCATTTGCCTTTCCAAAGGCTTGGGCGCCCCGGTAGGTTCCCTTGTGTGCGGTAGCGAAACCTACATCGCCGGCGCCAGACGCTGGCGGAAAATGGTGGGCGGCGGTATGCGGCAGGCGGGGATCCTGGCCGCCGGGGCCCGCTACGCGCTAGAGCATCATGTTACCCGCTTGCAAGAGGATCATGATAACGCCCGCTGGCTGGCGAAGCAGTTGGCGCAACTGGGGGGGATATTGTCGCGCCGGGGGCGCAAACCAATATGGTGTTTATCCGCCAGTCCGCCGATTTGGCGGCCAGACTGGCGCCCTGGATGTGCGATCACGGTATTATTATCGCCTCAGGCACCCTCACCCGGCTGGTGACGCATCTCAACGTTAGCCGTCAGGATCTGGCAAAGGTCGTCGACTGCTGGCGGACGTTTCTCGCCCACCATGACTCACTGGTCGCCGCCCCGTCTACCAGTGTCTATTTCCGATAACGCCCGCAGCACCGCGTCCGTCTCGGCATCCGGCTGACCGCAGTAGTGGCGCGGCCGGCCTGCGCGTGAGACGCCGCCTCGGTCTCCCGTGTCTATTTCCAATAACGCCCGCAGCACCGCGTCCGTCTCGGCATCCGGCTGACCGCAGTAGTGGCGCGGCCGGCCTGCGCGTGAGACGCCGCCTCGGTCACCCGTGTCTATCTCCAATAACGCCCGCAGCACCGCGTCCGTCTCGGCATCCGGCAGACCGCGGTAGTCGCGCGGCCGGTAGTGCATCTGAAACGCGCGCAATGCCCGGCGCTGTAGCGTTTGGGGCATATCGGGCGTGACATCATAGCCCAGTTGCACCATGCCACGCAGTATTGGTGCTGCCGCCGCCGGCGCCTGCGGGTCTCGTCCGGCGAGAACATAATTTACCCGCGCCGCCTGCGGCCAGACGCCTACCCCGGCGGCCGCCAGGGAAACAGCGGGCCGGGATCCTGTTTACGCCGCCAGGCAATATCGCTATGTCCCACCACATTGAACGGCATGATGGCATGGCGGCGCAGAATATCGCGGCACAGCGCCGTCACCACCGCTATCTGCTGCGGCGGCCAGGGCGCCCAGCGCAGATTGCCGTCGGCGCCGCGCCGGTAACCGTCATTTTCAAGCTCGATGCCGATCGAGGTATCGTTGAGATTGGTGCGTCCACGCCAGTAACTCTCTCCCGCATGCCAGGCGCGACGCGATTCATCCACCAACTGCAGTACCGTCGGCGCCCGGTCGTCGCGCGGCGCGGGCACCAGATAATGGGCGCTGACCGGCCCCCGGGTCAGCGTGGTCAGGAAGCGATCGTAATCGTCCGCGGTGTAATGCAGCACCAGCAGCGTTATGCGCTCATCCTGGCTGAGCGCCGGGTGCGAACGGTACAAACGGTAACCGCGCGGCGCACAGCCTGCCAGCATGAGCAGCGCAATGAGCACTGTCAAACGCGGCCGGCGCCACGGCGCGCATGGGGATAAGAGCGACATAATGATCCTCGGTTGTCTAGCCTGGAAGGTGTCGCGAACCCCGCCGGCGGTAAAGTGCGCAATAGCACGGCGGGTGCTACAACCCCATGATAATTCTCTATACTGTAGAATAATGGGCTCTCTTATACTTCACTTTTAAGGCCGACAATGAAAAAGACATCGCTGGTCCTGTTGCCATTAATGTTGACCCTCAGCGCCTGCAGCACGGTCAAACCGGCCTATGATGATGTGGGCAGCCGCAGCGCCCCATGCGTACAGGGCGGTCCCGATAGCGTGGCGCAGCAATTCTATGACCTACGTTTGCAGCCGGGCAATCAGGGAAAACCCGATACCGCCACCCTGGCCCGCTACCGCCCCTATTTAAGTACCGCGCTCTATCATAGTTTGGCCGAAGAGGGCCGCAGTGCGCAAAAACTGGCGCGTTTGCCGGCGATGGACATCTTCAGCGGCGATAGCCTCGGCCCGACGACGGCGGACGTGCATAGCTCTTCCAGGATCCCCAATACCGACGCTAAAAACATTCCGCTGCGGGTGGCGATGTCGCGACACCAAAACGGCGATCGGCCTGATGTCGCCTGGCAGGTCGAAGTGCTGATGATACGTGAAGGCACTTGCTGGGTCGTGGACGACGTGCGCTATCTGGGCGCCGCGCCGCCCGCCACCGCCGGCACGCTGCGCCAAACGCTGGAACTACGCTGACGCCCTCTGGCGCCAGGCGCCCACCGAGGGCAACTTACTGACGCCGTCTGACGTCCAGCGCCACCCACGAGCGACACGCTGGCGCCGTTTGGCGCCCTAAGCGCGATAGCGCTAACGCCCCCCATAAAGCATAACCCGGTGCAAAAGCCGCCGATACTGCTGCTTTGCGCTAGGACTCGTATTATTATCATCATAATTGTAAATTTTCTACGTGGTGGATTGCATCGGCGCTGGTGCGACGTTACCATCTGCCCACCAATGGCTATTCAGTTTATTCGCATGAGTATTCAACTTAACCGCATCAACTGCTTTTATGGGGCGTATCAGGCGCTGTTCGATGTCACCCTGACCTGCCCGGCAGGTGAAACGCTGGTCTTGCTCGGCCCGAGCGGCGCCGGCAAAAGCTCGCTGCTGCGCGTGCTTAACCTGCTGGAAATGCCCCGCGACGGTGAACTGGATATCGCCGGTAATCATTTCGACTTCAGCCGCGCGCCGGAGGTCAAATCTATCCGCGCGCTGCGCCAGAACGTCGGCATGGTGTTTCAGCAATACCATTTGTGGCCCCATTTAACGGTGCGCCAGAATCTGATTGAAGCCCCGTGCCGGGTTCGCGGGCTGGATCGCCAGGCGGCCAACGCGCGCGCGGATAAGTTACTCGAACGCCTACGGCTCACTGATTACGCCGATCGTTTTCCGCTGCACCTGTCCGGCGGTCAGCAGCAGCGGGGGGCTATCACCCGGGCGCTGATGATGGAACCGCAGGTGCTGTTATTCGATGAACCGACGGCGGCACTGGATCCGGAAATCACCGCGCAAATCGTCAGTATCATTCGTGAGCTGGCGCAGACCGGTATTACACAGGTGATTGTCACCCACGAAGTAGAGGTGGCGCGCAAGACCGCCAGCCGGGTGGTGTATATGGAAAACGGCCGCATTGTGGAACAGGGCGACGCCAGCCATTTCGCGCAACCTCAAACCTCCGCGTTTGCGCAGTATCTATCGCATTAATCTTTTCGGGAATTGCTCAAAATGAATAAAATCGTCCTTGCCACGCTGCTGGCCGCTCTGTCAACCGGCGTCAGCGCCTCGGAAACCGTGCGTTTCGCTACTGAGGCAACTTATGCGCCGTTTGAGTTTGTCGGCGCTGATAATAAAATCCAGGGCTTCGATATCGATCTGGCCAATGCGCTGTGCAAGCAGATGCAGGCGGAGTGCACCTTCACCAATCAGGCGTTCGACAGTTTGATCCCCAGCCTGCGTTTTCGCCGCTTCGATGCCGTGATTTCCGGTATGGATATCACCCCGGACCGCCTTAAGCAGGTCGCGTTCACGCAGCCCTATTATGAAAACTCGGCTGTCTTTGTTGCCCAGAAGGGCAAATTCACCGATATGGCGTCGCTGGCCGGTAAGCGCGTCGGGATGCAAAACGGCTCCACCCACCAAAAATACCTGATGGATAAGCACCACGAAATCACCGCGGTGCCTTATGACAGCTATCAGAACGCCATTCTGGATTTGAAAAACGGCCGGCTGGACAGCGTGTTTGGCGATACCGCCGTCGTCAACGAATGGCTTATGAAGGACGCCGGCCTGGCGACCGTCGGCGACAAAGTCACCGATAAAGCCTATTTCGGCACCGGCCTGGGTATCGCCGTACGACAAAATAACACGGCGCTGCTGGAGAAGTTTAACCAGGCGTTGGACAAGATTAGGCAGCACGGCACTTATCAGAGCCTGTATCAGAAATGGTTTAAGCAGTAAGTTACCTCGATGACGGAACTCATTCCCATCGCCACCGCCGCGGGGACCACCCTCGCCCTAGCGCTGTGTGCGCTGGTCATCGGCCTGATTTTGGCCATGGGCTTCTCCGCGCTGGAATCGGCACGCTGGCGCTGGCTGGCGCTGACCGGCACTACGCTTGTCACGCTGCTGCGCGGCCTGCCGGAAATACTGGTGGTGCTGTTTATCTATTTCGGCGCTTCGCAGTTACTGGTCACGCTGGCGGACGGCATGACCCTGCAACTGGGTTCGCTGCACATTACGCTCGCGCTGCCTATCGATAATTTCGACGTCAGTCCTTTTCTCTGTGGCGTGATTGCGTTGGCGCTGTTGTATGCGGCCTACGCCTCGCAAACGTTACGCGGCGCCCTGAAAGCCATCGCGCAGGGTCAGTGGGAGTCGGGGCAGGCGCTCGGGATGAGCAACGGCGCGACGTTTTTCCGGGTGATTTTGCCGCAAATGTGGCGTCACGCCCTGCCGGGGCTGGGGAATCAGTGGCTGGTGCTGCTGAAGGACACGGCTTTGGTGTCGCTGATTAGCGTCAACGATCTGATGTTGCAAACCAAAAGCATCGTCAGCTTTACCCAACAGCCGTTTACCTGGTATTTGCTGGCGGCGTGCGTTTATCTGGTGATTACGCTTTTCAGCCAGGTGGTACTGCGCGCCTGCGAACTGCGCGCCACGCGCTTTGACAAGAGGGCATCCTGATGACCGGTTATTTGCTGGCGCTGCTGCCCGGGCTACCGGTCAGCCTGTCGCTCACGGCGATAGCGGTACTGGCGGCGCTGGTGCTAGCGCTGCTGTTTACCGTCATCCTTACGTTGCGTACGCCCATACTGGCGCCGCTGGTAACGGTCTATATTACGCTGTTCACCGGTACGCCGCTGTTGGTGCAGATCTTCCTTATCTACTACGGACCGGGACAATTTGCCGGCCTGCGCGCTATCCCCTGGCTGTGGTCGTTTTTATCCCAGCCTTGGCTGTGCGCCATGGTGGCCCTGGCGCTAAACAGCGCCGCCTACAGTACTCAGTTGTTTGCCGGTGCGATGCGCGCCATTCCCGACGGGCAATGGCAATCCTGCGCGGCGCTCGGCATGAACCGCTTGCAGTCGCTGCGGCTGCTGCTGCCGTTTGCCATCAAGCGCGCCCTGTCCTCTTACTCCAATGAAGTGGTGCTGGTGTTCAAGAGCACCTCGCTGGCCTATACCATCACCCTGATGGACGTGATGGGGCAAAGTCAGCTCCTTTATGGCCGCACCTATGATGTGATGGTGTTCGGCGCGGCGGGGATTATCTATCTGTGCGTCAACGGCGTGCTGACGCTTTTAATGCGTAGGCTGGAGCGGCGGGCGCTGCGTTTCGAGCAGCGCCATTAACGCGCGCGGCGCCCGGCACGGTGCGTGCCCGGCCGCGGCAGGATCCTTGGGTGCCGAGGGTAAGGCGTGACATGAGCGCCGAAGGTTAAGCGCTAAACTAGCGCTGAAGGGCTGGCGCTAAACGGGCACCGACATTCAGGGGGTGCTGGACGCGCGCCAAAATTCAGACGCGACACGACAGTGGCCGGTCGGCTATTAATCGGCGCCATCCGGCCCGCGACGCTCCAGCAGTACCAGTGTCTCATAATGCGCGGTATGGGGAAACATATCGAACAGCCGCACGCGGCGTACCTGATAGTCGAAGAGCTCCGCCAGATCGCGCATCAGCGTCGCGGCCTGGCAGCTGGAATACAGGATCCAGCGCGGCGCCGTGGCGCTGAGCCAGGCGCACAGCTCGCGGCCGATGCCGCGCCGCGGCGGGTTGACCAGCACCAAATCCGGCGCCGCGCCGTTTTGCACGGCAAAGCGGGTAGAGTCCAACGCCTGAAACGAGACTTGCTCCAGCCCCAGTTGCTGCGCCGACTGCCGCGCGCTGGCAATGGCCTCCGCGCTGATTTCAATGCCGGTGAGCTGCATGCCGGGACGACAAAGGTGCAGGCCGAAGCCGCCGACGCCGCAAAACAGGTCCCAAAGCCGGGTTCACCGGCAGCGCGGCGACACAATCCCGGGCGGGGGCGTACAGGCCGGCGGCGACCTGCGGGTTGGTCTGAAAGAAACTTTGCGGCCGAATGTACAGCGGCACGCCGTTGAGCCGCTCCTCCAGCGCACCCGCGCCGGCGTCAGCACGATTTCCCGTTCGCCTTCTAGCACCGCCATCGGCACCGGCTGCAGGTTAACCGAGATAACTGTTAACTGCGGCAATCGCGCCTGCAGCCAGGGCAACGCCGCCCGGAGATGCCCCAGCTTGGCCTCGGATCGCAGCACAAAGCGCAGCATCATTGCGCCATCGAGCCGGCTTTCGGTCAGCAGCAAGAACTTTAATTCGCCGCGCCGGCGCGCTACATGATACGGGGTCAGACCCGCCCGCGGGATAAACTGTTTCAAGACGGCGAACACCGGCGCGAAGCCTTCGGGATACAACGGGCAGGCGCACAAATCCACCCCACCCCCGGCATCGGCAATGCCCAGCAGCGGCCGTTCGACGCTGCCGCTCACCACCATTTTCGCCTTATTGCGCATCGCCTGCGGCGCCGAACCCATGGCCGGCTGCCAGCATGCCGCCGGCACATTGGGCAGCAGCGCCGCCAGCTGGCGCTGTTTTTCCGCCAACTGCTGGCCATAGGGCATGGCAAGCCACTGGCAAGAGCGGCAACGTTCGGTAGTGAAAAGATCGCAGTGCATGGGCGGTATCGGGTAGTAGCAAGCGTAACGGGGGCGCATTGTAGCATCGCCCCCGCGTCAAATCATCTATTATGGCGGGCGAAAAAGCGGCGGCTGGACGGGGCGCCGAACAGCAGCGCGATAATCAATACATCCGGTAATTTCAGCATCAAGACCTGATAGCCGATTTGCCCGGCGGTATCGCCCGGCAGCATGAACATTTCCGGATAAAACCCGCGCCAGGTGGCGAAAAACAGATACAGGGCACTCAAGATCTGGCAACCGAGGTAACACCAGCGGGTCCAGGGCACGGCGCGCATTACGCCAAAGCCGCAGCGGATTTCAATAAACACCATGGTCAGACTGGCCAGGAACAGCCCGGTCAAATCCCAGGCGCGACTGCTGTGGTGGACGAAGCTATGCATCCCGTTGACGCCAAACGCATTAAACAGCAACACCACGTCCAGGCAGCGAATAGTAATCAGCGCAATGCCGGCTATCATCACCGCCACCGGCGCACCGACAGGCACCCGGATCCGGGGACGGGCGCCAACGATCGTGCTGTTTCTTAATATCTCCGACATCGCCTTTCTCCTTCACGCTCGCGCCGTTAGCCGCCGGCGCACTCCTAAAGATTAGCAGCGATCCCGTCAATCAGCCACGCGCGGCGCGCTGGCGATCGCGCTGATGCTGTTTTTCCTTACGGGACATCAACCACCAGGCTATCAGACCAATAATGCCCACCACCCCCAGGATAAGCGTCGCCAGGGCATTAATCTCCGGATTTACCCCCATGCGCACGCTGGAGAAAACCAGCATCGGCAGCGTCGTGGAGCCGGGACCGGCGACAAAACTGGCAATCACCAGATCGTCGAGCGACAGGGTAAACGCCAATAGCCAGCCGGAGATGATAGCCGGCGCAATCATCAGCAACGTAATGATGAAAAACACCTTCACCGGCGTGGCGCCCAAATCCATCGCCGCCTCTTCGATAGAGTTATCCAGCTCGCGCAGGCGTGAACTCACCACCACCGCCACGTAAGCGGTACAAAACGTCACATGCGCCAGCCAGATGGTGAACATGCCGCGCTCGGCGGGCCAGCCTATCGCGTGCCCCAGCGCGACAAACAGCAATAGCAGCGACAATCCGGTAATCACGTCCGGCATGACCAGCGGCGCGGTCAGCATAAAGGCGAAACCGCTGGCGCCGCGAAAGCGGCCGAAGCGAACGATAACCACCGCCGCCAGGGTCCCCAGCAGCACCGACATCGTGACCGTGGACGCCGCCAGCGTCATACTCAGCGTCACGGCGCTTATCATTGCATCGTCGTGCACCAGCACGTGGTACCATTGCGTGGACCAGCCGGCCCAGACCGTCACCAGCCGTGAGCTGTTAAACGAATAAATCACCAACATCAGCATCGGCGCGTACAAAAAGGTGTAGCCTACTACCAGTATCAGGATGCGCCAGGGCGAACGGACGACCGGTAAGGTATTCATCGGTGATCTCCCATGGCTTTGTTCTGATGTTTATGGAACCACATGATGGGCGCTATTAACACCAGCAGCATCACCACCGCAACCGCTGAGGCCACCGGCCAATCGCGGTTATTGAAAAACTCCTGCCACAAGATGCGGCCGATCATGATGCTGTCCGGCCCGCCGAGCAGTTCAGGGATCACATACTCCCCTACCGCCGGGATAAACACCAGCATCGAGCCGGCAATAATGCCCCCTTTGGTCAGCGGCACGATCACCTGGAAAAAGGTTTTTAGCGGCCGGGCGCCCAAATCCAGCGAGGCTTCCACCAGCGAATAATCCAACCGGGTCAGCGCGGTATAGATGGGCAGGATCATAAAAGGTAGATAGGCGTACACCACGCCGATATATACCGCCAGGTTGGTATGCAGAATTACCAGCGGCTGGTCGATAACCCCAAGCCACATCAGCACATTATTCAGCACGCCGTTATTCTTCAGAATGCCATTCCAGGCATAAACCCGGATCAGAAACGAGGTCCATGACGGAAGAATAACCAGTAATAACAGAATGTTACGCGTGTATGCCCGGCTGTGCGCCACCGCCCAGGCCATGGGGTAGCCCAGCAGCAGGCAGAAGAACGTCGATACCGCCGCCACCTGCAGAGATTGCAGATAGGCTTCGATATACAGCGGGTCGTCCAGCAGCTGGATAAAATTGGCCAGATTGAGCGAAATCGACAGGTTGCCGTCCAGCCAGCTGACCAAATCGGTGTAGGGCGGGATCGCGCGCGCCATTTCGGCCAGACTGATTTTAAATACGATCAAAAACGGCAGCATGAACAGCAGCAGCAGCCACAGGTAAGGCAGCAGGATCACTATCTTGCGACCGTGGGCCATCTGCCAGCGTGTCAGCAAGCCCGGGATCACCACGCGCCGCGCAACACCGGCCGGCGATTTAGGATTAGCGTTGGACATCACCTCCCCTCCCCTAAACCGTAAGCACAATGCAGCTGTCCGCGTCCCAGCACAGGTTGACCTGGTCGCCCCAGGTGGGCGCGCCTTTGCGGTAACGATGGGCATTGGTCAACTGGGAGCTGATGATCTGTCCGCTGTTCAGGCGGACGTGATAAATGGACAAATCTCCCAGGTAGGCGATATTGATCACCTCCCCCACGGCGAAGTTACAGCCGTCCTCCGGCGCGCCCTCGCAGAGCATGATTTTCTCTGGCCGCAGCGCGACATGGACCGGGACGCCGTCCACCACCGAGACATCGGTATTGACCCGTAGCGGCGATAGCAGGCCTGGACTCTGCAGGATAAGCGCGTCGTCCGAACGCGCCTTGAGCAACCCCTCGAACATATTTACCGAGCCGATAAACTCGGCGCTAAAGCGGCTGTTAGGATGCTCATAAATCTCCTCCGGCTCGCCTATTTGTACAAACTTGCCGCGGTCTATGATGGCAATACGGCCCGCCATGGTCATCGCTTCTTCCTGATCGTGGGTCACCATGACGCAGGTCACGCCGACCCGCTCAAGAATATCCACCACTTTCAGCTGCATGCGGTCACGCAGCTTTTTATCTAGCGCCCACATGGGTTCATCCAGCAGCAGAAGCTTGGGCCGTTTGGCCAAGCTGCGCGCCAAGGCCACCCGCTGACGCTGGCCGCCGGAAAACTGATGCGGCTTGCGCGCCGCAAATTCCTGCATATGCACCATCGCCAGCATCTCTGCCACCCGCAGTTTTATCTCCGCGCGCGGCAGCTTGTCCTGCTTCAGGCCAAAAGCGATATTCTGCTCCACCGTCATGTGGGGGAACAGCGCATAGGACTGGAACATCATATTGATGGGCCGTTGATAGGGTGGGGTATGGGAGAGATCCTGACCGTCGAGGACAATAGCGCCGTGGGTCGGCGCCTCGAAGCCTGCCAGCATGCGTAACAGCGTGGATTTGCCGCAGCCGGAAGCGCCCAACAGGGCGAACATTTCCCCTTTATAGATGGTGAGACTGACATCATCCACCGCCATCTTCCCGTCAAAGCTTTTGGTCAGATTGCGGATTTCCAGCAATGGCGTCACCATTTTGCGGGCGCTGTTGGACGGCGGACGGGGTAAGGAATCGTTCACTAATATTACTCTCCGGTATCAGCGGGGGCAGCGGACCGGCTCGGCCGGCGTATCGCCGCAAACAAAGCATAACAGGCGGGGGTGAGCCGCCTGTCGGTTAAGGTAAGCGTAGCGTAATTCGCCGGATTATTTGCCGCTTTTCACTTTGGTCCAGGCGCGGGTAATCACGCGGTCGATTTTCGGCAGCTGCACTTTTAGCGTAAAAAGTTTGGCGCGCACGTCCGCCGGCGGGTAAATGCCAGGATTGTCACGCACTTCCGGGTTTACCAGCGCCGTCGCCGCCTGGTTGCCGTTGGCGTAGAAGATCTGGTTACTGGCGTCGGCAATCACCTGCGGCTCCAGCAGATAGTTAATGAACTGGTAGGCTTCATCGAGATTTTTGGCGTCCGCCGGAATGGCCAGCACGTCAAAAAACGCCAGCGCCCCTTCTTTTGGAATCGAATAGGCAATATTAACGCCGTTTTTCGCTTACTTGGCCCGATTGGCGGCCTGCATGACATCGCCCGCCCAGCCGATAGCGACGCAAATATCGCCGTTCGCCAGGTCGTTAATGTATTGCGAAGAGTGGAAGTAGCGAATGCTCGGCCGCAGTTTCAGCAACAGATCTGTGGCCGGACCGGTATAATCGGCGGCGCTGTCGCTGTTGGGATCTTTACCCAGGTAGTTGAGCACCCTTGCGTAAATCTCCGAAGGTGCGTCGAGGAATGACACGCCGCAGCTTTTCAGCTTTGCCAGGTTTTCTGGTTTCAGCACCAAATCCCAGCTGTTGACCGGCGCGTCTTTGCCCAGCGCCGCTTTGACCTTTTCGACGTTATAGCCGATACCGGTAGTGGCCCACATATAGGGAACGGCATATTTGTTATCCGGATCGTGACGGCTAGTGAGATTGAGCAGCTCCGGGTCGAGATTTTTGTAATTGGGCAGTTTGCTCTTGTCCAGCGGCTGGAAGACGCCGGCCGACAGCTGGCGTTCCAGGAAACTCTCGGAGGAGGGCACCACAATATCAAAGCCGGTGCTACCGGCCATCAGTTTCCATTCCAATACCTCGTTGGAATCGAAAACGTCATAGACCACCTTGATGCCGGTTTTCTTTTCAAAATTAGGGACGGTATTTGGCCCGATATAGTCCGACCAGTTGTAGACGTGCAATGTTTTCTGCTCTGCGAACGCAGAGGCGGAAACGGCCATCAATAAGCCGGCAATCGCACCGGTAAGCCATGATTGACGTTGGGTGAACATCCGTAACTTCCTCCCTAAACCTTCATCTCACAACGGCGCTCATGTCGCAGCACCGCTCCAGGTCATTGATGAAAAGCGCAATGCGCAAACCAGGCATCCCATGGCGGCCCGTGCGGTAAACCCGCCGCACAACAGCCGGTTTTCCTGGCGAACACCGCCATCGCGTAGCCTAAACCACGCGGCGCCTGGCGCCCGCTCAGCCTGTCACCGGCATAACCGCACAGACGGTCCCGCGCCAGCATCCGGCGTAAAAAACGACTTTAAGTGACTAATTATTCATTTTACCGCATTTTAAGATGCGAACTGGCAACACAAGGCAGAGAAAATAGTGAATGATCGACATAATGCAGTATAAAGGCATCCCTCGTCGGGAATTGACAGGATAACGACTGGACGCCGCCCGCGCATAGCCGGTGGTGTCTCACGGTGGTCCGCGGTGGCCATCACGGCAGGCGACAAAGCGCTGGCTTATCGGCAAGCGCGCGGCAGAATACGATTTGCCCGACCAAAGCGCGTGCCATGCAGCGCCCGCAACGGGAGGTTAAATCGGAGCGCGGGCCACGCACTGCCCGCAATTGAACATCAAATCAGAGGGCGGGCCACGCGCTGCCCGCAGGCGCGCGGTTTAGTGGATTACCGGAGCCGAAGGAGCATGGGCCTCGCTGTCATCCTCTTCGCCCATGAACAACAGATCGTTGGCGCGGGCTTCCATGATGAGCATGGAGATCTGCTCCTCGGCCTGCTGCATAAAATGGCGAAACTGGCCGAGGGTGACCCCGGCGGAGCTGACCAAAGCCTGACAGGCCACCAGCCTGGGCAAATTATCGTCCTGGATGTCAATAAACGCTTTCACCGTCAGCGAGCTGGCGTTGATCTGGCTTAAATCCCCCACCAGCGCGATAAGGGCCGTCGGCCGGACTTCCGCCATGGCGGAAAACAAGATGACATTGTCAACCAGATCAACCTTCGCATCAAAAATGCCGTCAAAATTCTGCATATGCGGCAGATGCAACGCCTGGCAAGAGTCGCATTCATAGAATGACAAATTCAGCTTCTCCAGCCAGCGCCTCAGGACATCCAGATCCGGTACTACAAGTAAATCCATATAAGGCCAACCTCTCATCAAGTGTGAAACGGGGCATAGCTTACGGAATATTAAATAGTAGCGCTATGGTCAAATGCAGCAATTTCACCTTCCCTTAGCCGAGATTGACGGCGATGGGGCGGTTCCAACCGCCGCTAACCGCGGCAATGGAGAAGCAGACGATTGATTTTTAAGCAATCACTGGCAAAGGAGAGGCACAGCCGCCCCGCGCGCCGGCTTTTTCTGAAAAACGGTTTATGTCAGCTACCGGGACGGTCGGGCGGCAAGGCGGGCTTCAATAAACGTGATCATCAGGGTGGCAATATCCAGTTCGCTGGCGATTTCTATACCTTCAAGCCCAGGGGAGGCGTTTACCTCCATCACCAACGGTCCCCGCTTTACGCGCAGGATATCCACACCGGCGACGTTAAGGCCCAGCGGCGTCGTCGCGCTGATGGTTACCGACCGCGCGCTACCGCCGCGATGCAAATTGGAGCGAAAATCGCCCGCTTTGGCCTGGCGTTCTATCGCCACCACCACCTTATCGCCTATCACCAGACAACGGACATCGCACCCGCCGGCCTCGGCGACAAACTCCTGCACCAGAAATTGCGCTTTCAGGCCGCGAAACGCGTCGATAACGCTTTCCGCCGCCAGCCGGGTTTCCGCCAATACCACCCCTATGCCCTGGGTTCCTTCCACCAGTTTCACCACCAGCGGTGCACCGCCCACCATGGTGATCAAATCCCCGGTATCGTCCGGGGAATCGGCAAAACCGGTAATGGGCAGGTCTATGCCTTGGCGCGCCAGCAATTGTAACGAATGCAATTTGTCCCGCGCGCGGGTGATAGCGGCCGATTCGTTAAGGGCATAGCTGCCCAGCATCTCGAACTGGCGCAGCACCGCAGTACCATAAAAGGTGGTCAAGGGGCCGATACGTGGGATAACGGCGTCGTAAAATTTAAGCCGCCGGCCGCGGTAGTGAATCGAAGGAGCGGCGCTGTTGATATTCATATAACAAGAGAGCGGATCGATAAAGTCGACCTTGTGGCCCCTGGCCTGAGCGGCTTCGCGCAGCCGGCTGCAGGAGAACAGGGTTCCATCGCGGGAGAGAATGGCTAGTTTCACACTTTATCCAGGCAGAGTATCGCGTTGGCGACATCATAATCCCGCTACCGGCGGGGGTCGAGAAAAGATTCGGCCTGCGCCGCAAGGCAGCGTCAGCGGTCATTCCATCTGCGAGTCAGGTCGCGCGGCAAGTTTCAGCCGGTGAGATCACACCGCCACAGTGGCGTCACTGACGTTGCGCCGCTGAAATCGCGCCGCTGGCGTTGCGCCGCTGTAGTCGCACCGCTGAAATCGCACCGCTGGCGTTGCGCCGCTGAAGTCGTACCGCTGACGTTGCGCCGCTCAACTCCCGCCGCTGAAGTCGTGTCGGCGTGATGTAAGCGGAGATTGGCGACGGGTATGGGATCGAGAGGTAATTTCTGCTTTTTTTAACCGCCGGAGCAGGCATAGTGAACCGCGGCAAAAAATGCAGCGCGCACCGCGCTGGCCGTTTTGATATTCGTTAATGTAAGAGGAGTGGTTATGTTTGCAGTCATTTTCGGTCGTCCGGGTTGTCCTTATTGTGTACACGCTAAATCGCTGGCTGAAAAATTGACCGCGGAACGGGATGACTTCACCTACCGTTATGTTGATATCCACGCCGAAGGCATCTCAAAGGCCGACTTGTCGAAAGCCGGTGGAAACGGTACCGCAAGTTTTTGTTGACCAGATCCATATCGGCGGCTGTACCGATTTTGAGGCCTACGCCAAAGAAAACCTGAGCCTGTACTCGTCCTCCTGATGACGGCTACCGCCCGCCGCCGGCGGGCACACGGCCCAATCGGACGTCTCCGTCTGAGCCTCAGGTTCAATGCGCGGGATGGTGCATCAGCATCCCGACGAAGCAGCAGCCCAGCGCGCCAAAACCACACCAAAACACGGCGCTGAGCAGATAGGTCATTTGCTGCCACAGGCTATAACCGGTTTCAACGCCGAGATTGAACAACGGCCAACAGATCGCCGCGGCCAGCACTGCACCCAATAAGGGATAAACCAGCCTGTTGTCGCCCGCCAACAGTGCGCCTAAAATACCGGGCAACATAAACAGCAGCAGGCCGAACTGCCCGCCGTGACCCTCCCCTGCCAAAGCCACCAGGGCGGTTTTTTGACTAATAAAGATAAGCACGAATATCAGCGTGCTTGCCGCAATGCCTGCGTTATGCCGGTGAATCGCCATGGTTGCCTCCCTCATAGATACCCGCCACGATGGCGGCAATAATGCCTGTTTCCAGGTGTAAAAAAAGCAATCGCCCCCTTGATTGGCAGGGGCATAAATCCCGGCAGACGGTCTAAAAAGCCGTCTGACTTTTGGCATTCATTTGCCTCTATTCGCTTCGCAGCCTGTAACGTCGCGGGAGGTCAGGCAAGCCTGGCCGCCGGAGATATTGGTCAAATAAATCTAACGGGTAACTTCAACTATATCAAGGCGTTGCAGGTAAAATATCGGTTACGGTTTCGGAGGTATCAGGTCATAGTATTGTTACGATACGCTGCAAAAGTGTTAGCGATTTGCTGCCGGCGCCCGAAGAAAATCACCATGATGCGCGCGCATCGCAAGCCAAGCCGATAAATGTGTTGGAATTTTTATGAACACGCTTGACGGCGCCAGGCATTGAATGCCAACGCGGCTTTTCCCGCTCTTGCCGCCGATAGTTAATGACTGGTTAACGTGCTGTCACGGGGTGTAAGGGGCTTTGGCGCCACTTTCGGAAATATCCTTAATGTATGGGCGATGGCCGGGCGTGGGGGGAAGATTGTGCCAGAGATAAGCTCGAAGCTCTCGCGGCCAAGCTCTATGACGACGCCACTACGTGCCGCAGGCCCGTGACTGACCAGCCGCACAACGGACGATGCGGCAACCGTCTGGCCTCGACTCCCATATTGGCTCACGCCCCCGTTTCGACAGCCGCCGCACGCCGGCGTGCACCCCGCGCGGGACAGGGCCCACGCCACCTTGCCGGCATTCCCCGGGTCTTGTGCCCGATAATGCTCCCCAGGCTGCCGCCGTGGGGGTTGCCTAACCAAGCGTAAAAAAATATTTCCCGCGTCGGCAGAACTTTTTACCCGCCTCCCGGTCCTACTTTATGCCACTGCTTTTCTTTGATGTCCCCATTTTGAGGAGCCAGAGCGTCCCGACTATTAGGTTCAAGACGCTCGGGTTTTCTATTATTCCTCGATCCCCTGCCCCCCTGTCATCCCTTTTATAAAAATCGCTTTTCTGGCGCATTATCCGCCATTGCCAAACCACAATCAGCGCGGCGTTCGCCGTTTATTTTTACGGTATGCGGGCATAGGGCGGGTTAAACCTCGGCATCACAATGCCGCACGGCGTGTCATCTTGACGGCGGATCAGTTAATTTTTATACACTCACACTGAACTTGCACAATTAATCACCACAGACTGACTGTTTTTTCTCACGTAATATATTTTTTACGCTCACCCTCTATTATGAGCAATATTTACTCACTCTTTTTATACGTTTATTTTACACGCCGCGTGCAAAGTTAACAAAAAACAACCAAAAGAGAAAAAAGTCATCATATAGAATTCAACATACTGAAAAATAAGCAATGCTTTTAAACTTATCACCCGCAAATGCCAATGCATTCGCTCATTAATTGACTCATGACAGGGAATATTATGCCTTCATCTGACGTTGCAATTAATTATTCGACCGGCGTCAAAAAAAACGGCATTAACGCTGGCGATGACAAAGAAACACTTTATTATCCCCCCGAAGATTATCGATGATTCAACAACGTATAATTGAATCACATCAATATAATTATATTAAACTGAGTAACGGCGACGTCTATTATTGACTACCGTTCAGCCTTTGCGTTTTTATTCGGAGAAATTATGGACATAACAAATGCTTCCCCCGCACGGGCAGTCCCGTTCGATGCGGCCTGGCGCAAAACCGATACGGTCTGGATGTTGGGACTTTATGGCACGGCTATTGGCGCCGGCGTGCTTTTTCTACCCATCAATGCGGGTATCGGCGGGCTACTGCCGCTGCTTATCATGGCGCTTATCGCTTTTCCCATGACCTTTTTCGCCCACCGGGGCATGACGCGTTTTGTGCTGTCAGGCAACGGCAAATGCAACGACATTACCGATGTCGTTAAGGAGCATTTTGGCAACCGCATCGGTAACCTGATAACGCTGCTGTACTTCTTCGCTATCTATCCGATCCTATTGGTTTACAGCGTCGCAATCACCAACACCGTCGAAAGCTTTATCGTGCATCAACTCGGCTATAGCGCGCCGCCGCGGGCGTTGCTGGCGCTGCTGCTGATAATCGGGCTGATGATGATAATCTGGCTCGGCAAGGACATCATTGTTAAGTCGATGAGCGTGCTGGTGTTTCCCTTCGTTGCGGTGCTGGTGTTTTTGTCGTTTTATCTGATTCCGTATTGGAGCGGCGCCATTTTCCAGACACCGTTGGTACAGCCCCAGGCCGACGGCGGTGGCTTACTCAGCACCCTGTGGTTGGCGGTGCCGGTCATGGTGTTTTCGTTTAATCATTCCCCCATTATCTCGTCATTCGCGATGTCCAAACGCGAAGAATATGGCGCTGGGGCCGAGGCGAAATGCTCCCGCGTTCTGGCTTGCAGCCACGTGATGATGGTGCTGACGGTGATGTTTTTCGTCTTTAGTTGCGCCCTGAGTCTCTCGCCGGAAAACATGCAAGAGGCTAAAGATCAAAATATTTCCATGCTGTCGTATCTTGCCAACCATTTTGATAATCCGTTTATCGCCTCGCTGGGGCCGATTATCGCTTTTATTGCTATTGCCAAATCCTTTCTCGGGCACTATCTCGGCGCCAGTGAAGGTTTTAGCGGGTTGGTAACATCCGCCTTACATGCCCGTGGCAAGGACATTTCCGCTGGGGCGATGAGCAAAGTCACCGCCGTGTTTATGCTGCTGACCGCCTGGCTAGTGGCCACGATTAACCCCAGCATTTTGGGTATGATTGAAACTCTGGGCGGCCCGGTTATTGCCATGCTGCTGTTTTCAATGCCAATGTACGCCATTCATAAAGTGCCCGCCATGGCGCGCTTTCGTGGTCTGGCCAGCAATTATTTTGTGTGGGCGATTGGGCTCATCGCGCTGACCGCGACCGTCTACAAACTTATGTGATGGCGACCGCCGGTGGTATCCGTCGCGGGGCGACAACCTCGCACGGCGACGGGGCGGCGGCGTTTTCGAGTGAAAAAGCGGCATTGGCGCCCGCAGACGAAGTGCCGGCGACGCCGATGAGAGAGATATCTGCCGCCGGCGCAGCGCCAGAAAAGCGCCGATAAACCAGGACCCGACGACGCAGCGCCAGAGACGCCGATATATCAGGCCCCGCCGGCGCAGCGCCAGATAAGCGGATTATGAGGTGCCTGCGACAGAGCGGCGCTGCGAAAGCAAGCCGCGCCGTCTCGCCACGCTTTAGCTAAACATACTGTGCACCTTCAGCAGGATCCAGTCCCACAACGTGCGGAAAATGCCGCCTTTCTTCACCTCTTCCATCACCACCAGCGGGCGCTGCTCGATGACCTTGCCGCCCAGGCTGAAATTAATCGTACCCACGACCTGATCCTTGGCCAGCGGCGCCTCCAAATGCGGGGAGAACAACGTGAAAGACGCCTTCATATTTTTCAATTGCCCTTTCGGCAAGGTGATGGCGGCATCCTGGGTCACGCCCAGATTCACCTGACTACGATCGCCAAACCATACCCGCTGCTGGGTAAACGGGCGATCCTTCGGTATCGGCATCACGGTTTCATAAAAGCGAAATCCCCAGGTCAGCAGTTTCTCGCTTTCGCGAAAGCGAATACCATCGGTCGGGGCGCCAAGCACCACAGAAATAAGCCGCATACCATTATCGGTGGCTGACGCCACCAGATTGTGGCCGGCGCCGCTGGTGAAGCCGGTTTTCACACCATCAACGGCCAGATTACCGCTCCATAACAGACGGTTACGGTTGGGCTGTTTGATTTTGTTGTAGGTGAACTCTTTCTCTTTATGCAGCGCGTATTCATCCGGAACATTACGGATCAGCGCCTGACTGAGTATGGCCATATCGTGCGCGGTGCTATACTGCCCTTCCGCGTCCAGGCCGTGTACGGTGAGAAAGTGGGTGTTCTTCATCCCCAGCGCTTGAGCGTACTGATTCATCAGGCTGACGAAAGCGTCCTGACTCCCGGCGACATGATCCGCCAGCGCAATACTGGCGTCGTTGCCGGACTGGATAACGATGCCTTTATTAAGATCGTCGACCGTGACCTGCTCGCCCGGTTTCAAGAACATCAGCGACGAACCGCGCAGCACCGGATTGCCGGTCGCCCAGGCGTCCTTACCGATAGTCACCTGGTCCGCCGGGTGAATTTTGCCGGCTTTCATCGCCTGCCCAATCACGTAGCTGGACATGATTTTGGTGAGGCTTGCGGGATCGAGACGCTGATCGGCATTGGCTTCCGCCAGCACCTTTCCGCTCTGATAATCCATCAGAATATAGGCGCGGGCGTTGATTTCCGGCGCGGCGGGCGGTGCGTCGGCGGCGCGCACAGCAGGAACGGCAAGCAGGAGCAAGGTGCCCAAAGCAAGGGCATAACGTTGAGAGCTGAAGACAGGTTTCATCATGACGAGGCCAGAGTATCCATTCAAAAGAGTCACCGCGGGTATCCGGTGGCGGATGTTGCGCGCATGGCCGGCAACGGGCCACGCGCATGTCTATAGCATGTTCTAGCAATGATAATCTAGTCAAAGCCGTTTAACTTTGCCGCATTGACGCGCGCGTGTCAGCCCTTTTATTGTCAATTTTTAGCTCCCGCGCAGCGTGGTGGCAAACCGGCAGACCGGGGCAATTGATTAAACCCCGCGAATCCGTCACAGTAGACGCACAGTTTACCCACAGCGCTATTTGCAAGCGAATAGGTTGCAACAGCATATAATAATTATTAGCCGGCGGCGGCCTGCGTGCCGGCGGAGATATCGTCACCTGCCTACCGTTTGATGGCCCACGCGCCCGCCGTTTTCTGATGGCGTTCGCGCGGCCGTTGGCGCGCGGTCCGGGTAGGGCGCATCGCTGAAAGTTGCCCGCCCGCCGCCGCCGCCGACAAGAAAAGCGTAATATTCATCATTCCGCTGCTGGAGGCGTTATGTTAACGATTTGGGGTCGCGAGAATTCAGTCAACGTCAAAAAGGTACTCTGGTGTGCTACAGAGCTGCAACTGGTATTTAATCTCATCCCGGCAGGCGGGCAACATGGCAAGAATCAGGATGCGCCCTTCTTGTCGCTAAATCCTAACGGGCTGGTTCCCTGCCTGCAGGACGAGGAAAATGACTTGGTGCTGTGGGAATCCAATACTATCGTACGTTATCTTGCTGCCCGCTACGGTCAGGATGTCTGGCTGCTCACCGATGCCGCTGAGCGAGCCCGCAACGAAAAATGGATGGACTGGACGCTGTCGCTGCTGGCGCCCGCGCTGCAGCCGCTGTTTATTAGCCTGGTGCGCACGCCGGCCAAGCAGCGCGATCCCGAGGCCATTGCGCGCGGCATCGCGGCGTGTGAAAAGCTGTTCGCCGTGGCCGATGGCGCGCTCGAAAAACAGCCATGGTTTGCCGGTGAGGCCTTCGGCATCGGTGATATTCCCCTGGGGTGTCTGGCTTATAACTGGTTCAATCTGCCGATTGAGCGACGGCCCCGACCGCGGCTCGAGGCCTGGTACCAGGCCCCTGTGCGACCGGACGGCTTATCAGCAGCGGGTGATGCTGCCGCTGAGCTGACACCGGTCCACGGCTTAGTCTTCCTGCAGGCCTATCCGCAGTAGCTTACCGTTGCGTTCATCGGTCAGCACGTAGAGATAACCATCGGGGACATCGCGGATGCGCTCTGCGCGATCCGTCAGCAAGCGCTGCTCCGATACCACCTCGTTTCCCTTCAGGGTCAGGCGCAACAGCGCCTTGGTTTTCAGCGCACCGATAAATAGCGAATGCCGCCAGGCGGGAAAGCGATCGCTTTGGTAAAACGCCATGCCGCTGACCGCCGGCGAGTGTTGCCAAAACCAAACCGGCTGATCGGTTCCCGCGACAATGCCGCCACGCGCCTCGGGGATCTTTAACCCGGAATAATTAATGCCATAGGTGGCGATCGGCCAGCCGTAATTGGCGCCTTTGTGCAGGATATTGATTTCATCGCCGCCGCGCGGACCGTGTTCATTTTCCCACATATCGCCGGTCCAGGGATTCATGGCTAAGCCCTGCGGGTTGCGGTGGCCATAGGTCCAGATTTCCGGCCGCGCGTTCTCCTGATGCACAAACGGGTTATCCTCCGGCACGTCGCCATTGCCGTGCAGACGCACGACTTTACCCTGATGTTTGCTCAGGGACTGGGCCGTGGGGCGGCGGTTATTTTCCCCCAGACTGATGTAGAGCATGCCCTGGCGGTCAAACGCCAACCGTCCGCCAAAATGCTCGCCGCTGGACAGCTTCGGGCCCTGGCGAAAGATAATTTTAACATCGGTAAGGTGGCGATGGTCCTCAGACAGGCGGCCATAGCCGACCGCCGTGCCCGCATCCTGTTTGCCCTGTTCGGCAAAGCTCAGGTAAATGCGCCGGGATTGCGCAAAATCCGGCGCGGGCAGGACGTCGAACAGCCCGCCCTGACCGTGGGCATACACCGCCGGCACGCCGCTAATCGTCGGCGACAGCGGGGTTCCGGGTTGCCAATAGCGCAGCCGACCCGGTCGTTCGGTAATCAGCATCCAGCCGCCCTCGCCCAAGAACGCCAGTGACCAGGGGTTATCCAGGCCGCTGAGCATTTCTGTGACCTGGATGCGGGCGGCATTACCGGCCAAAGGCAAGGCCAGCAGGCCGGTGGCAAACAGCAAAACAAGCAACCATCGCATGGTAGTTCTTCTGGTGACGTAAAGTGTTAAGCGTAGAAATGTTGCGCCGGTTCCGCGATAGCGAAGCGGCGGTTTTACATTTACTGACAGAGGGAGCAACGCCGCGATAATGCGTTTTGGTGTTTTAAATTAATAAATAGCGTGTTATTAATTATATAATATTTTTATTGCATTATACGCCAATAAGCACCGACGCGCCGCTTCCCGCACCAGTGGCCGTTGACCGAGGGAAAGCAAGAGGACTCACCATGCAGAGGTTAACCCCCACTATCGCCGTTGTTACTCTGGGCTTAGTCATTAGCGGCTGCGCCACGCGAGAACACCCCGCCGCACCGGCGTCGTCGGCCCAGGCACGTTTAACCGATCAAACGGTCATGGCGGTAAACTGGGTACAGCAATCCGGCGAAATAAGCGCCCTCGCCTATCAGGCGTTTAGTTTAATAGCGCGCAAACGGCGTTCCTGGAGTCCAGGGCCCGTCCTGGGTTGAAGAAAGCCGTAGTCGTGGATTTGGATGAAACCATGATCGACAACAGCGCCTATGCCGGTTGGCAGATTAAACAGGCGCAGCCGTTTAGCGATAAAACCTGGAGTCAGTGGACCCAGGCCAGCGAAGCTAAAGCCATGCCGGGCGCCGTCGCTTTTTCCCATTTCGTGAGCCAGCACGGCGGCCGGATTTTTTATGTGTCCAATCGCGGGCAGGCGGATCTCACCGCTACCGTCGATAACCTGCAAGCATTGGGTTTTGCTGATGTGACGCCGCAAACTTTGCTGCTAAAACCCACCGGCGGTAGCTCTGATAAAACCGCCCGCTTCCACCAGGTGGAACAACAGGGCTATGACATTGTGGTGTATGTGGGGGACAATTTAAACGATTTCAGCGGCGAGCCCTATCACCGGCTGAACAGCGAGCGCCGGGACTTTGTCAACCGCCATCAGGGCGATTTCGGTCGTAAGTATATTGTGCTGCCTAATCCCAGCTACGGCGACTGGGAAGGCGGTTTGTCAAAGGATTACTGGCCCGC
Organism: Candidatus Sodalis endolongispinus; assembly: GCF_018777395.1. Taxonomy (GTDB): domain Bacteria; phylum Pseudomonadota; class Gammaproteobacteria; order Enterobacterales; family Enterobacteriaceae; genus Sodalis_B; species Sodalis_B endolongispinus. Next base: position 787,029 of record NZ_JAFJYC010000002.1, read on the forward strand.
CAGCGACGAACAGAAGCTGAAAATTCGCGCCGAACGCATTGATGCCTGGGACGGTAAATAATCTCCCTGGCGCCGGTTAACGTCGGACGCGGACAGTTGCGACGCGGCGCGCGTTGCCGCCCTTGCCGGCACCCCTCCGGCAAATAGCGCGCCGGTAGCGTATTCTTGAAAAGGACCGGCGACGGCGCGCCGGTATCACCTCCCTAAAGAGGGCCGGAGAAGGGCATGCCGGTATAGCATTCCCGGAGAGGGCTGGCGCTTTCCCAGGCCCTCACCCCTTCAGGCGTGGATCCAGCGCATCGCGCAAACCATCCCCCAGCAAGTTGAACGCCAGCACGGTCAAGAAGATAGCCAGGCTGGGAAACAGCGCCACATGCGGCGCCACAACCATATCGGCCCGCGCCTCATTGAGCATCGCGCCCCACTCCGGCGTCGGCGGCTGCGCTCCGAGGCCGAGAAAGGACAGGCTGGCGGCGGTAATGATCGACGTACTAATACGCATGGTAAAAAACACCACGATGGACGACAACGTGCCCGGCAAGATATGGCGCAACAAAATGGTGCTGTCGCTCGCGCCGATACTGCGGGCGGATTCGATATAGGTTTGGTGCTTAAGCACCAGCGTATTGCCGCGTACCAGCCGGGCGAAAGCCGGGATGCTAAAAATGGCCACCGCGACGATCACGTTCGCCATGCCGCTGCCCATAATCGCCACCACCGCTATCGCCAGCAGAATGTCCGGGAAGGCGAAAAGCACATCGTAAATACGCATAATAATGCGGTCCCAGACGCCTTCATAATAGCCGGCCAGTAGACCGAAAAAGGTGCCGACAGCCATACCGATAATGACCGAAAACACCCCCGCCGCCAGCGAGATACACGCGCCCATCAGGATCCGGCTGAAAATATCCCGCCCCAGTGAATCCACCCCCAGCCAATGTAGGGCCGACGGCCCCTCATTCAGACGGTCGTAGTCGAAGTAATTTTCGGCGTCAAAGGGCACCAGCCAGGGCGCCAGCAGCGCCGCCAGCATCAGCAGCACCACAAAGACCCCCGCCACCACCGCCACCGGCTGCTGGCGGAGACGGCGCCAGAATTTGCGCCAGGGTGTGCGCACGCGCTGGGGCGCTACCGTGGGCATCGCCGCCAGCGCGGCATTACGTCGCCAAAATTGCATCACGATGGGTTACCTGTAGCGAATGGAGGGGTTAATGGCGGCATACAGCATATCCACCAGCAAATTAATCAAAATGAATTCCAGCGAAAACAATAGCACCTCGGCCTGTATGACAGGGTAATCACGCAGCGTCACCGAATCCACCAGCAGCCGACCCAGGCCGGACCAGTTGAACACCGCTTCCACCACAATCGACCCCCCCAACAGAAAACCGAATTGCAGGCCCATCATGGTCACAACCGGGATCATGGCGTTGCGCAGTCAGTGCTTGACCACCACCAGACTCTCACGCACCCCTTTGGCCCGGGCGGTGCGCATGTAGTCCTCTTGCATCACTTCGATAAACGAGGCGCGGGTAAAACGCGCCATAATCGACGCCACCGCCGCACCGAGGGTAATCGACGGCAGAATATAGTGGCGCAGCGAGTCCGCGCCCACCGTGGGCAGCCAACCCAGCCGCACCGAGAAAACCTGCATCAATAACATACCGAGCGCAAACGCCGGAAAGGAGATACCCGACACCGCAATCGTCATACCCACTCGGTCAGGCCAGCGGTTGCGCCACACTGCGGACAAAATACCCAGCGTCATGCCGAAAATGACCGACCAAATCATGCTGGTCACAGTGAGCCACAGTGTGGGCATGAAACGGCTGCTTATTTCGCTGCTTACCGGCCGTTTTGATACCATCGAGGTGCCGAAGTCGGCCTGCGCCACCTGGGTCAAAAAGCGCCAGAATTGCACCGGCAACGGCAGGTCCAGACCCAGATCGTGGCGCACCAGCGCCACCACCGTCGCATCCGCTTCCGGCCCTGCCGCCAGCCGGGCGGGATCGCCCGGTAGCAGGTGGACAAAGCAGAACACCAACACCGCCACAATCAGCAGCGTGGGTATCAGCCCCAATAATCTCTTGATGAAATAATTCAGCATAACGGCCTGGGTTATTTCATATCGGCGTGTGAGAACTCAAAAGAGCCGTCCGGCATCACATAAAAGTCGCTCAGGTTTTTATTACGCGCGTACACCAGCTTCTCGGTTGCCAGGTAAATCCACGGCGCATCGGCCCAGAGAGTATCCTGCGCGTCTTTGTACAGCCGGGCTTTTTCCTCACGGCTGGTGGTTTTCAGCACAGCGGCGAAATGGCCCAATCCGCCTCGCCGGTTGACGCCGACCAGCCAGAGTAGAACATCCGCACGCCGGTTTCTTTCACGCCATTGCTTTCCACCTGCGCTACGCGCTGGCCGGCGTCCATCGCCGTCACGGTCGTTTTCACCCCGATTTGATCCAACTGCTGCTGAACGAACTGCAGCACTTTTTGGCTGGTGCTACTGTTGTTGTACGACCAAAGCGTGGTGGAGAACCCGTTGCCATGGCCGGATTCTTTCAGTAACGCGCGCGCCTTGGCGACGTCGTAAGGCCAAGGCTGATATTGGCTCGCGAAATCAATGCCTTTCGGCACCGGCCCCTGTGCCGGGGTGGCGTAGCCGGAGAAGGCCACTTTAATCAGCGCGTCTTTATTAATGGCGTAGTTTAACGCCTGGCGTACCTTGACGTTCTCAAACGGCTTTTGCGTCACGTTGAGGCTGATATAACGCTGCACGATCGACGGCGCGGAGATAAGGCTCACCTTGCTGTTATTCTCCAGTACCTTGGCCTGATCATAGGGAATGGATGACCTCGGTCTTGGCGATCATTTTAAACAGGTTGTAGCGTTTGAGATGGTTGTCCGGGTTACTGGCGCGATCCAGATTCACTTTTACCGCTTCCGCGTTAAAGTCGGTGCCGTCCTGGAACTTGACGCCCTGACGCAGCTTGAAGGTGTAGGTCAGGCCATCATCGCTGGCGGCATAGCTCTCCGCCAGAACGTTTTGCCGCTTCATATCTTTATCGAAGCCGAACAATCCTTGATAAAACGATTTGGCCACCGCCTGGGACAGGGTGTCATTCGCATCATAAGGATCAAGGGTGGTGAAATTGGAGTTCGCCGCCACCACGACATCTTTGGCGGCCCAGGCCGGCGCGGCGGCCAGCGTGGATAGAACTGCCGTGGCTATCAGCCAGTTACGCTTACCATGTTGTTGCATCATTCGCGACTCTCTCCTTGAAAAGACCGGTCAGTAAGCGCCGCCGACAGCATGACGGGCGACATAATGTCCCTCGCCCGCCTGCTGGCGCGGCGCAACCTGTGGTTCATCACCCAGCGCCCGTGTGGGGCTGGGGATTTCATCTGCCTGTAACACCCGATCGCGGCGGCGGTTGGCGGGATCGGCCACAGGTACCGCAGACATCAATTTGCGGGTATAGGGATGGTGGGGATGCTCGAACACCTGCCGGCGCGGACCGATTTCGACGATCTGCCCCAGATACATCACCGCCACCCGGTGGCTGACCCGCTCCACCACACCGCCATATCATGGGAAATAAATAAAAACGCGAGGCCGAATTCCCGCTGCAGACCCAGCATCAAGTTCACTATCTGCGCCTGGATGGAGACATCCAGCGCCGACACCGATTCGTCGGCAATCACCACTTTAGGATTCAGGGCCAGCGCGCGGGCGATGCAAATCCGCTGCCGCTGTCCGCCGGAAAATTCATGGGGATAACGCGCGGCATGTTCCGGCAGCAGGCCGACACGTTCGAGCAACGTCGCGACGCGTTGTTCCGCTTCTTTGCCCTGCGCCACGCCGTGCACCAACAGCGGCTCCATTATGGAATATCCTACTGTCAGGCGTGGGTCCAGTGAGGCGTAGGGATCCTGGAAAATAAATTGAATATTGCGCCGCAAATGCTGCAGCGCGCTGCCTTGCAAGTGGTTGATGGAGAGGCCGTCAAACAGAATAGCGCCGCCTTGGCTTTCCACCATGCGCAACAGCGCGCGACCGGTGGTGGATTTGCCGCAGCCGGACTCACCGACCAACGCCAGCGTTTCGCCGGGATAGAGGGAAAAACTGACCTTCTCCACCGCGCGAACCCGGCGCTGGATGCGGTTGAAAATGCCGCCGCGAATAGCGAAGCGTGCGACCAGATTGCGCACCTTCAGGATAGGCCCGCTTTCGGTTAGCACCGTATCCTGCGGCTGCAATGCTTCTGCCGGCATCGCCGTCGGCGCCTGCGCGTCCGGCGAGAAGCCGGCGGCGGTCGGCGGCGGCACCTCTACGCCGGGCGCCGGGTGCAGCAGCGGGAATTTCGCCGGCAAATCACTGTCCGCCATCGACCCCAGCCGCGGCACGGCGGCCAGCAGCGCCTGCGTATACGGGTGGCGCGGTCGGTGAAACACCTCGTCGGCCGGCGCGGATTCCACGTCATTGCCCTGATACATCACCAGCACCCGATCCGCCATTTCCGCCACCACGCCCATATCATGGGTAATAAACATCACCCCCATGTGCATTTCCTGCTGTAGCAACCGTATCAATTGCAGGATCTGCGCCTGAATAGTGACATCCAACGCGGTGGTGGGCTCATCGGCGATAAGCAGCGCCGGCCGGCACGACAGCGCCATGGCAATCATGACCCGCTGACGCATCCCGCCCGACAGCTGATGCGGGTAGCAGTCAAGGATATTGCGCGCCTCGGGGATCCGTACCAGATCCAACATATGCATCGCTTTGCGTCTGGCGCTGCGATGATCCTTGCCCTGATGCAAACGAATAGATTCTGCTATCTGCTCACCGACCGGGAAAACCGGATTTAGTGACGTCATCGGCTCTTGAAAAATCATCGCCATATCCGCGCCACGCAGCGAACGCAGCGTGGGGGCGGAGGCGCGGCGAAGATCCACCACCTGTCCCGAGCGCCGGCGGAACAGCAGAGTGCCGCTATCAATGCGTCCTCCCCCCAGCTCCACAAGCCGCATGACCGACAGCGACGTCGCGGACTTCCCCGAACCCGACTCGCCGACAATAGCTAAGGTTTCGCCGCGATTAACATCGAAGGAAAGGTTACGCACCGCGTCAACGCGCTGTCCTTCGCGCTGAAACTGGACGCTGAGATTACGCACCGACAGGACCCGCTCTTGCGGCAGGTCCTGGGGCAACGGTTCGCCGGCGTGCGACGCGGCGATTTCTGGCGGCGCCATCAACGGTAAATCCCTACATCGGGCGCCTGGCCGACATAGCCCACCGCGCGATACATGCCTTCGCTATTGAACGGCAACGCCACGTGGCCGGCGGCGTCCACGGCGATAAGGCCGCCCGATCCCCCCAGCGGTAAAATCTGCTCAAAGACCACCCGCGCCGCCGCCTGCTCCAGGGACAAGCCGGCGTAGGCCACCAGCGCCGCCACTTCATGCGCGGCGGCGGTGCGGATAAACACCTCGCCGGTGCCGGTGCAAGAGACGGCAACGGTGGCGTTGTCCGCATAACAGCCGGCGCCAATGATAGGCGAATCCCCGACCCGCCCCGCCTGCTTATTGGTCATGCCGCCGGTAGAGGTGGCGGCGGCCAGATTGCCCTGACTATCGCATGCCACGGCGCCAACGGTACCAAACTTGCGGTCCGGGTCGATAGGATCCGCGGCCGCGCCGTCGTGATCGAGTAGCGCGCCACCGTCCGCCGCCAGCGCCCGCTGGAGTTGCTGATACCTTTCCGGTGTAGAGAAAAAGTCGTTTTCCACGCGCGCCAGCCCCTGACGAAAAGCGAACTGCTCCGCCCCTTCGCCGGTAAACATGACATGGGGACTGTGTTCCATCACTGCCCGCGCGGCCAAAATGGGGTTGCGGATATGCCTGACGCCACAGACGGCGCCCGCCGAGCGGCTGCGCCCGTCCATTACGCTGGCGTCCAGCTCGTGGGCACCCTGATGGGTGAACACCGCCCCGATACCGGCGTTGAACAGCGGGCACTCTTCAAGCAATCGCACCGCTTGCGTGACGGCGTCCAGGGCGTTGCCACCGTCGGCCAGGATGGTCTGGCCGCTGCGGGTTATCGCGTCAAGCGCCTGGCGGTAATCACGTTCTTTTTCTGCGCTCATCGTCTGGCTCGACAGTGCGCCGGCGCCACCGTGGAGTGCTATCACTGCTTTGCTCATTGCAACGGTCACCCAGTCGATACGTCATGATTGGCTCGCCCTGCCGGATGCCGGATGCCGGATGCCGGATGCCGGCGCGGGCCGCGGACGATAACGATCCAGGCCATTAAATGTCAGGCTAAACGTTAACATGTTATCGATTTTGACTATATGGACGCACTTGGCTGCTGTAAAGTAGAAATACGTGATATTAATCACTCAGATGATATTGCATTCTTGAGCACTAGCTACCTTCGCGTCGCAGAGTACGGCGTGGCGGCACGCCCCTGTGCGCCGACCGGTTCTCCGATATCAGGTTCTCTGCCATAATAGACACCGCTTAGCATCCGGTGATTATCGCCGGATCCCCGTTGCCGACAGGAGTTGCCATGGCTTCCACCCCTTCCCCGATGCTGACGCTTGAGCAGGCGTTGGCCACTATGCTCGATACCGTCAACGCCGTCACGGCGCTCGATACCGAGAGTGTGGCCTTGGACGACGCCTGCGGCCGCATCAGCGCCGAACCTATTATTTCGCCGGTCAACGTGCCGCCGTTTGATAATGCCGCCATGGACGGCTATGCCGTCAGACGGGCCGACCTTGCGCCGAGAGTAGCGTTGCCTGTAGCGGGACGGGCGCTGGCGGGGGTGCCGTTCACCGGCCCCTGGCCTGCGGGCAGCGCGCTGCGCATCATGAACGGCGCGCCGACTCCGGCCGGCGCCGAGGCGGTCATCATGCAAGAATACGCGGAGGTCAGCGAACAGGGCGTGCGGTTTATCGTTTCAGCCGCTGCCGGCGGGACGGCTATTGCAGGTGGCGGAGCTGCCGCTGCTGGCATCGCTGGGCATCGCCTCGGTACGCGTCTGCCGCCGTTTGCGCGTGGCCTTGTTTTCCACCGGCGACGAACTGCGGCCCATCGGCGCGCCGCTGGCCGCCGGCGAGATCCACGACACCAACCGCTTCGCCATCAGGCTGATGCTCACCCGGTTAGGCTGCGAGGTCATCGATTTAGGGATTATCGCCGACGACGCCGCTGCCCTGCGTGAGGCGTTTCGTCAGGCGGACAGTCGGGCGGATTTACTCATCACCAGCGGCGGCGTGTCGGTCGGCGAGGCGGACTATACCAAAACCATGCTGGAAGAATTAGGGCATATTCATTTCTGGAAACTGGCGATGAAGCCCGGCAAACCCTTTGCCTTCGGCCGGCTGTCGCAGGCTTGGTTTTGCGGCCTGCCGGGCAATCCGGTGTCGGCGGCGGTGACCTTTTATCAATTGGTGCAGCCGCTGATTGCGCGCCTCGCGGGTCGCCGGGACTGGCGTGAGCCGCCGCGCTTGCGGGCACGGGCGCTGACCCCGCTTAGCAAAACGTCCGGCCGGCTGGATTTTCAGCACGGCTGCTACCGCCTGAACGCCGCGGGCGAGGTGGCAGTCGCCACTACCGGTTCGCAGGGATCCCATGTGTTCAGCTCCTTCGCCAGCGCCAACTGCTTTATCGTGCTGGAGCAAGCGCGCGGCGACGTGGCCGTCGGCGAATGGGTGACAATAGAACCGTTCAATGCTTTGTTGCAGGGCTGAGGAGTCAACATGGCGGCGGAATTAACTCATCAAGAGATGCTGCGCTATAACCGCCAGATTATGTTGTGCGGCTTCGACTTTGACGGTCAGGAACGGTTGAAAGCGAGCTGTGCGCTGATTGCCGTCCTCGGCGGGTTAGGCAGCGCAGCGGCGCTGTATCTGGCCGCCGCCGGCATCGGCCGGCTGGTGTTGGTGGATTTTGATACCGTCTCGCTGTCGAATTTGCAGCGTCAGGTACTGCATAACGACTGTCGCATCGGCCAGAGTAAAGTCGCATCTGCCCGTCAGGCCCTCGCGGCGGTGAATCCGCACGTGACGCTAAAGGCGGTGGACCGGGCGCTGGATGATGAGGCGCTGTCTGCGCTGCTGGCCGAATGCGATATCGTGCTGGATTGTACCGACAACATCGCGGCGCGCGAACAGCTTAACCGCTGCTGCTATCCGCACCGTGTGCCGTTGATTTCCGGCGCGGCGATACGGATGGAGGGGCAAATCAGCGTTTTCCGCTATCAACCGGGCGAGCCGTGCTATCGCTGCCTGAGCCGGTTATTCGGCGCCGAGAGCCTGACCTGTGCTGAAGCGGGTGTTATGGGGCCGCTGGTGGGCATCATCGGCGCGCTGCAGGCTATGGAAGCCGTCAAGGTGCTAACCGATTACGGCCAATCCACGGTGGGGAAACTGGTGATGTTGGATGCCATGACGCTGCAGCTGCGGGAAATGCGGCTGCAGCGCCATCCCCACTGCGAGGTCTGCGGCGCGCGGCCCAGTCCTCCTGTCCCGCCGTATCAAAAAACTCCAGGCGACAAACCGGCTGATTTTCTGCCCCTGCCCCATCGGCACCGTTCGTACCGCGCGGGCGCCCGCCTGTTCGATAGCGCGATACAGCGGCGCTAGCGTCGTGCTCTTCGACACCAGCGTGGTAAACCACAGGCATTGTCGGGCGCAGGCAACGCTTTCCGCTACAGTGCGGCGCACAAACACCAGCTCGCCGCCGGGGCACCATAGTTCATTGTGCCGGCCGCCAAAATTGGGCGCCGCCGCGATGGCCTGACGCGCCGGCGGGAGGCTGTCGGGCGTTTCGTCGTGATCCTTCGCACCACGGGTTCTTTCCCGACGGTGCCGGGTCGCCCGCGCCAGATTGACCTGCTTGCGTCGGGCGCTGTCCAGAGCCTCTTGTGCCGAGGCGTGAAACGGCGGATTGCACAGCGTGGCATCAAACCGTTCCGCCGCGCCGATGATACCGTCAAAGATAGCCGCCGGCTGGCTCTGCCGACGTAAGCGCAGCGCCCCCACCAGCGACGGATTCATGTTGACGATCTGTTGCGCCCAGCGCAGCGACGGCGGACTGATATCCGTTCCGGTGAAACGCCAGCCGTATTCGTGATGGCCGATAATGGGGTAAATACAATTGGCGCCCACGCCGATATCCAGCAGCATCACCCGCCGACCGCGCGGGATACGCCCGCCGTTACCGGAACCCAGCAGGTCCGCCAGATGGTGCAGATAATCCGCCCGTCCGGGCACCGGTGGTCAGAGAAAGCCGGCGGGAATATCCCAGTGGCGCAGGCCGTAATCATGCAGCAATAGCGCACGGTTGAGCTGGGTCACCGCCGCCGGCGAGGTAAAATCCACCGAGGGCGTCCCCGCCGGGGTCGGCCGCACAAACGGGTCCAGCAGCGGACAGGCCGCCACCAATGCGGCGAAATCATAGCCGCCGCGGTGGCGATTACGCGGATGCAAAGCGGCTTTCTGCGCTACGGGTGAAACAGATTTTTTCACGGCACACTCATTACGCGAACAGCCGGCGGCGCAAATGCGGGGCGCCGGCGCAAAAAAGGGGTTAAACCCGGGCTGCGCAATACAGCGAGGCCGCGCTATCGGGCAATCACTGGCCACACCTCTTCAGGCAAATCAATCCAACCCCTGGCTGCGCAGGTAGTCTTCATAATTGCCGCTAAAGTCGACGACCTTACCCGGCAGGATTTCCACGATCCGCGTTGCCAGCGAACTGACAAATTCGCGGTCATGGGAGACAAACAACAACGTTCCCTGATACAGATCCAAGGCGGAATTCAGCGATTCAATTGATTACATGTCCAGATGGTTGGTGGGCTCGTCCATCAGCAGGATATTAGGCTTTTGCATCATCAGCTTGCCAAACAGCAGCCGGCCCTTCTCACCGCCGGATAACACGCCCACCGGCTTTTTGATATCATCCTGACCAAACAGCAGCCGGCCCAGGATGCCGCGGACCGCCTGCTCATCGTCACTGGCCTGTTTCCACTGACTCATCCAGTCAAACACCGTCATATTCTCGGCGAACTCGGCGGCATGATCCTGGGCGTAGTAGCCAAGATTGGCGTTTTCTGACCACTTGACCTCACCGCTTTGCGGCGTCAACTCGCCCATCAGCGTTTTCAGCAGCGTGGTTTTACCGATACCATTGGCGCCGAGAATCGCCACCTTATCGCCCACCTCAACCATCATGTTCAGCACGCGCAGCAGCGGCGCCGTCCCCTCAAAGCCCTGGGACATCTGCTCTACCTGCAAAGCATTGCGAAACAGCTTTTTGTCCTGTTCAAAGCGGATAAACGGATTCTGCCGGCTGGACGCCTTGATTTCGTCAAGTTTGATCTTATCAATTTGTCTGGCGCGGGAAGTGGCTTGGCGGGATTTCGATGCATTGGCGCTAAAACGGCTAACGAACGACTGCAGCTCGGCAATTTGGGCCTTTTTCTTGGCATTGTCCGCCACCAGCCGCTCGCGCGCCTGCGCTGACGCCGTCATGTAATCATCATAGTTGCCCGGATAGATGCGCAGCTCGCCATAATCCAAATCTGCCATATGGGTGCAGACCATGTTCAGAAAATGCCGATCATGGGAAATGATAATCATCGTGCTGTTACGTTCGTTCAGCACCTGCTCCAGCCAGCGGATGGTATTGATGTCCAGGTTGTTGGTCGGTTCATCCAGCAGCAGAATTTCCGGATCGGCGAACAGCGCCTGCGCCAGCAGCACACGCAGCTTCCAACCGGGCGCCACCTCGCTCATCGGGCCATAGTGCTGTCCCAGCGGGATGCCGCGACGCCCAGTAACAATTCGCCAGCGCGCGCTTCTGCGGTGTAGCCATCCATTTCACCGTACAGCACTTCCAAATCCGCCACCCGGTAGCCCTGTGCTTCGCTCATCTCGGGCAAGGCGTAGATGCTGTCACGTTCTTGTTTGACCGCCCACAGTTCCCCATGGCCCATGATAACGGTATCCAGCACGGTGTCCTGCTCGAAGGCGAATTGATCCTGGCGCAATTTACCGAGGCGCTCATTGGGGTCAAGGCTCACGTTTCCGCCGGTGGGTGCCAGATCGCCGCCCAGAATTTTCATCAAGGTGGATTTACCGCAGCCGTTAGCGCCGATAAGACCGTAGCGATTGCCGCCGCCAAACTTGACGGAAATGTTCTCGAACAGCGGTTTACTGCCGAATTGCATGGTGATGTTGTTACTAATTAGCAAAGGAGAGACTCTTTCATAAAATGTGACGTTAGCCGTAGTATGCCATAAAGCGACGTGTTGGGGGACCTAATCTATTGCCACCCGCGCTACGACGGCGGCGTCGGTACAACCCGAACCAGCGTCGTGATGCGCGCCACCGGACAACTGCCGGCTTAACCGAACGCGCACGGCCGGATGCCCGGCGCCACATCCTGTCGCCAATGAAAATAACAGGCGAACGCCCTGAGGATGATTGAGCCGCAGGTGAAGGATGCTTGGCACGTACGTGAAGGATGCTCGGGCGCGGATGAAAGGAGTACGGGGCGCAATGAGCAGCCACAACAGCCACAGTGTTTAAGTAAACGGGTCGCAACGGGCAGCCACAAGCGCTGCAATGGTCAAGTAAAAAGGCTCGCAACTGGCAGCCACAAGAGGCGCAATGGACAAGTAAAGGGATCGCAACAGGCAGGGACATGAGCCGCCTAATGGGGCCGTAAGCGTAAGCGGGGCTGACAATGGAAAGCGCTGAAAACTGAACAGGACAGCAGACGCGGTAGGCAAGCATCGACAATTGGGTAGGCACACGACCGTTATAGCAGAACGGCAAACACCACAGTACGGCTAAATATCGGTGTAACGCTATCGGCATGGCGCCAGGCGCCATGCCGATATCACCGTCAGCGATATCACCGTCAGAAGGCAAAGCCGCGTTGGCCAGCCGTCCAACTGGGATTATAAGCGGTAACCTACACCGGCAATCCAGGTGCCAACGTCGGTGGATCGGATCCGGCTTTGCTCGTAGGAAACGTCCAGTGCGACGTTTTCCATCGGGTTAAACTGCAGACCGGCACCGTAGGCCACGCCCACATCGCTGGTGCTGCGGTCATTGCCGTTTTGCGTTTGGGCATTCGAGATGGATTTGCCATAGCCCAAACCGACCACGCCGTACAGGCTGGCCCAGTCATTGATACGCCAGGCAGGACCGGCGGTGAAGCCGTAGTATTGCGCTTTATCGTACGAGCCGCTTTCCGCGCGATCTTTCTCGACATAAGTGAAGGAGGAAATCACGCCCAGCGGTTGGTCATTGTCCCACTCGTAGCGATATTTTACGTTGAAGCCGTTGGCTTTGTTCACTACGCCCTGCAGGTCACCCTGCGCGTAACCGGCGGAAACGGTGATTTCACCTGCTGATGCGGAACCTGCTGCCACTGCCAGTACACAGGCTAAAGCTGAAAGACATGCAATTTTTTTCATAACCACCTCAAATGTGAATGTACCCCCTAACCATGAAAATATACCAAAACCCAGCATGAAACTCTGCTTAATAATTGTTGCCCAATTGAAGGTATCGTGTAACATAAGTTTTCAAACATTCCTATCCTATTCATTTTGCTTATGTTTTGCTAAGCTGTCGCCAAATAACCTTTACTTATCCTTACAACATATCCAGAACATTCCGAATCGACCGTTTAAAAAATAGACCTTTAGCGGCAAGTTTGCCTATTTTTTTCTTTTTTTTAAGCTTTTCTTTACAGACGAAACGGTAGCCATCGCGTTTTTGTTTAATAAGTTTTTTATTCACTCACCGCCGTCTGGCTTATTTTTATCCTGTTTTGGCACCCGCTGTTCCATATTATGGCGCCGGTAGAAAGGGGGACGAAGCGTAACAATAATTATTCCCAGTTAACAACGCTGTTATAGCGCTGTAAAAATGTTTCCTGATAGCGGCAGCTTGGATGCGGGGCGGTTAAGACTGTTTTACTCGCATGAACGCGCTGGAGGAGATGAGGGTCCAGGCAGGCAGAAATACCGCGCGCCGGAGCGTCGCCGGGCATGAGATCTTCTACCCGCATTGCCCGAACCCTCAGCGCGGTGCGGCGGGAGAACGCTACTTTTGCGGCTAAAAGACTGCAACCGCCGCCGAATCCATTCAATAAAAAACAGCGATAGCTTTGATAGGGAGCAAAATTTCAAAACGCTGTTATACTTATTATCTAAACGAAATTAAAAACGAACCATTACGAATTATTAAGAGGATGAGTCATTATGAGTACCACTAAACTGGTTAAAACGAAATCTTCTGAACTCATTTTTACGCGTAATGATGTGGATGAAGAGGTTAAGACTACCACTATCGCCACACTTAACCGTATTGTCATCGAGCTGGTGGATCTGGCCCTTATCACCAAACAAGCGCACTGGAATATGCGCGGCAACAATTTTATTGGTGTGCATGAAATGCTGGACGGTTTCCGAACCGCTATTCTCGACCATCAGGATACCATAGCCGAACGTGTCGTTCAGTTAGGCGGTGTCGCCTTGGGAACGGTTCAGGTGACCAACGACAAAACGCCACTGAAAAGCTACCCGACCAATATCCATACGGTGCAGGACCATCTGAAAGCGCTGGCCGATCGTTATGGCATCGTTGCCAACGATGTGCGTAAGGCGATAACCGAAGTCGAAGATGACGACACCGCCGATATTTTCACCGCGGCCTCGCGCGACCTGGATAAATTCCTGTGGTTTATCGAATCGAACATTGAATAAACTGACGTCATTGCCGGCATAGGTCGGCACGGGCAGTTCGCAAAGGCTGACGGCTTGCTCGTTGGCCTTTTTCTTTTTTTCTTTACAAGCGGAGGTGTCACTATGGCCAGTTGCTGGGCGCCGGAAGGTGCCGTGCAGGATCAAATCGATGCCACCCTCAATGATGCAGTGCAACGCGTACGTCAGGGGTTGAACGGCGGTGTAAGCGCGCATTTTTGCCAGGAATGCGGCGATCCGATTCCTGAACCGCGCCGGCTCGCGGTGCCGGGCGTGCAGTTATGTTTGGCCTGCCAACAGGAACGGGATAAGCACCAGGCCAGCTATGCCGGCTATAACCGCCGCGGAAGTAAGGACAGCCAGCTGCGCTAGGCTGGTGCCAAGACGGCCAAAGTCTGCTGCTGCGGCAAAATGGTAAGACACCTTGGTAGTGGGACGCCTATGCTGAACGTTTTTCCATTGGCAGAATGCCTGCATACCGGCAGGCCAGACCACCGGGTAAGCATGGGCTGGAGGACGCCGCTATGATTTCTGATACCCACTACTTTTACGAACCGGCGCTAGGCCATGGTTTGCCGCATGATCCGTTAAACGCCATTATCGGTCCGCGCCCCATTGGCTGGATTGCATCGGTCAGCGCAATTTGGCGCCTTACAGCTTTTTCAATTGTTTTAACTATCATCCGCCGATCATCGGCTTTTCCAGCGCCGGATAGAAAGATAGCGTCGCCAATATCATGGTTACCGGCGAATTCGTCTGGAATCTGGTGACACGCCCGCTGGCCGACGCGATGAATGAAACCTCCGCCTCTCTCCCTGCGGGGGAAGATGAGTTTGCCGTTGCCGTCCTGACGCCTGTACAGGGGGAGCGGGTTAAGGCGCATCGCGTCGCCGAAAGCCCGGTCAATTTTGAGTGTCGTCTAAGCCAATGTATTGCGCTGGTGGATGCCGGCGGGCGGGAGACCGGTAGCTGGCTGGTATTGGGCGAAGTCGTCGCGGTGTATATCGACAGCCGGCTGCTGGATGACCAGGGACTGTATCAGACCGCCGCCGCGGAGCCGGTGGTGCGCGGTGGCGGTCCCAGCGCCTATTTTGCCATTTCTGCGCAACAGCGCTTTGACATGGTACGGCCCGATGATCGCAAGAGCGGTTAACCTGACGGCCGTGGACGCCGTAACAAGGGCGTCCCTAGCGCGAGCGCTTCATCAAAAAAACTGATGAAATCTTTAAAAAATTCCTCGAGCAATATCGTATTAGTGGGCGTATCCTACGTTTCCGTTATGATATAGTTTACAGAGTGATTAGTATGAAACTCTCATTTAGTGCCTTTATTGTCCTTGGCGCCTTCGCCATCAGTCAGGCCGCCGTCGCCTCCCGCCTCACCGATATGCCGCGTGATCAGCGTAACGACAGCGCCTGCATGGCGCAAACGACAGCCGACACCGCCGGCCGCTGCCCCGCCCAGCGCTTTTCCGCCGACAATAATCAGGCCATCAAAGATTACAGCCCGGAATATCATCAACAGCACGCCGCGTGATGCTAACAGCATGGCGCGTAACGCTAACAGCATGACGCTTGATGCTAACAGCACGGCGCGTAACGCGCAGCCGCTTGCTTAGCCGTAGCGCTGCTGGATTGCCTGCGCGAACTGCCGGCAGATCACCTCATCCCCCTGGGCATTGCTGGCCAATATCGCATCACCATCCACGACGTGAATGTCGGCCTGCCATGGGAAATCCGCCGGCGGCTGTGGACGCGAGCGCGCCTGTGCCATGCAGTCCTGGGCCTGGCGCCAGGCTTGCTCGACGGTCTGGTTGCAGACGGCGGACAGATAGGCCGGATTAAAGCCCTCGCCAGTCAGACTGACAAGCGTAGCGTCGTGGCTGACGCTATTGCCGGGTTGCCAATAATGCTGCGCCAGACTTGGCCCGATCGCCGGGTTATCGGTCAGATAACCATCGCGCTGCAGGAAGAAATGACGGGTCTGCTCTACCGCCATCAGCGCCAGCAGGTAGCCCTGATAGGAACAGGCGGACTCCTGCGACAATAAATGGGGAATGGCCAGAGTGGGCCGCGGACTGCCGTCGATGCCCAGGATCCGCTGCTCATTTTCCCGCGCCAGACGCGTAATGGCCTCGGGGGTCAATTGCGCGTCATCCCAATGATACAGCGCCCACTCAAAATAGGGTACCAGCAGGATATGGCGCTCGTTGAAGGCGCGCATCGGCTGGCGAGCGGCGATAGCGTCACGAATAAGCGCATCCGGCACCGCCTCGCCGTGACGATTTAAGGCGTAGCGTTTCAGCCAGTCAGCATAGTCGAGCAAACTGTCGCAAAACATCGATTGCGTTTCCGCATAGGCCATAGAGGTCGGCGGGAACTCCTGTGAGAAACAGGGAGCGTTCTGGCGGATATTGGCGAAATGCGCCGCATGCCCCCCCTCGTGGAATAAAGTGGTAATGCCGCTGATGCCGCTGCCAAGCTGGCCAGGGCGCGCCAGACTGGTGAAGTTGATACGCGCCGGCACCCAGGTGACCTGCGCCAAGAACGGTGGCACCGGACCGTGCATAAAACCGTTTTCATATTTCCCCTGCCGCACCAGCAGATCCAACTGCATGCGCGCACCGTTGAAGCCGATATGTAGCCGTTTGAAACTGTCCACCCAGCGGCGCAGCGAGTCGGAAAACGGCAGGTAAGGATCCAGTTGTCGGGTCACATCGCCGGCGGTCGCATAACGGATATTCCACGGCGCCAGTGCCGCGTCACCCTTCGCGCTCGCCAGCTGGCGCAGACTGGCCTGCATGCCGTCGCGGGTCTGCCGCTCGAAGCTGTCGAGGATGGCGAACAGCTGCTCCGGCGTCATCTGCTCGGTTTTGTTTACCTTATAATCAAAAAAGTTGCGATAGACCATCTGCCGGGCGAAACGATTACGCAGGCTGACCAGTTGGGGAAAACCATTGTGCAGCAGCCACTGCTCCAGCGCCCGCAGCGCCTGTTGTGAGCTCTGTCGGCAGCGTTCGCTGCTGTTATTGGCCTGATTGGTCAGTAATTCCCCCAGGCTCGCGGCGACGGGTTCGTCCTGCTCGGCCAGCTGATTTTGCATCGTGAAGTCTTTGCGTCGGGCATACAAATCGTTTTCCGCGGCAATGATCTCATCCATCAGCGCCTGCGCCGCCGAGTCTTCAATCACATTGCAGTCAAAAAAGCGCGCCCAGCCGCGCAGGCCGTGCAATATAGTGTCGCGCTCGGAGAACGGCGGCTCTGCCGTCACTTGGCTGATAATGTGGCGCAGCTCCGCAGGGCGCGTAGGCTCGGCAATAAAGCGTTTGTAGGCGGTTTCAGCCGCGGCGAAACGCGCTGATACTTCCGCCCCGCACGTGCCCATATAGTGTTGCCAGAACAGATCTTCTTTGGCCTGATGTACCGCCAGGTAATCCTGATTTAAACGGTTAAAATAGTCGATAGCATGTTGCATGACGTGTGCTTCCGGTTAGCTGCGAAAATGGCATTCAGAGACGAACGAGGCGGTTATCTACCTCAAGGAGCGCCGCCGGCAGGTCAGCGCACTGGCCGGTGGCGACCAGGCAGCAGCCCAGCTGCAGACGGATCGCCTGCGGCAACGGCCAGCGGCCGTCGAGACAGTCTTCAGTCCAACGGGCGGTGACGGCAGCCTCGCGGTTGTCCGGCAGGCTTTCCAACGGTGGCAGCGGGTTGACGGCCGGATCCAGCAGCAGCTGCGGCTCACCGCCGCGAACATGATAGATACGCGTCAGACGCTTGGGGTTGGCATAGCTTTCGCCTTCGGTACCGTTCATCAACAAGGCGGTGGCGTTGATAGCGCTGAAAAATCCCGCGACGCGCGGTATGTATTCTGGGTGGGAAACGCTGCAAAGCCGCCAGTGGGAATGCGATGAAAACGGTGTCGCCAGCTTGGCCAGCGTGTGGGCGCTGTTACGCACCCCGAGCCGCCAGCGCAATGACAACTGGCGGTCCAGCGCGACCTGCGCCTCATCGCGCGACGTGACGCCGTTAATGCCCAGTTCGCGAAATATGTTAGCGCTGGTCACGCGGCCGGGATCGTCGGTCACGCCGTGCACCACGACCGGAAAACCGAGACGGGCGAGCGCCAGCAGCGGCGTCAGATTAGCCTGCTTGCGTGCGCCGTTGTAGCTGGGGATGACGATGGGCGGCGGCCGTGACGCCGGCGGCTGCAGGGCCATCACCTGCTCCTGCATCGCCTGGTAAAAGCCGATCAACTCCTCTGGCGCTTCTGCTTTGATGCGCATCGCGATGAGCAGCGCCCCCAGTTCCATTTCCGGCACTTCGCCGGCCAGGATAGCGCGGTAAAGCGCATAGGCTGTCTGGCGGTCCAAATCGCGGGCGTGATGTTTGCCGCGTCCGATTTCTTTAATGATGCTGTTGTAATCCATTAACCACCTGTATCTGCAAGGGCAGCGACCGGTCAGCCGCGCCCCCTCTCCCGGGCCAACGGCACATTGCCGTCAGCCGCGCCCTATCTTCCAGGCCAACGGCACATTGCCATCGGCCGCGCCATGTCTTCCAGGACAGCGGCACATTGCCGTCAGCCGCGCCCCATCTCCCGGGACAGCGGCACATTGCTGTCGGCCGCGCCCCATCTCCCGGGACAGCGGCACATTGCCGTCAGCCGCGCCCCATCTCGCGGGCCAGAGGCACATTGCCGACGTCCGTCAGCCCTTCTATCGCGCCGTCGCGATCCGCCAGACTGCGATTCTGGCTCAATTTCCACTTGGCCTCGGTGCGCGTTACGCAAATTTCGACCCCCACAATAGCGCCTATCAAGGTGTCGATAAAGCCCGGCGGCGCATCCTCGACCTGCCAGGGCGCCTGCAATAGTGCCATAAGCCATATCGGGTCCGTTATTATCCGCGCCTGTCCGTGGCAATGTAGCGTCTGGTAATTCCAGGTCGGCACCACCTTGCCGTGCTCCGCCTTGGCCGCATACCAGCCGGGGGAAATGTAGCCTGACTCTCCCTGAAACATCGCCAGACAGGCGCCGTTGCGGGCCAGAGATTGGCTATGGGGATTGGCGCGCGCCAGATGCCCGTGCAGCCGCCAGGCGCCGTCAGGATAACTGTCCAGCTGCAGCGGGTCAGCCTGCAAACCCGACTCGCCGTAGCTGACCAGCTGCGCCAGCGGATGGGCCGCAATCAGGGCGCGCTGCGCCTCGGCATCCGGTTGACAAAACGCGGGAGGAATATACATGGGACTCTCCTGAACCCTTACACACATGACCTACCCCTGCGATTTTAGCTTCCTCGTGACGCAATAACACTTTATCGCCGGGCGCATCAGGGTCTTTTTTTGTCGACCGTTCCGGTCGATTGGGGCGTCGCCGCGGCCTCGGCCGCCAACGCCGGTTGGGCAATGGGAAACACCGGCAGCGCCTCCAGCAGGCGGGCGCCATAAGATTTGGTCAACAACCGCCGGTCGTAGATGATCACCTCGCCATGACATTCATGGCTGCGGATAAGCCGCCCGACCTGCTGAATCAGATTGAAAGACGCACTGGGCAAACTTTGTACCTCAAACGGATGGCGCGGCTGCGTTTTCAGCCATTCCCCTTCGGTCAAAATGACCGGGCTGTCCACCGGCGGAAAGGCCACTTTGTGAATATGTACTTGTGTCAGCCATTCCCATTTCAGATCCAGTCCTTCGGCAAAGGATTGCAGCCCCAACAGCGCGCTGGTCTGCCCGCGGTCCACGCGGCGGCGGTGTTCTTCTACCAGGCGGTAAAGGGGTTTTATCCCCCTGCACCAGCAATTGCGGGCGCAGCTCCGTCACCTGGTCCAAAAACAGCCGCAGCGCGCGGTGACTGGCGAACAGCACCAGTATGCCAAAGTGCGTCCCTTTCGCCCACTCGGCGCGAAAGTAGCGCGCCATCCAGGCGATATGGGCCGCCTCCTGCGCCATGACCGGCTCCATCGGCATTTGGGGGATAACCAGCCGGCCCTGGCGACGGTGATCAAAAGGCGATGCCAGCGTGACGAAGCGATCGCCGTTGCGCTCATGCAGGCCGGACAACTCCTGAACTCGCGCGAAGCTCGCAAGCGATCGCAGCGTGGCGGAGGTGATGACCGCATGGGGGATCCGCGACCACAGCAGCTTTTCCAGCTGGCAGCTGACGCGGATGCCGACGCAGTGCAAAAACAACTGCACGCCATTGTCTCCCCGCCTACGGATCAACCATTTGGAAATCGGCGCGTTGGAGGCTTTCTCTAGCGCGGCCAGTCGCCATAGCCTGCTAGTGGCGTCCCAGAAGCCCTGAATGCGGCTGGTGTGCAGTAGCGTCTGACGCAGGCGCACGATGTCGTGCTTGCCGGTTTTTTCGCCCAGGTCCGCCAGCAAAAACTCCGCCAGCATCCGCAACTTATCCGTCAGCGTATAGAGCCGCGCCGCCGCCTCGCTCATCGGAGCTGTCAGGACGCCCAGCGCAAACCGATGCTCCACCTCTACGCTTTCGTGGGGCAAGACGGCGTTGGCATGTTGCTCGAACAGACCGATAAGCGCCAGTAACTCGTCGCAATGCGCCTGCAATCGTGCCTCCTGGCTGAGCTGCGGCGGCCGAGCGGGCCGGAACTGGGTCAGGATAAGCGCTGTCTGCCGCCGGAACTGCTCCAGCTGATGGGCAACGAAATGGCTGGAAATCTCGCCGTCCATCTCCAGCGCGTCCCGCGCCACGTCCGGCAGGTGGTGGCCTTCGTCAAGCACCAGCAGCATGTTTTTCGCCTCGGGCAGTACCGATTCGCTTTCCAGCGCCGCCATCACCAGAGCGTGATTGGCCACCACCACATCGGCGTTTTCGATTTCCTTGCGCGCCAAATAAAACGGACAGTCGCGGAAATAATGGCAATTACGTCCGAGACAATTCGCTTTGTCGTTGCTGAGCCTGGCCCACAGCGCATCGCTCACGGCATGGGGGTAATGATCGCGCAGGCCGTCCCAGCTGAAATCGCTCAGTGATTTTTGCAGCGCTACGCAGTGTGGGTGATCGGCGCCGCTGGCGGGGGCCAGCGCATCATCCAGAAACAGCATCAGATCGCCCTGGCCACCGCCTTCTGCCGCCAGCGCCGCCAAATTGCGCGGGCAGACATAGCGCCGGCGGCCGAACGCCCAGACAAAGGTTAAATCCGGGATGAGCTTTTTCAGCAGCGGCAGATCCTTACTGAAGATCTGATCCTGTAGGGCAACATTGGCGGTGATCACCACCAGCGGTTTTTGTTCGGCGCGGCCGATGGCGATGCCCGGGATCAGATAGGACAGTGTTTTGCCGACGCCGGTGGGCGCTTCGATCACCAGATGGCGTTCAATATCCCCCGCCAGCGCACGAGCGACTTCCGCTATCATCTGCCGCTGCGGCTCGCGGGGGATAAAATCGGGAATGTGCTGCTGTAGCGCTTTATACCAGTCGTGGATTTGCGCCTTAATTGCTACCGAGAGCGTCATTGTTCAAGTCTTATCGCCGGAAAATGCGCCATTGTCCCACAGTCGCGGGTCGGCGTCAGCCTTGTGCTGTATAAAACTGCAGTGCTTTTCCCAAACATAGCGATTACGGCCGGTTGCGATAGTGCCGGTAAGGCGCCACCGGCAGATAGCCGTGGCGGCGATAAAAGGCCACCGCCCGCAGGTTGACACGGCGGGTAGACAACCATACTTGCCGGTAGCCGCACGCGCAAGCCTGCTGTTCTAAAAACCGCAGCAGCGCGGCGCCCACACCTTGGGTGCCCGGGCGCGCATACAGGCGTTTCAATTCCACGACGTCGGGCGCCAGCGGTTGCAGTGCGCCACAGCCCAGCGGGGTACCGTCGGGCACGGCATAGGCGATGGCGAAACAGCCGCCGGCGCCGACCGTCCGCACCGGATCGAACGAAGTGCGGCCTTCGTCACCGGTTAGCACGTTTAAGGTGGCGGAGAGTTCATCCATCAAGCTGCGCGCCGCAGCGCTTTGTGGTGACGCCAGGCGGATCGCCAGCGGCGGCGTCACCCGGCGGTCCATTTAAACGGCAAGCGCCTTCTGCTTTGCTTTCGGCCGGGGAAAGTGGTGTCCCCGTCCCCATCATTTAGCCCTGGCTGCGACAGCGCCGCAGCGTCAACCTTGTATCGCCGCGGCGAATATTTATAATGTCTGATGCACTGCATATAAGGATGCCCATGAAGCTTATCAAAACCGCCGTTTTCGGCGTGATTTCCCTGCTCTCGCTCGGCGCCATCGGCGGCGTCATGCTTGCAGGCTATATCATTATCGTCCATAGCTGACAGCCAGCGTTCAAACAGCATATCGCTGATTATCGCCAGCAGCGCGACCAATAGCGCGCCTTGCAGCACATAGGCGGAGTTAAAGCCGCTCAGTCAAATGATAATAGGCGAGCCCAGGCTTTTTACTCCTACGGTGGAGGCTATTGCGGCGGTACCGATGTTAATTATCATCGACGTCCGAATGCCGCTGATGATAACCGGCGCCGCCAGCGGCAGCTCCACCCGCCGCAAAATTTGCCCGCGGCTCATCCCCGCCCCGGTGGCAATTTCATGCAAGTACGCCGGCACCGTCTCGAGACCGGTAATCGTCGCCTGCACGATAGGCAGCAGCCCATAGAGCACCAGCGCGATGATTGCCGGCTCGGCGCTAAAGCCCATCACCGGCACCGCCAGTACCGCCACCGGCGGGAAGGTTTGCCCCACCGCCGCCACGGTTTCCAATAACGGGCGGAATGCCCGGCCTGCCGGTCTGGTTACCCAGATGCCGGCACCCGCGCCGATAACCACCGCGATAAAGCTCGACGTCAGCACCAGCCACAGATGGGCCAATGCCAGCGCGACAAAACTGTCCTGACGGTATACCGGCCTTTCGAGCGCGGGAAACAGCGCCGCGAAGAGCCGCGTCATATGCGACATGCAGAACAGCAACGTCAGCAATAGCAGCAGGCACTATAATAGCGGATAGGTCAGGATGCGCCGCGCCATTACGCCGTCGCCTTAAGCGGGCGCAACAGGTCACCAAAGTACAGCACGCCCACCGCCTCCCCCTGCTCGTCCACCACCGGCAAGCGATCGGTTGCGCGGGCGATAAATTCGGACAGCGCCGCGCGTAGCGACATCGCCGCCGAGATCGGTTGCCCCGGCAGTTGCTCGCCCGGACGGGCCAACTGACCGGCGGCCCCCAGCAACAGCGGGCGGATCCCCCGCTCGACGCCGCCAAAAAAATTGCGCACCAGCGGGCTGGCCGGCCGTAACAGCAGCTGTTGCGGCGTGCCCTGCTGAACAAGCCGCCCGCCGTCCAACAACAAGATCCGATCAGCCAAGAGCAGCGCTTCGTCGATATCGTGGGTCACCAGCAAGATGGTGCGGCGGGAGAGGTGATGAATGCGGACGATTTCCTCTTGCAGGGCGCTACGGGTGACAGGATCGAGCGCGCCAAACGGCTCGTCCATCAGCAGCACCTCTGGATCGGCGGCCAGCGCGCGCGCCACGCCGACCCGCTGCTGCTGTCCGCCGGAAAGCTGGTGCGGATAACGGTGGCGAAACTGGTCAGGATTGAGATGCAGCAGCGCCAGCAGTTCATCGACGCGCTGAAGGATGCGCTGACGCGGCCATTTCAGCAGCTGCGGGACGGTGGCGATATTCTGCTCCACGGTCCAATGGGGAAACAGACCGATAGACTGTATTGCGTAGCCCATGCGTCGTCGGAGTTGCTCGGCGGGCAGGCGCCCTATCTCTTCCCCGGCGAACAGAATGTTACTGGCATCATGCTCAATCAGGCGGTTTATCATTTTCAAGGTGGTGGACTTGCCTGAGCCGGAGGGGCCGATAAGCACCGTGATTTCGCCTGCGGGCAGCGTAAAGCTCAAATTCTCCACCGCTAGTTTGCCGTGGAAAAATTTACTGACTGCTTGAAATTCAATCACAAGCGTACCTTTTGTAGCATGGAAATCATCACTTTAAACAGGGTATCGACCACCAGCGCCTGGGCGACGGCCGGGATCACGCCCAGCAGCACCAGCTCCAGCGCGCTGCTGAGCAACCCCTGAAACATCAGGGCGCCGAACCAGCCAGCGCCGATAAGCGCCGCCACCATACCCATCCCGACCGTTTGCACGGCGATAACCCTTACCCCCGACAGCATAACCGGCAGCGCCAGCGGCAGCAGGGCATAAAGCACCAGCGCTATCAAAAGACCGAACAGCGCGATGGCGGGCAGCGTCTGGATAATGTTGAGCGCGGCAAACAGCGATGGACGCCATCTGGCCGAGCGATGGCACAGCAAACCGAGCGGGATACCGATGAGCAGCGCCGGCCCCAGGGTACCGAATAACAGCGTAAGGTGCTCAGCAAATGCCTGGTGGAACACCTGCGCGCGATTGGCATACTCTTTCATCAGCGACAGCTCATCGAGACGGCCTCTGGCGAGCAGCAGCGCCAGTGTCAGCCACAATTGGCCATTGGCGAGCGCCCGCAGGCAGGAGTTGGCGGTGAGACGACCGACGGCCTCGGAGGCGGTTAATAAACACAGGGCCGCCATCAGCCAAAAACCGCTGCCAAAGGACGTGCGCACCAGTCTGCCGCCCTGCGCGGCCAGCTCGCGCGCACCTTCGCCCGCCAGCCACAGCAACCCGCACAACAACCCTTCCGCCAGCAGCAGTACCACGACATAGCGCGAGCGGGTGGGCGCCAGCAGCCCTAGCGCCGGCAACAGCAGCAACAGCCGGGCGCCGCTGAGCAGTTCCGCCAGTCCGATCCCCCGCCCGGAGACCAGCCTGTTGGGGGCAAAATTCACCAGTGGCAACAGCCACACCGCCGCCAATAGCAGCACCGTCAGGGTTAATATCACCCGATTTTCCATCACGCAACGCCTCTTGCGGCGGCCGACCCCGTGCAGGACATACGCGTGCCCATCGGCATCCGCGCCGCCGCGTTCACCTGTTTGGTGCTTAGCCCATCAGGATGAGATAAAGCCTTTTTGCTTTAAGAAATCCGCCGCTACCTTGCTGGCGTTTTGCCCCTCGACGGCGATACTGGCGTTCAGCCGTTGCAGCGTCTCGGTGTCCAGCGCGGCGAAGACCGGCTTCAACCACTGAGCGATTTCCGGGTGTTGCTTCAGCACCGCCTCACGGATGATCGGCGCCGGCGCGTAAATCGGCTGCACGCCCGCCGGATCGGACAGGGTATGCAGCCCCAGCGCCGCCACCGGGCCGTCGGTGCCGTAGGCCATAGCGGCATTGACGCCGGACGTCTGCTCCGCTGCGGCCTTGATGGTCACCGCGGTATCGCCGCCCGCCAGCGACAGCAGTTGATCCTGCTGCAAGGTAAAATGATAGGACTTCTCAAACGCCGGCAGCACATCGGGTCGTTCAATAAATTCCGCCGACGCGGCCAGTTTGAATTTTCCGCCGCTCTGCAAATAACGGCTCAAATCGGCCAGCGAGTCGAGATGCTGGTCTTTCGCCAATTCATCACGCACGGCGATAGTCCAGGTATTGTTGGCCGGCGCCGGGCTCAGCCAGACGATATGGTTCTTGTCATAGTCGAGCTGTTTAACTTTTTGATAGCCGGCGTTGGTGTCCTTCTAGGCCTTATCCTGCTCCGCGGAAAAGAAAAACGCGCCGTTGCCGGTATATTCGTGGTAAATGTCAATCTCGCCGGCGGTAATCGCCCCGCGCAGCACTTGGGTCGCGCCCAACTGCAACTTATTAATCGTTTTAACCTGATGGGATTCAAGAACTTGTAAAATAATATTGCCCAGTAGCGATCCTTCCGTATCAATTTTCGACCCCACGCGCACCGCCGTATCCGCAGCCAGCGCCGCGGGCGTGATACTGATCATCATGGCAGCGAGCACGAGAGCGCGGCCATAATTAACCATGGTTGCCATAGACATTGTTTCCTTTTGGAAGTGACGATAATTGGCACCGAACGGGCGTCGCCGATCGGCGGTTTTGCAATAATAGCCCAAAAATGCGGAGCAATTGGGAAAATGCACGCAGTTACCGCACGTTAGGCGTGAATTTATTTCCCCGAAACGGCAGCAGGGCGCGGGAGACAGGGCATGCCACACGCCTGCGCGTACGCTGCCGTAAACAGTCTCAGGATGTTGCCCGACTGCGACATACCACAGGTCTGCGCGGGCGCGTGCGTGAAACAGTTAAAGAGGTTGCCCGACTGCAATATACCGCACGCCTGCGCGTGCGCTGCCGTGAGATAGTTTCAAGATGTTGCCCGACTGCGACATGCCGCACGCCCGGCCTGCGCAACAACAAGGGATGCCTGGACGCCGCGTCAGCATTGACGGTTCAGCCGGTCTTGCGGGCGCGCATAAAAGCGGCGTGATACTCTGGGATCCGTGCCATGGTCAATGTGAACCAGGGAGTGAAACTGTCTGGTTCACGAGCCAGTTGCGCCACCACCGACGGTAGCGCCTGCCAGCGCCAGGCCATCGCTTCGGCGGGATCGGGCGCGGGCATCCGGGTAGTGATGCCGAAAAACACATGGCCGAATTCATGTTCAATCAGGCCATCAGGCAGCGGCAGACGGTAGTAAAGTTGAAACACCGGCGTCAGTTCCACCCGCAGCCCCATCTCCTCAAACAACCGGCGACGGGCGGCGGCGGCGCTCTCTTCTGCCGGCATGGGGTGACTGCAGCAGGTGTTGCTCCAAAGACCGCCGCAGTGGTATTTCTCCCGCGCACGCTGCTGCAGCAGCAGTTGTCCGGCAGGATTGAACAGATAGACGGTCACCGCGCGATGCAGTGCGCCTTCGCGGTGAGCCTGAAGTTTTTCCATGGTGCCCACCGTCTGATCCCGTTCATCAACCAGGATAACTTGCGTTAATGCCATATACGCCTCGCTGCGCGCCACCCGGGCCCGATCATGCGCCCGGGGACAGATATTGTTGCCCGTGGTCAGAGATGGTAATGAGTTTATCGGCCTGAGAGGATAATGTCTGTGCGGTGAAGTGATATTCTTTTAAGCGAGCGTCTTTTTTATAGCGTTAGGGTGTCGGTTTCAGGCTTCCGGGCGTCCCATACGGCGCATAGCGCGATGCCAGGCGCCATTGCGCACCGACCAGCGCAAAACATGGGCCAGGGAATGCACCGCCGGCGTCACCAAAACGCGCCGCAGGGCCGGTCTTTCAAGATTCAATTGCGCGCTGGCCCAGTCCGGCAGCAGATCGATCCCGGCACGCATCAGTAGCCACCCCGCCGGCTGCGCCAATCGGCTTGGCATGGGGGCATTGAGCAGCAACCGCGTCACTTCCCGCGTGCGGTCATCGCACAGCAAATGCGGCCGCATCGCCTGCAAATACGCTTCAACCGCGGCGCGACTGGCGGGAACGTTGCGCGCACACAGCGCACAGGCCACTTTCATCGCCTGACGGTAGTAATCGTCTTGTTCAGCGCCGCTCAGGCGGGGATTGCGAAAGCGCAAATGCGCCGCCAGAAAACTGCGTGCCTCCGACACGTGTACCCAGGTGAGCAAATCCGGACTGCTGGCTTGATATGCGGCGCCCAACGGATTTACCCCCTGTACCTGCAAATGAATGTAGCGCACTCGTGCGATAAGCCGCTCGGCGGCGGCGGTGGGACCGAAACTGGTGACAGAGATAAACTGCGCCGTGCGGCGCAGTCGCCCCAGCATATCGCTGCGAAAATCAGAGTGATTCCACACCCCCTCCAGCGCCGAGGGGTGCAACATTTGCAGTAGCAACGCGCTGATGCCGCCGCACAGCATCGAGGTAAAGTCGCCGTGCACCCGCCAGATTATCGAGTCCGGGCCGTATAGGCCCGGATCGCCGGCGGGCTGCGTGAAATCCACCGTGCCCAGGCCGACGCCGCTCAGGCCCAGCACCTGCTGCTCGATGCGCCGCCGAACGGGCGCCAGCAGGCGGTCCAGATTATTGCAGCGTGAAGCGGGCACGGTTCACTCTGGCCGAATCGAGACCAATCATGACCTCCACCTCTCCCGGCTCGGTGACAAGCTGCATTTGCTGGTTATAAAACCGCAGCATCGCCGGCGTAACGGTAAAGTGGACCGACCGCGACTCCCCGGCTTTCAGCGCGACCTTGCGAAAGCCCTGCAACATCGCCACCGGCCGGCTAATGGAGGGGTGACATCACGCAAATAAAGCTGTACTACGGTGGCGCCGTCCCTGTCGCCGTCATTGGTCAGCGTCACCGTGGCGGTCAGACTGCCGGCCGGCGCCAGTTGCGTCGCCGACAACGTCACCGGCGATACGGTGAAGTGGGTGTAACTCAGCCCATAGCCGAATGGAAACAGCGGGCCGTTAGCCTCGTCGTAATAATGAGAGGTATATTTTTCCTGCTTTTGCGGATCATAGGGCCGGCCGGTGGGAAGATGATTGTAATAGAGGGGAATCTGCCCGACCGAACGCGGGAACGACATCGGCAATTTGCCGGACGGGTTGTGATCGCCGAATAACACATCGGCAATGGCATTCCCCCCTTCGGTGCCGGGGAACCAGGCCTCAAGCAACGCGTCCGCCTGTTGGTTTTCCTGCACCAGCGCCAGCGGACGCCCATTTAACAGCACCACTACCAACGGTTTGCCGGTGGCCTTGAGCGCGCGCAGCAGCCGGCGCTGACTTTCTGGAATGGTAATATTGCTGCGGCTGGAGGCTTCATGAGCCCTGCGCTTCGCCGACCGCGGCGATGATGACATCCGCCTGCCGGGCGGTGCGCACGGCTTCGTCAATCATCGCTTGCGGGGTGCGCGGGTCAACCTTGACGGTTTGTTCATATTGATTGAGGTAGGCTATCAAATCCTGATGATCGGTAATATTGGCGCCGCGGGCGTACAGGACTTTTACCTTGTCGCCTACCGCATTGCGGATCCCCTCAAGCAGGGTGAGGGATTGTTCGGCGCGCCCCGCGGCGGACCAGCTGCCCATAATGTCGCGCTTGCTGTCGGCCAGCGGAACGACGACCGCCAGGGTGCCCTGTTTTGGCAGCGACAGCGTGTTGATGCGGTTTTTCAACAGCACCAGACTCGCGCGTGCGACTTGCCGCGCTTCGGCCCGGTGTAAACGGCTTTCCGCGTTGGTGTCCACCGGATCGCTGCCCGCCGGCCCGAGATGCACATAAGGGTCGCGGAACAATCCCATATCATATTTGACGTTCAGGACATGGCGCCCGGCGTCATCAAGCGTGGCCTGACTCACTTCGCCGCGCTGGATAAGTCCCGGCAAATATTTCACGAAATACTCATCGCTCATGCTCATATTGATACCGGCGTTAATCGCCATTTTCGCTGCCTGTTCGGGATCTGCCGCCACGCCGTGCTTAATGAGCTCTTTGATAGCGCCATGATCTCTGGCGGTGATGCCGGTGAAATGCCACGCTTTGCGCAACACATCCTGCAGCAACCAGCGGTCCACCGTGGCCGGCGTCCCGTTGACGGAGTTCAGCGCCACCATGACGCCGCCGCTGCCAGCATCGAGCGCTGTTTTATACGGCGGCATGTAATCTTGAAACATCTTTTGCGGGATCATGTCCACGCTATTGTAGTCTCGCCCGCCTTCCACCGCGCCGTACAGGGCGAAGTGTTTAACGCTGGTCATCAGCGTATGGCGATCGCCGGGATTTTTGCCTTGAATGGCGGTCACCAGCGTGCGGCCGATTTCCCCCGTCAGAAAGGTATCCTCGCCCAGCCCTTCCGACACGCGGCCTCAGCGCTGATCCCGGGTGATATCCACCATGGGCGCCCAGGTCATATTTAGGCCGTCCTCGCTGCCCTCATAGGCGGCAATCCGTCCGCTGGTCGCTACCGCCTGCAGATCCCAACTGGCGGCAAGTCCGAGACTGATGGGGAAAATAGTGCGCTGACCATGAACGATATCGTAGGCGAAAAACAACGGGATTTTCAGGCGGCTCAATTGCATCGCCTGATCCTGCATGGCACGGATATCCGGGCGGGTAACGGTATTGAAAATACCCCCACCTGGCCTTGTTGGATCATCAAACGGATGGCGTCTTTGGGATTGTCCGGCCCGACGCTGATTAAGCGCAACTGGCCAATTTTTTCCTCGGTGGTCATTTTCGCCAATAGCGCATTGACGAAGGCGTCACGGGGTAAGCGAGGTGAAGGAAGTAAATTATTGTTATCCGCCAAAGCGGGAGCAACGACACATGCCAGCATCAGGCCAAATGACCAAAGCCACCTCATAGAGGTTTCTCACAATCGCGAAAGCCAGCCGGCACGTTCCGGTCACGAAAAAATAAGGCGCTACTATGCCATAAATGTGGCATTACAAGAGTATAGCGACTCACACAGCATAAAGCCTGCGGTAGATTTATTGAAACGGATTGTTTCTTGGGCTCAGGCCCGCCCACGGCAAATCCTCCACGCCGCCCCCCCTTCTGTCCGGGGGGCTTGGCAAGCGCCGGAAGCTTTGCAATACTGCCTTACCCTGTAACAAAGTGTTTTTCGCCTATACCGCGCTTTACGATTGCCGCTTCACGGCATCCGTCGCCTCCGCTACAGGAAAAGGGAACTCGGGTCACTTCTGCCGGGGGCATCGTTTCAGGGATGATCGGGTCTGTTATTACCATAAGGCACCGAGAGTGTATGAAATATGTCATTGTGGGTACGGGGAATATCAGCGGCACCTACGCCGACGCGCTGCGGGCGGTCGCAGGATGTGAACTGACGGGGTTTATCTCCCGCCGGCAAACCCGTCATGGTCTGGCCGGCCAGCCATCCCTGCCTTGCTGGCCGACCCTTGCCGACATCGATGAACCCTTTGACACGGTCATTGTCGCCACGCCAAACGGACTGCATCCGCAAAGCGCTATCGCGGCTGCCCGCCTGGGTAAGCATATTTTGGTGGAAAAGCCGCTGGCTATCACCGTCGCGGCCATGGACAGCATGATGGACGCCGCCCGCCAGCGCGGTGTCACTCTGGCGGTCAGCTTTCAGCGCCGTAGCTATCCAGATAATCTGGCCGTCAAATCCTTGCTGGCGCGCGGCGCGCTTGGACGAATTTACGCCGCCGATCTCAGTTGCCGTTTCTGGCGCGACCAGCCCTATTATGATAGCGCCGAATACCGCGGCGGCTATCGGCTCGACGGCGGCGGCGTGTTTATGCAGCAGGCGAGCCACGCGATTGACACCTATATTTGGCTGCTCGGCATGCTCGCGCAGCTGCACAGCGAGCTGGCCACGTTCGCCCACCGTATGGAAGCGGAGGACCATGGCGCCGTCGTCATGCGCTATGACAACGGCATGATAGGCACCATTGTGGCCTCCACCTGCGCACGTCCCGGCTACCCGCCGCCGCTGGAGGTGTGCTGTGAGAAAGGGACGTTTACGCTTACGAACGATTGTATCGACGTTTGGCATATCGACGGTGTCGATAATCCCGCGCACCCGCCTCCGCCGGTGGCGGATAACGGCGCCAGCAGCGCCACGCTTAACGATAGCCGTCGACACCAGGCAATTTTGACGGATTTCGAGCAGGCCGTCGCCCGCGGGGCGGTTCCGCTGGCCGACGACGACGACGCCCGGCGCGTCACCGAGCTCATCTTGCATATTTACCAACAGCACGAGAGGAAAGAGTAATGCATCAGCTCAGAGAAGCACGCATTGAGGAGTTGGCCCAACTCACTGAGCTCTGTCTGCAATCCAAAGCGTTATGGGGTTATGACGATGCGATTATGCAATGCTGCCGGCAGGAGCTGACCTTTCGGCCCGCGGATATGGAAAATTCACTGATTTGCGTGGCGGAAAGCAATAGCCAACTGCTGGGGGTCGCTCAATTGCAGGTGGATGACGAAGAGGCTTTCCTGGCGCGCTTGTTTGTCTCGCCGGCGCGGCAAAAAGCGGGGATCGGCAAGGCCCTGTTTGGCTGGTCTATCAAAGCGGCACACCGCGCCGGCGCCGCCACCCGGCTGTTGATTGACGCCGATCCGCTGGCCGCCGGATTTTATCAACGTATGGGCGCGCGCCAGGAAGGCAGCGTGGATTCCGTCACGGTGCCGGGCCTGCGCATGCCCCGTTTCCGCGTGACGCTGTAGACCTGTCCGTCGGCGCACGGTTTTTACCCCCTTAAGGGAGAACGCAAGGATGTATCAACTGCATATCGCCAATAAAAATTACTCGTCCTGGTCATTAAGGCCGTGGGTATTGATGAAAGCGCTGGCCGTGCCCTTCGAGGAGAATTTGCACCCCTTTGCACCGCCGACGGCCGCACAGCCCTTCAGCCGTTTTTCGCCGACCGGTAAAGTGCCGGTGTTAGTCGATGGTGCACAGACAGTGTGGGATTCGCTGGCCATTGTGGAATATTTGGCGGAGCATCATCCGCACGTCTGGCCGTAGGCGGCGGCGCGCGCCTGGGCACGCAGCGCCGCGGCGGAGATGCATTCCGGTTTTGTTACCCTGCGCAATCTCCGTCCGATGTTCTGAGGCGTGCGGGTACGCTTGACGCAGGTACCGCCGGCGTTAGAGAGAGACATCGCCCGTCTGCATGCCCTGTGGCAAGACGGGTTGCGCACCTTTGGCGGCCCCTGGCTGGCGGGTACGGCGTTCAGCGCCGTGGATGCGTTCTATGCGCCGGTGGTGTTTCGCGCGCAAAGTTTCGGCCTCGCGCTGAGCGCTCCGGCCCAGGCGTGGTGTGAACGGATGCTGGCGCTGCCGTCGATGCGGCTTTGGTATCAGCAGGCGCTGGATGAAACCTGGCGCGACGCCGACCATGAACAGGAGATGCTGGCCTGCGGCGAGTTGATCCATGATTTCCGCGCGGCGCTGCCGGGCTGAACAGCGCGGCAGAATTAAGCGGTGCTACCTGATTGAGCGGTGCGGCCGAATTGAGCAGCGTCGTCGGTATCACCGTTTGGGGGGAGGTCCGATCCGCGTGCGGGTTCGCGACCAACCGCTTCCTTATCTGTTTCTTATTCCAATGATTGCCCATCGTCGCGGCGGGTGTTGCGCGCGGTCTGATCGACCAGGCGCGCTTTCTGCCGCTTATAATCCAGCGCCGGCGGCGGCACCGGTGACGCTTTGCCGGTTTCAAGCCAGCTGCGGATGCGGTTGGCGTCGGCGAAGTGCGTATATTTGCCGAAGGCATCCAGCACCACCAGGGCCACCGGGCGATGATTGATGACGGTGCGCATCACCAGGCAGTGGCCGGCCTGGTTGGTGAAACCGGTTTTGGTCAGCTGAATAATCCAGTCATTGCGATAGACCAGATGGTTGGTATTGCGAAACGGCAGGGTGTAGGCGGGGTGGCGGAATGTGGCCATGGTTTCGTGCGTGGTGCTCAATTCGCTCAGCAGCGGATAGTTTTTACTGGCCATCAGGAGCTTGGCGAGATCGCGCGCGGTGGACACATTGTGCATCGACAAGCCCGTCGGTTCCACATAATGGGTCTGGGTCATTCACAGCGCGCGGGCTTTGGCGTTCATCGCATTGATAAAGGCGCCGTAGCCGCCGGGATAGTGGTGCGCCAGACTGGCGGCGGCGCGGTTTTCCGAAGACATCAGCGCCAGCAATAGCATGGTGCGGCGATCAATCTCGCTACCGACCCGCACGCGGGAAAACACGCCGCGCAGTTCCGCAGTCTGGTGGATATCCACCGAAATCATTTCGTTCATCGGCTGTTTGGCGTCCAACACCACCATGGCCGTCATCAGCTTGGACAGCGACGCAATGGGTACCACCTTGTCAGGATGGGCGGCGTAGAGCAGATGATTATTCGACATATCCAGCACCAGCGCGCTACCAGACGCTATTTGCAGCGGAGAGACCAGCGGCGCGGGTTCGGTGCTCAGCGCCGCCTGGGCGGGAGCGACAACCAGATTGCCGAGGGTGAAAAGTGACACGCCAAGATACACGACACGTAATAGAGAAAGCATTATCCGTTACCTGAAAAATACCGCAAGGCCGCAGTGAATTGCGCATAAGTATATCCCATTCACCCAAAACGCGAATCGTCGGGAAGAGGTATTTTTTGTCACCTTTTTAACGCGTCCACCGCGCTTGACACAAGGGAATAATTAGCGCTTGTCTTGTTAATTCTGCTTCGCTGGGTATGCTGGACGCAGGTGTTTTAGCATTTAATGGCGTAACGACATTTCCTGTCGTGCGTGGACTGGTGTTTAGCGAAAATCCTTTTACCCTTAATGACACAGTTTCCTTTTATTCTGGCGCAGCGCTTGCCACGTTAGTTGACGGAGCCTATGGACAGCCACAAACCCAAGCACACTTCCGATGCATCCCGACCCAATGACGACGCTGACCGTCATATTCCGCCGTCTGTAGGCGCTGCCGGCACCGACAGCGATACCCCTACCGGCCCCCCCGGCCCGGGGACGAAGGTGGCGCGTTCCGCGCTGGCGACACCCGGCGGGAAGACGATAACCAGAATAGCGGTAATGGCCCGCAGCCGGCGGTTAACCCCCGGGATGGCGGTCATGGCGCCCAGCCGCAGGATAACCCCCGGGAGACGGATGATGACGGCGGCAACGAACGCAAGCGCCCCGGCAAAAAGCCGCTGATTATTCTGGCGGTGGTGGTGGTGGTCATGCTTATCATCGGCCTGTGGTTCTGGCTTTCCACCCGCAACCAGGAAACCACCGATGACGCCTTTACTGAGGGCAATGCGGTTACCGTCGCGCCGAAAATATCCGGCTATGTGGTGAAACTGCTGGTCAAAGACAACCAGCGGGTGCACGTGCACCATGGCGATCTTCTGGTGCAAATAGACCCGCGCGATGCGACCGCCGAGCGCGACCGCGCGCGGGCGCAGTTGGGTCTGGCGCAGGCGCAACTGCATCAGGCGCAGGCGCAACTGGCGCTCTCCCAAGTGCAATACCCCGCTCAACTCGCCCAGGCCAAAGCCCAACAGGCCCGCGCTGAAGCCAGTTTACAAAATGCCGAGGCGGACTACCGCCGGCAGCGCGGCGTCGATCCCCGCGCAACCTCGCAGCAAAACATCGATAACGCCAGCGCCCAGTTGCGCTCCGCCCGCGCCGAACTGGCCAACGCCCAGGCGCAAGTCGAGGTCGCCGCCCAAGTGCAGTTGCAGGTGCGTCAGGCCGAGACCAATGTCGAAGCGCGCGAGCGTCAGGTCGATCAAGCGCAGGCGCAGTTGGAAACCGCTGACCTCAATCTCTCCTACAGCGACGTGCGCGCGCCGTTCGACGGTTTCGTGACCCGGCGCAATGTCCAGCTCGGCACGCTGGTAAAGGCGGGCAGTTCGCTGTTCTCGGTGGTCTCGCCAGACATCTGGATTACCGCCAATTTCAAGGAATCCAAGCTTGAGCGCATGCGTCACGGCAACCAGGTGGAAGTCACGGTGGATGCCTATCCCAATCTCACCTTGCACGGCCATGTCGATAGTATTCAGCAGGGATCGGGCTCGCGCTTTTCCACCTTTCCGGCCGAAAACGCCACCGGCAACTTCGTGAAGATTGTTCAGCGGGTCCCGGTCAAAATCGTCATCGACAGCGGCCTGGATACCAACACGCCGCTGCCGCTGTGGCTGTCGGCCGAGCCGAAGGTCATGCTTGAATGAGCGGCGAACGCCACTGGACGCCGTCCAGTAACCCCTGGTCGCCATCGTCGTCACGCTAGCGGTGTTCATGGAAATTCTGGATACCACCATCGTTAACGTCGCGCTGCCCCATGTCGCCGGGACCCTGTCCTCAAGCTATGACGAGTCCACCTGGGTGCTGACCTCTTATTTGGTGGCAAACGGCATCGTGCTGTCCATCTCGGCATTTCTCAGCCGGGTGCTCGGCCGCAAACAGTACTTCCTGATTTGCGTGGTCATGTTTACCGTCTGCTCTTTTTTGTGCGGGATCGCCACCGAGCTGTGGCAAATGATTTTGTTTCGCGTCATGCAGAGCTTTTTCGGCGGCGGCCTGCAACCGGTCCAGCAGTCGGTATTGCTCGATTATTTCAAACCCGAGGATCGCGGTAAAGCGTTCGGCCTCTCCTCGATCGCGATTATCGTCGCGCCGGTTATCGGGCCGACGCTGGGCGGCTGGATCACCGATAATTACAGCTGGCGCTGGGTATTCTTGATTAATATCCCGGTGGGCGTGCTGACCTTTCTGGCCATCTACCAGATGCTTGAGGACCCCCCGTGGGAGCGCAAGGTGAAAAGCGGCAAGCTTAATATTGATTATATCGGTATCGGGCTTATCGCGCTGGGGCTGGGCTGTTTGCAGGTTATGCTGGATCGCGGTGAAGATGATGATTGGTTCAGCTCCGGCTTCATTCGCTTATTTGCGCTACTGGCCGTGGTCGGTCTGGTGGGCGCGGTGTACTGGCTGCTTTATACCCGTAAACCGGTGGTGGATCTGCGATGCCTGAAGGACCGCAATTTTGCCGTTTCCAGCCTATTGATGGCAGGGATGGCGATGATTCTTTACGGCAGATCGGTGGTCATGCCGCAGTTGGCTCAGCAGGAGCTGGGCTATACCGCCACCTGGTCCGGGCTGGTGCTTTCGCCGGGGGCGGCGTTGATCGTCTTGTCCATTCCGCTGGTGCTAAAGCTGATGACTGTGGTGCAGACCCGCTGGCTGGTGGCGTTCGGTTTTACCTTGATGACGCTGTCGTTTATCTACTCCAGCCATTTGGCGCCGAATATCGATTTCAATACCATGGTCAAAATGCGTGCAGCGCAGTCCATCGGCCTCGTATTTCTGTTCGTGCCGCTGACTACCCTCGCCTTCGTCTCGCTGGCCCAGCGACTGAATGCCGATGGCTCCGCACTGTTTACCATGTTCCGCAACGTGGCGGGCTCCATTGGCATCTCGCTGTCCACCGCCGCCATTACCGAGCGCTCCCAGGCCCATAGCGCCGATATGGTGCATAACCTGTCGCCGTTCAATGAACAATTTCAGCAGGCAATAAGCGTGCCGCCCAAGCGTTCCGCGATGTCGGCAGCGTCATCGGCGACTCGACGCAGCTTGCCACGGGACAACTCTACCAACAAATGGTGGCGCAGACGCGGATCCTGGCTTATATCGATGTTTTCAGCCTTTGCGCGCTGGTGTCGTTAATTCTTATTCCATTTTGTTTTCTGCTTTCGCCGGTGAAAAGCGAAGGCAACGCGGGAGCTCACTAATATGCCGGCTCGTTTTCGCCCAGACAGGAGGCTGTCTTTCCCTTTGTCACCGCTGCTCGGTTTGAGCGCACTGACGCTGAGCGCCTGTTCGGTGGGGCCGGACTATCAACCACCACATCCCACCACGCCGGCGGCTTTTAATGATTTGCACAGCGCCGAGCGTACCGCCTCCCAAGCATTGGCTGCCCAGCCCGATCCGAAGTGGTGGCGCACCTTTAACGATCCGCAGCTCAATAGTCTTATCGACCGCGCCATCGCCGGCAATATCTCACTGCAGCAGGCTGTGCTGCGTATTGCCGGCGCCCGGGAGCAAACGTTGCAGGCGGGCGCTGCCGGCCTGCCGACCCTCAGGGCCAACGCCAGCGCTACCCGCCAGCAGTTAGGGCTTGAAGGGGAACTCGACTCTTCCGGCGCGCGCGCGCAGTTGGCTGAGAGCAATGAGGCGCTTGCCTCGCGCCTCGATTCCATCACCCGGCCGATCCACCTTTATCAGGGCAGTTTCGATACCTCCTGGGAGCTGGATTTATGGGGCCTGGTGCGCCGCTCGGTTGAAATGGCCAACGCGCAAACCCAGGCGTCGGTGGAGAGCCGCAATGATGCGCTGGTGTCTTTGGAGGCCGAAGTGGCGCGGGCCTATTTACAGCTACGCGGCGCGCAAAGCGTCAGCGGCACGCTGCTGGAGCAAATCGACGTGGCGCAGCAGTCGCTGTAGCTAACCCAAAGCCGCGCGCGCAACGGTTTGGCGCCGCAGTTGGATGTGGAAAACGCCAGTGCGCAAATCGGCTCGCTGCGTGCTAAACTATCGCAGTATCAGGCGCAACAGCGCCAGGCGATGAATGGACTGGCGGTTTTGCTCGGGCTGCCGCCGGGGGCGCCGGACGTCGAGCTGACCCAGACCAAACCGTTGCCGCGCCTGCCGGCGGCGGTGCCGGTGGGGGTGCCAGCGTCCCTGGCGCGCCGCCGTCCCGACGTGCGTGAGGCAGAGGCGCAGCTGCATGCCGCCAACGCCAATATCGGCGTGTCGGTCGAACAGCTGTTCCCCGATCGGTCGTTGACCGGCCAATTCGGCATGCGCAACACCGATGCCGACTATCTGACCCATTGGAGCAGCCATTTTTATTCTTACGGCCCGCAGGTGTCCATTCCCATTTTCCAGGGTGGACGGCTGGTATCGTCGGTGCGGCTGGCGCGCGCGCAGCAGGCGAATGCCGTGCTCTCCTATCGCCAAACGGTGTTGACGGCGCTGCAGGATGTGGAAAACGCCTTGGTCAGCTATCGCGCCGACCAGCAGCGGGTTGACGGACTTGAGCAAACCGCCGACGCACTGCAAAACGCCTTCAATCTGGCCAGCAACAGCTACCGTCAGGGGATTAGCACCTTCATCGAGGTGCTGGACGCGCAACGGCAGCTGGCGCAGGCGCAGGCGCAGGCGCAGGCGCAGGCGCGACAGCAGTCCGCAAGCGCCCGCGTGCAATCAAGCTTGGATCTGGTTTCATTGTATAAAGCGATGGGCGGCGGCTGGGATCTCTACCCGCAAGGAGATTTGCCCAAGTTTCAGGTATTTGGCCCGGCTGTAACGGTTAACTCGAAGTCATGAATCGATATAACGCAAGTGATGTGGGTGTTTTTTATGACTCCC
Organism: Candidatus Sodalis endolongispinus; assembly: GCF_018777395.1. GTDB lineage: Bacteria > Pseudomonadota > Gammaproteobacteria > Enterobacterales > Enterobacteriaceae > Sodalis_B > Sodalis_B endolongispinus. Next base: position 825,579 of record NZ_JAFJYC010000002.1, read on the forward strand.
ATCACAAATTTTTGTAGCGCAATGCAAAAAAACGAGGGAAAATTACACCATCAGTTGATGATGGGAGGATTTTTCACCGTGGGAACGCTTACCGCAAGCTTTCTTGTAATGCGTTTGGAGTTGCTCAGCGCCATGATGATGTTTTTCGCCAGCCAATTACACGTGCAGTGCCGACGCTCCAGCCGCAACGCGATGGCCTTTATTTTCACCGGCGTCGGCATCGGTATGGCCTGCTGGTTTGTCACCGGCCTGTTGGGGATCACCCTGTCGGAGCTGCTGCTGATGCGCCATGAGATGTGGGAAGGCATGAAGCAAGGTATGCAGTTTATGATAGCCAATACCCCACCCGACCTGCAGTTCACTTAAATGACGCTTTAAACGCGTCACGGCCGGGGTCAATATCGTCGCATCCCGCCATTCGTGCGCAAATATGGTCGCGCGGTACTCGCCTCATGGCCGTTAAGCCCGCCAGCACCTGCACGCCGCGATGAAACCGAGGACTCGCTGCGGTATGCCCGCGACCGCGCGCAAAGGCGAAACCGGCATCTGACGGCGACCACCCGCAATGACCACACCTGCACCGTCAGGCGCGTTTGCCGCGCCATTATTTTCCGTGATTGCTGCGTGCGGGCAGCGCCCAGGCCACCACGCTGTCGCCGGTGCGCGTACCCAACCCGCCGTGCCCCCCAGCGGCAATCACCACATACTGACGGCCGTCGTCGCCCAGATAAGTGATTGGCGTCGCCTGGGGCCGCCCGCCGGCAGTCGACCGCGACAAAGTTCTTTGCCGCTCGCTTCGTCGAAAGCGCGCAGATAATCGTCGGCGGTGGCGCCCATGAAAATCAAGCCACTCGCGGTAATAATATTGCCACCCATGGTAAAAATTCCCGTCGGCAGCGGTAGATTAGTATGGGTTTTGAAAATGTTCATATCCCGGGTCGTGCCTACCGGACGCTCCCAGCTGATGTTACGGCTTTGCAAATCAATCGCCACCAGTTTGACCCAGGGGGGCGCATTACAGTGCGCGCCGAGCGGCGACAACCAGGGGCGCACGACCTCGGCATAGGGGGTACCGTACTGCGGCCCCACCGCAAAATCTTTCGGCTTGGGGTAAGGCTTGTCGCTCTCCCAGCCGGCCCACGGTTGCATCAATCTGCTGCGCAACGCTTTCTGCTCGGTGATGCCCTCGGCGATAAACGGGATATAGCTGGTGTTAGCGATGAGCACCTGACGCGCCGGATCGACAGAGGCGCCGTACCAGTCCATAACCCCGTCAAACGCCGGATAAGCAATGCGGGTGCCCAATCCCGGCGGCGTATATTGTCCTTGATAGCCAAATCGGCGGAACTGCACCCGGCACCAGAGCTGATCGAACGGCGTGGCGCACCACAAATCCTTTTCGGTCAGGTTAGCCGGGGCAAGTGTCGGCATGCCGGTGGAATACGGCTGGGTGGGCGAGAGGCGTTCTCTCGGGAAATGGCCTTCCTGCGGCACCGGTCGCTCCTCAACCTGCGCCAGCGGTTTGCCGGTGCGTCTATCCAGCAAAAACAACTGGCCCATTTTGGTGGTCTGCACCAGTGCCGGCAGCGTGCCACCCCCCGGCTGTGGCAGGTCCACCAGCGAAGGTCCGATGGGCAAATAGAAATCCCAGACGTCGTGATGGACGGTCTGGAAGTGCCAACGCTCTTTTCCCGTTGCCAGACTCAGCGCCACGATAGCGCTGGAATAAGTGTCGTCAAACGGCCGGCGCTGGGCACCGTAATAATCCGGCGTCGAGTTACCCAGCGGGATATACACCAGCCCCAGCGCCGGATCCGCGGTATAGGTGCCCCAACCGTTTGGCGTGCCGCGCGTATAGGTTTCGCCGGGTTTCAGCGGCGCGGTAGGATTATCCCGGCCCATATCCCATGCCCAGGCCAGCTTGCCGCTGCGAGGGTCATAGGCGCGCACTACCCCTGACGGTTCGCCGCGCGCCTGATTATCATATATCCAGCCGCCCAGCACCACGCTATCGTTGACCACCAGCGGCTGGGATGTGATGAAATGAAAACCCGGCGGCACCTTGCCCATCCGATCGGTCAGGTTCACGCGGCCGCCGACGCCGAAATCCTCGCATAACCGGCCGGTGTCGGCATCAAGAGCGATAAGTTTGGCATCGGCGGTAGTGGTGATAATGCGTCGTTCGCAGGGAACATTCGCAGGTGCGGGGGAGGCGTAATAAGCCACGCCGCGGCAGGCAAGATACTCGTTGGCGCGGGTGTCGTTATGGGGATCATAAGACCACAGGGTTTTGCCGGTGGTCGCATTCAGCGCCAGTACTTGCCGGTGTGGCGTGCACAAATAGAGCCGGTTGGCTACTTTGATAGGCGTGACTTCAAAATTGAACTCGCGGCCTTTTTTATCTTCCCCCGGCTGCATGACATCGCCGGTATGGACAGCCCAGGCGGGCGCCAGGCCGGCCACGTTAGCAGGGGTAAGCTGTGTCAGGGGCGAGTAACGTTCCCCTCTCGGGGTGCGGCCATAGTAGTGCCAATCATTGCGCCCGGCCTCCTGTGGCGCGCTCTGCGCCGCCGCCGGCAGCGGCGCATGCTGAACGTAAAGACGCTCGCTGGTCAGGTAGCCCGCGCCGATCACGCCGACGCCGGTCAGCAGATAAAATAGCCCGGCGACGGCGGCCAACAGGCGCTGTCGACGCGACGACGTCAGCGGCCGGACGATAAACGGCATACTGCACCACAGCCCGAGCACCGCCGGCAACAGCAGACGCGGCATCAGTTTCCAACCGTCCAGACCGACCTCGTACAGCGCCCACAACGCGGTTAGCACAAACGTCAGCCAATAAATCCACAGCCCCATCAAGCGCCGTTCGATAATAAAGAAACCGCTCAAGCTCAACAAAATGCCGGCCGGGAGATAATAAGCGGAACCGCCCAACGCCACCAGCCACAGTCCAACCACCAAAAAAAACAAGCCACAGACACACACCAGCAAACCGGTAAAATAAGACGACGTAGCATGACTGCTCCTGAACGGTACCGATAGGAATAAAACCTTTCCGTGCAAAGGCAGGCAAGCGTTAACATCGACCTGCCTTGGCGCCGCACGGACAGCTTTCATGTCAAGATTTGTATAGAAAGACTGATATTATAGTAGTCATATACGCCATACTCTGCTGACGTAATTTTGTTAATGCTGCTGTGGCCACCAATCCGAATTGACCAACGATGATGTGGCGCTTCAGCCCGCCGGGTACCTGAACGATTTATGATAATGACTCCTGCTACGACGGCGACGGCCGCAAAACGTCTGGTGATCGTGCGCCACGGCGAAAGTCTGTGGAACCATGAAAACCGATTTACCGGCTGGACCGATATCACACTGACCGAACGGGGACGCATCGAGGCTATCGAGGCGGCGCGGCTGTTAAAGCAGCACGGCTACCGCTTTGACTTTGCCTGTACCTCGGTGCTGCTGCGGGCCGTGCATTCACTCTGGTTGCTGCTCGATGAGCTCGACCAGAGCTGGCTGACGGAGGAAAAAAGCTGGCGGCTGAACGAGCGCCATTACGGCGCGCTGGAAGGATTGAACAAAGCGGTGACCGCCGAACGCTACGGCCATGATCAGGTTATGGCCTGGCGTCGTGGCTACCGGGCCTCACCGCCGCCGCTGCTGCCGGACGATCCGCGCCATCCGAGACACGATGCCCGCTACCGTACGTTGTCCGCTGTCACCCGGCCGTTTAGCGAGAGCCTGGAAGCGACCGAGCAACGGGTGGTGGGCTACTGGCATGAGGTTATCTCACCCCGACTGCAGCGCTCAGAACAGGTGCTGCTGGTATCGCATTCCAACGTCATCCGGGCGCTGGTCAAATATCTGGACGGCCTAAAAGAAGATGCTCTGACGGCGCTGTATATTCCGACCGGCGTGCCAATCGTTTACGAATTTGATGGCGATAATCAGCCGCGCAAACGCTATTTTCTCGGCGATGAGCAGGACATCGCCAACCGGATCGCGGCGGTTATCCGCACCGGCAGTAAAAGATAGTCCGCGGGCACGCCGACCCAACGCTTGGCGTCCCGCGGCGGCGCACGCAGTCCAGAGGTCAAGCCCTGTATTCCGACCGGGCACCGCGCGGGCGCAACGCTCGCAGTGCAGAGGTTAAGGCCTGTCTCCCGACCGGGCACCGCTCGGGCGCAGCGATCGCAGTGCAAAGGTTAAGGCCTGCCTCCCAACCGGGCTCCGCGCGGGAGCAGCACTCGCAGCGCAAAGGTTAAGCCCTGTCTTCCGACCAAGCGCCGCGCGGGCGCAGCGCAAAGGTTAAGGCTTGTCTCTCGCCCGAGCACCGTGCGAGCGCGCGGCACACCGGCCCGCGCACGCGTCCGGGGTGTTTTTCGCCACAGGGTGGCGCAGGGGACGGCGCAGCGGAGACGGTATTTTCATTAACAATACCGCCAGTAAAATCAGTATGATGCCTAGCCATTGTGGCCATGACAGCCGTTCCGGCAACAACATCACCCCCAGCAATACTGCGCTGAGAGGGTTAAGCAACGACGCCATCGACATCACCGCGGGACCAAAGCGGCTCAGCGCTTGGACCCAGCACCAATACGCCAGCGCGCTGTTGGCCAACACCAGCCACGGCCAGGCGTGCGGCCGTGGCAAACTCGGCGGCCCGGCCAGCACCAGCGCTACCGGCAGCAGCATCAGTCCGCCGAGCAGCAGTTGCCATGCGGTCAGCGCTAACGCATCCCGATACTGCCAACGACTCATCCATAAGGTGGATTGGGCAATCAACAGCGTTGCCGCCAGCGCCGCGGCAACGCCGATAGGATCTGGCGACGACGATGGATTGAGCAACAACCCTACGCCGGCGATACCCGCCAGCGATAGCAGCGCCATCCACCAAGAAGGTTTTTTCTCTTCCTGCAGCCAGCGCAGCAGCATTACCTGCAGCGGCATGGTGGCGCTCAAAGTGCCGGCTATCGATCCCGGTAACCGGTACGCGGCGATAAACAGCAGGAAAAAAAAGGCCGCGATATTGCAAAAGCTCAACAGCAGCATTTTTTTCGCCGGCAGCGGCGGTTTCGCGGGATGGAGCAACAACAGCAGGATGCCGGCGGGCAGCGCGCGCCAGACCGCCACCCAAACGGGCGACTGTTCTTGCAAAAACAGGCCGACCGTCGCGTAGGTGCTGCCCCACAATATCGGGGCCAGCAAGGCAAGAAAAAGAGGCATTATAGCTTTCCAAAAAGTATCTTTCACAAAAGATATAATGCTGGAAATTTATCGATGCCTCAAGTATATTTTGGTTATTATCTCGACAGGAGAAGCAATGAACCAGGACCATGTCGACCGCGTACTGGAACAGTGGCGCAACCAGCGCCCGGATTTGGATTGCCTGCCAATGGGGCTGGTTGGCCGTCTCGCCAGAATAAATGACTTAATAAGCACTCAGGTCAACGCGCTCCATGCCTGCGCAGGCCTGGAGCCGGTGGAGTTTGATATTCTCGCCACGTTGCGCCGCAGCGGCGAAGAGGTGACACCAACCCGTCTGTATCAGACGCTGATGCTGTCCTCCGGTGCGATGTCGGTGCGGCTCGACAAACTGGTGGAGCGCGGCTTGATATACCGCAAACCCCATGAACACGATCGCCGTAGCTGTAAAGTGGGATTGACCGAAACCGGACTGACGCTAATCGACCGCGCCTTGACCGCTCATGTAGCGAATGAACAACGACTGTTAGCGCCGCTTGATGTGGCACAGCGTCAACAATTGACCGCCTTGCTGCGCCTGTGGCTGCAGGCGAATGAATAGCCCCCCTGGGCGGTATATTCCTCGCCGCCAAAAGCGACGCCATCGCCGCCCGCCTTGCTCCGGCAGTCAGCAGGCGTTAACCGGTAGGCGAAAGCCATTTCAGCAGGCAGCGCGCAATACCGTCGCTTAACGCCGCCCGAATACTTCCCGGGATGGCTAACGGCCTGCACCGACGCTGCGAGCGAACCACGCAGCTAGCGACGTGAGCGAGGCGCACAGGACATAATACAGCGCGCCAATCAGCAAAAAGATCTCGGCCGGATAAATCTGCAGCCGGCTGTTGACCTGACCTGACACGGTAGTCAGTTCCGGTACGTTAACGATAAACGCCAACGACGTATCCTTAATTAGTGACGTCAACAGCCCGCTCCACGAGGGCAACACATTGGGCCACGCCTGGGGCAGTAGAATCAACCGCAGGACATGCCAATGGCTAAGGCCGCTGGCCAGCCCGTCCTCCACCTGACCTGTCGGCAACGCCCGTAGCCCGGCCAGCGTCGCATGCATGACCGCCGCCGAGGTAAACCACGCCAGCGCCAGCGTCACGGTCACCGCGCCGGGCAGCGAATGGCCGAACGCCACCGGTAGCAGGAAGTAAAGCCAGAAAATGACGAAAATCAGCGGGATACCGCGAATGAGTTCCGCCCAGATAAACAGTAAGCGGCGCGGCCAACCGGAGTAACGCCAGGCTACCGCTGCCAACAGTACCCCCAGTGCCAGGGCAATGACACCCGCGCCAAGCGCTATCATGATAGTCAGCAGCAGACCGCCGGGTTCCCCTTCCGCCGCCCGCCCCCACAGGAGATAGGTCAGATTGTCCAGGATCACCGACCAATCAAAATTCATGGCTGGCCTCCCGCCGGCGGGCGCCCGGGCGTCCGCGGGCCCAGCCGTAGCAGAGCGGCGCCCACCGCCAGACCCAACAACAGATAAAGCATGGTACCGACGGCGAAACCCTCCAGCGCATGGGCATTGTAACTTTCGATCTGGCTGATGTAATACGTTAACTCGCCAAAACCTATCGCCGACGCCAGAGAGGAGAGTTTCATCAAGTTGAGGTATTGCCCGACCATCGGTTGCCAGGCGTTACGCAACCCTTGCGGCAGCAGGATGTAACGCAGCATCGCCAGACGGCTGAAACCCTGCGCAATCGCCGCTTCGCGCTGCCCTGCAGGCATGGCGTTTAGCCCCGCCTGCAGCTCTTCCAACAGGTAAGCCGCGCTGAACATGGCCAGTCCCCAGGCGGCGCAGAGGAACTCCGGCGTCAGCCAGGGAAGATTGCCCGGCAGCATCGCCCAACGATGATCATCGGCCAGAAAATCGCGCCAGCCGATGGGTAACGCACTCCAGGCGGCAAAATACCAGAAAAAAAGCTGTACCAGCAAAGGCGTATTGCGAAACAGCGAAACCCAGCCCGCCACCAGCAGGCGCCCAGCCCGGCCCGGCATCATGCGCAGTACCAGCAACAGCAGCATGATGACCGTCGCCAACAGCGAACCCGCCAGGGTCACCAGCAACGTGGTGACAAACCCGGTACCAATCCACGCCAGCGGCGGGCCGCTCAGCACACCGGCCCAATCAGGATGCCACATCATATGGGTGTCGGCTCCCCGGCGCCGAGGGGTGACAGCACTCTTTCCAGAAATCGCCGGGCGCGCGGATGCTGCGGCCGGGTGAAAAAGCGCGCTGGACTGGCCTGCTCCAAAATCTCGCCGCCGTCCATGAACACCACTCGATCGGCTATTTCACGCGCAAACTGCATCTCGTGGGTAACCACAATCATGGTCACCCCGCTGCCGGCCAAGTCGCGCATGACCGAAAGTACTTCGCCAATCATCTCGGGATCCAGCGCCGAGGTGGGTTCATCGAACAAAATAATATCGGCGTCCGGTGGCCAGCGCGCGCGCGATAGCCACCCGCTGCTGCTGGCCGCCAGAAAGTTGATGGGGGAAAAAGGATGTCTTGTCCGCTAAACCTACCTGCCGCAGCTTCTCCTGCGCATGCTGGTGCGCCGCGGCCACGCTCAACCGATGAATTTTGATGAGGGCCAGCGAAACGTTCTCCAACGCGGTGAGATGGCTATACAGGTTAAACTGCTGAAAAACAAAACCAATGCCGGTTAGTAGCGCCCGCCGCTGCCGACCTTTCAGGCCGGCTGTGGGACGCTGATGAATGAAAATCTCGCCGCTGCTCAGGGTTACAAGCTGGTTGATAAGGCGGATCAGCGTGGATTTACCGGAGCCTGACGGCCCGCAGATGGCGACAACTTCCCCCGTGTTTAACCGTAAATTGATATTTTGCAACACCGACTGCTGTCCGAATGCTTTGCTTACCCGACGAAATTCCACAGCTGCCGGAACGTCGCCCGTCCCCGGCGGCAAGATTGCCGCCGGTACATTGAATGACTTCACCACGGTAGCGCCTGTTATCGGGAGGTCAGAGTGAACGAACGCGGCGGCGGCGCGGGCGACTGCGGCCCGAACCAGCTGTTGTAAATCTGCGCTGCTTTACCGCTCTGCTCAAGCGCAATCAGCTGCTGATTAATTGCCGCCAGCAGCGTGCCCTCCCCTTTTTTAACGCCAATGCCGATCTGCTCCTGGCTTAGCAACTCCGGCAAAATTTTGTACTTTGCCTTATCCGTCGCGCCGGCGAGCAGCCCCGCCAAAACGGTGCTGTCTTGGGTGATGGCTTTGACATTGCCATTGCGCAGCGCCGACAGCGCCAGAGGGATATCGTCATAGGCCAATACGCGGGCGTTGGGGAAACGCTGATGCAGCGCCTGCTCGCCGGTGGTCCCCTTTACGGCGCCTATCCGCGCCGAGGCATAGTCATCAAGTTTATTCGACGAGGCGGCAGGCACCAGAAATTGCTGTCCGGTGACAAAATACGGGGTGGAGAAATCAATCACCTGTGCCCGTTCGGGCGTGATAGTAATATCGGCAATAATCAGATCGGCTTTGCCGGACTGTAGCAAGGGGATTCGGTTCGCGGGGTTGGTGGGCACCAGCGCCAATTTTACACCCAGCACGTCGGCTACGGCGCGGGCGAAATCAACGTCATAACCGACAATCTGATGAGATTTGGCATCAATCGCGCCAAACGGCGGATTGGCGTCAAACGTGGCGACGCGCACCACCCCCGCGCGTTGAATATCTGCCAATTGATCCGCCTGCGCCGCCAGAGGGCGCGAGGGTCAACATCAAGAGGGCGCCTGCCGCCCTGGTCAATCTGGAGTAATGCCTGAAAGATGCCATCGGTTTTCCTTATCGATCTTATTATTGCTTGAGCGCGACCGCCCGTCCCGGGCGTTTTACACGGCGGGATATTACGCCACACCTGCAGCACTTCCGCCCGAAAACAGAGTGTTACACATGATCCTCGACGCCACTACGTACTTAAGCGCATAACTTTATTCTGCCTGGTCATAAGAAATCATTATGAACGTTTTTTGCATGTTCCATCACAGCGCAACCCGCCGGCGGGCGCCGCAGTCCGGCCGTCTCGCCGCAATTACCGGCAGGATGAGGTCACACGAAGGTCGCGCACAAAATACGGCAGACACCTTAGCGCGCTAAATTCTTACCGCGTCAACGCATTGGCCGTGCCAGCGACGCGAATGGAAAATCAGGGCAGGTAACCCAGCCGGCAGGCAAAAGCGCCAGGCGTTTTGAGCAGACGGTAGGGGATAAATAATAAGCGATAAGCGGTAGGCGGCAGAGCAGGCTATGACCCGCCAGTGTGGCGGACGCGGGTAGCAGTGCGACAGACGTTGTTGCTCTGGCTGGTTCAAGGTGGAGAAGATGACGCCCCCGGGCCGGGATGTGAGAGCGCCGGCTCGCCCAGTTTGGTCAACCGGATATAAAACTCATCCTCATACTGCTGGGGTGCCGACACCGCCACATTCAAAATACCGAGCTCAACCACTTCGGCCATCAGCGCCGCGGCGCTCTCGGGGGTAAAAACCGAGCAGTGGGCATCGAAATAGTGGCCGGTGGTCCAGGCGTTAAGCACGAATTCCAGCGCCTGCTGCTGGGCGTAATGCGGACAGCGGGTCTGCTGGTATGCTTCGGGGCTTAAATCCTTTAATCTCTCATACATCTCGCCGTCGTCGGAGGTGCAATGGCGCAGGAAATCATAAAGCTGCTGCGGCGCCGGTATACGCTGGCGGGTCAACCACCACTGCAGCCATTGCGCCGCGCTGCTGGTTTGACGAAACCGATCGAAACAATAACGTTTATTGGGCAGCACCAACGAGAACACCGCGCCGTCGTTAAGTACCGCCAGCACCTCCAGGATCCAGCCCAGCGGGTCCGGGACATGCTCCAGCACATGCGATGCCACCGACCAGTCGAACTGTTGTTGATCCGGCACGCAGCTTTGCAGCGTGGCGTGGGGGTGACAGATAAAATCGATGTCGACAATCTCATCATGCTCATAATGGGCGTGTTTTTGCCGCGACTCCTCCGCCGAGGTGTAATCGGTGTAGCACACATTGTGCAGCGCCTTGTCCGTCGCCGGACGGAACAGCGGGGAAATTTCCAGACCGGGAAGCTGCAGGGGCAAATGCTGCAATATGTACGATTTGCGCAGGGAATTGTCTTTCATGATCGTCCTTTGAACGGGCAGCGGATCCGGTGAATGCGACGACGTCGCGCCATATACGCAGCAAAGAGTAGCGCCCGGCGGCCCCAGCAGTCAGGAAAGAGGTGTTTGTCTGCGGTAGAAAGTCATTACGTCCCGTCCGCAAGGCGGCAGAGCACATCACCTATCGCCAACGAGGTTTTCAGCGCGCGTACGGTCGCAAACAGCTCATCGGCTTCGGCATACTGTTTGCGCAGATAATTAAGCCACTGTTTAATGCGGGCCACATGGTACATCCCGGTATCACCCTGTTTCTCCATACGGCTGTATTTTTGCAGCAAGCTGACCACCTGCGGCCAGGTCAGCGGTGGCGCATGGTGTTTCACCACCCGGCTGAGGTTGGGTACACTGAGCGCGCCGCGCCCAATCATCAGCGCCTGACAGCCGGAGCTGTCCAGACACGCCTGCCCGCTCTGCCAGTCCATAACTTCACCGTTAGCGATGACCGGAATACGTAAACGCCGGCGGATAGCCGCGATGGCTGGCCAATCGATACATTCGGCCCGGTAGCCCTCTTCTTTGGTGCGGCCGTGTACCGCGATTTCGCTGGCGCCGGCTTGCTCCACCGCATCGGCGATTTCCAGGCTGCGGCCGGTGGAATCACAGCCAAGACGAACCTTGACCGAAACCGGCAGATCGGCGGGCACCGCCGCGCGTATCGCTTTCGCGGCCTGATAAATCATCTCCGGGTCTTTTAACAGCGTCGCGCCGCCGCCGCTGCCGTTGACGGTTTTCGACGGGCAGCCGCAGTTGAGGTCCACCCCCCACGATCCCAACGCCGCCGCGCGCCAGGCATTTTCCGCCAGCCAGGGGGGATTTTGCCACAGCAGTTGCACCCGCACGGGCGTACCGTCAGGGGTCCGGATGTGCCGGCGCAGTTCGGGGCAGAGTCGATAGAAGGATTTTTCCGGCAGCAGCCCGTCCACCACCCGCAAAAACTCGGTGATGCACAGATCGTAATCATTGATTTCGCACAGCAGCTCGCGGACCAGCGCGTCAAGCACGCCTTCCATCGGAGCCAATACCACACGCATAACACCACCCGATAACCAGCAGGGGAGCAATACTAGGGGAAAACCGCCGCCAAATGCAAACGATAAGCGCATGCGAGACAAAGACATGGCCCGCCTGAATTACCGTGGCGCCGGGAAGATAAAGCACCGTTCTGTTATGCGCAGATGGTCGGTATGCACAAGCTGCTGAAGGAATTACGTATTGCCAATGTCAGAGACGATCCCGACGCCGACAGGGCGGACAGCGGGTTGCCGGCGTCTGTAATGGCCCCGACGCCGTCAAGGCGGGCAGCGGGTTGCCGCTGCGGGTGCCACCGTTACCGGCATAATTGCCGCAGCGCCCGCTACGGGCACCGCCGTTACCGGTAGCATTCCCGCCGCGGGCAGCGTTATGGCCTGACGCGCTACGGCGCGGATGAGCCCCATCGCGGCACGGACCTGAACGGCTATCGCGTGCGGGCGCGCCGCGGCCGCCGCGGGCAGCGCCGCCGCCCCGACTGCCACGTCCCTGCTGGATGGGCTCCGCTTTAATGCTGGGGTCTGGATCATAGCCCGGTAACGCGATACGCGGGATGGTCTTTTTCAGCAAACGCTCAATATCGCGCAGCAGGCCCAGCTCATCGACGCAGACCAGCGACAGCGCTTCGCCGGTAGCCGCCGCGCGTCAGGTGCGGCCAATGCGGTATACATAATCTTCCGCCACCTGTGGCAATTCATAGCTAACCACGTGCGGAAGCAAGTCGATATCCAGACCGCGGGCGGCGATATCGGTTGCCACCAGCACGCGGATGCTGCCCTGTTTGAAATCCGCCAGCGCCCGGGTACGCGCGCCCTGGCTCTTGTTGCCGTGGATCGCGGCGGCGGTAATGCCGTCCTTGTTAAGCTGCTCCGCCAGATGGTTGGCGCCGTGCTTGGTGCGGGTAAACACCAGCACCTGCTGCCAGTTGTTGCGGCCAATCATATCGGAAAGCAGCTCGCGCTTACGCTTCTTATCGACCATATGCACGAACTGGGTGATCTGCTCAGACGCGGTGTTGCACCGCGCGACCTCAACCGACGCCGGATTATCCAGCAGGGTGTTGGCCAGCGTTTTAATCTCATCGGAGAAGGTCGCGGAAAACATCAGGCTCTGACGTTTTGCCGGCAACAGTTTCATCACCCGGCGGATATCGTGGATGAAGCCCATATCCAGCATGCGATCGGCTTCATCCAGCACCAGAATTTCCACCTGCGACAAATCGACCGCGCGCTGATGAGCCAAATCCAGCAAACGGCCTGGGGTCGCCACCAGTACCTCTACCCCGCCCCGCAGCTTCATCATCTGCGGGTTGATGCTGACGACGCCGAACACCACTAGCGAACGCAGGCCGAGATGGGCGCTGTATTCGGTTATATTTTCGCCAATCTGCGCCGCCAGCTCACGGGTCGGCGTCAGAATAAGCGCCCGGACGGGCCGACGCTGTTTACCGGCCGGCGCCGGGCGCTGGTCGAGCAACTGCAGGATGGGCAGGGTAAAGGCGGCGGTTTTGCCGGTGCCGGTCTGGGCACTGGCCATAATATCGCGGCCTTGTAAGACATAAGGGATGGCGGGCTGCTGAACCGGCGTCGGTTCGAGATAACCATTTTCCGCTAATGCGCGCAAAATCTCGGCACTCAGGCCAAGTGAATCAAATGACATAGACTGAAAAACTCCAGACCCGCCCCGATGTCGCCGGCCGAAACCGCGCTCAGGGGGATAATCAGATGGGAGGCAAAGCCTTACCATGGTGAACGGACAAAACATCAATAACGAGATTGTAGCAAAATATCCGGCCGTTGGGCACGAGTATCCGGTAAATAACTGTAATCCTTCCCGCCCCACCGGGGACAAGGCGGTGGAGCGTGCCTTTGCTGTCAGGCGCCGAGAAATTTATTGAGAAAAATCCGGATGCGCGAAGACATCACGCGCGGGCCCCTGCTCCACGATGTTGCCCTCATCCATAAAAATCGCGCGGTCGGCGACGTCGCGGGCAAATCCCATCTCGTGGGTGACGATAACCATGGTGCATCGCTCCTCGGCCAGCGCGCGGATGGTGCTGAGCACCTTGCCCACCAATTCGGGATCGAGCGCCGACGTCGGTTCATCGAACAAAATCACCGCCGGACGCATCGCCATCGCGCGGGCGATAGCCACCCGTTGCTGCTGACCGCCGGACAGCCGTTTGGGAAAGGCGTCCTCTTTGCCGCTCAGACCCACCTTGGCCAGCAGTTCGCGCGCGCGCGACCACCTCGGCGCGTGGCTCCTTCTTCACCACCAGCGGCCCCTCAATGATATTGTCGAGCACCGAGCGGTGGGGAAACAGATTAAAATTCTGAAACACAAACCCGACCTGCTGGCGCAGGGCGCGGATTTGCGCTTTCTGGTCGCTCAGCGGACGGCTGGCGTAGATGGTGATATCTCCCACCTGAATACTGCCGTCATCCGGCGTCTCCAGCAGGTTTATACTGCGCAACAACGTGGTTTTGCCGGACCCGCTCGGGCCCACTATCTCCAACACCTCGCCGGGATTTACCGCGAGACTGGTACACTCGAGCACCATGTGGTCGTTAAACGTCTTAACCAGCCATTTAACTTCAATCGCGCTCATCGGGTCTCCAGATGATGATAAGCAAACAGCGCCGGCGCGCCGCCGGTATGCACGAACACCAGCGGCCCGTCGGGAAAACGGTCGCGTTCCAGGCCATCAATCAGCCCTGCCATGGCCTTACCGGTATAAACCGGTCCAGCACAATGCCCTCCAGACGCGCGGGTAGCTCAATCGCCTCGCGGCCCTCGTCATTGGGCAGACCATAGCCAGGTGCGTAATACTCGTCCCACAGGATAATCTCCGCGGCCGGCGGTGCGAGCGACAATTGCTCTCTCACTTGTGCCACCAGACCCGCAATGAGGGGCTGTTGCTCCGAGCGGCGCGAAACGGTCACGCCGATCAACGCCGTTTCCGGCAGCACGGCGGCCAGCCCGACCGCCAGTCCCGCGTGCGTGCCGCCGCTGCCCGAAGGCACTACCACCGCGCCCGGCTGAATCACTCCCTGGCACTGATGGGCTATCTCCAGCGCACAACCGGCATAGCCCAGCGAGCCTAGTGCATTGGAGCCACCCACCGGTATGACATAAGGCCGAAAACCTTGCGCCTCCAGGCGCAGCGCCGCATCTGCCAACTGCTGGACGGGTTGGGTGATGGCCTCGCACGCGATGACCTCGCACTGGAACAAATCGAGCAACAGCCGGTTGCCGTTGGTCAGGTAATTCCCACCGGACGTACCGGTCGGCTGTTCCAATAGCGCGACGCAGTGCAAACCCAATTTGGCCGCCAGCGCCGCCGTCTGCCGCACGTGGTTCGACTGGATGGCGCCGGCGGTCAACAGTGTGTCGGCGCCCTGGCGCAGGGCATCGGCGGCCAGATACTCCAGCTTGCGCAGCTTGTTGCCGCCCAGGCCCAGCAGGGTGAAATCGTCGCGCTTGATAAAGATATCGCGCGCGAGAAAGTCCGACAGCCGGGGGAGATGCTCGAGCGGCGTCGGCGGGACAATAATATCCAGCCGGGGAATGCCGGCCAACCGTTGGGCAAGATCGCTCATCGTATCCTCGGCTCCGGCTTAGCGTCGATTGCCAAAGATACGCAGCAACATCAAAAACAGATTGATGAAATCCAAATACAGGCTCAGAGCGCCGACGATGGAATATTTACGGAACTGGTCTTTATTGTCCAACGACAGTTGTGCGCCCATGTTCTTCAGTTTCTGGGTGTCATAGGCAGTCAGTCCGACGAACACCACAACGCCGATATAGGTTACCGCCCACATCAGCGCGGTGCTTTTCAGCCAGATATTCACCAGCGATGCCAGCACGATACCGATAAGCGCCATAAACAGCAGGTTGCCGAAACTGCTTAAATCCCGCTTGGTGGTATAGCCATAAAGCGTCATGGCGCCGAACATGCCGGCGGTCACAACAAAGGTGCTGGCAATGGAGGTCGCGGTATAGACGATGAAAATACTCGCCAGCGTCAGCCCGGTTAACGCCGAGTACAGCATGAAAAGCGACGTCGCCACCGCACCGCTAAGGCGGTTGACCATGCCCGAAATGACAAACACCAGCGCCAATTGGGCGATAATCAGACCAAAAAAGGTAATCTGACTGGAGAAAATAAACTGCAGCAGCGCCGGGGTGCGGGCGGCGTACCAGGCCACGAAGGCGGTTAACAGCAATCCGCAGGTCATCCAGCCGTAGACCTGCGCCATAAACGGCTGCACCGCGCTGTTGGCGCGTTCTACGATGGAACCCTGGGAGCGGGGAAAGCGATCCATGACTATCACCTTTGAGTTTGCGAAAGAGTTATAGGCCGCACGCGGGCGAATTATCCCAGGCCGCGCGGACGACCCACCTCTGCCAAGTATATCATAAAAGCGCGCCCGACGTAGAATGCCCCCTCGCATAAAAGCACGGCCGGCAGAGGATGTCCTCTTCACATAACTGCGCACTCGATGAAGGCAGTCCCCTTCGCATAACCGCGTGCTCGACGAAGGAAGTTCCCTTACATAACCGCACACACGATGTAATGCAGTGCCCCTCGCATAACCGCGCGCTCGACGAAGGCGGTTCCCTTACATAACCGCGCACACGATGAAGGCAGTGCCCCTCGCATAACCGCGCACTCGACGAAGGCGGTTCCCTTACATAACCGCGCACTCGATGAAGGCAGTGCCCTTATACAGCAGCGCGCTCGATGATGGCTGTGCCCCGCCATCGCGGCCGACGGCTCAGCCGGTGCTGTCTGTTTCACCGGCAGGAGAACAACCTTGCCAACGTTCGGCCGCGCGTTGATCGCTGACGCGCGCGTCCAGCCAGCGGCTGCCGGCAGGGGTTGACTCCCGTTTCCAGAACGGCGCCAGGGTTTTGAGAATATCCATCATATATTCTGCGGCACTGAACGCCGCGGCGCGGTGAGCGCCGCTGACGCCCACAAAGACAATTCGCTCGCCAGCGCCGAGTTCGCCGACGCGATGCAGCAAGGCGATCCGGGTCAGCGGCCAGCGCTCGCGCGCCTGCGCCGCGATGTCCGCCAGCGCTTTTTCGGTCATGTCTGGATAATGTTCCAACGTCAGCTTACTGACCTCGGCGCACAAATTATGGCTGCGCACTTTGCCGGTAAAGGTGACTACCGCACCATCGTTATCGCTGGCGTACAGCCAGGCATACAGCGCCGCGACGTCGAAATCGCCCGCGCCAACCTCAATCAGGGTTGCCTCCATTTAGCCCCCCGTGACAGGTGGGAAGAACGCCACTTCATCGCCGGCGGCCAGCGGGTTCTCCGCCGTCACCAGCGACTGATTGACCGCCGCCAGCAGTTTGCCCGGTTCCAGCGCCAGCGCCCAGCGATCGCCGCGCGCCGCCAGCGCCTGACGCAGAGCTTCCACCGAGGCGAATCCCGCGTCGACCGATAAACGCTCGACACCGGTCAGCTCGCGGACCTGGGCAAAGAACAACACCGTAATCACGCCTCATCCCCCGTGAAATCGCCAGATTCACCGCCGCTTTTCTCCAGCAGGCGCACCGGGCCGATAACCATATCCTTTTGCACCGCCTTGCACATATCGTAAATCGTCAGGGCGGCCACCGAGGCCGCGGTCAGCGCCTCCATTTCCACGCCGGTGTTACCGGTCAGGCGGCAGACCGCCTCAATCCGCACCCGGTGCTGTTCGGTTTTGGCCGTCAGTTGCACCTCGACCTTGCTGAGTAACAGCGGGTGGCACAAAGGAATCAACTCCCATGTGCGCTTCGCCGCCTGAATACCGGCGATGCGGGCGGTGGCGAACACATCGCCTTTATGATGCTGGCCGTCGAGGATCATCGCCAACGTGGCGGGCGCCATGGTGACATAGTCGCTGGCGCGCGCTTCGCGCACCGTATCAGCTTTGGCGGAAACATCCACCATATGCGCCTCGCCGCGCTCGGTAATATGGGTTAGTCGCGACATACGTTTTCTCCGGGCAGGCCTAGCCGCCGATATAGGAAAGGTTGCGGGTGATGCAGGTATTGCCCTGATGCAAAAAATGGGTCTGTTTTTTATGCTGCAATCCGCCCGCGATACGGGTTTTCAGCGCTTCAAGCGTAGCGTCGCTGTCGAGCAAATCGCGCAGCGGAACACCGCCGTCGCCAAACAGGCACAGGTGCAATTTTCCCAGCGACGACACGCGCAGGCGATTGCAGCTGGCGCAGAAATCTTTGGCGTAAGGCATGATAAGGCCGATTTCGCCCTGATAATCCACATGGCGAAACACCAGCGCCGAGCCATCCGTGCGCCCGCGCGGCTGGCATTGCCAGCCGCGTTGCTCCAGCCGCCGGCGAATAAGATCGCCAGAAAAGTGACGCTCACGGAACAGCGCGCTGCCGTCGCCGGTCTCCATCAGCTCGATAAAGCGCAGCTGCAGCGGTCGCGGTTTGATCCACGCCAGGAACGTATCCAGATGAACGTCGTTCACGTCGCGCAGTAGCACGGTATTGACCTTTACCTTGTCAAAACCGGCCTCGAAGGCGGCATCGATGCCGGCCATCACCTGATGGAATTTATCCTGGCCGGTAATAGCCTGAAACTGGCGGGCGTCCAGACTGTCGACGCTAACGTTCAGCGCCGTGAGCCCGGCGTCGCGCCAGGCCGCGACATCACGCGCCAGCCGATACCTGTTGGTGGTGACCGCGACGGTACGGATAGCCTGATTGGCGCGCACCGCTGCAGTGATATCGGTGAAATCCCGCCGCAGCGACGGTTCGCCGCCGGTGAGGCGGACCTTTTCTGTCCCCAGCTCGGCGAAGGCGCGGGTGACGCGGCGGATCTCGTCCAGCGATAGAAAGCCGGTATTGCGGGTACCCTGCGGGCGATAGCCATCAGGCAGGCAGTAGTTGCAGCGGAAATTACAAACGTCCGTGACTGACAAGCGCAGATAGTAAAATCTGCGCTCGAACGCATCGATGAGTTGTGACACAGTAACACCTTTCCAAATACGGGAGATGCCGGCATTTCTACCCTGCACCCTGGTGGCTTCGCCACGGCCAGAACCTCGTATGGCTCAAACGGGCCACTTAGGCGTAAAGGCTAGGAGTTATGTATACCTTTACGCCTAACGGGGCGAAAAGGAATGCTTGACTATCTACTATAATAGCCTTAAAGCCACGCGGTTACCATGCGTACAGCGCGAAAGACCGTTATATAAATTTATATATAACGTTGAAATTGCGATGGTTTTCCATTTTAGTTGCCAAAAACCGCTTATCGGCGCGCGACCCGGTTCGCTTTTGCCGGCAAATACGCTATTTTATGCCACACTCAGCCTCAGACACCCGCTTCACACCATCAGGAGACCTATGCGCAACAGAACGTTAGCCGATCTGGATCAGGTGGTCGCCATGGGAGGCGGCCACGGCTTGGGCCGGGTCATGTCTGCGCTATCCTTTTTGGGGTCACGACTGACGGGCATTGTGACCACCACCGATAACGGCGGCTCCTCCGGCCGCATCAGGCAATCCGAAGGCGGTATCGCCTGGGGCGATACCCGCAACTGCCTCAATCAGCTGATCGCCGAACCGAGCATCTCCTCGGCGATGTTTGAATACCGCTTCGGCGGCCATGGCGAACTGGCGAGCCATAATCTGGGCAATTTGATGTTGAAGGCGCTGGACAATCTCAGCGTTAGGCCGCTCGAGGCCATCAACCTCATTCGCAACCTGCTTAAAGTCAATGCCAGCCTGATCCCGATGTCGGAACAACCGGTTGATTTGCAAGCCACCACGCTGGCCGGCGACACCGTGTACGGTGAAGTGGCCATTGACCGGCTGGCCAAACTGCCCGTCCAACTGACGTTGACAGCGCCGGTGACGACCACGCGCGAAGCGCTGCTGGCCATCGCCGGTGCGGATCTGATCATTATCGGCCCGGGCAGTTTTCTGACCAGCCTGATGCCTCTATTGCTGCTGGAAGATTTGACGCAGGCGTTGCGTTGCGCCCGCGCGCCGATGATTTACCTTGATAACCTGGGCCGGGAGCTCAGCGTTGCGGCGGCGAGTATGACGCTGGCGCAGAAAGTGCACATGATGGAGCAGGCCATCGGCCGGGAAAAGGTGATTGACGGGGTGGTTATCGGGCCGGCCACGGCGGCGGAAAATCTGGCGGATCGCGTCATAATACAGCGGCCGTTGGCGGCGGAGGATGAACCCCACCACCACGATCGCGCGCTGCTGCGCCAAGCGCTGGATCTGGCGCTGCAGTCCCTCGGCTGACAGTCGACGCCCGGTACGCCGGGCGCAGGCTGGCAAACGACCCTAAGAGCAACCGCCCTGGAGGGACCCCCTCAACGCCCGCCCCATGGCTCCACTCCGGGGGTTACCGCCACGGCGCCCGGCGCATGATCAACCCCCACGACGCCAAACCAAGCGCTCACAGCCACGGCGCTTAACCCTTGCCCCGCGCTAGCCTCGCCCCCACAGGGAGCGGCTGAAGCGCTGGACGCGCTGGCGGATCAGGAAACGGCGATAAATTGCTCACGCAGCGCGTGAATTTGATCGCGCACGCTGGCGGCCTCTTCAAATTCCAGATTCTGCGCATGCTGCTGCATGCGGGTTTCCAGTTCGCGGATCTTTTGCTCCAGCGCTTTCGGCGTCAAATCGCCATACTTCGCCGCCGCCTCCATCGCCTTGCGTTTTTTGTGCTTGGCGTGCACCGGCGACTGGCCCAGCTCCATGATATCGGCGATGCGCTTATTCAGCGCCTGTGGCACGATACCGTTGGCCAGATTATAGGCATGCTGTTTCTCGCGCCGGCGCTCGGTTTCCTCAATCGCGCGCGCCATCGACGGCGTGATCTTATCGCCATACAGGATAGCTTTGCCGTTGAGGTTACGCGCCGCGCGGCCGATGGTCTGGATAAGCGACCGCTCGGAGCGTAAAAAGCCCTCTTTGTCGGCGTCCAGTATCGCCACCAGCGACACTTCTGGCATATCCAGCCCCTCACGCAGCAAGTTGATGCCGACCAGCACGTCGAATTCGCCGAGACGCAAATCGCGGATAATCTCCACCCGCTCCACGGTTTCTATGTCTGAGTGCAAGTAGCGCACCCGTTCGCCGTGCTCTTCGAGATATTCGGTCAAATCTTCCGCCATCCGCTTGGTCAAGGTGGTGACCAGCACCCGCTCGTTTATCTGCACCCGGTGGCGTATTTCCGACAGCAGGTCGTCCACCTGGGTTCCGACCGGTCGCACCTCGATGAGCGGATCCAGCAGAGCAGTCGGCCGCACCAGCTGATCGATGACCTCATTGCCGCACATCTCCAGTTCATAGTGGCCGGGCGTCGCGGAAACATAAATGGTCTGCGGCGCCAGCGAGGCGAATTCTTCAAACTTCATCGGCCGGTTGTCCCGCGCCGACGGCAGTCGGAAACCGTATTCCACCAGTGTCTCTTTACGCGCTCGGTCGCCACGGTACATCCCGCCGATTTGCGGAATGGTGACATGGGATTCGTCCACCACCAGCAGGCCATCGGCCGGCAAATAATCAAACAGCGTCGGCGGTGGCTCGCCCGGCCCACGCCCGGACAGGTAGCGGGAGTAATTCTCGATCCCCGAGCAGTAGCCCAGTTCGTTCATCATTTCCAGATCGAAGGCGGTACGCTGGGACAGGCGCTGCTCTTCCAGCAACTTGCCAGCAGCCAGCAGCGACTGACGCCGTTCGGCCAGCTCCACTTTGATATCCTCCATCGCCTGTAACAAACGCTCGCGCGGGGTGACGTATTGGGTCTTCGGGTAAATAGTGTAACGGGGCACTTCCTGACTGACATGACCGGTGAGTGGATCAAATAGCGACAGGCGCTCTACTTCATCGTCGAACAGCTCAACGCGTAGCGCCACTTCGTCAGACTCGGCGGGGAAAATATCAATAACTTCGCCGCGCACGCGGAAGGTGCCGCGCTGAAAAGCTTGATCGTTGCGGGTATACTGCAGCTCCGAAAGCCGGTTAACGATGCTGCGCTGAGAGACTAACATGCCGCGCGTCAGGTGCAGCATCATCTTCAGATACGCATCAGGATCCCCCAGGCCATAGATGGCGGAAACCGACGCGACCACGATGACATCGCGTCGCTCCAGCAGCGCTTTGGTGGCGGATAAACGCATCTGCTCGATATGTTCGTTGACCGACGCATCCTTCTCGATAAAGGTATCAGAGCTGGGCACATAGGATTCCGGCTGATAATAATCGTAATAAGAGACAAAATACTCCACCGCATTATCGGGGAAAAACGTTTTCATTTCGCCGTACAGCTGTGCCGCCAGCGTTTTATTGGGCGCCAGCACCATGGTAGGACGGTTCAAGTCCGCTATCACATTTGCCACGGTAAAGGTTTTCCCTGACCCGGTCACGCCAAGCAGAGTCTGATGGGCCAGACCATCCTCCAACCCGTCTTCCAGGCGACGAATGGCCTCCGGCTGATCGCCGGACGGTTTAAACGATGAAACCAGTTTAAATGCTTTACTCATTTGTAATAACTACCTGCTGGAAATGTGGGTGGCGGGCTACTCTATGAGTATGGGAACGCTCGGGCTATTTTACCAGTAGATAACCACTGGATACAATACCAGTAATTAGACAGACTATAGCCACAAAAGTGCATCTCCAGTGAAGGGAAAATGTGTTGACTTTGAGCGGAAAAGGTGATTAACCAACAGGGGATGGGACCGCGCGCGAAGCCTCCCGATGACGAAACAGAGGCGACAGGCGCTTCGCTTACAAATTTACTTGATTTTACATAAATGGTTGTAAATACGCGAATAAAAAAAGCGTGGAGAATACAGGCAAAACGCAGCCAACCCGCGCCCGCTCTCGCACCGGAGGGTTTTTCTAAACCTAATGCACACGGTTATCCACAGGAATAGTGGATAACTCCTACCGCCCCGCTTATAGCTTGCGTTCCACAAAATTGAATAACTTGAAAGAAAGATGACAAAAGGTTTTTTTAGCTATTTTTTGTCTTTATTATGGGGCTTGTTATGCCAAAAATAACTAAACCCTCCCTATCATTGTACAGGACCGTGATCTGGTAGAGGGCGGTGGCGCATCTTACTTGTGTCTTACGGGTGTTAGCGGCACCGCTTGCACCACAACAATCACGCAAGGCACCGACAAAGTGCATTATTCCGCACTTTGTCCGGCAAAATCGCCGCGGCAAACCTTTTTTATCCTGCCAATGGCCAGCCCGCTCAGTGCATCCTGCCGCTGATACCGCCGGTGACCACGGTTGGCCTGATAGTTGCTACAACCATTGGCCGGCACGCCGAAGTCGCTCGCACCGGTACCCAAGGAACCGACGACGGTTATTTCACAAGGGGAGGCAGCTAGCCTATGTTACGAATGCACGCGGTAAATCAGTCTTATGGCCCGAGGCAAATTCTGCGGGACATCCATCTGGAGTTGCCCTATGGCCAATGCACTTGCCTGCTGGGACGCAAAGGCGTCGGTAAAACCACGTTAATCAATTGCATCATGGGCCATGTCCCGGTCAGCAGCGGCAGCGTCACCTGGCAGTTGCGGGGGGAAGAGGCGCAGGATCTGTTGGCGCATCCTGCCGAGGCGCGCGCATCACTTGGTATCGGTTATGTACCGCAGGGCAGGCAGATTTTTTCGCAACTGAGCGTGGAGGAGAATCTGCACGTCGCCCTGCTGGCCGGGCGCAATCATAACCGGCAGGTACCGGAAATGGTCCATAATCTGTTTCCGTTTCTTTTCGCCAGACGGCGCGCGCGCCGGCGAGCTTACCGCCGGCCAGCAGCAACAGCTCGCCCTCGCGCGAGCGTTAATGCCGAAACCAGAGCTATTAATTCTCGATGAGCCCACCGCCGGTTTGCTGCCGGCGGCGGCACAGGAATTCGGCCACATTCTGCGGCGCATGCAGCATGAGTTCGGGCTGACGTTGTTACTGGTGGAACAGCAATTACCCTTGGGTGTTCTCACCGGCGATCGTTATTACCTGCTGGAAGGCGGCCGCAACGTGGACCAGGGATTGTTGGACGAGCAGGACAATGCACTGATCCAAGGCTATTTGGCGAGCTAAGACAACCCGCAACGCCACCCTGCTGCTGCCTGGCCTCAATGATAGCGCTCGCCGCCGCGCGATGGTATCGGTGGCGGAGGATGCGGATAACAGCAGCGCGCGTTTTGCTTCCCGCGACGGCACCGCCGACAGCCGGCCCAAACGGGTCTACTTAATACGGGCCCTCCAAGAGTGAGAGGTCAAGATAGTCGGCCAAGGGTGCGTTTTCCGCCGCGTCAAGCCAGGGGATTTCCCCCAACAAAGTGGCATCCAGCCGCTGTTGCAGCGCCGCCAGATAGTCCCGCGGCCGGTGGCTAACCGGCGTAGGATGATTGGCAATCCACCCAACCAACGGTAGCCACGCCTGTTGTACCGCCAGCGCCGTCAGCAGCGCATGATTAATACAGCCGAGTTTCATCCCGACCACCATAATCACCGGCAGCCGCTCGGCGACGACCCAATCGGCGTAGCTAAGCGTTTCCCTCAGTGGGGTAAACCAGCCTCCCGCCCCCTCCACCACTAGCCAGTCGGCGGCGGTTGCCACCGTCCGAAGTCCCGCCGATAACGCGGCAGCGTCGATGCGCCGGCCTTCATCGCGGCTGGCAATATGGGGCGAGGTCGGCGCAATAAACGCCAGCGGGTTGACCTGCTGATAGTCAAGCGTCACGGTGCCGTTGGCCATCAGCGCCAGCGCATCGCGGTTACGCGGCCCCTCGGGGGTCAGTTCACACCCCGAGGCTACCGGTTTTTACCCCGCGGTGCGATAGCCGGCGCGCGCGGCGGATTGCAGCAACGCGCACGCCGCCAGGGTTTTACCGATATCGGTATCGGTCCCGGTCACAAAAAAACGTTTAGTCACGGTAGATAACCCCATAAACCACGCGATAACTCAGCGGCAGCCCCGCCGGCCGGTGCGGCCAGCTGGCCTCCAATGCCCGCAAGCGGCTGCGGCTGGTCAGTCCGGGCGTGCGGCCATCGTGAAGATAACCGGCGCCCACCCCCTTGATTTCCCGCAACAAATCGGTCAGTTGCGGGTAGTGCAAGCGATGCGGCTCGGCCAGCAGGCGATGGCGATAAGGGGCAAAGGCTGCTGCAGAAAACGGTTGATATGTACGCCGTCATCCACCTGTCCCCACGCCTGCGCCAGTTCTTCCAGCGATCCTTGCGCCAGGGTGGATAACGCCAGCAGGCCACCGGGCCGCAGCACACGGTACAGCTCCGCCAGCGCCTGCGGCAAATCATCGCACCACTGTACCGCCAGATTACTGAATACCCTGTCCATCGATTCCGTCGCCAGCGGCAGCCGTTCGATATCGCCCACGACGTAGGCCCCCGCAGACCGTTGTTGTCGGGCATAGCCCAGCATGGCGGCGGAGAGATCAAGGGCTACCACCTGATTGCCCTGCGCTTGCCAGCGCCGGCTGAACCAGCCGGTGCCGCAGCCCGCATCGAGCAGCCGCCCTCTTGTGACTGGCCCTATCAGGTCACAAAGCCTATCGCCGCAGGCGCGCTGAAAGGCAGCGTGACGGTCGTAATGCGGTGCGGCGCGGCTGAAAAGGCGGGCGATGCCCGGCTTATGGTCCGACGGCGGATTATGCGTTTTGGTGTTGGGCATCGGATAGCGCCTCCAGCAATGTATCAATATCGTCGGTCAGATGGGCGGCGGTGAGCGTAATACGCAGCCGTGCGCCGCCCGGTTTAAGGTCCGCCGGCAGATTATGCGTGTTGCTGATTGGCATCGGAGAGCGCCTCCAGCAGCGTATCAATATCGTCGGCCAGATGAGCGGCGGTAAGCGTAATGCGCAGCCGTGCGCCGCCCGGCGGCACGGTAGGCGGACGGATCGCCGTCAGCCACACGCCGCGCTCGCGCAGGCGCTGTGCCAGTTGCAGCGTGCGTAAATTATCGCCAATCACCAGCGGTTGAATGGCGGTGTCTGATGGCGACAGCGCAAATCCGAGCGCCGCGGCGCCGCGGCGGAAACTGGCGATATTGTCCCAAAGGCGTTGGCGCAGGGCGTCGCCGCGGCGCACGACGCTTAAGGCGGCGTCAATAGCCGCTATCTGCGCCGGCGGCGGCGCGGTGCTGTAAATCAAATGACGCGCGAACTGTAATAGGTATTCGGCCACCGGCGCCGCGCACAGCACCGCCGCTGACGCCCACCGCCTTGCCAAAGGTGACCACCAGCAGGTCCGGCCGGCCGGCGCCCAGGCGCAGCCGCGTCCTTCCTCGCCGACGACGCCGATACCATGGGCATCAGCCAGCCGCCGGCGGCCCGGGTTATCTCCGCCAACGCCGGCAGCGGCGCCCGATCGCCGTCCATGCTGAACACGCCTTCCGTGATAACCAAACGGTTGCCGGCGCAATCGCGACGCAACAGACGCTGCATGGCGTCGGCATCGTTGTGGGCGAAGCGCCGTAACGTCGCCGGCGAGTGCATTACCGCCTCCAGCAACGAAGCGTGGCTTAAGCGATCCGCTAAAATATGGTCGCCGAAGGCCGTTAATGCCGCCACCAACGCCTGATTGGCGGCGAAACCCGAGGTAAACAGCAGCGCACGCGGAAAGCCCAGCCAGTCGGCCAGCCGCTGATGATGCAGACTGTAACCGGTGACATGCCCCGATCCCCCTACCCCCGCCTGCGCCGCGCCCTGCTGCCATGCCGCAATCACCTCGGGGTGGCGCGCCAATCCCAGATAGTCGTTGCTGGAGAAATTCAGGTACTGTCTATTGCCGTCGCGGATAAGGCGAGCGTTGCCGCCGCTGAGCGCCCGTCGTTCGCTGTAGGTCTGCTCCCGGCGCCGCTGCGCCAGCGCACCATCGATACGCGACATCCAGCCGTCGGCCATTAGCGTGACGCATTGTAGTAATGCGCCGTATCTGCGGTGAGCAGGTCTTCAGCCAGTTGCGCTTGCTGTGCCACATCGCCCTGGGTGGCGGTGCGACGTTCGATATTGATGCCCAACTTGCGAAACAGTGCCATGTCGCGATCCTCTTCCGGGTTAGGCGTGGTGAGTAATTTACAGCCGTAGAACACGGAGTTGGCACCGGCCATAAAACATAGCGCCTGGGTCTGTTCGTTCATCTGCTCCCGTCCCGCCGACAGGCACACGCGTGAGCGCGGCATCATAATGCGCGCCACGGCGATGGTGCGAATAAACTCAACGGATCGACATCCTCATTATCGGCTAGCGGCGTTCCTTTTACCTTCACCAGCATATTGATGGGTACGCTTTCCGGCGGCGTCGGCAAATTGGCCAGTTGCACCAGCAGCCCCGCGCGATCGCGGATATCCTCCCCCAGCCAGACGATGCCGCCGGAGCACACTTTAATCCCCGCCTGCCGGACTTTGCTCAGGGTATCGAGCCGGTCCTGGTAGCTGCGGGTCGTGACGATACTGCCGTAAAATTCCGGCGAGGTATCCAGGTTGTGGTTATAAAAATCCAGCCCCGCCTCCGCCAGCCGCTGCGCCTGCCCATCGTTAAGCATGCCAAGCGTCATGCAAGTCTCAAGCCCCATCGCCTTCACGCCCTGCACCATCTGCTCAAGCAGCGGCATATCGCGGTCGTGCGGGTTTTTCCAGGCAGCCCCCATGCAAAAGCGCGTTGAACCGGCGTCCCGTGCCTTACGGGCGGCGTCCAGCACTTGCTGCACCTGCATCAGCCGCTCGCTCTCAAGCCCGGTGCTGTAACGCGCGCTTTGCGGACAATACTTGCAATCCTCGGGGCAGGCACCGGTTTTGATCGACAACAGCGTGCTGACCTGAACCTCGCCCGGCGTGAAGTGCTGGCGGTGCACTTGTTGGGCCTCGAACAGCAACTCAAGAAACGGTTTATCAAACAGCGCTCTGGCCTGCGCCAGCGTCCAGCGTTGAGAGGTTGACATAACGGTTATCCACAGCATCTTGAAGGAAATAGATGGCGTCAGTGTAGAGTTTGCCGCTACACTGTCAACCATATATTTAAAATTTAGTTTACAGGATGATCCGATGCAGGCTGATGACCTCGCCTTCGACCGCCGCCATATCTGGCACCCTTACACCTCCATGACCCGGCCGCTGCCGGCCTATCCTGTGGTCGCCGCCGACGGCTGTGAGCTGACCCTCAGCAACGGCCTCCGCCTGGTGGACGGCATGTCTTCCTGGTGGGCGGCCATTCACGGCTACAATCACCCTGTTATCAATCAGGCGATGAACGAACAAATCGGCCGCATGTCCCATGTGATGTTCGGCGGCATTACCCACCCGCCAGCGGTAGCCCTGTGTCGTCGGCTGGTGGCGCTGACGCCGGCCGGTCTGGAGTGCGTTTTCCTGGCGGATTCCGGCTCGGTGGCCGTGGAGGTGGCGATAAAAATGGCGCTGCAATATTGGCAGGCGCGCGGCGAACCGCGGCGCGAGTTGCTTGCCCTGCGTCAGGGCTATCATGGCGATACCTTTGGCGCGATGTCGGTTTGCGATCCCGATAACTCAATGCATAGCCTGTATCAGGGCTACCTGCCACCGCATCGGTTCGTTGAGGCTCCCCGACGCCGTTTCGACGACACCTGGCTCGAAGGAGACGACGCGCCGTTGGCTACTCTATTAGCCGCCCACCACCGCACGCTAGCGTCGGTGATCCTGGAGCCGATCGTGCAGGGCGCCGTCGGGATGCGCTTTTACCATCCCGAATACCTGCGCCGGGCGCGGGCGCTGTGCGATCGCTATGGCATATTGCTGATTGCCGATGAAATCGCAACCGGTTTCGGCCGCACCGGCGAATGGTTCGCCTGCAATCGCGCCGGATATTCTTTGTGTGGGCAAAGCCTTGACCGGCGGCGCCCTGTCTCTCGCCGCCACGCTGACCCGTCGCCACGTGGCGGATACTATCAGCGAGAGCGACGCCGGCTGTTTCATGCACGGGCCGACGTTTATGGCCAATCCGCTGGCCTGCGCCGCCGCCAACGCCAGCCTGTCGCTGCTGGAGGATGAACGCTGGCGCCCGCGCGTGGCGGCGATTGCCGCCGCGCTTAGCGCCGGGTTATCACCGCTGGCCAGTCATCCGCGGGTGCGCGATGTGCGGGTGTGCTCGGCGCCATTGGCGTAGTGGAAACGACGCAGCCGGTCAACATGGCGGCGCTGCAGCGCTGGTTTGTCGTCAGCGGCGTGTGGATCCGTCCTTTCGGCAAGCTGATTTACCTGATGCCGCCTTATATCATCTCACCGCCGGCGCTGGCGCGGCTCATCGACGCTATCGCCGGCGCCCTGGACCAACCGGCGCATTTTCTCCCGTGACGCCGGCGGCACAGGGTGCGCATGCGCGCCGGGCCACATACGCTATGCTTAACCTCTGACGCTTGCGGCACGAGGCGTTCCGCCGCCGGCGAGCATGAATGCGGCTCGGCGAAACCGTGCCGAGCGCCGATGAGCCGCGATGAGCGGGGTGATGACCGGGCCGATGGCGCCAGCCACGAACTCGCGGGCCGCTCTTATGGCATCTGGTCAGAGCGTCGTCGCCGGCGATCCTTGTCCCGCGCGCCGCAACCAATGGAGAATGCTGATGAAAGTCGCCATAATCTTGACATCCCATGACCGGTTAGGCGATACCGGTGATAAGACCGGTTTCTGGCTGGAAGAGCTGGTCGCGCCGTATTATACTCTGCATGATGCCGGAGTAGAGATAACCCTGGCCTCGCCGAAAGGTGGCCAGCTACCGCTGGATCCGAAAAGCGACGAAGCGGACGCGCAAACCCAGGACACCGAGCGGTTTCGCACCGACAGCGCAGCAGGCCCTGGCCGCCACCGTCAGAGTCGATACTTTGCGGGCGGAAGAGTTTGATGCCCTGTTTTATCCCGGCGGCCATGGTCCGTTATGGGATCTGGCGGAAGATCCCCATTCCATCGCCCTTATCGAGCAAACGTTCGCCAACGGCAAACCGGTGGCGGCCGTCTGCCATGGGCCAGGGGTGCTGCGCCATGCGAAAAAGCCTGACGGTACGCCGCTGGTGGCGGGGAAGCGGGTCACCGGTTTTACCAATAGCGAAGAGCAAGCTGGCCGGTTGACTACCGTGGTGCCGTTCTCGGTGGAAGATGAGCTTCGGCGCCACGGCGGCCACTTTGAGCGCAGCGAGGATTGGCAGTCCTGTTCGGTAACGGATGGCCATTTGGTCACCGGCCAGAACCCGGCCTCGTCGACGGCCACCGCGCAAAATTTATTAAAAATCCTTAACCGCTAATGCCAGACAGGAGAATGCCCGCGTGTTTACTCTCTTTAGCAACGATCTACAACCCGGCGCGACGTTACCTGAGCGCCATGTGTTTAACGGTATGGGATATCAAGGGGATAATATTTCGCCGCATCTGGCCTGGGATAATGTACCGGCAGGCAGCAAAAGTTTTGTCATTACGGTATTTGATCCAGACGCGCCGACCGGCTCTGGCTGGTGGCACTGGCTGGTAGCCAATATTCCGGCCGAGGTGCGTATGCTGCCCCAGGTGGCAGGCTCCGGTCAGGACAATCTGCCGGCGGGCGCCGTGCAGGGACGTACCGATTTCGGAAGTGCGGGCTACGGCGGCGCGGCGGCGCCGCAGGGAGAAACCCACCGTTATCAGTTCACCGTCCATGCGCTGGATGTGGACCATCTGGAGGTCGATGAAAACGCCAGCGGCGCGATGATTGGTTTTAACGTGCATTTCCACGCTTTGGGCAGTGCGTCGCTGACCGTGACTTACCGCTGATGCGATGGCCCGCCGCCATGCCCGGGCGCAAGGTAATGGCTTGAGCACGGGGGCGCCACGGACCGCGAGGCGGAGGGTTAACGCGCCAGCACGGACACCCACATCGGCCCTTGCCCCACCGCATAGCGCGCCAGCGGCGCCAGCACGCCAGATTGCGGGTCAATGGCATAAACCGTGATATGGTGCGATTTCTGCCCGGCGGCCACCAGGAACCGCCCTTGGCTATCGATATTGAAACCCCGAGGCTGGGTTTCGGTGGTCTGATGGCCTGCCAGACTGAGCACCCCGCCGTCTTCGGACACCGCGAACCGGCTGATGACGCTGGCGGTACGATCGCAACAATAGAGCCAGCGTCCGTCGGGCGTGATATGGATATCCGCCGCCCAGCGGGTGTCACTGAAGCCGGCCGGCATAATATCCAACGTCTGCACGATGCGCGGACCGGCGCCTGCGGCGTCAATGGCAATCACATCCACCGTACCGCTGAGCTCGTTGATCGTGTAGGCGTATCCGCCGCCGTGGTGAAACGCCATATGGCGCGGCCCGGCGCCGGCCACGCTGTCCAACGCTGCCGGCGTGCGCGGGGTTAACTGGCCGGACTCGCCCATGGTGAAGAGCCGGATACGATCCTCTTGCAAGCAAGGCACCCAAAGCACTTGGTTGGTGGTGTCGACATTGGCGGAGTGGCAATGGGTCAAGCCTTCCAGCGTCTGCGTCGGCGCACCGAAGATGCCCTGTTCGTCGATGGGACTGACACCGAGACAGCTGCCGCTATAAGAAACACTGTATAGCGTCTCGCCCTGCAAATCGGTGGTCAGTTGCGTCGGACTGCCCGGCAGCGGCGCCATACCTGCTTCAGTCAGCAGGCCATGTTCATCAATACGATAGCTGACCACCCCGAAGGACGGCCGGACGCCAATATAGAGGTGCGTGTTTGCCGGATGGATGACCATCGGCTGCCCCTTCCCCGGGGTATCCACCACTTGCAGCAATGTTAGCGTGCCCTGGTTATCCATTTGCCAGACGTGTATTTGCTGACTTTCCGGGCTGGCAACGTAGACAATTTGCTTCATATGTTCTCCTAATTTCGCTTCTGTGGCAGGCATAGTGTCCCTGATTTGGCAACGTTTCGTCACCTTTATGGCACGCCTTTGTTAAGCATGTCACCCTTAAAGCGCCTTAGCCAGCGAGATTATCACGGTTTTCGCCGACGCGCTGAGGGTGTAACATTGCAGTATGATTGAAATACTTACCTAATAGGAAACCTATGGATTATCGCCTTATTGCCCTGGATCTGGACGGCACGCTGCTGACCCGCCAAAAACGTATTTTGCCCGAATCCCTTGCCGCCCTACGCGCAGCGCGCGAGGCTGGCCTGCAGGTGATGGTCGTCACCGGCCGGCATCACGTCGCCATTCACCCCTTCTATCAGGTCCTCGAGATAGACACGCCGGCCATTTGCTGCAACGGTACCTATCTGTACGATTACCCGGCACGGCGGGTATTAGCCGCTCAACCTCTCGACAAGCCCCAGACGCTGACGGTACTGAGTCTGCTCGATCAGTATGATGTTCACGGCCTGCTGTACGTGGATGACGCCATGCTGTATCAACACCCGACCGATCATGTCCTGCGCTCCCTGGCCTGGTCGGAGACTCTGCCGCCGGCGCAGCGGCCAACGCTTGTGCAGGTGGACAGCCTGGCGGCGGCGGCGCAAGAGGCGCAGGCGATCTGGAAGTTCGCTGCCTC